>JABURR010000015.1 GCA_014762635.1 Paracoccaceae bacterium
GCATCTCGATCATGTCCACCTGCTCCTTGATGTTGGTCCACTTGTGGTTCTTCAGCGCGGCGACCTGGATCTCGTTGTCGAAGTGGCCGATGTTGCCGACGATGGCCATGTTCTTCATCTCGCGCATATGCTCGAGACGGATCACGTCCTTGTTGCCGGTGGTGGTGATGAAGATGTCGGCGCTATCGACGACGTCTTCCAGCGTCACCACCTCGAACCCGTCCATGGCTGCCTGCAGGGCACAGATCGGGTCGACCTCGGTCACCTTCACCCGCGCGCCCGCACCTTGCAGCGAGGCGGCCGAGCCCTTGCCCACGTCGCCATAGCCGCAGACCACGGCGACCTTGCCAGCCATCATCACGTCGGTGGCGCGGCGGATGCCGTCCACCAGCGATTCCTTGCAGCCGTACTTGTTGTCGAACTTCGACTTGGTGACGCTGTCGTTCACGTTGATCGCCGGGAAGGGCAGCTGGCCTTTCTCCATCATCTTGTAGAGGCGATGCACACCGGTGGTGGTCTCTTCCGAGACGCCCTTGATCATGTGGCGCTGCTTGGTGAACCAGCCCGGGGTCTCGGCGATGCGCTTGCGGATCTGGGCGAAGAGAAATTCCTCTTCCTCGCTGGTCGGCACGGCGATCAGGTCTTCTTCGCCTTCCTCGACGCGGGCGCCGATCAGGATGTAGAGCGTCGCGTCCCCGCCATCGTCGAGGATCATGTTGGCGCCGCCATCCTCGAACTGGAAGATCTTGTCGGTGTAGGTCCAGTATTCCTCGAGGCTCTCACCCTTCACGGCGAAGACCGGCACGCCGCTTTCGGCGATCGCCGCGGCGGCGTGGTCCTGGGTCGAGAAGATGTTGCACGAGGCCCAGCGGACCTCGGCGCCCAGCGCCACCAGCGTCTCGATCAGCACGGCGGTCTGCACGGTCATGTGCAGCGACCCGGCGATGCGGGCCCCGGCCAGCGGCTTGGAGGCGCCATATTCCTCGCGCAGGGCCATCAGGCCCGGCATCTCGGTTTCGGCGATATCCAGTTCCTTGCGGCCATACCCGGCCAGCGCGATATCCTTGACGACGTAATCCTTCGGCATTTCGCCGGACTCCTTGCATTTCCTCGTTTGGCGGTCAGATAGCACCCGGCCCCGGTCTCGACAATGGCGCGGTGCTCCGGATAGGTGGGAACAGGCTCAAGAAACCGGGAAACCCATGAAACAGACCCGCGCCTGGCAACGGATGCTCTCGGGGCGGAGGCTCGACCTCCTGGACCCGACGCCGGTGGATATCGAGATCGAGGACATCGCCCACGGGCTTGCCTTCGTGGCGCGCTGGAACGGGCAGACCATGGGCGATTGGCCTTATTCCGTTGCCGAACACTCGCTGCTGGTGGAGCAGATCTTCACCCGTCTCTACCCGTCCGAACCGGTGAAATGGCAGCTCGCGGCGCTGCTGCACGACGCCCCGGAATACGTGATCGGCGACATGATCAGCCCGGTGAAAGCCGCCGTCGGCCCCGGCTATGAGGAAATGGACGCGCGGCTGATGGCCGCGATCCATATCCGCTTCGGCCTGCCCGCCGCGCTGCCCGCGCAGGTGAAAAAGCGCATCAAGAAGGCCGACAAGATCAGCGCTTGGCTCGAGGCGACGCAGATCGCGGGCTTCTCCGAGGCCGAGGCCAACCGCTTCTTCGGCCGCCCCGACATGCCCCGGATCGAGGGGCTGCGCATCCACCTGCGCCCCCCGGTCGAGGTCCGCGCCGACTACACCGCCCGCCACGCGGAGCTGCTGGCGGGCCTGTAATCCGGGCACTCCCCCGAATCACGGGTTAACACCTTGGAATCCATCCATTTTCCAAATCTGAAAATTATCGGAATTCTATCGGACTTTCATCGGACTTTTCGGGAGACACCCTCGGTTTACGCAACGTGCGCAGGGATGGCTTATCTGATCGGGCCACACCCTTCTTTGGCTGGCGGGGTGTCTTCCGATAACAAAACCAGCTCCTGAGCGCACATGGTTAGCTTGGAGATGGCGTCGGAGCTCTTAGTCCCCAAAAATTGAGATGTAGGCGACACTCTCGTGAGAGAGGACCTGGATATTACAATCGTACCGATCGCAAACCGTTCCTGCGCCAAGCGGGAACTCAAGTGTGAAGTACCGGAAGTCTCCGACTTCTCCACCGAGGTCCTGCCTTTGCTCATCCGAAAGGCTTCTGATCATGTGCGCGCGATATTCGTCACCCCCATGCAGGCGCATCAAGGAATAGAACTTGGCATTGAATTCCTCGCCCTCGTCAATTTTCACAAGCCAGACCGCGCTTGGCTCACCGAAAAATACCCGCCTATCCAGGTAGTAGGTCTTTACCGTTTCGAACCTTGAGACCCCGGCTTCTTCCATCAGCTTGTCGAGCGTGGCGGTGAGTTGAAACCCCGACTGGAAGAAGTGGAAAACGAAGCCAAGCAGGACAAAGACCAACAGCAAGAACGGGGCGGCGATGAGTCCGAACAGAATCCTGCGAAAGGTTTTTGCCAAGGTCGGCGGGCCAAGGTCTTCGGGCACCCGTCACACTCCGTTCCGTTGCGTCCCACTGCTCCAGTGAAGGGGATAAACGGGTGGGGCGTCAATCATGGATTGTGTGCGGCGCCATGACTCTACACCCGCGGCGGGCGCGACTTGTAGACGGGGAGTTGCCAGCCGAAAGCCAGGCTCCCGGCGCGTAGAGCCAGCGTGGCGATGCCCGCCGAGAGCAGGACCGTGGTATTCCCGGCCCCAATCCAGACGGCACAAAGGCCAGCAGCGGCGCCTGCGAAGGCGGCGGTGACGTAGAGTTCTCCCTGTTTCAGGACCAGCGGCACCTCGTTGCACACGACGTCGCGCATCAGCCCGCCGAAGCAGCCCGTCGAGACCCCCATGATCAGCACGATGACCGCAGGTTGCTCCATCGACAGCGCCACGCCCACACCGGCGGGCACGGCCACTGCCAGCGCCGCCGCGTCGAGCCAGAGCAGCGCGCGGTAGCGGCTCTCAAAAATATGCGCTGTGAAGAAGACCAGCACCGCCGCGACGGAGGCCGCCAGCACGTAGCGCGGCTCGGCCACCCAGAAGACCTGGTCGCGGTCCAGCAGCACGTCGCGCACGGTGCCCCCGCCCACGGCGGTGAGCGCGGCGACGAAGATGAAACCCACGATATCAAGCTGCGCGCGGCTGGCAGCCAGCCCGCCCGACAGCGCGAAGACGAAGACCGCCGCAAGGTCGAGCAGGCCGGTCGCGCTCATCGCTTGCCCTTGCCGGGCTTGTAGGGGGCCATGCCGGTGCGGGCCAGTTCGTCGGCGCGTTCGTTCTCGGGGTGGCCGGCGTGGCCCTTGATCCATTCCCAGGTGACCTGGTGGCGGGCCTGCGCCTCATCGAGGCGGCGCCAGAGATCCTCGTTCTTCACTGGCTTGCGGGCGGCGGTGCGCCAGCCGTTCTTCTTCCAGCCGTGGATCCAGCCGGTGACGCCGTTCTTCACATAGGCGCTGTCGGTGACCACGGTGATCGTCGAGGCGCGGCTGAGCGATTCGAGCGCCGAGATCGCCGCCAGCAGTTCCATGCGGTTGTTGGTGGTCTCGGCCTCGCCGCCCATGAGCTCGCGTTCCTTGACCACGCGGCTGCCCTCGCGCGCGATAAGCAGCACGCCCCAGCCGCCGGGGCCCGGATTGCCCGAACAGGCGCCGTCGGTATAGGCGAAAAGCTCAGCCATAGATCGTCACCATCAGGCAGGCGGCCACGACCGCGGTCAGCAGCACGCGCAGGCGCATCCACCAGGCGGGCGCGAGGCCATGGTTCCAGAACATCCAGTCGAGGCCCAGAAGCCCCACGAAGCCCACAAGCAGGTAGACCGCCGCGCTGACCGGCCCGCCGCCCACGAAGAAGAACGCCCAGAGCGCCGGGATCACTGACAGCGCGTAACCGGTGGCGGCCACGCGGCCCTCGGCCCGTGTGGCAAAGCCCCAGAGCACGCCGGACATGAACGACAGGATCACCGTGCCATAGGAAAGCTGCACGTAGGGGCCGACGAAGCGCGGCCCAAAGGTGCGCAGGCCCCAGCCCTGCAGGTCGGTCCAGACCATGCTGGCCGCGCCCCAAAGGAACGGGATCAACCCGGCAAGGCCAAGCAGCAGGGCGGCGCGAGGGATCGAACGATCAGGCATGGGCAAACATCACGATCCAAGAGTCGGTGGTTCCGGCAAGGCCCTTGCCCGCGCCGGTGATCGCGTCCGTTGGGGTGAACCCGGCCTGGGACAGGTGATCGCGCAGGTCGGCCTCGGAGTAATAGCTGTAGAACCGGCCCAGGTGATCCTCGCCTTCGCCAGAGCCGGTCTTCATGCCAAGACCCAGCGGGGAGCCGGGCCGACAGGCCACATGCAGCGCGCGCAGGTGGCGCGGGAAAACGGCCTTGGGCGCGTGCAGGAGCGAAAAGCTGGCCCAGACGCCCTCGAACTGTCCAAGGTCGGGGATGTCGTCGAACGTCGCCTGACGGACGGTGATGTCCCCGTGCTGCGCGGCGCGGGCGACCATCCCGGCCGCCCCGTCGACGGCGAGCACATCATGCCCCGCCTCGGCGATCCGGGCGGCATCGAAGCCCGGCCCGCAGCCCAGATCCAGCACCCGGGACGCGGGCGGAAGGAGCGCGAGGAATTGCGTCAGCCCCGGCGTCTCCCACCCGGCGGCCATCGCGGCGTAGTCCTCGACCATCCGGTCATAGACCGTCAGGGTTCCGGTCGCGTTCATGCCGGTTCCCGCAGCACGCGGGGGACCTTGAACTCCACCCGTTCCTGCGCGGTCTCGACGGTCTCAACGGTGACGTCGAACCGGGCGCGGAACGCGTCGATCACCTCGTTGACCAGCACCTCGGGGGCCGAGGCCCCGGCGGTGAGCCCGACCGAGCGGATGCCCTCCAGCGCGCGCCAGTCGATATCGGTGGCCCGCTGGACAAGCTGCGCATATTTGCAGCCCGCCCGGGAGGCCACTTCCACCAGCCGCTTGGAGTTCGAGGAATTCGGCGCGCCGATCACCAGGAGCGCATCGCAATCGGGCGCCATCGCCTTGACCGCCTCCTGCCGGTTGGTGGTGGCGTAGCAGATGTCTTCCTTGTGCGGCCCGACGATGGCCGGGAACCGGGCCTTGAGCGCCGCGACGATCTCGGCGGTGTCATCGACCGACAGCGTGGTCTGGGTGATGTAGGCAAGTTTTTCGGGGTCGCGCACCTCGAGGCCCGCCACATCCTCGGGGGTTTCGACCAGCAGGACCTCGCCCTCGGGCAGTTGGCCCATGGTGCCGATCGTCTCGGGGTGGCCGGCGTGGCCGATCATTACCATCTGCAGGCCGTTGCCGCTGTGACGCTCGGCCTCGATATGCACCTTCGAGACCAGCGGGCAGGTCGCGTCCACATAGACCATCTCGCGCCGGGCGGCTTCGGCTGGGACGGCCTTGGGCACCCCGTGGGCCGAGAAGATCACCGGCCGGTCCGGGGGGCAGTCGTCCAGTTCCTCGACGAAGACGGCGCCCTTCTCGCGCAGCCCGTCCACCACGTATTTGTTGTGGACGATCTCGTGCCGCACGTAGACCGGCGCGCCCCATTTCGAAAGCGCCATCTCGACGATCTTGATCGCCCGGTCGACGCCGGCGCAGAAGCCGCGCGGCGCGGCGAGGTAGAGGGTAAGCGGCGGGGTCGGCACGTGGATGAGGTCCTGAGTGTTGCGTTCCTGCGGGAAACTATGGCGATGACGTGGATTTGACCAGTGGACAGAGGAATTTCCTTGACCTTCCGGCGCGAAATCGCCCTATGCGGACGAGGGGGCCGGAAGGAAGTTTGAATGCGGAATGTAACGATTGCGGGGGCAATGTTTACGATGGCTGCGGGGATGGCCCACGCGCAGCAGGTGGATCTGGAAGGCGGTATCCTTCCCTACGAGGACGAGGCCGCCGTCGCGCTAGGTGCGTCGATCTACGAAGACAACTGCGCATCCTGCCACGGCGCCGAGCTTGAAGGTCAGCCCAACTGGCAGGATCCCGGCCCGAACGGCCGACGCCCCGCCCCGCCACATGACGCAACCGGCCACACCTGGCACCATCCCGATAGCCAGCTTTTCCTGATCACCAAGTTCGGGATCGAGGCGCTGGTGGGCGGTGACTACAAAAGCGACATGCCCGGGTTCAAGGAAGTCCTGAACGACCAGGAAATCCTCGATGTTCTGGCCTTCATCAAGAGCACCTGGCCCGACCGCGTGATCGAGACCCACAACAAGATCAACGCGGATCAGTAACCGGCGGCGGCGGTGAGCCATGCCAGCGCGATATAGCGCCCGGTCTTGGCCACGGTGACGAGCAGCAGGAACATCCAGAGCGGCGTGCGCATGACGCCCGCCAGCACCGTGAACGCGTCCCCCAGCGGCGCCCAGCTCAGCAGCAGGGTCCAGACACCGTAACGCGCATACCAGTGCCGCGCTCGGTCAAGGGACTCGGGGCTTGCGGGAAACCAGCGCCGGTCACGGAAATGCTCGATCCAGAGGCCCATGACGTAATTCACCACCGATCCCAGGACATTGCCGACCGAGGCCACCAGCAGGATCGCTGCAAGTGAAACCTCGCCCCGGACCTGAAGCGCGACGAAGACCACCTCGGACTGGAACGGCAGGATCGTCGCCGCCCCGAAGGCGGCGGTGAAGAGGGCAAGCAGGGAAAAGATATCGACCATCAAAGCAGGACCCGGGGCGCGGAAGTGCTCCTTATGTCGCACACGGTGCTCAGCCGCAACGCGGAAGGCTTGATGCCTTGCGGGAGAGTTCGATGTCACATTTTCGCCAAGCAAATGTGCTGCTCAGAAGCGGGGAGATGAGGGAAATTTGTCATGCGTTTCACTTGGCCCGGTCTGCGGGACATTACCTATCGCTTGTGGCGGCTTCGCCGCCTGATCGCAGTTTGTACGGCCCTGCCGCTGCTCGTTTTCGGACTGATGGGTCAGACCGGACTCAGTGAAATCGCGAGCGACGGGCGCGGATTGATCATCACGACGGCGGTTCTGTTTTTCCTGGTTTCGGCCCACGCGGTGATCTTCCCGAATTCAAATCAGGAGACGGTGGCGATCTCGCTTCTGCTGGCGGTCTTCGCCCTGGTTGCGCCGATCATCTCGGGGTCGGGGCTGGGGTGGCTGATCTTTGTGATCTTCGCCTTGTGGGTACTCTGGTCAGGCCAGAGGCGTATCCTGTCGTGGCAATCTTCAACGCGCAACCACAGGCCGGTTTTCAAGGCCCGGGTCCGTACCGGCAGGCCCATCGAGGAGGCCCGCGCCTGGTTCCCGCTTAGGCCAGGTCACGTTCGGGGGGCGTACACCTGCGGCGAGGCAGATGCGGAGGGCCGCTTTCCCGTCTGGTACGAACTCGGACAAGCGAACTGGATGGAAGCGCTCGGGATCACGCTGCCGGACCTTCCCGGAGAACCGGACGAGGCGGCGTTTGCCGACCTTGCGATGCGCGGGGACCCAGCCTTCTACGCAAAGATCGAGGAGGACGGGCCCGACTACCAGAGAACCCGCATCCTGGAAGGCGAAGACGAAGTGGCCTCAGTGGTCGAGCATCGGTTCAAGGCGCGGGGAAATGGCTGCGCCGTGACCGAGAGTGAGACCGCGATGAGTTTTCCCTGGGGGCAAAGCCTGTTCATGTGGCTTGCCGATTTCCAGCAGGATATCCTTTGCCTTCACCGTGATCTACTTGAGGGGCGTCAACCGGTGGCCCTGCGGGAGGCACATCGCCATTCGCTGTTCACGATCCTGACAGGCTTGATGTTCCGAAAGCTTTTATTTCGTGGCATGAACCCGGAAGCCCTGCGAGGCGAAGTACCCTATGACGAGGAGGAGCGCGAGGAAAGCGATCCGGACAAGCTGGCGGAACTTCTCTCGCGTTTGGGGGCGGATTTCCAAAGCCAGGGGTATACGCAAGGGCCCATGCCGCTGGTCACCCTCGAGGAGTTCTTCGAAGGAAATCGCGATGGCAGTTCGTTCCAGGGCGGACCGCTTTCGGCGGCACACCGCGGTCTGATGAAGCTGCGCGAGCACGAAGACATCGCGGACATTCGGATGGGAATCACGCAGTGGGAAGGCCCGTCGACCTGGCCACTGGCGGAATACATCTACCTCGTGACATCGGCCGACCCCGCAGACGTCGGCTCATGGCTCAAGAGTTCGGGTATTTGGGTCGACGAATTGGCGACCAGCGGCGAGCACCGCCCTCGCGAAGAGTTGACGGTGCCGCCGGGTCACCAGGTTGTCTGGGCCTGGATCGACTGAACGAATTATCAGTCCTGATAGGCCTCGACCCGCTCGTTCTCGCGCGGTTCGCGCGGCGGGCGACCGATGACTTCGCGCAACTCATCCAACTCGATGAAATTGTCGGCCTGGCGGCGCAGTTCGTCGGCGATCATCGGCGGCTGGCTGCGGATCGTCGAGACAACCGAGACCCGGACGCCCTGACGCTGCAGGCTTTCTACCAGCGGCCTGAAATCGCCATCGCCCGAGAACAGCACGATATGATCCACGCGCGGCGCAAGTTCCATGGCATCGACCGTGAGTTCGATATCCATGTTGCCCTTGACCTTGCGGCGACCCTGGCTGTCGGTGAATTCCTTCGCCGGCTTGGTGACCATCGAGAACCCGTTGTAGTGAAGCCAGTCCACCAGCGGACGGATCGGCGAGTAGTCGTCATTTTCGAGAAGCGCCGTGTAGTAGAAGGCGCGCAGCAGTTTCCCACGGCGCATGAACTCTTGACGCAGGAGCTTGTAGTCGATGTCGAACCCGAGCGACTTCGCCGCCGCATAGAGATTCGATCCATCAATGAACAGCGCGAGCCGTTCGTCCTTATAGAACATAATATGCCCTTCCAAATTAGCTGTTCCGCCAGGAAGCGTGAGTGGTTTGAGTGGTGTGACCGGTCAGTGAGTGCCGGTGTTGGCGAAACGGGGGCCAATGTAAGGGATTTATGACAGCCCGCAACAATTTGATCATTTTTGTTCCTCAGGGCGGTCTTACACATGGCTGAAAATATTGAAAATCAGGACAATCCCGCGGTGGAAAAAGACTGTTTACAATGTCAATCGAATGCGAATCAGGAGTGAAAGCCCGGGTGGACTCCGGCGTTTTGGGCGCCGCGAACCGGTCTTCGGCGCCGAGATAGCCCGCGCAGGCCTTTTTATATGGCCGGTTCGGGGCGGAGAGCAGCAATCGCCGCTTGTCAAGATAAATCAGAGCAATTACATAGCGGGTTCCATATCTCCCCTTACAAGGATTGGAGTCGTTCATGGCCCGCGTGACGGTTGAAGATTGCGTTGACAAGGTACCGAACCGGTTCGAGCTGGTGATGCTTGCCGCCCATCGGGCGCGGGAGATCGCGGCTGGTGCGCCGATCACCGTTGACCGCGACAACGACAAGAACCCTGTCGTGTCGCTGCGCGAAATCGCCGACGAGACCCAAGCCGCCGACGACCTGCGCGAGCGCCTGATCGAAAGCCACCAGACCCAGATCGAGGTGGACGAGCCCGAAGAGGACGCGATGGCGCTTCTCATGGGGGCCGAGGCCGACAAGCCCTCCGACGACGACATGTCGGAAGAGAAACTCCTCCGTGCGCTGATGGAAGCGCAGGAGCAGAAGTAAAGGGCCGAGGCCCAAGATGTGGCGGACCGGATGATCGACGTCGACGACCTGATCGCTCTGGTCCGCAACTACAATCCCCGCACCAATGAAGAGCTGATCCGCAAGGCCTATGCCTACGGACAGCGGATGCACGAGGGCCAGTTCCGCCGCTCGGGCGAGCCCTATTTCACCCATCCCGTCGCGGTGGCCGCGATCCTGACCGAGATGCAGCTTGACGATTCCACCATCGTCACCGCGCTGCTGCACGACACGATCGAGGATACCAAGTCGACCTTCTCGGAAATCTCGCGGCGTTTCAGCCCCGAGGTCGCCGAACTGGTGGACGGCGTCACCAAGCTGACGAACCTGCAGCTCAGTTCCTCCGAGACCAAGCAGGCCGAGAACTTCCGCAAGCTGTTCATGGCCATGTCCAAGGACCTTCGGGTAATCCTGGTGAAACTGGCCGACCGGCTGCACAACATGCGCACGATCAAGTCGATGCCGCATGAAAAGCAGGTGCAGAAGGCGCGCGAGACGATGGACATCTTCGCGCCGCTTGCGGGTCGCATGGGTATGCAATGGATGCGCGAGGAACTCGAGGACCTTGCCTTCCGGGTTCTGAACCCCGAGGCGCGCAACTCGATCATCCGCCGGTTCATCTCGCTGCAGAAAGAATCCGGCGACGTGATCCAGAAGATCACCAACGACATCCGGACCGAACTCGACAAGCAGGGGATCGTGGCCGACGTGTTCGGCCGGGCCAAGAAACCCTATTCGATCTGGCGCAAGATGCAGGAGAAGGAACAGAGCTTCTCGCGCCTGTCCGACATCTACGGCTTCCGCATCATCACCCGCGATGACCATGATTGCTACCGTGTGCTCGGCGCGATCCACCAGCGCTGGCGCGCGGTGCCGGGGCGGTTCAAGGATTACATCAGCCAGCCGAAATCGAACGGCTACCGCTCGATCCACACCACGGTTTCGGGGCGTGACGGCAAGCGGGTCGAGGTGCAGATCCGCACCCGCGAGATGAACGACGTGGCCGAGGCCGGTGTCGCCGCGCACTGGTCCTATCGCGACGGGATCCGGGTCGAGAACCCCTTTGCCGTGGACCCGGCGAAATGGTTGGCCTCGCTGACCGAACGCTTCGATTCCGCCGAGGATCACGACGAGTTCCTCGAGCATGTGAAGCTCGAGATGTATTCCGACCAGGTGTTCTGCTTCACCCCCAAGGGCGAGGTGGTGAAGCTGCCGCGCGGGGCGACGCCGCTGGACTATGCCTATGCGATCCACACCAGGATCGGCCATAGCTGCGTCGGCGCCAAGGTGGACGGCATCCGCGTGCCGCTCTGGACCCGCCTCAAGAATGGCCAGTCGGTCGAGATCATCACCGCCGAGGGGCAGCGCCCTCAGGCGACCTGGCTTGATATCGTTGTCACGGGCCGCGCCAAGGCGGCGATCCGCAAGTCCCTGCGCGAAGAGGATCGCGAGCGGTTCATCAAGCTGGGCAAGGAACTGGCCCGCGTGGCCTTCGAACATATCGGCAAGCGCGCCACCGAGAAGGCCCTGACCACCGCCGCACGGCAGTTGAGCCTTGGCACGTCCGAGGATCTTCTGGCCCGTCTGGGCAGCGCGGAACTGACCGCGCGAGAAGTGGTCGAGACGCTCTACCCCGAGCTGGCCACCATCGACGACACCATCGACGAGAAACGCGCCGTCGTGGGTCTGTCTCCGGACCAGACCTTCAAGCGCGCCATGTGCTGCCAGCCGGTCCCCGGAGAGCGCATCGTCGGCATCGGCTACCGTGGTCAGGGCGTGGTGATCCATGCCATCGACTGCGCGGCGCTGGCCGAATTCGAGGACCAGACCAACCGCTGGGTCGACCTGCAGTGGCATAGCGGCAAGCACCCAGCGTCCAACACGGTCAGCCTGGATCTGACGATCAGCAATGATGCCGGGGTCCTGGGACGAATCTGCACATTGATCGGCGAGCAGAAGGCCAATATCTCGGACTTGCAATTCATCGATCGCAAACCAGATTTCTACCGTGTCATCGTCGATGTCGAACTGAGTGACATCGAGCACTTGCACACCGTCATGCTGGCGCTCGAGGCCGACAGCGACGTGGCTTCGATTTCACGGCACAGGGATCTTGGGCGGAAGCCCTGAACCGGACTGAAGGAGCCCCCGGAGCGTGTTCAAGCGGAGGATCAAGAGGTCCTATCCCCGGATCGTTGCGGAGGCGTTCTACCCCCGCGGCGGCTGGACGCGCGCGGCCTCTTACATCGGCCACCGTCTGCGCCGCCTGCCGGACCCGCCGCACAAGATCGCGCGGGGCATCGCTGCCGGGGTTTTCGTGTCGTTCACGCCGATCTTCGGATTCCATTTCGTACTGTCTGCCCTCATCGCCTTCTTGCTGCAGGGCAATATCGTGGCCTCGATCCTGGCGACGTTCTTCGGGAACCCGGTCACCTTTCCGATCATCGCCAAGATCTCGATGGAGACCGGGGCCTGGCTTCTGGGCATGCCCGGCGGCATTCCCTGGCAACGCGTGGTGGGGGCGTTCTCTTTCGCCTCGGTCGAGATCTGGGACAACATCAAGGCCATCTTCACCAGCGACGTGGCGCACTGGACCCATCTTGGGGACTTTTTCCATACGGTGTTCTGGCCCTATCTTGTGGGCAGCCTGATCCCGGGAACGATCGTGGGCATCCTGGCCTACACGGTGAGTCTTCCGGTGATCGAGGCCTATCAGAAGCGCCGGATCCGGCGGCTCAAGCAGCGGTTCGAAAAGCGGCGCGCGCAGGCGCAGGCCGCAGCGGCAGCCGCCGCCGCACGCGAGGACAAACCCGAAGAGGGATGAGAGGGGAACCGAGATGTCGACACCTGCACCACTTGGCAAGCTGCGGCTGGGCGTGAACATCGACCACGTGGCCACGGTGCGCAACGCACGTGGCAGCGCCTATCCCGATCCGGTCCGCGCGGCGAAGCTGGCCGAGGAGGCCGGGGCCGACGGTATCACCGCCCATCTGCGCGAAGATCGCCGCCACATCTCGGATGCCGATATCGAGGCGCTGATGGAAGCGCTGACCCTGCCGCTCAACTTCGAGATGGCCGCAACCGACGAGATGCTGGCCATCGCGCTGCGCCACAAGCCGCACGCGGTCTGCATCGTGCCCGAGCGCCGCGAGGAACGCACCACCGAAGGCGGGCTGGAAGTGGCGCGCGAGGAAAACCGGCTGGCACATTTCATCGCGCCCCTGCGCGACGCCGGATGCCGCGTGTCGATCTTCATCGCCGCCGACGCGGCGCAGATCGAAGCTGCCGCCCGGATCGGCGCGGCGGTGGTGGAATTGCACACCGGCGCCTATTGCGACGCCCATGCCGAAGGACGTCTCAAAGAACGCGACGCCGAACTGGAACGCCTGCGCGAGATGTCCAGCTTCGCCCACTCTCTGGGGCTGGAGGTCCATGCGGGGCACGGCCTGACCTACGACACGGTCAGCCGGGTCGCGGCCTTCCCCGAGGTGATGGAGCTCAACATCGGGCATTTCCTGATCGGCGAGGCGATCTTCCGCGGCCTCGTCCCGGCGATCGAGGAGATGCGCCGCCTGATGGACGAGGCGCGGGCATGATCCTGGGGATCGGCACGGACCTTGCGAATATCGAGAGGATCCAGGGCACTCTGGACCGGTTCGGCGACAGGTTCCGCAACCGCGTCTTCACCGAGACCGAGCAGAGCAAGGCCGAGCGCCGCTTCGACACCGCTGGCACCTATGCCAAGCGCTGGGCCGCCAAGGAGGCCTGCTCCAAGGCGCTGGGCACCGGCCTGCGCATGGGGATCTCCTGGAGGGACATGGCGGTGAAGAACATCCGCACCGGCCAGCCGGTGATGGAGGTGACAGGCTGGGCCGCGGATCGCCTGGCCGAACTCACCCCCGCAGGGCACGAGGCGATCATCCATGTCTCGCTGACCGACGATCACCCCTGGGCGCAGGCTTTCGTGGTGATCGAGGCACGGCCGATCAGCAAGTGACCGCCCCCGGCAGGCGCCGTCCTTGACACGGGCCTGCCCGCCAATCATGTACCGCCGCAGGTTTTCAAAGAGGGTTTTTCATGGCCAAGAAAGAGGACGGGATCGTCGAGACGGTCAAGACGGTGGTCTATGCGCTGCTGATTGCTGGGATTTTCCGCTCCCTGTTCTTCCAGCCTTTCTGGATTCCTTCTGGCTCGATGAAAGACACGCTGCTGGTGGGCGACTTCCTCTTCGTGAACAAGATGGCCTATGGCTACTCGCAATACTCCTGCCCTTTCAGCTTCTGCCCGATCGACGGCCGTATTCTGGGCGCCGAGCCGGAACGCGGCGATGTCGTGGTGTTCCGCCACCCGGTGAACAACTCGGACTTCATCAAGCGGGTGATCGGCCTGCCGGGCGACCGGATCCAGATGAAAGACGGCCAGCTTTTCATCAACGGCGAACCTGCCCCGCAGGAGCCGGACGGCACCTTCACCGAGGTCTTCGCCAAGCAGGGCTCGGTGGGTAACTTCCCGCAGTGCGAGAATGGCGGCGTGGGCATCGGCGCCACCTGCGAGAAGTCGCGCTATGTCGAGACCCTGCCCAACGGGCGGCAGCACAAGATCCTCAACATCCGCGACAGCCGGTCGGATGACACGCAGGTCTTTACCGTGCCGGCGGATCACTACTTCTTCATGGGCGACAACCGCGACAATTCGACGGACAGCCGCGTATCGCAGGCCGCCGGTGGCGTGGGCTTCGTACCCTTCGAGAACCTGATCGGCCGCGCGGACCGGATCATGTTCTCCTCGGCGGGCAAGTCGATGCTGTATTTCTGGACGTGGCGGTCCGACCGCTTCTTCAAGGGGATCGAGTGAAGCTTTCCGCCGACCTCACGTCCTTCTCGGAACGGCTGGGCCACGAGTTCAAGCGGCCCGACCTGCTGCTGCGCGCGGTCACCCATTCCTCGATCTCCTCGCCGACGCGACCTGACAACCAGCGGCTCGAGTTCCTGGGTGACAGGGTGCTGGGCCTCGTCATGGCCGAGGCGTTGCTGCGGGCCGACCGGGCAGCCGCCGAAGGCCAGCTTGCCCCGCGCTTCAACGCGCTGGTGCGCAAGGAGACCTGCGCCGCCGTCGCGCGCGAGATCGACCTGGGAGAGGTCCTGAAGCTTGGCCGGTCCGAGATGATGTCGGGCGGGCGTCGCAAGGATGCCCTGCTGGGCGATGCGATGGAGGCGGTAATCGCCGCGGTTTATCTTGATGGCGGGTTCGAGTCCGCCGCGGCCCTGGTGCTGCGGCTCTGGGGCAAGCGCATCGAGACGGTCAAGGAAGATGCCCGCGACGCCAAGACCGCCCTGCAGGAATGGGCGCAGGCGCGTGGCGAACCGCCCCCGACCTATACCGAGGTGGGTCGCACCGGCCCCGATCACGCTCCGCAGTTCACCATCGAGGTCCAGCTGAAATCCGGCGCTTCTGCCCGGGCGGAGGCCTCATCCAAGCGGCAGGCGGAACAGGCAGCGGCAAAGGCACTTCTGGGAAGCGTCACCAAAGAATAGGGGCGGCACGAGGCCACCCCTTTTTCGTTCCAGCTTCGGACCTGGTGATCAGCCGTAGAGCGCGCGCGCCTCGGCGAAGGACAGAAGCCGACGAGAGTTTTCGTCCCACAGATGCAGCTTGGCGCATCTCAGGCTTTCGCGGATGGTCATGCGGTTGTTGTCAGCCAGTTCCGCGTGATCGCGGATCACGTCGGGCAGGCGGTAGAACGGGATCCGGCTGTAAAGATGGTGCACGTGGTGAATGCCGATATTGGCCGAGAACCACTGCAGGATCTTGGGCATCACGTAATGCGAGCTTCCGTACAGAGCAGCCTCATGCAGGTCCCAGTCCTCGTGCTTGTCCCAGTGGGTGGTCTCGAACTGGTGCTGGACGAAGAACAGCCACACACCCATGGTTGCCGCGAGGAGCGTCGAGGGCACGAAGATCAGCAGGATCGGTGTCCAGCCGCCGAAATACCAGATGGTGGTCAGCGCGGCGAGGATGACAAGGTTCGTGCTCATGGCGCTGACCCAGTACTTGAGCGAGTTCATCAGCCCGAGCGGCAGGCGGTACTGCAGGAAGAACACGGCCGCCGGCCCGATGCCGAACAGGGTGATCGGGTTGCGATAGGCGCGATAGGCAAGCCGTCCAAGAGGGCTGAGCGCGCGATATTCCGACACCGTCAGCGTGTTGACATCGCCGAGGCCCCGCTTATCGAGGTTCCCCGAACCGCTGTGATGCTCCGAATGAACGCGCTTCCAATAATCGTAGGGCGAGAGGGTGAACACACCCAGGACCCGGCCGACCCAGTCACCCACCTTCCGGTTCCGGAAGAATGCGCTGTGTCCGCAATCATGCTGAATGGTGAAGAGCCGCACCACGAACGGCGCGATCAGAAGGGAAAGACCGAAGGCCAGCCAGTAGCTGAGCGACATTGACCACCAGGCCAGGGCCCAAAGTGCAAGGAACGGAATCGCCGTCACGGCGATCTCGTAGCTGCTCCGCAGATCAGAGGGCTCGCGATACTGCGAGAGGGTCTTGATCCAGTTGCGGGCGGGGGCCGGAGCGGGGGTGGACTCCGCGAAAACAGGAAGCGTGTTCATACTTGTATCTTGGGTCCTCTAGGAACGGATATGGTACTCTGTGGCACCACTATTCTCTGCCGGGCGCCGGGCCGATTGAAGTTCACACTACGGAACATACAGAGCGGGATTGTTTCCACATAATGGCATAGGTTGGGCAACAGAAGGGCTTTGGTAGCTCCCGCTGCTGGGGTTCGGTGTCGATGGGATACGTTAAACCGGTGTCTGGCAAGCGCGAACATCCGGTTTTTCAGGGAAATATCGCGATTCACCGTGTTCGACCGGTACTCGGCAAATTTCCCCCGGGCGCGTCTTTTCGCCGCTGGCTGGCCTTCGTCACGGAAACCGGCTACTGGCTCGACATCGTATCGAAAGAGAAATCATGACCACACGCGCCGGATTCGTTGCCCTGATCGGAGAGCCCAACGCGGGCAAATCCACCCTGCTGAACCGCATGGTGGGGGCGAAGGTCTCGATCGTCACCCACAAGGTGCAGACCACGCGGGCACGCATCCGCGGGGTCGCGCTGGAAGGCGAGAGCCAGATCGTTTTCGTGGATACGCCGGGCCTCTTTCGCCCACGCCGTCGGTTGGACCGGGCGATGGTCGCCGCAGCTTGGGGCGGGGCGGCGGATGCCGATATCGTGGTTTTGCTGATCGAGGCACAGCGCGGCATCACCGAGGGGGTCGAGAATATCCTCGAAACCCTGAACGAACGCGCGCCGGGGCGCCCCGTGGCGCTGGCGATCAACAAGATCGACCGGGTGAAATCCGATGTCCTGCTGGCCCTGTCGCAGGAGATGAACGAACGGTTCCCCTTCACGCGTACCTTCATGATCTCGGCCGAGAAGGGCTACGGCGTGGACGATCTGCGCCAGTGGCTCGCGGGCGAAATGCCCGAGGGTCATTGGCTCTACCCCGAGGATCAGATCGCCGATCTGCCCATGCGGATGATCGCCGCCGAGATCACCCGCGAGAAGCTGACCCTGCGCCTGCACCAGGAACTGCCCTACCAGTTGACCGTGGAAACCGAGAACTGGGAGGAGAAACCCGACGGGTCTGCGGTGATCCACCAGTTGATCTTCGTCGCCCGCGACGGGCACAAGGGCATCGTGCTGGGCAAGAAGGGCGAGACGATCAAGGCCGTGAGCCAGGCCGCCCGGACCGAGCTGGAAGAATTCCTCGGGCGCAAGGTGCATCTTTTCCTGCAGGTGAAGGTGCGGCCGAACTGGCTGGAAGAGGCCGAGCGCTACTCCGAGATGGGCCTCGATTTCCGCGACGGCAATGGCTGAGCCACGGCTGACCTCGGCCTTCTGGGTCCAGGCCTATCGCCGACGGCTGGACATGCTGGGAATTCCCGTCTTCGTCGTCGCACACGGGGACGACACGGCAGGCGCGGTGCTGATCAAGCTCAATACGCTGGACGGAAACGCGCGGCTTTTCACGCGCCGGTTCGACCTGATGGAGGATCGCAGGCGGTGGGAAGTTCTGGCCGAAGGCGGTCACACAGATGTCGATGCGGCCATCACCCGCGAGCGGGGCTTCGACCCGGACCTCTGGGTGCTTGAAATCGAAGACCGCGAGGGCCGTCACATGCTGGACGAGCCAGGCTTTGCCTGAACGATCCGGGCGCCGTAGATCATCCCCAGCCCCCCGGCCGAGAAGCCCGCGAACAGGATCACCACCCAGTTGGCAATGCCTGCCCAGCCGGTCTTGACCGGGTCAAGGAAGAAATAGGGGTATTCGCCATCGAACGCCCCCCGAACCAGCGCATAGCCCGCATAGCAAACGGGCCAAAGCGCCCAGACAAAGGCGTCCCGCGCACGCAGCCCATCCTTGGGCGCCCAGATCAGCCACAGCGCGACCATGCCCAGCGGGGTGGCTGCGTGCAGCCCGAGGTCGGACCAGAACTCCAGCCCCTCGAGCGGACGCGCGAGCAGGGCGTAATAGACGCTCCCCACGAAGGCTATCCAGAGCGTCACCGCGGTGCTTCTGCTTGCCGAGGGAAATCCCTTCACAGCAATCTGAACCAGGACCACCGCAACGATGGCATTGGTCAGGATGGTGAAATACCGGACCATGCGCCACACCACACCGGCGGGGCCTGACCCGGGGTTCTCCCACGAGGTGACGAAATAGTCGGCCACCAGCGATGCGATGGCGACAATCGCGATGACCGTGGCAAAGGTACGGGCGCTGCGTGACATGTGCGAAGAGTGCCTCAGCCCTGACGCGCCTGCAAGCGCTTGCCAGCATCGCCCGCCCGGCGGATAAACCCGGGATGGATTGGCGGGATCAAGGGGCTTTGCTCAGCGTCCGGCGCCACGGGGAAAACTCGGCGATCATCGAGGTCTTCACCGAGGCGCACGGGCGCCATGCGGGCGTGGTGCGCGGCGGCGCTGGGCGCAAGCTTGCGCCGGTGCTGCAGCCGGGCGCCCAGCTTGACCTGGCCTGGCGCGCGCGGCTCGATGAGCACATCGGAAGTTTCACGGTGGAGCCGCTGCAAAGCCGGGCTGCCGCCGTCATGGGCGACCGGCTGGCGCTGGCGGGGTTGAACGCGGTGACCGCGCTTCTGGGCTTCGCCCTGCCCGAGCGCGAGGCACATCCCGCGCTTTATCGTGCGACCATGGCTTTGCTTGATTCGCTGGGAACGACCGAGGGCTGGCCGCTGGTCTACCTGCGCTGGGAGCTTGGGTTGCTGGAAGAGATGGGCTTCGGCCTCGATCTCGGATCCTGCGCCGTGACGGGGACACGCGATGACCTTGTCTATGTCTCGCCTAAATCGGGCCGCGCGGTCAGCCGCGCGGGCGCGGGCGACTGGGCCGACCGGCTGCTACCGCTGCCGCCCTGCCTGCTGGGACAGGGGCCAGCGTCAAACGATGAGATCGCGGCGGGGCTTCGCACCACCGGCTATTTCCTCGAGAAATGGCTGGCAGGCGAGCTTCTGGGAAAACCGCTCCCCGCCGCGCGCCAGCGATTCTCGGATGCTTTCGCGCGTCACTCCGGGAGGCGTTGATAGACCAGTACCGGCCCGTCTTCGTCGCTCAGGATCAGGGTGTTGTCGGAGGCCTCGGCCAGGGACACGCCTCGAAGCCGGTCGAGGTAGCGCGCCTCGAAAGCCAGGTCGGGACAGGCACGCTCCGTCGAGAACAGGTCTTCGACCGAAATCCACGGATAAGGCACCGTCTGACGGGCGCCGTAGCTGTTGCAGGGACCGGCGCCGGTGATCTTCCCTTCCTCGGGAAAGGCGATGGTGACGGCTGGACCTGCCGGGTTGCCATCCATTTCCAAAAGGCGATAGCGCGCGGCGGGATCGGCATAGCCCGAGATCGTCTCATCCCCCGCACAGGCCGCCAGCAGCAGAAGCGGAAGCAGCCGGATCATTTCGGCACCGAGAAAAGCCCGGCCAAGGCACTTTTCACCGTTCCGGTGACGGTCGGGCGGCGCTCGGCGCGGAAGGGCAGCGGGCGGCAGACCTCCATCGCGGCGATGCCCACCCGCGCGGTGAGGGCGCCGTTGACCACCCCCTCGCCGAACTTGCGCGAGATCTTCGAGGCGAGCCCGCCCCCGGCGACCGAACCTATCAGGTCGTCGCCCACCGCCACGGCGCCTGTGGCGACAAGGTGGGTCAGCACCGACCGGGTGAGGCGCCAGCCGCCCAGCACCCCGGTGCGCCCGCCGTAAAGCTCGGCGATGCGCCGGATCATCCGCAGGTTCCCGGCCAGCGCGGCGGCCACATCGGCGAAGGCCAGCGGCACGATGGCGGTCACCGTGGCGACCTGCCGCGCGGCGGCCTCGATCTCGGCCCGGGCGGCGGCGTCGATGGGGGCCAGCACCTCGCGTTCGGCCATCTCGAGAAGCGCATCGCCGTCCACCGGGTCGGCCCGATGCTCGCGGAACCGGTCGAGACCCCAGGCCAGATCCTCGCGCCGGGCGTAAAGCCGTTCCAGCCGATCCGCCACGCGCCGTGCCTCGTCCAGATCGCCCGCGACGATGGCGGCATCGGCGGCGCGGTGGATCGCGTCGATCCGCTCCAACCGGGAAAATCCTGCCGCTTCGCGCAGGATGATCGCAAGGCAGACCAGCAGGAACAGCCCGGTCAGCCCCAGCGCGGCATAGCCGATATAGCTGTTGCGCAGGAGGAGCCCCGTCACGAAATCCCAAACCGCCACGCCAAGCGCCATGGTCAGCAGCGCCCCCAGAAGCCGCCAGAACCAGCGGGTCAGCGCCGATGGCCGTCGCGCGGCCAAGCGGGCCATGCGCTGCATGGCGCGGCCTTCGGGCGGTAGCGCAGGTTCCGGCACCGGTGGCGCGGCGGCGGGGGACGGCGCGTCGCCCTCCAGTTCGATCAGCACGGGGCCCTTGCGGTTGGCCATGCTAGTCCTTCCTTTCCCAGCGCAGCTTCACGTCCGGAAGCCGTTGGTCATTGCCTGCCCCGTGGCTCGCCGCGACCTCGGTGAAGCCTTCGCGCGCGTAGAACCGGCGTGCGCCGTGGTTTTCCTCGAAACACCAGAGGACGAGGGTTTCGGCCTCCGCCTTCGCCGCATCGAGCAGGCGACGGCCCACGCCTTCGCCTCGTGCAGAGGGGGTCACGTAGAGCCCCTGGATCACCTCGCCTTCGCAGGCAATGAACCCCAGCGGCCTGTGCCAGCGCCGCGCTACGGTCACGCCGCCGCGGTCGATGAGGCTGGCCAGAGCGGCGGCGTCGGCGGCGGGGCTGTCGGGCGGCGGCATGAAGGGAACCTCCTCCGACCAGCCATGGACGATCCCGGCAAGCTGTCGCGCCTCGGGCGCGCGGGCGGGTGTCAGGCGCAGGATCACAGCCGGTCTCCGATCAGGAATTGCAGCGCCCGGTCGAGGCGGATGTGCGGCGGCCCGTCCCCGGGTTTGAGCGTCAGCGGCGCGGGCGCGAATTGCATCACGCCATAGTCTGCATCCAGCCAGCTGTCCGCGCCCTCCCGCGCCGGACCCAGAAGCCGGGCCGGGTCCTCGGGCAACTCACCGGGGTAGAACGCCGCGCGCTTGCCGTCGAGCAGGGTGCCGCGCACGCAATCCAGCGGGCCGTCCTTGTGGGCGACGGTATCCTCCACCGTGGTGCGCAGCGCGGCGATCGACATGGCAGCGGTGCTGGCGCCCGCGAAATCGGCGCGGCTGCGGGCCTCTTTCACCAGCGCCTCCATGATCGCCGTCAGGCGGGGATGCTGGCGGTGGTGCAGGTGGTCGGCCTTGGTCGCGGCGAACAGGATACGCTCCACCCGGCGGCCCAGAAGCAGGCGACTGAGCCAGGCGTTCCGACCGGGGCGAAAGGCCGACAGGATCTCGGTCAGGGCGTGGCGCATGTCCTCCACCGCGCGCGGGCCCGCGTGGATCGCGCCCAGCGCGTCCACCAGCACGATCTGCCGGTCGATCCGGGCGAAATGGTCGCGGAAGAAGGGCTTCACCACCTTGCGCTTGTAGGCTTCGAACCGATGCTCCATCTCGCGCCAGAGGCTGCGGCGCGGCGGGCGGTCCGGCGTAGGCAGCGGCGCGAAGGTCAACACCGGAGAACCCGCAAGGTCACCCGGCAGAAGGAAGCGCCCGGGGGTACAGTCGTAGAACCCAGCCTCGCGCGCCTCGGTCAGATAGTCTGCGAACCCGCGGGCCAGGGATTGCGCGACAGGCTCATCCAGCGGTGCGGTAGCATCCGTGGCCTGAGCCCGGCCTAGGTAGGCAGCGGCCTGGGGGCGTTCGGCGATGCGGGTCAGAACCTCTGCCGACCAGTCGGCGTAGGAAAGGTCCAGCAACGCAAGATCAAGCAGCCATTCGCCGGGGTAGTCGACGATGTCGAGATGCACGGTGCGCGGCCCCGACAGCCCGCCCAGAAGGCCTGAGGGTTGGACCTTGAGTGACAATCTCAGCTCGCTGACCGCGCGGGTGCTTTCTGGCCAGTGCGGCGTGGCCGAGGTCAGCGCCGCGAGATGTGATTCGAAATCGAAACGCGGGATCGTCACGTCGGGCTGGGGCTGCAGAAACGCCGTGCGGATGCGGCCTTCTGCGGCGGCGGCCAGTTGTGGCATCCGCCCCCGGTCGATCAGGTTGGCGACGAGCGAGGTGATGAAGACGGTCTTGCCCGCCCGCGACAGACCCGTAACGCCCAGCCGGATGACCGGCTCGAAGAATGCGGAACTGACGGTGTCCTGCACCGTCTCGACGCCGCGCGTCAGCCCCTCCGCGATATCGCCGATGATCAAGCTGCGGGTTCTCCTCGAATTTTTTGAAACATATGCAGGCGCGGCGCCTCTGCCTAGCCCGGTGGTGGGGATTGTTCGCGTGGCGCAGGCGCGATATGGCAGCGGAATGCCCCGCTATGCCCTGAAAATCGAATATGACGGCGGTCCGTTTGCCGGTTGGCAACGGCAGAAAGAGCACCCCTCCGTGCAGCAGGCGGTGGAAGAGGCGATCTGCAGGCTGGAGCCCGATGCGCCTGGGATCGGCGCGGCGGGGCGAACCGATTCCGGGGTGCATGCCCTGGCGCAGGTGGCCCATTGCGACATGGCCAAGGACTGGGAGCCGTTCCGCCTGATGCAGGCGCTAAACCACCACCTGAAGCCTGCGCCTGTGGCGATCCTTGCCGTAGCCGAGGTTGCCGAGGACTGGCACGCGCGGTTCTCGGCCATCGAGAGGCGCTACCTGTTCCGGCTGGTGAACCGGCGCGCGCCGGTGACGCATGACCGGGGGTTTGTCTGGCAGGTCCCGCATCCGCTGGAAGGCGCACCCATGCGCGAGGCGGCGGCGGCCCTGATCGGCACCCATGACTTCACCACCTTCCGCGCCTCGGAATGCCAGGCGCTGAGCCCGGTGAAGACTCTAGACGAGATTCGAGTCGAGGAAAGCGAGATCCCCCACGGGCGCGAGTTCCGCTTCCACCTGCGGGCGCGCAGCTTCCTGCACAACCAGGTGCGCAGCATCGTGGGCACGTTGGAACGGGTCGGAGCAGGCGCCTGGCCGCCCGAGGCGATGCGCGAGGCGCTGGAGGCCTGCGACCGCGCTGCCTGCGGCCCGGTGTCACCGCCGGACGGGCTGTATCTTGCGGGCGTGGGCTACCCGGAAGATCCGTTTACCTGACGCCGATCTCGGCAAGTGCGGCCATGAGTTGTGGTGGCAGGTCGTCTTCCTTTGCCCCGGCGCGGGTCAGGTCGCGCGGCGAATCCTCGGGCTTGAGGTACCGCCAGCCCTGGAACGGACGGCGCGGGACCGCCTCGACGCGGATAATCTCGGGGTCCAGGATGATGCCGCAACGGGTGATGCCATCCTCTCCGATCACCTCGTCCAGACGCAGGATGCGCTGACGCGCCAGCATCACGCCCTTGAACACCCAGTAGAGCGAGCCGCCGTCCAGAAGTTCGGCCTCGCGCTTGGGCCACATGCGCGTGACATGGCGCGGCAACCCGTCGGGGTTCAGCGCCGCGCGGGTCTTCTGCCAGAGCTCCAGGTCCTCGACCCGCTCGGCGCCCACGCAGAGTTTCACAAGATTTATGTGCCCGGCCACGGCGACTCCTCAAGTTGAAGGGGTATGTTAACTTTTTCGGGCGTCGCTTCAAGTTGACCCGCCCCGGGGGCGGGCCTATTCTGAAAAGCCTTCTCCGGTAACCAGGATATTCGTGAATGACCCGTTTTTCCGCGCCCATCGCCGAGCAGATCTGGGACATGAAATACCGGCTGAAAGAGGCCGATGGCACACCGATCGACGGAACGGTGGAGGATACCTGGCGCCGCATCGCCCGGTCCTTGGCCAAGGTCGAGAAGGATCCGGCCGCCTGGGAAGAGAAATTCTACGCCGCGCTGGAGGATTTCAAATACCTGCCCGCGGGCCGGATCACCGCGGGTGCGGGCACCGGGCGTGACGTGACGCTGTTCAACTGTTTCGTCATGGGCACGATCCCCGACAGCATGGGCGGCATTTTCGACATGCTGAAGGAGGCCGCGCTGACCATGCAGCAGGGCGGTGGCATCGGCTATGACTTCTCGACGATCCGGCCCAAGGGCGCGGATGTGAAGGGCGTGGCCGCCGATGCCTCGGGACCTCTGTCGTTCATGGATGTCTGGGACGCCATGTGCCGCACGATCATGTCGGCGGGCTCGCGCCGGGGCGCGATGATGGCGACGATGCGCTGCGATCACCCGGATATCGAGGATTTCATCTCCGCGAAATCCGACCCGGCGCGGCTGCGGAATTTCAACGTCTCGGTGCTGGTGACCGATGCCTTCATGGAGGCGGTGAAGGCTGGAAAAAGCTGGGATCTGGTCTTCGACGGCAAGGTCTATCGCACGGTCGATGCGCAGGATCTTTGGAACCGGATCATGCGCGCGACCTATGATTTCGCCGAGCCCGGCGTGATCTTCATCGACCGGATCAACGCGATGAACAACCTCGCCTATTGCGAGACAATCGCCGCCACCAACCCCTGCGGCGAGCAGCCCTTGCCGCCCTATGGCGCCTGCCTCTTGGGCTCGATCAACATGGCGCGGCTGGTGACCAATCCGTTCGAAAAGAACGCAGAGCTGGATCAAAAGGCGCTGGATGAACTGGTGCGGCTTGCGGTGCGGATGATGGACAACGTGGTCGATGCCTCGCGCTTCCCGCTGCCGCAGCAGGCGGAAGAGGCGAAGAACAAGCGCCGCATCGGATTGGGCGTGACGGGGCTGGCGGATGCGCTGCTGATGCTGGGGCTGCGCTATGGCTCGGACGAGGCCGCGAAACAGACCGAGGCCTGGATGAAACAGATCGCGCGGGCGTCGTACCTGGCGTCCGTGGACCTGGCCAAGGAAAAGGGCGCCTTCCCGCTGTTCAATGCCAAGAAGTACCTTGCCTCGGGCAACATGAAGCAGATGGACAAGGACGTGCGCGAGGCGGTGAAAAAGCACGGTATCCGCAACGCGCTGGTCACCTCGATCGCGCCCACCGGCACAATCAGCCTTTACGCGGGGAACGTCAGTTCCGGGATCGAACCGGTCTTCGCCTATGCCTATACCCGCAAAGTGCTGCAGAAGGACGGATCGCGCACCGAGGAAGAGGTCGTCGATTATGCGGTCGAGATGTGGCGCAAGAAATTCGGGGATCGAGACCTGCCGGACTTTTTCGTCAACGCCCAGACTCTGCAGCCGTCTGAACATGTGAAGATGCAAGCCGCGGCGCAGCGCTGGATCGACAGCTCAATCTCCAAGACGATCAACTGCCCCGAGGATATTTCCTTCGAGGCGTTCAAGGACATCTACATGCAGGCCTATGAAACAGGCTGCAAAGGCTGCACGACCTATCGGCCCAACGCCGTGACCGGCAGCGTGCTGAGCGTGGAGCCGAAGGCCGAAAAGACGGAAGAGGCGAAGTCAGCCGAGTCGGTGGCCGCCCCCGACCCCGAAACGATCGCAGGCCGGATCGAGGCCGCCGCGCCGCGCATGGGAATCGACGATATCGAAACACTGGCCGAGCGCGCCGGGGTGGAGCCTGACGTGATCGCTTCCTGGGGCTTTGGCGAGGTGCCGTCGAACCGCGAGGCGCGCGCCGTGGCCGATGCATTGGAAGTCACGCCGCGCTGGCTGCTCTTTGCCGAGGGCGTTGGTCCCTCGGCGCCACCTGCCCCGCAACCGCCCGAAGTTGTCGCGCAAAGCCCGGCGGAACCGCAGACCCCGCATGGCGACGTGGTTTATATCTCGGAGCCGCTGGACCGCCCGGCGGAACTGGAAGGCAACACTTACAAGCTGAAATGGCCCGACAGCGAGCATGCGATCTACATCACCGTGAACGATATTGTCGTGGCCGGACGGCGGCGCCCGTTCGAGGTGTTCATCAACTCCAAGAACATGGAGCATTTCGCCTGGACCGTGGCGCTGACACGGATGATCTCGGCGGTGTTCCGGCGCGGCGGCGACGTGTCCTTCGTGGTCGAGGAACTGAAGGCGGTGTTCGACCCGCGCGGCGGCGCCTGGATGAAGGGGAAATACGTGCCCTCGATCCTGGCCGCGATCGGCGGAGTGATCGAGCAGCACCTGATCTCGATCGGCTTCATCGCCGGAGAAGGGCTGGGCCTGAAATCCGACCCGCAGGCCGAGATCGCCGATGGCAGCGCGCCCCGTCGCGGCAAGGCCTGTTCCAGCTGCGGCAGCTACGAGATGCGCATGGTCGAGGGCTGCATGACCTGCGCGAGTTGCGGTTTCTCCAAATGTGGATAACCCAGGCTTGAGTTGACACGTCCGGGGCCGTGGGCGCACCCTGAGGTGTGGGGGCGCGGTTTGGAGACCGTGCTATGCGCTGGATTGTTGCGCTTTTGATGGTCACGCTCCACGTCGCGCCTTCGGGTGTCGGCGCCCAATCTTTTTTGAACGAAGGAAAAAACGTCGTCGACATGACCTTCATGGCAGGCGAAGGCGATTTCGCCCCCGGATTCGGATACGGCTTTTACTCGGTGCCCGAGTCGGGTGTGGGCTTCTACGGAAGCTTCCTGTCGCCCCTGAGCTTCAACATGCCCTATTATGACGAACTTTCGGTTGGCGCCTTCGGCGACCCGATCACCGACCGGACCCGGCTGCCATTCGCGTTCAATATCGGGATGACGGTCAACGTCATGGAACCGCTCAGCCTCTATGGCGGCCTTGGCATCGCGGGAAGCACCGGCGAAGCCGAGCAATTCGATTCCACCTACACGCTTTCGTACGACGGCTACTACTACGTCCACGATCCAAGCCGCGAGGATGTCGCGATCAACGGCAACGTGGGGGCCCTTCTCACGGTTGGCACCGCGGCGGTAAACGCCGGGTATCATACCTATTTCGATCAGGGCTACCTGGGGATCGGGTTCCGCTTCTAGAATCGGAAAGAACCCGGCTGTCTCCGCTCCGGAAAATTCAACCATAGGGATTGTGGCAGATCGGGCACGGCCCGGCAGAATGCGCGCGGCTCCCTTGGGGCCGGTCGGGGGCGGGCGTATAAGCAGTCCTTGGGGGGCAAGAAAGGAATCCGGGGTCGCGGATGCGTTGTCCTGTGCTCATCATTCTGGCCCTGTCGGCCCTGAGCACCGCCCCAGCGGTGGCGCAGGACGATTCGCCTCGGCTCAGCTTCGGCGCGATGTTCGGCAATGATGCAATTGGCGACGGGGACAATCGGTGGCGCACCGGCTCTCTCGTGGTCAGCACCGTCACGGAAATGGGCAAGCCCGATGCCGAGGATTGGAAACGCGGCCCACTTCTCGAGTACCGGCTCCGCTCAGAGGTGATCTCTCCCCGTGATCTGACGGTCTCCGATCCGTTGGATCGGCCCTACGTGGGGGCGGTATCCGTCGGGGTACATAGCCACTTCAATCTGAATTCATATGATCTGAGCCTTGGCGGCGACTTGGTGATGACCGGTCCGCAGACCGGGCTTGGAGATCTGCACGGGCAGCTTTCCGGATTCTCGGGCAGCCCGGTTCTCGACGACCAGGTTCCCAACTCCGTCCACCCGACGGTCACTGTCGAGGCCGGGCGCAGTTTCCGCCTGTTCGACCGAGCCGACCTGACGCCGTTCGTGGAGGCCCAGGCCGGGGTGGAGACCCTGATCCGCGTGGGTGGCGACATGACGGTCGGGCGGTCTCCGGACGGACCGATGCTGAGGGACGTGGCAACCGGACAGCGCTATACCAGCGCGACGGGTGAGGCGACGGGGTTTTCCTTCGTGGTGGGCGGGGATGTCGCCTATGTGGACAGCAGCGCCTACCTGCCCGCGTCGGACGGCTACGTGCTGACCGATCAACGTTCCCGCGTCCGGGCCGGGGTGCAGTGGTATGGCGAGCGGTCCGAGATGTTCTACGGCATGACCTGGCTGGGCGAGGAATTCGAAGCCCAGGACGAGGGGCAGTTTGTCGGCTCGCTGAACCTGCGCCTTCGGTTCTGACAGGTGGCTGCGGCCATTGACTCCCCCATATTCCACTGTATAAGCGCGCCATCGTTCCGGTCCTTTGTGGCCGGGCGTTTCATTTGGTGTTGGTGGCCCCCGCGAGGGGATGCCTGTCAGGCTTCGGCCAGAGGACAACGCCCTTCATAGCCGCCCCGGGCGGCGCCTCGAAAGAAGGAGATCAGCCGTGACCAAACGCACGTCTGCCAAGTACAAGATCGACCGCCGGATGGGCGAAAACATCTGGGGTCGTCCGAAATCCCCGGTCAACCGCCGCGAATACGGCCCCGGCCAGCACGGCCAGCGCCGCAAGGGCAAGCTTTCCGACTTCGGTATCCAGCTGCGCGCCAAGCAGAAGCTCAAGGGCTACTACGGCGACCTGACCGAAAAGCAGTTCCGCCGCATCTACGCCGAAGCCGAGCGTGTGAAGGGCGACACCGGTGAGAACCTCGTCGGCCTGCTCGAGCGCCGCCTCGACGCCGTGGTCTACCGCGCCAAGTTCGTCGCCACGATCTTCGCTGCACGCCAGTTCGTGAACCACGGCCACGTGAAGGTGAACGGTCGCCGGGTGAACATCCCCTCCTATCGCGTGAAGGAAGGCGACGTGATCGAGGTCCGCGACAAGTCCAAGCAGCTTGCTTTCGTCCTCGAGGCGTCGCAGCTCGCCGAGCGTGACGTGCCCGATTACATCGAGGCCGACCATTCGAAGATGACCGCGACCTTCGTCCGCACCCCGGCCCTGGGCGATGTGCCCTATCCGGTGATGATGGAACCGAACCTGGTGGTCGAATTCTACGCAAAGAACTAAGGGACCTACCCTCGTTCTTCACGAAGGCCGCCCACCGGGCGGCCTTTTCTTTTGCACGGGTCGGGCCATCCATAACGCCTTCACAGCAATCGGGCACTGGCCTTGGCGCTGCGGCGCGGCTAGAACAGGACCAACAGGATTTCGAGCAGCCACATGACCAAGATCACCCCACAGCCCGGCCTGATGGATATCGCCCTTTACCAAGGCGGCCAAAGCCGTCTGGATGGCGTCAGCGAGGTGCTGAAACTCTCTTCGAACGAGAACCCGCTTGGGCCGGGCGAAAAGGCGAAAGAGGCCTTCGCGCGCACGGTGCACGAGTTGCATCGCTATCCCTCGACCGATCACCTGTCGCTGCGCACCGCCATTGCCGAGGTGCACGGGCTTGATGCCAATCGTATCATTTGCGGCGTGGGTTCGGACGAGATCATCCACTTCCTCTGCCAATGCTATGCCGGCCCGGGCGATGAGGTGATCCATACCGAGCATGGCTTCGCCATGTACCGGATCTCGACTCTCGCGGCCGGGGCGACCCCGGTCGAGGTGCCTGAATGCGATCGCTCCGTGGATGTGGCCGCGATCCTTGCCGCCTGCACCAAGCGCACGAAACTGGTCTTCATCGCCAACCCGGCGAACCCGACCGGTACGATTCTGGGCGCCGAGGATGTCGCGCGGCTGGCCGAGGGGATTCCGCCGCAAGCGATCCTCGTGCTCGACGGGGCCTATGCCGAATTCGTGGACGGGTTCGACGGGGGCGCCGCGCTGGTCGAGACGCGTGAAAACGTGGTGATGACGCGTACCTTCTCGAAACTCTACGGGTTGGGCGGGTTGCGCGTCGGTTGGGGCTATGGCCCGAAGGCGATCATCGACGTGCTGAACCGTATCCGGGGGCCGTTCAACCTGTCGGAAACCCAGCTTCAGACCGCCGAGGCCGCAGTTCGCGACCGCGCCTTTGCCGAAAAATGCCACGACCTGAATGCCCGGATGCGCGACTGGCTGACCGCCGCCCTGCGCAAATTGGGCATCGAGGTCGACCAGTCCTATGCGAATTTCGTTCTGGCCCGCTTCGCCACCCCGGACGAGGCCGAGGCCTGCGATGCGCATCTGAAATCCGAAGGGATCATCGTCCGGCGCGTGACCGGCTACAAGATCCCCGAAGGTCTGCGGATCACCGTCGGCGACGAGTCCGCCTGCCGCCGGGTTGCCCATGCCATCGCGCGGTTCAAGGGGGTCGAGGAATGAGCCCGATCTACGATCGCGTCGCGCTGATCGGCCTGGGCCTCATCGCCGGGTCGATGTCCCATGCGATGCGCCGGGCCGACCTGGCGGGCGAGATCGTGGGCACCGCCCGCAGCCCAGAGACCCGCGCCATCGCCGAGGAGATCGGGCTGTGCGACCAGATCGTGGCCACGAACGCAGAGGCCGTGGAAGACGCTGACCTGATCGTGCTGGCCGTGCCGGTCGGCGCGATGGGCGCGGTCGCGGCAGAAATCGCACCGCATCTGAAACCGGGCGCGACCGTCACGGATGTGGGCTCGGTCAAGAAGGCAGTGGTCGAGGCCGTCGCCCCGCACATCCCCGAAGGTGTCCATTTCATCCCGGCGCACCCGCTTGCGGGGACCGAACATTCCGGGCCGCGCTCAGGCTTTGCCGAGTTGTTCGAGAACCGCTGGTGCCTGATTGTCCCTGACGAGAACACCGATGCGCAGGCGCTCGACCGGCTCACCTGCCTCTGGGAGGCTATGGGCTCCAACGTCGAGACGATGGACGCCGAGCACCACGATCTCGTGCTGGCCGTCACCAGCCACACGCCGCACCTTATCGCCTACACGATGGTGGGCGTGGCCGATGACCTGCGCCGCGTGACCGACAGCGAGGTGATCAAGTTCTCGGCTGCGGGTTTCCGGGATTTCACCCGGATCGCCGCCTCGGACCCGACCATGTGGCGCGACGTTTTCCTGTCGAACAAGGAGGCGACGCTGGAAATCCTTGGCCGCTTCACCGAGGAGCTTTTCGCCCTGCAGCGGGCGATCCGGACCGGCGATGGCGACCAGCTGTTCGACTATTTCACCCGGACCCGTGCGATCCGCCGCGGTATCATCGAGGCCGGGCAAGACACGGACGCGCCGGATTTCGGCCGCGTGGCGAAAAAACCGTGAGGCTGCGCGGCGTCATATCCCTGGGGCTTGCCCTTGCGGTGGTGGCGAACGCCGCGCTTGCGGATGCGCCCCGCACCTCGATCCGGCCGATGCCCAAGCCCGGCGGCGCCTCGGCCACCAGCGAGTATGTGGTGATCTACACCAACGCGCCGGGGGTGCGGGAATCGCTCCGCCCCCGCATCAGCCCGAGGTCCCGCTATGGCGCGCCCGCGCCCATCGCGACGCCCGTGGCATCTGCCCCGGTCATCTATTCCACCGCACGGCTTGCGCCGTCCCGGTCGCTCCGCCCCGTACCCCGTCCGCGTCGCGGGGCGGTGCCTGCGCCTTCCGTGGCGCCGGCCCCCGTCACTGCGCCGCCGCCGCAGGTCGTGGCGCTTGGATCGCAGGGGCGCGTCTGCCGCAGCCGTGACATCCGCGGCGAACGGCTACGTGACATCCCGGGCGAGCTCCGCGGCTGCGGGGTGAACAACCCCGTGCGCGTCTCCTCGGTTTCGGGCGTGGCGCTGAACCCACCCGCTGTCATGGATTGCGACACTGCCAAGGCGCTGAACGAATGGGTCGATGAGGGCGTGAAACCCACGATCGGCCGGCTCGGCGGTGGCATTGCCGAACTGCGTGTTGTCGATGACTACAGCTGCCGCCCACGCAACAACCGCCCCGGGGCGGAAATCTCGGAGCACGGGCGCGGCAAGGCCATCGACATCGCCTCGTTCAATCTTCGAAACGGGGTCAGGATCCCGGTCGAGGGCGGTTGGAACGACCGGGTGCAGGGACGACTGCTCAAGCAGATGCACCGCGAGGCCTGCGGCCCCTTCGGCACGGTGCTCGGCCCCGATGCCGACCGGTATCACCAGGACCATTTCCACCTGGACACGGCGCGCCACGGCAACGGCAACTACTGTCGCTAGCGGATCACCATCCGGGGCGCGCGGCCCAGCGGGAAAGGCCCGAAAGCCACGAGGCCGTTCTTGAAGCTGAGCGGTGCGTCGATGGTTTCGGGCGGGCCTGACATGGCGGCCAGCAAGGTAAGCGCATTCTCTACCGTCGGCGCGATTTCCGCGGGCACCAAGCCCGAAGCCTGCGCCATCGCCAGCATCTCGCGCCAGTTCGTGGCCTTGACGACGATCCGGCCCTCGGGGTTGCCGGCCTCGTCGACCGTAAGGTCACCGGCCAGCCGCAGGTCGAGGTTGCCCCAGGTCGCCTGCACCAGCTTCAGGTCCAGATCGGTGATCTGTGGGCGGGCATCCTCGATGGCATAACGGTCCCAGGGGGCATCGAACCCCATAGTCATGTCGATCTTCAGGGTCTCGACGGTCTCGGGCAGCGCCCCGAGAGGGTCGAGTTGCCTGCGCACCTGATCCGCTGGCCGGAAGCCCAGCGCCTCGAAGGCGATATCATGGGTATCCGTCTGACCCGGCGTCTGGCGGGTAGAAAGCTGGCCACGCTCCACCGCTGCATCCCAGCCGGCGTTCGAGACCAGCCGGAAGCGATCGAGCACGATGGTCGACCGATCCAGCGCCAGGGCAGTATCGGGTTCGAACACCACGCTGCCCTTCATCTCGGCGCTTTCGATGGTGATGCGCTGGTAGGGCGAGGCGATGGTCTGGGTACGGGGCCAGACCGCGATGATATGGTTCGGGCTGTAGCTGAGGGTCAGGATCTGGAAGAATGGCGCGCTCCAGGCGACACCGGTCTGCGGGTCCGCCAGTTGCAGGTCCAGGAAGGTCGTGTCGAATCGGTTGGGAAAGCCTTGAGTTTCGAGGCTGGCATATTCCGCCACCCAGCCTTCGTCCGCGCGGGCGTCGATCCAGTTGCGCAGGCCCTTTTCCATCGCCGTGGAGCCCACGACCCAGTAGCTGCCCCAAATGGCACCCAGTGACAGCATCACCACCAGAAGTCTGCGCATGAAAGCCCCTTTCAACCCGGACCAGCGTCGTGTTTACAGTCCGGCAGATAGGAGGACCAGAGCCATGGGCCAAGGGCCGTTGTGGATATTCGGCTACGGATCGCTGATGTGGAACCCCGGATTCCCGGTGGCCGAACGCGTGCTGGCGACCCTGCCGGGCTATGCGCGGACCTTCTGCATGTGGTCGATCCATCACCGGGGCACACCGGAAAAGCCCGGCCTTGTCCTGGCGCTGGATGAGCACCACGAGGCGGCCTGCCACGGGCTGGCCTTTGCCGTCACCGGCGGGGCGGAAGAGGAAACCATCGCCTACCTGCGCGAGCGGGAACTGATTTCCTCGGCCTACCTAGAACGGGAATTGTCGGTAACCCTGGTGGATGGGCGCCGCGTCGACGCAGTGACCTACGTCGTCGATCCCCATCACGAACAATACTGCGGCGGGCTGCCGCTTGAAGATCAGGCTCAGGTGATTTCCCGTGCACACGGCGGCCGTGGGCCGAATACCGAGTACCTGTTCAACACCGCCGAACACCTTGCGGAACTGGGAATCGAGGACCCCGATCTGGGCTGGCTGACCGACCGTGTCCGAAAGATCGCCGACGGAACATACTGAGACTATTGCCGGTTGGCACCGCCGGTAATCGCCTCTATCCTCCGGCCCGAGAAAACATCGACAGGACATGGCCCTATGAACCGTCGGGATCGCGAGGCCGAGCCATTCTTTTCGCATCCGGTGCGTCAGATCTTCCTGATGCTCATCGCCCTCGGACTCGTGGGCGGCGGGCTCTTTTTGGCGTTTCCCCGGGTTGCGCCGGTCTTTCTGGCCAACCTTTACCTGAACGGGTTCATCTTTCTGGTCTTCATCATCGGGATCGTGACCTGTTTCGCGCAGGTCTTCCAACTGTCGTCCTCGGTGAACTGGATCAAGGGCTTCGCCGAAGAACGCCCGGGCCATTCGCTGGTGCGCCCACCGCGGCTGCTTGCGCCGTTGGCCGCGCTGCTGCGCTCGCGCGGGCGGGAGATGCAGATCAACGCGACCTCGGCCCGATCAATCCTCGATTCCGTGGCGACCCGGATCGACGAGGCGCGCGACATCACGCGCTACATCGTCAACCTTCTGATCTTCCTTGGCCTGCTGGGGACGTTCTACGGCCTTGCGACCACGGTCCCGGCGGTGGTCGAGACGATCCGCTCGCTTGCCCCCAACGACAGCGACACCGGGATGGAGGTCTTCGCCCGGCTGATGTCCGGCCTTGAGGCACAACTCGGCGGCATGGGCGTGGCGTTTTCCTCCTCGCTTCTGGGCCTTGCCGGATCGCTGGTCGTTGGCTTGCTGGAACTGTTCGCCAGCCACGGGCAGAACCGGTTCTACCGGGAACTCGAGGAATGGCTCTCGACGATCACCCGGCTTGGCATCGCATCCGCGGACGGAAGCGACGAGGGCAGCCAGGCCATTGCGGTTCTGGATCGGATGGCCGAACAGCTCGACGTTCTCCAGACGCTTTTCGTGCAATCCGACGAAAGCCGTGCGCTGGTGGACGAGCGTCTCGGGGAAGTCTCCGAAGCGCTGAGCGGATTGATTCGTCGCCTCGACTCCGAAACCAACCCTGCGGCCGCGCTGGATCGCCTGGCCGATGGTCAAGATCGCCTGATTTCGGTGATTGAACGCTCCGGCTCCCGGGCCGCGTCCTCGGAGGCGCTCGACCGTATCGCCGACGGGCAAGAGCGGATGATCGCGGCGCTTGAGGGTACGAGCAAGGAGGGCGGCGCCCATTGGGACGCCGAGAACCGGATGCGGATGCGCTCCATCGACGTGCAGCTTCTGCGTATCCTCGAAGAGCTCACCGCCGGGCGTCAGGATGCCGTTTCCGAATTGCGGGCCGAGTTGCGGGCGCTGACCCGCGCCGTGCGCGGCGAGGATCAGGACAGCTAGGTCATGCCCCCATCCAGAAGATCGGTGAATCGCATGGCGGGCAGCATCTGGCCCGGATTCGTCGATGCGATGACTGCGCTTCTGCTGGTGCTGATGTTCGTTCTGACGATCTTCATGATCGTGCAGTTCGTCCTGCGCGAGACGATCTCGGGGCAGGAATCGGAACTGGACGAACTCTCGGGCGAGATCACCGCGCTGGCCCAGGCGCTGGGCCTGGAACAGCAGCGCTCCAACCAGTTGGAGGACCGCGTGCAGAACCTGGACGCCTCGCTGGCGGCGGCCCGGAACGAGATTTCGACCCAGTCCTCGCTGATCGCGGCGCTGACCGCGCAGACGGAATCCCAGGCCGCCGAGCTTGAGGACCGCGCGGCAAGAATCGCCAGTTTCGAGGCTCAGGTCGCCTCGCTTCTGTCCGAACGCGACAGCGCCCGCGCCGAGGTCTCGGCGCTGGAGGAAGAACGTGGCGAGCTTCTGTCCGAGCAGGAAGCCCTGAACCTTGCCCTGGCCCGCGCCCGCGACGAGATCGACGCCAACGCAGAGGCCGCCCGGCTGGCCGCGGCCCGGCGCGAGGCACTGGAAGCCCTGATCGCTGATTTGCGGACCGAGGCGGCGGAACGCGACGCGGAGCTTGCCGACACGCAGCAGGCCCTGAGCGACACCCAAACCGAACTGTCCGAGGAAGAGGCCGCGCGGCTGGCCGAGGCCGCCGCCGCGGAAGCGCTTCGCAAACGGCTGGAGAACAGCGAAGCGGAACTCACCGCCATGTCGCTTGCACTGGAAGAGCAGCGCAAGCAGGCGGAAGAAACCCTGACACTGCTTGCTGCCGCCCGCGCAGCCGCTGAGGAAGCCGAAGCGGCCGCCTCTCAGAACATGACCGAGGCAGAACGCCAGGCGGCGCTGCTTGCACTGGCGAACCAGAAGCTCTCGGAAGAGGAAGCCAAGTCCGCCGACAGCCTGCGGCGCGTCGCGGCGCTGAATGAACAGGTCGCGGCGCTGCGCGGCCAGCTGGGTCAGCTTCAGAACCTGCTGGACGAGTCTGACGCCCGGGATGCCGCCGCGAGGGTTCAGATGGAGTCGCTTGGCAACCGGCTGAACGCGGCCCTGGCCCGTGCTGCCTCCGAGGAGCGCAAGCGCGCGGAATTGGAAGAGGCCGAGCGCAAGCGGCTCGAGGCCGAGGCCAAGCAGCTTGAACGCTACCGTTCGGAATTCTTCGGCCGCCTGCGCGAGGTTCTGGCCGGGCGCGAAGGGGTCAGGATCGTCGGCGACCGGTTCGTCTTTTCCTCCGAGGTCCTGTTCGAACCCGGCCGCGCCGAACTGGGTCCAGAAGGCCAAGCCCAGATCGCCCGCGTCGCCCGGCTCTTGCAGGACGTCTCGCGCGAAATCCCCGGGGATATCGACTGGATCATCCGGGTCGATGGCCACACGGACAACATCCCCCTCGGCTCGGGCAGCGAGTTCGCCGACAACTGGGAGCTTTCCACGGCCCGCGCGCTGTCGGTGGTCAACTACATGATCGACGATCTCGGCTTCCCGCCCGAGCATCTGGCTGCCACCGGTTTTGGTGAGTTCCAGCCTGTCGACCCCCGCAACACATCCGCCGCCCGCGCCCAGAACCGCCGGATCGAGCTCAAGCTGACCGAGCGTTGAACTGGCTTGCTGTTCAGCGCCGCGGATCCTCCGAGTAGGACGCCCCGAGAACCCAACGCGCAATTGCCGTCCCCATTCGACGCAATGCAGAGGGTGCGACCCTCTGGACACGATACTCGAGCGACATGGTCGAATCCCCGAAGGCATGCGCTTTCCGGACATTTACCCGGGTTGCCACCAGGAAGAGGGGCGCAAGCCGGGCCTCCTCGAGTATCCGCCGCATCGCCATGACCGCGCTGCGCGGCGTATGATTCCATCGCGAGAAAGCGACCAACCCATCGGCCATCCGAAGCAGAGCGACAATATCCGGCGAGGCCAGAACCGGCGGCATGTCGAGAATGATGCAGTCGTACTCCTTCTGCAGCGACGAGATCACAAGGGTGAGGGTGTGATCGTCGCGCAGCAGCGGGCCATCGTTCGCCTCCCATGCGGGCAAGATATCCAGGCCCTTCACAGGCATGTGCAGGATCGCGCGGGATACCGCCCCGGGATCCTTGCGGGTGCGTTCAAGCAGCCGCTTTGTCATCTTGGACCGCCCCCAGTAGGGCGAGTGGGCGGGATCACAGTCCACGATGATCGTCTTGCGCCCGGTTGCCGCATAGCTTCGAGCCAAGACCACGAGTGCAGTCGACTGGCCTTCGCCCGGCAAGGCGGAAACACCCGCCAGAACGATACTGCATTTCTCGTTTTCCGGGTTCGCGTGATCGCTACCAGCCCCCTGTGCCTCGGGCCATCCCGTTAATGGATCCTGGCCCAGCGCCGATTGTATGGCGGGGTCGGCATCGATGGTGGAAGCGATCGTTCGGCCAAATCTCGACAAGGCCGGTTGCGCCTGAGCGTCAGGATCGAAAAGCGCCTCAAGCGGCGCCTCCGCCTTTCTGACTTCCGGAAAACTGCCCGCGAACGGCAATCCGGCGTATTCCTCGAATTCTCGCTGGGTTCGAAGGCGGTTTTGGAAGCCTTCCCGCAGAATGACCACGCCCGTCATCAGAAAGAACGCAAGTGCCCCTGCGGTTACGGCGATGAGCGCCCGGTTTGGCTCTGACGACTCGATGGGAACACGGGCACGCTCGATGATCTGCGCATCAGGCTCAAGATACTGGTCCTGCTGGGTGCGGCGGCTCAATTGCTGAACGAAATCCAGGTAGATCGCCTCGGTCACAGCGATTTCGTTCTTGATCCGTCCGGCTGCCGCATCATGCTGTGCCTGCCGGGCCTGGTCGGCCTTCAAGTCGTCGAGTAGCGCGACAATCACATCCAGGCGCTCCTGAACGGCCTCCATACTGCGCTCCAACCTCTCCATTGCGCTGCGAACCACCGCCTCGGTGACCGGCACGCCGGACGGAAGATCCGCCAGGTCCGCCGCCTGCGCCAGATCATCGGCGCCCAGTGCCGCCTTCAAACCCGAAATCCGGGACTCCAGATCGGAAAGATTGTCCGTTTCACTGCGAAACTCGCGCCCGGCCCGAACACGTTGCGCCTTGATCGTCGCATATTCTTCCGGCGAGAACGGCGCCTCGAGCGCATGGTCCTCCAACTCCGCCGCCAACTTGTTGAGGTGCTCCTGCAATTCCTGGGTTCGGACCGTGAGCCAGCCCTGCGCCTGCGCCAAGGCGCGCAGCTTTGCCTCGCGCTGCGCCGTCAGGTATTCCTCGGCCAAGGCATTTGCGATCGCCGCCGAACGCTGCGGGTCAAGCGATGTGATCCGGATCTTGTAGACCGCCGAGGCCTCGCCAACCTGTTCGATACTGCGCGACTTGGCGACCCGTTCGATTGCCCGTTCCTTGAGCAGATGAGCCGCCTCTGCGGCGTCAACGTCGGTCTCTGCCTCGCTTTCGGTCACTTCGGCCTTCAACGCCCTGAGCAGGGAAAGAGGTGAAAGAGATATCGAGGCGATCTGCCCCGAGAACTCGGGATCTTCCGTCAGGTTCAGACGATCGACCACACGTTCGATCAGGTCGGTCGAGCGCAGCACTTCCAACTCGCTCTGCAAAGAGGTGAGCGTGGTCGGAAGGCCGGAAACCTGCGGGGTGTATTCCGGATCCGCCACGACGCGTGTATCGATCATGACCTGTGCCGCGGAACTGAACCGCTCGTCCGTCAGGTAGGACAGGGCATAGGCTGCCACGGCACCGGCAAATGCGACCAGGAAAATGGCCGCCATCCCGCGCCGCAGGGCCCAGTAGATCTCCTTCAATTTCCGGATTTCCGCATCACCGGGAAGCTCTTCCACATGTCCGTGGAAATCATTCGAAACGTTGGAATGGGCCGGGCTATTCATGTGCAACTCTTGTAACCCCGCCGTAGATGCTACCGTCAGCCATCGGATCTGAATTTACCATTTGCCGCCAGACCAAACTTCTCAGCGACCAAAAAACGGGGTCAATCAATAACTTTACATTGGATTGTTGATTAACCGGTAAGCAGTTTCAACCTAAACGTCCAAACCCCACGGACGCGCTTGGTGAGAATCGGTTTTGATGCTACCCAACATCAGGGGTATTAATAGAAATTTTTCAACGGTTGCGCGATGGGTGGGGACCTTTCTAAGCGCGTTCATCACATTTTCGTCGGCGGCATGCCGGTTGCCGATGTGTCGGAACGCGATCTTCTGGAGGCGATGGCTTCCGATATCGAGCGTCTACGCTTGGGTGAGTTGCCGCAGGCTGTATCGGTGATGGACAGCAACGGGCAGGCGTTGTCTCTTTACGCCTCTGATCCGAATTTTCGGAAAGCAATCGACTCGGCCGACATCATTCACGCCGACGGGCAGTTTATCGTCTGGGCATCCCGTCTGGGGGCAGCCGAGCCGGTGTCGGAACGGACTGCAACCACGGATTTCATTCACGCAGCTGCCGCGAAGGCCGCGTCGTCGGAATTCAGTTTCTATCTGCTGGGATCCACGGAACGAGTAAATGCCCGCGCCGTCGACAAGCTCCGCGACTCCTACCCCGGGCTTCGGATCGCCGGGCGGCGCAACGGTTATTTCGACGAGGCGGAGGTCGACGGGATCATCGAGGATATCAATGCCAGCGGGGCCGACGTGGTCTGGGTAGGCCTCGGAAAGCCGCGCGAGCAGTTCTTCGTGGAGACTTACAAGCATCGCATCGACACTGCTTGGATCGTGACATGCGGTGGGTGCTTCAATTTCCTCGCTGGCGACTACGTGCGCGCGCCCGTTTGGATGCAGCGCTGGGGCCTCGAATGGCTGCACCGTATGGCGACGGGCCCGGGGCACCTCATCGGACGATATCTCTACACGATTCCCCATGCCATCGGTTTGGTGATCTGGAACGATATACTCCGAATTGGTCGCACAACCCGTGAGAACCGCCCAACATGATTCTGGTGAACCACACCACGGCTTCGGGGCCGACGCTACCGCCCAAGGTCGGATTCATCGGAATCGGGGCTCAGAAATCGGCGACCTCCTGGCTCCATGCGGTTCTTTCGGAACATCCTTCCATCTGCCCAGGCCGAGAAAAGGAGCTGAACTTCTTCACCGCGAATTTCGACCGCGGCTACCTCTGGTACGAAGGTTGTTTTCCCGACTTCCAACCCCGGCAATTGAAAGGGGAATGTTCGCCTACCTATTTCTTCAATTCTGACGCCCCATACCGGGCCAAAGCCTATAATCCGGACATGCGCATCATCGCCGTCCTGCGCGATCCGGTCGCGCGTGCGTTTTCCAACCACCTGCACGAGATTCGCAAACGTCACATTCCCGAGGAAACGAGCTTCGATGACGCGCTGGCCACCAACCCGGCCTACGTCCTCCAGAGCCGCTACAAGGAAAACCTCTGCCGATGGGTCGATGCCTTCGGACGCGAGGCGGTGCTTGTGCTCTTCGCCGAGGATATCGCCAACAATCCCCTCAGTGCCTATCGCCAGGTCTGCGAACATCTCGGGATCGGGGCAGAACCGGTACCCGTGGGCCTGTCGAAGCGGCGACACGAAAGCGTGGCCCGGCGGTCTCGCCGTCTGGAGCAATTCCTGCGCGGGGGCGGCGACCTGATGCGAAAGATCGGGCTGCGGAAACTGGTGGAAGCCGTGAAATCCGCGCCACCCGTTCGCACGCTGCTCCGCCTGAACGACAAGGACCTGCGGCTGGAGGTGCCGCCGATGGCACCGGAAACCCGGATGAGGCTGGCGCTCTTGTTCAAGGAAGACATGGCGTATGTAGCGGAATTGACAGGACGGCAAAATTTGCCCTGGCCGTCCTGGCAAGCCCTCGCGACGAGCGCTACAGGCAAGACACATTCCACTCCGGAGGCCCACGCCCATGCGAGTTGATCGGTATCGCAAGATTCTGACCTCGCAGCGCCTGCCCGATCTGGTGCGGCTTTCGCGGCGGGTTCTGGGCTTGAACTATCTCAAACCAGAAGATTTCCTGCCCGATATCTCGCCCACCGACGCCGCACGGCTGGCGGATCTCGCGCATAACGCACGGGGCGAGGGCCCGGCTCCGATCCTGGTGATGGGTGTCATGCCGCGCTCCGGCACCAATTTCATCAGGGATCTTCTGGCACAGCATCCCGACGTCCATGCCGACCCGGGCCGGTACTACGAATTTCCGCTTCTCCACGCGGCGCGCGGCATGGGCGGGTTTGCCGACGAGTTCCTGTCGTACTTTCCCCGCAACGCCGAGATCATGGGGCGCTGGGATCCCTTGGCACTGCTTGCGGGCGCTTGGATGCGGGAGTTGCAGCGCGAGGCAGGATCGCGGCACATCCTGTTGAAATGCCCCCATGTCCAGAACCTGACCCTGGCGCCGCTAATCTTTCCGGACGCCAAGATCGTCCTGTGCGTTCGCGACGGGCGCGACGTGATCGACTCGACCCAGCGCACCTTTGGTCGCTGGTCACCGGCACGGAAGACCTTCGCTCAACTGTCCGAGGAATGGCGCCTCGGCGTGGAGGCGATCTACGCGGTCGCCGACGCCCCCCACCAAACCGACGCGGACGTCGTGGTGCTGCGCTACGAGGACGTGGTGACAGATACGCGTTCGGCCATGCGCAACCTGCTGGAACGGATGGGTTTGCAGAGCGATGGCTATCCTTTCACCAAGCTCGACGCCATGCCAGTGCGCGGATCCTCGAGGTCCAAGGCCTCAGATGACACGCGCTGGCAGCCAGAAGCGAAAACCGCGAACTTCAACCCGGTCAAGCGTTGGGCAGACTGGCCCGGCCCTCGCAAGGCACGGTTCGACCGCATCGCGGGTCCGTCGCTCAGGTTGGCTGGATATGAGGCCTGAGAGTATGGATACTCCCGCGCTCAGGGTCGCGATCTGTATCGCGACCTATCGACGCCCGGAAGGGTTGCTGGCGCTTCTGACGAGTCTGAGCGCGTTGCAATTCGGCGACGCACCGCCGCAGGTCGAAATCATTATCGTCGACAATGCCCCTGAAGCTCCGGCGGTGGAAACGCTTGGCCCCCTTGGCGGGTTGTCGCGCTGGCCAATCACCTATGTCATCGAGACGGTCCGCGGCATCGTCGCCGCGCGCAACCGCGCGCTGGACGAAATAGCTGCGCAGGTCGATTACATTGCATTCCTCGATGATGACGAGATCGTCGAGCCGATTTGGCTGGCCGCGTTGCTTGCGACGATTCAGCGAACTGGAGCTGCCGCCGTGCAAGGCCAGCTGGAGCCGATCTACGAGACTTCACCAACAAGCTGGATGGACGATCTGGGAATATTTCGATTGGGGCCATATCAGGAAGGTGAGGTCAAACCCTCTGCCGCGGTTGGCAATGTCTTGATCGATGCTGCATTCATTCGGGAACACGCCCTAAGATTCGATATGCGGTTCAACCTCACAGGCGGTGAGGATGAAGAATTCTTCAAGCGATTGCGTCGCGTGGGCGGTCTCATCGTGACCTCTCCGAGAGCTCTTGTGCGCGAAACCGTCCCGGCGGCTCGGATGACCGCAAGCTGGATCGCCCAGCGTTACTTCAGGAAGGGAAATACCCTGGGTCGTATCGCGCTCCTGCACGCCAATGGAAGAGCGATACGCCTTTCCAAAGGACTGGCGGGGATTGGGATTGGCGCCGTGGTTGCGCTTGTAAGTTGGCCATTTTCGGCCTCTCGGGCAATTAAGGGCCTGCTGGAAGTCTGTCGAGGCGCCGGAACATTGGCTGCGTTCGTGAACTTCGAGTTCCTAGAGTACAGAGCTTCAGCGGTAGATCGCGACCGGCGGAGAGAACTCTGAAATGGCGAACCAGGCGGAAACCCCGATCTTCTCGGTGATCATCCCCGCGCGGAACATGTCGCGCTTCATTTCCGAGACACTCGTCTCGCTGCGCGATCAGAGCCTGCGCCGTTTCGAGGCGCTTTGCGTTGACGATTGGTCAACCGATGATACGCCGCGGATCATCCGGGAATTCTGCCGCTCGGACCCCCGTTTCCGTCTTTTGCCGGGGCCGGGCATTGGCGTGAGCGCGGCCCGCAACCTCGGCCTGTCCGAAGCGCGAGGCCGCTACGTGCTGTTCCTCGATGCCGACGACCTGCTCGCCCCGGATGCGCTCGCGCGCTTCGCCGCTTGCCTTGAGGTCGGAAGTTGCCCGGCCGCGCTTGGGGGCATTCGCCAGATCTCCGTCACAGGCGCGCAGCTTCCCGGGCGCAGCAACCTCGAGATCGTACCGGAATCGGGACACCTCGAAGCGCTGTTGAAGAAGAACTTCATCGTGAACGGCGGCGCGTTGGCGATACGGCGCGAGGCCGTGGACAAGGCGGGCGTCTACGATGCGACCCTGCGCAATGGTGAAGACTGGGAATTCTGGTGCCGCCTTGGCCTTCAGGGGGATTTTGGCCTACTCGACCCGGAACCCGTCCTGTTTTACCGGCAGGTCCCGACCGGGGCCAACTATCGAACGCGCAACGGCACCTTCGCCCGAACCGTTCCCTGCATCGACCGGATCGCGGAAAATCCGGATTTCAGGGAGCGGTTCGGGCCGATGTTGCCGAAACTTCTTCGTGCCCGCCGCGTGGACACGTTCTGGAGCGCAGTGCGCAACGAATACCGCTACGGCTCACGACTACGAGCCCTGTTGATCGCCTTCGGCGGTTTGGCCATCTACCCCGACAGCTTCGCGCGACCGCAGCTTGCCATGCGGTTCTTCGCCAGCCTGAGGCCCTCATGACGCCGCTCGCGGTCACCCGGCTCCGCCAGAACCGCCGGTCAGGCGTCAGCTTCGCGAACACGATGTTGGTCGTCGTTGCTGTGCTGATCACGCTGGTCGGGACCGAAATCTACTCCACCTTTTTCGGCGCACGACCCGGCACCGGGCCGGAGGTTCTGGCGACTCTGGTTCCGCTTGCCGGGATGGTTGCGCTCTATTCGCGGCACCTCCTGCGCGGTGCCGTGGCAAGCCCCGAGTTAACGGCCCTGGCGCTAATCGCTCCGATCTCCGTCCTGTGGAGCATTCATCCCCCCACCACCATTGAACGCTCACTACCGCTTCTAGTGATTTCAGCGCTTGGTATGGTACTCGGCAGTCTCGCGACGATGCGGAAACTGATCTACGTCTTCGCCGGCGTGGGGGCATTCGCAACCGTCTCAAGTTTAGCGGCGATCGTGCTTGTTCCCGAATCCCAGGGGCTTGGGGCATGGGAGAATACCTGGAACGGCGTCTACAATCACAAGAACACCCTCGGGTCCGCGGCAATGCTCGCGTTCATCAACCTCTCAAGTGCTGCGCTTGTGTCTCGTACCCGGATGCGACTTGCTTTCGCGCTGTTGGCCGCTCTGGCCTTCCCCCTTCTGATCGGGTCAGAATCGCGGACGTCGCAGATCATGGCTACGCTTGCCATCATTGGGCTGGCCAGTGGCGTAGTTATCCGCCGCTATGCGTTGCTCTGGTCGGTGGGCTATCTTGTACTTTTCGCCGCATTCATCGCGGTGGCGTCCTTTGTCATCACAAGCCCGCTCGCGGAGCCTCTGTTCGACCACCTCGATCGAAAACCTACGCTATCGGGGAGAATCCCGCTTTGGGAGATCGTTTGGCCGATGGCCCAGGAAGAGATCTGGCTGGGCTATGGCTATGCTGCCTTCTGGCGTCCTGATGCAGCTCACGTGGTTGCGATGGCAAGTAACCCGGCGCTTCTGTTCTCTCCACACTATTCCCACAACGGTGCGTTGGAGATCCTGTTGAATGCCGGCGTGCTTGGCTTCGGCCTTTTGACATGGGCGATCCTCAGGAGCACCCTATCTGCATTCACGATCTTCCGCTTGAGTACAGACAGGGTCCCGGCGATCTGCCTTTTCGTCATCCTAATCGGCATCCTGTCTTTGAACATCACCGAGAATTTCCTGCTGGTTCGCACCAGCATCGGTTGGGTTTTCTTCGTGGCCCTAGTCGTCCGGCTCAGCCTCTCGGCGAGGGAGGTCAAAGCCAGTGGAACCCACGGGCGGGAAGCCGGAATGCGGCGGGACATCCGAGGATTCGGCGCTCGTGCGGAACGACCAATGCAAAGGGCCTAGCCCGAACGTCCGGAATGAAACCTTCCAAGCACCCTTCCAAGATGACGAACGGCTTCCAGCGCAGCCTGCTGGCCAAGCCAGGCCAGCAACGCGACATAGAGGGCGAACCCTGCGACAATGCACAGGAAGAAGAGCGGTACTGCCGCGCTAGCGCTCGCCAACATTCCAAAAAGCCCGAGAACAGCACTCCCGACAAGCGCAGCGCCGATTTCCACGCGTGGGAGAAAGACCGGTTCCAGACGGCGGCCGATAACGAAAAAGATGGTTATGCCGAGGAACGCGCTCATAACCATGCCAACGCCTGCTCCGCTGCCCCCAAGAAAAACAATTGCCGCCAGAGAAAAGGGAAGATGCAACGCGAGCGTCATGGCGGAGGCCAGGAATTGCAGATCAGTCCGGCGCGAGAGTGTGAACGGCAAGGCGAAGAAATTGCCCTGCAGGCCCGTAGCGAGTGCGGCCACGGCGAGGAGCGGAAGGAAACCGGCAACGTTTTGGGCGAAGGCCTCATCGAACAATACGGCTGCGACCGAGTTACTTGCGGTCGCCAGCAACATGACAAACGGCAGTGCAAGAAACACGAGAAACGAGAAATGCCGCTTGATATGCTCGGCGCTTTCGGTTCGCCCGCCCCGCTCGTGAGCGCCGAAAATCACTACCTCGTTCGAGCGCGTGAGGCTCGTCATCGGAAGAACGATCGTGCGTTGTGCAATGGTCTGCGCGGCCGCAAAATACCCCACCGCCTCCAGACCCACGAACTGCGCCAGAAGGTATTGCATCACCAGAAGCAAGATCATGCCGCTTGAAGCGACGATGCCAAGAGGAACTCCGAATGTCAGGAAGGTGCGCAAGGACCTCAGGCTGGGAAGTGTTGGTCTCGAATGCTGCATCATCTTCCGGAGCGCGATTCCGCCGGACAATGCCGCCCCGAGGGCCATGCCGAGGACGGCGGCCGAATAGCCCATTCCGGTGGCCACCAGTGAAACGGCCAGAGTCACGCCGATCACGGGCCGGAACAAGGCAACGGCAGTATAGAGTTTCCGCTCCTTCATGATCTGAAGACCCGCGAGCCCGATTTCATGAACCGCGTGCGACGCGCCGAAAACCGCCACCATCAACACCGCGAGCCCCCGCCCGTCCGGCAGGATGGCATAGAGAAGAAGAGCAATCGGGAGCACCGTGACGAGCAGCACGAACGTGCATCCCAGGATCATCGCTTGCGTGCGTTCCCCGTGTTCGGGGGCGCTATGGAACCGCACCAGGGCCGCGACCATCCAGGCCGAAATGAGTGTGTGGCCCGTCGTGCCCGTGACGAGGATCACGCTGTAACGCCCGAAATCCGCCGCGCCAATCAGGCGCGTCAGGACCATGAGAACGATGACCGTCATCCCGGCGGACAAAACCCTGGGCAGGAAATACCAGTTCATCGTCGGGCGTCCTTCACTCCACGGGATGATTCTCCGTCACCGAGGGCCTGGGACCGGCGGCCGTCCGGGCAGTCTAGGCAGTGGTGTCTGACCCGTCCATTCAATTCATTGATGTGCAAAGAAATTCGCGGTCGGCAAAGTGCATGCATCCAACATCATTGCTTGCGTGGTTTCCCTTGGCCCTAGTACGCTCGGTCCCGTTACACGAGTGAATTTGACAAACGATCATTTGTTTCGTGCGGGAGTCGGGGGCGCGATGCGAGGATTTCCATTTCCCAATCTGGGACGCCGCGCCTTTCTTCTTGGAAGCGCCGCCGCACTCACCTTCGCGGATCTTTCCGCCTCTTCGGCAAGCGCAACGGATGCGCCGTCGCCCATGGTGGGGTTCGCCGGGCCCAACTTGGTGCAGATCACGCTCGAGGACGGGGCAGTGATCGAGCCAAGCGCGCAGATGGTCGCGCCTCAAGATATCCGGAACTGGTCCCCGGACCCTTGGAACACCTTCGGAGGTCGAGGGACGCTACACGGGATCGCGGGGAATTTCTCGGGCGATCATAACAGCACCGAACCGCAGGTCTTCTTCCCATGGCCCGAAGCCGTACCGGGGGCCTCCCTGATCGGCCACACGGCCGAACCGTCCGCGCCAGCCGGAAACCCGTCGCGGTGGAGGGTGGCCATCGACGGGGTCGAGGTGCGGGTTCAGTCCGTTTTTCGAAAGATGGTGCCGGTGCGTAGCGTCACGCTGGATGACCGCAGTCAAGCTCATGTCAAACGGAACCTTGTGACGCTCTCGCTGGATCGCGACATCCCCTTGGCGGCCGCGGTCGAGGTCCAAGGCCCCTCGGTCGGGCCAATTGACGTGACGCGGCGGGAATCGAACCTGTCGGAAGCGATCCACATCTGTCAGATCGGCTATGACACGGGCGGGTCGAAGAAGGCCTATGTGGGCCTCTGGCTGGGACTGGACCGGAACGGGATGCACGGGTCGACCGACGGTGCGCTTTCGGAAGAAACTACCTGGCGACTCGTCGATGTCGGGCGGCAGGAACAGGTGCTGACAGGCAACCTGCGGCTCGAAAAACCGGCTGCGGAGCCTCATTTGCGCGACCAGAACTTCAACGGATGCGATATCTACCTAGCCGACTTCTCGGCTCTCGATCAACCGGGCACCTATCGGCTCGAGGTCGAGGGGATAGGCGCTTCGCCGGAATTCCCTGTGGCCGCAAACCCCTATGGCGATGCGCTGCGGGCCGCTGCGCGGTGGTATTTTCACAAGCGATCGGGCTGTGCGATCTCGGAACCACACGGAGAGGGGCGAACACGTCCCCGCAACGGGCACCCGAAAGATGGGCTGACGGTCTGGCAGAGCACGATCCGCCTGAGCGATACGACCGAGGGCGCCGGCAACCAATCTCCGGAAAAGCTCTTTGCGCGCCAATTGACGCGGGTCGAGGCGGAAGCCCAAGGCATCATTCCGCAACCCGGCGCCCCCAATCCACGTGCCTGGGGTGGCTGGCACGATGCTGGGGACTGGGACCGGCGCATCCAACACATGGATGCCGTCTACCAGATGGCGCTGGCGGTGGAGCTTTTCCCATCCGTGCGCGAACTCGACCTGAACCTGCCGGAAAGCGGCAAACCCTTTGTCGACACGGGGGTCGAAGCGCGGGTTGACCCGGAGGATACCGGCGATGGCAAGACCATCCTGCCCGACCTGATCCACGAGGCGCTTTGGGGAATATCGCTGTGGCGCCGGACACAGGGCGAAACCGGAGCCATCATCGGTGGCGTGGAGTATTCCCGCTCCGGGATCATCGGGTCGGTATCCTGGAATCCGCTGCAACTGGCCTTCGCCTACGCCCCCGAGGATTGGGCCGCGTATCATTTCGCACATGCCGCCGCCAAACTCGGCCATGTTATCCGCGAGGTGTGTGGGGACCAGGTTCTGGGGCATCGACTGATCTCGGAAGCCTCGGCCGCCTGGCACTGGGCGGAAGCCTCGGGCGAAACCGAGTTCGGACCGGATCTTGATGCCCGGGCACGTTCGGTCTCGCATATCCGGGTCGCGTCGGCCGCGACGCTCTATCGTGCGACGGGTGATCCTGCCGCCGCGCGGGTTTTCGAGGCACACAATCCATTTCTCCCGAAATCGGAGATGCGAGAGCTTGGCACCGCGCGCGGGGTCTTCACCTTCTCTTCGCTGGACTATGTGCAGGCCGCACGCGAGGGGCGCGCCTTCGACCGCGACATCACCGCAGCGATCTTTGGCTGGATCCGGCAAGCCGTGCGCCGGGATCGGAATAACCGCATGGGGCGCGACTATGGCCTTCATTCGACCAAGATCTATGATTGGGGCCGTGGCTGGCTACGGTTCGGTCCCGGGATGAACTGGCCGGCAGGCCGTTTCGGGCTGGCCTACGTGGCAACCGGGGCGAAGACCATCCCGCTTCGACAGATCGTGACCGAGGGCATGTGGTTCGCCCTGGGCTGCAATCCGTCAAATGTCTCGTTCGTTCAGGGGCTGGGCCATCGCTGCTTCGGTGACCCACTGCTGCTTGACGGGCGCGGTGAACCCCCAATCCCGGGCCAGATCAGCTTCGGCGTGGCCGGTGGCCCGCTGCACCCTTGGGAAAAACGCCGGATTTCCGGCGCGATCTTCCCGGAGGATCAGGGCGACTGGCCGATCTATGCGCAAATCTTCGAAAGCCGCCATGTGGCGATCTGCGCTGAGCATGGCGTCAAATCGAACGCGATGGAGTGGCTCTTTGCCTGCGCCATGGTCAACGACCTGATCAAGCAATCGCAGGATAGCGACTAGGGGCGCTACTGGAAAAGGGCGCCGATTTCCTCGGGACGGATTACCTTGATCTCGACCGTGTCACCCGGCCATAGTTCCGTGCTCTTCTCGGCGGAGAATTCCTCCATCTCGTCCATGTGGCGGCGGAAGATCGTGGCCGTGTAGTCGGGATCGGACATCAGCAGTTCAAGCGCGTAGCCCCCGACACTGGAAAGGTACTGGCGGAAATTGTCCATGCGTATCCGGGCCTGGGTGGCCTCGGTCTGTGCCGCATCACGCTGGGTCAGAAGCTCGAGGCGGCGCAACTCCTGCTGCTGGACCCGTTCCCGTTCCAGCCCGGTCAGCGCCAGCCCCGCCGCGGCGAGCGCCTCTTCCAAGTCGAGCAGCCGGGTGGCCGAGGCCACCGTGTTGCGCCGGATATCCGCAAGCCGGGAGCTGGGGGCGAGCCCGTCCTGCACAAGCTTCCGGGTTCGTTCCTCCTCGGCCTCGTCAGTCGCCACGGCACTGGCCTGCTGTTCCTGCTGGCGCAGGAGGATGTCGATCCGCTGCCGGGCTTGCGCGATCGCGTCTTCGAAGTATTTCAGATCACCTTCCTCGGTTCGCTGATTGGTTTCCATGATCCGGCGCTGCTCGGCGATGATGCTTTCCAGCAGATCGTCGGGAACCAGAAGCTCCTGAGCCGGGAGCATGTCCTCAGGCTCCTCGCCCAGTTCCATCGAGGTGCGCCAAACCCGCGCCAATGCGTGGGCATGTTCGATGGAAGCCTGGGTCAGAGAGGCGCGCCACGAGATGATCTGTTCCTGTCTTGGCACAAGGAGGAGGCCGCGCAGTGGATTATCGAGCCCCCCGGAAAGAGCCACCACGTCGCGGACCGTCAGGCCCGGCTTGTAGTCGATCTGGCCATTCGCCACCACGTCACCGCTGACAATCACTGGACGCTGGCGGCTCAGGGTCAGGTCGACCTGGCTGGCTTCAAGCTGGATGATGAAGATCTCGCCATCCCGGTCATACTGCTTGATGATCTCGCCAGCAGCGTTGGCGCGGACTTCTTCCTCGACGTCGGATGGTAGCCGCCCCTCGGCCTCGTAGAAGCCAAGCCAGGCCAAGTCGAGCTGACCTTCGGCTCTCACTGTAGCCTCGAAATCCAGATGAGAAAGCCCGGCGATGGATACCCTGACGGTATCGCCCCGCATGAGAACGGCGTCGGCCAAGAGCGGCGTCGCGCCCATGGCAACAAGTCCCGCCAGCAGAAGGCCGAAAGCCCTCGCGATTGCTCTTCCCCAGAAAACCATGAATGCCCCCAGCATAATTCTCACCCCAAGAAATTCCGGGCTCCAATATCAGGACCGTAAAATCGCCCCGGCATCCCGTGAAAGGTTAAACGAGAATTCAATTGGAACCGTAGGAAAAAATTTGTGCCCGAAAATAGACGGAAACAGTATCCGGCACCTGATGCCATCGTCCCCCCTTTTCCCGACATTGTTCTTTTCTTCGCCTCCCGCTGAACTTGCGCAAGACGAAAGGCTTGCGACAAAGGGTGAATCATAGCACTCTTTCCGGCGGGGTTGCCGAGTTTTCGGCGAGGGGCAAATTGGCAATTTCGGCCGGAGCCAGGTCGACAATCACGCAACCTCTATTTTGAGTATTCCTTCGGCGCGGGGGGCGCCGGAGTTCTGTTTTTCAGTCTGCACTATCTCCGCCGCTGTGCGGAGTGGAGGCATTTTTCTGGGGGGTGTTGTGAAGGTTGCAATTTTCGCGGGCGGAAAGGGTTCCCGGCTGATCGAGGAAACTCGAATCCGTCCGAAGCCGCTTGTCGAGATCGGGAACCGGCCGATCCTGTGGCATATCATGATGCACTACACGGTCCACGGGCACACCGATTTCGTGCTCGCGCTCGGCCATATGGGCGATCTCATCAAGAAGTACATCGCGGATCTCTGCCAGTATCAGGGTGACATCCGGATCGATTTCAAGAACCGCGCCCTGATGGGGTCGCAGGTGCGTGAAAGCATCTCGGACGGTGTGCTGCCCTGGGTCGTGGACCTTATCGAAACCGGCGAGGAGACGATGACCGGAGGGCGACTTGCACGTCTTCAGCCCTATCTCGGCGACGACACGTTCATGCTGACCTACGGCGACGGGGTCTCGAACGTGGACATCGAGAAACTCCTGGCCTTTCACAAGGCGCATGGGCGCCTGGCGACCATGACCATGGTGCGGCCATTCACGACATTCGGCCATCTCAACGTGGCCGAGGATGGCCAGGTCCGCGGCTTCGAGGAAAAACCCGAGACCGCCGCAGACTGGATCAACGGCGGGTTCTTCGTGCTTGAACCCGGGGTTTTCGACGCGATCCGCGATGTCAACGGCGACGGCGTCATGTGGGAAGAGGGCCCGCTGAGACGACTCGTGGAGATGGGGGAGCTGATGGCCTACCGCCATTCGGGCTTCTGGTATTGCATGGATCATTTGGCAGACAAACGACGTTTGGAAGGGATGTGGAGCGATGGGAGCAGACCGTGGGCAACCTGGGAAGAAGACCGTCCTGGTAACGGGGCATCTGGGCTATGTCGGGACGGTCGCGACCCCGGTATTGGCCGCGGCGGGATACCGAGTACTTGGGTGCGATATCAATCTCTTTGACCGGGCGGATTTCTTCCCCGGGGGCGAGATCCCGGATGTTCCGAACCTTGCGAAGGACGTGCGCGACCTGACCGCCGAGGATCTGGCCGGGGTCGATGCGATCGTTCACCTCGCGGCTCTGTCCAACGATCCATTGGGCCAGCTTCGGCCGGGCCTGACGCAGGAAATCAACCACCTCGGCACGGTTCACGTCGCCAAATGTGCGAAGGAGGCCGGAGTCGGGCGTTTCGTCTTCGCCTCGTCATGCTCGAACTATGGGCGCGCGGGTGCGGACATGATCGACGAAACCGGGCAGTTGAACCCGCAGACCGATTACGGAACCTCCAAGGTTCTGGCTGAGCGGGACCTGAAACCGCTGGCGGATGACAGTTTCTGCCCGGTCTTCCTGCGGTTCGCGACAGCCTATGGCGTCAGCCCACGGATGCGGTTCGACATCGTGCTGAACAACCTCGTGGCGCACGCCTATTCCTCGGGACGGATCCTGATGATGTCCGACGGCACGCCCTGGCGTCCGATCATCCACGTCGAAGACATGGCCCGGGCGATGGCGGCGGCGCTGCAGGCCGATGCCGACGCGATCCGGGGCGAAGCCTTCAACGTCTGCCGGACCGAGAACAACTACCAGATCAAGGACCTGGCCGAGATCGTGGCCGAGATCGTGCCCGGCTCGCGCATCGACTATGCCGCCGACGCGGGGCCTGACAACCGCTCCTACCGCGTGAGTTCGGCGAAGATCGAAAAGCTGATCCCGGGGTTCAAACCGAAATGGGATGCGCGGGCGGGTGCAATCCAGCTCTACGAGGCGGTGCGCAGTTACGACATCCGCCCCGAGGATTTTGACGGTCGGAAGTACAAGCGCCTGGCGCAGCTTGAGGCCCTGGTGAGCGAGCGGCGGATCGACGACTCCTTCCGCCTGACCGGGCCGGTCCAGCCGGTGCCGCGCTTGCGCTCGGAAGGGCTGCCCGAACACCGCTCAGCCGAGGATTTCGCTTCCGCTTGCGCAGGGGCCCGGGATCGCTGCACAGGGAAGCCCGGCATCCTGCCGGTCCTTGACCTTGGCCTGATGCCGAATTCGAACAGCCTCGTCGCGCCGAAGGATCTATGGCGACAGGAGGCGCGATGGCCGCTGGAACTGGCCTTCGGGCCGGAGTCCAAGCTTTGCCAGATCGTCACCTCTGTGCCGCGGGAAATCCTTTTCAACGCCGACTATCCGTATTTCTCGTCGGTCTCCCCAGCCCTGCTGGAACATTCGCGCGCCCATGTGCACGAGGCGCTTCGCACCCGCGCGCTGGACGAGAACAGCCTTGTGGTGGAGCTGGCGTCGAACGACGGCTACCTGCTCAAGTATTTCGTCGAGGCGGGCGTGCCGGTTCTAGGCATCGACCCCGCGCCGAAACAGGTGGAGGAAGCCAATCGGATCGGCGTCCGATCGATCTGCGAATTCTTCGGGGAAGACCTTGGCAAACGGCTCCGCAGCGAAGGCCATGCCGCCGACATGATCCTGGCCAACAACGTGGTGGGCCATGTTTCGGACCAGAACGATTTCGTCGCGGGCATGGCGGCGATGCTCAAGGACGACGGGGTGGTCGAGGTGGAGTTCCCCTATGTGCGCCACCTGATCGACCGGCTGGAATTCGACACGATCTACCACGAGCATTTCTGCTATTTCTCCTGCACCTCGGCGCGGAACCTGTTCCTGCGGCACGGGCTGCACCTCAATGACGTGACCGAGTTCCCGATCCATGGCGGGACGATCCGGCTGGCCTTCGGCAAAACACCTGCCCCGGCCGCACGCCTGACGGCAATGCTGGAAGAGGAGGAACGGATCGGCCTCACCCGTCCTGAGTACTACGCCGATTTCGGGGCGCGGGTGCGGGACCTGCGGTCGCGGGTTAGGGCCTTCGTCACCGATCTGAAGAAACAGGGGAAACGGATCGCGGCCTATGGCGCGGCGGCGAAAGGGACGATCGCGCTGAATTATTTTGGGCTCGACGGCTCGGTGATCGACTTCGCCGTCGATCTCAGCCCACACAAGCAGGGCAAGTACATGCCCGGTGTGCGGGTGCCGATCCGCCATCCGGACGCGCTGGTGGACGAGGCCCCGGACTACGTGATCATCCTAGCCTGGAACTTCGCCGACGAGATCATGAAACAGCAGACCGCCTATACCGACCGGGGCGGGCGTTTCGTCACACTCTGCCCCTACCCGCAGATCCACGAACCGGTGCGCGAGCTTGTCGATGCCTGACACGGTACTGGTCACGGGGGCGTCTGGCTTCCTGGGTCAAGCGATGGTGGCGGCCCTGGTTGCGGATGGGCATCGCGTGGTGGGAACGTTTCGCAACGGCGATCCTACGGCCATCGACGGGGTGTCATGGCGGCGTTGCGATTTGGCCTCCCGGGCCGAGGTCTCGGCGCTTCTGGCCGAGGAACGCCCGACGCATCTCGTGGCTCTTGCATGGCACATGGGGCCGGGGAACCAGCAGGCGGTCGAGAACTACCGCTGGATCGGTCCTTCAATCGACCTTCTCATGGACTTCGCCGGAAACGGCGGTCAGCGCGTGGTCATGTGCGGCAGTTGCCGGGAGTATGTCTGGGGAGATGATGCGCCACTGTGCGAGGAGAGCTCCCCCCTTGCCGAGGCACCGCCCTATGGCCACGCCAAGGCGGCGCTCTGGCAGGTCTTCGGACCTCTGTGTCAGGAGCTTGGGCTATCCGGCGCCTGGGCGCGTCCGTTCTTCCTTTATGGCCCGGCGGAACCGGCGCATCGGCTTGTCCCCGATGTCATCCTGTCGCTTCTCGACGGGCGAGAGGCTGCTTGCAGCAGCGGCACCCAGCGCCGGGACTACCTGCATGTCGGCGATGTCGCCTCGGCTGTGCTCACGCTGATGAACAGCGATCTGCAGGGCGCGGTGAATATCGGGGCGGGCGAGGCAATTGCCCTCAAGGACATCGTTCTGGAAATAGGGCGTCAGATCGGACGCGAGGATCTGATCCGGTTGGGCGCTCGCCCGGACAGGCCCGATGACCCACCGGTCATCATCGCCGATACCAGACGCCTTTCCGATGAGCTGGGCTGGAAACCGGAAATTCCGCTTGAAGCAGGACTGCGACAAACCATCGACTGGTGGCGCGCCCGGCATGACACCGCGCGCAAGGAAAAGGCATCATGAGCGAACCCGATATCCTTGTTCTGGGCTCCGGTATGGCGGCGCTTGGCGCATCGCACGAGCTGGCCCAGCACGGGCTGCGCGCGCGCCTTTTCGACAAGAACGCCTATCCCGGCGGCCACACCGCGACCTTCGTGCATGATACCGGCTTCGTGTTCGATGACGGGCCGCATATCTCGTTCACCAAATCCGAACGGCTTCAGACCCTTTTCGCAGAGAACGTCGGCGGGGCGTTCGAAACGCTGGACGCCTATGTGAACAACTACTATCGCGGCACATGGGTGAAGCACCCGGCGCAGGTCAATCTTCACAACCTGCCGCCGGAGCTGAAGCTGCAATGCGTGCTGGATTTCCTCGACGCGAGCAAAGTCCCCGAGCAGGAGAGGCCGGAAAATTACCTCGACTGGCTGATCGCGGCCTTCGGCGAAACCTTCGCGCGCGAGTTTCCGGCCGTATACGGAACCAAGTATCACACGGTGCCGCCGGAGAAGATGAGCACGGTCTGGATGGGTCCCCGCCTTTATCGCCCCTCGGTCGAAGAGGTGCTGCGCGGCGCCATGTTCGAGGAAACGCCCGACGTCCATTATGTCTCGCATTTCCGCTACCCGACGACCGGCGGCTTCATGTCCTACCTGACGCCGTTTCTTGAGAAATGCGACCTGACACTGGACCACAAGGTGGTGGCGATTGATCCGGTCGGAAAGATCGTCAGCTTCGCCAATGGGCGGACCGAACCCTATGATCGCCTGATCAGTTCGATCCCCCTGCCGACCCTGATTCCGATGATCGACGGTGCGCCTGAGGCGGTACGCGAGGCCGCGGCGCAGCTTGCCTGCACCACCTGCGTCACGGTGAATATCGGCCTGCCCCGGAACGACGTCAGCCGCGCCACCTGGAGCTATGTCTACGACGAGGACATCGTTTTCACCCGGCTCAACTTCCCACACAACATGTCGCCCGGCACCTGCCCCCCCGGCTGTGGCTCGATCCAGGCGGAGTGCTATTTCTCTCCGAAATACAAGCCGTTGGACATGCCGGCCGAAGCGCTGATCCAGCCGGTCATCGACGACCTGGTGAGGATCGGACTGCTGCAAAAGGACGAGAAGATCCTGCACACCGATGCGCGGGTCATCCCCTATGCCAACGTGATTTTCGACCTTGATCGGGAAACAGCCTTGCCGGTGGTTCACGACTACCTGGATTCACTTGGCATCATCTACGTCGGTCGCTTCGGCGAATGGGGCTATCACTGGACCGACGAGGCCTTTATCTCGGGCGAAGAAGGCGCAAAACGCGCCTTGGGGCTAGCCGGTTGAGGCCAGGTGATCGGCAAGCCGCAGGGCCAGTTGCACGATGGTGAAGGTCGGATTGGCCGCGCCGGAGGTGGCGAATGCACCCGACCCCGCGACGTAAAGATTTCCGATCCCATGCACCCGGCAATTGGCGTCGACCACGCCGGTTTCTGGGGTTTCGGACATGCGCGCGCCACCCATGTGGTGGAAGCTGTAGTCATAGGTGATCTCGCTCTCGGTGTCCCAGATTTCAGGGTCCACCTGCATCCGGCCCAACCCTGTGCGGATCAGCATCCGCGCGGCCTCGAGCGTGCCTTCGCGCAGGGTGCGCGCGTCGATCTCTGACAAGCGCCAATCGAGCCCCAGCTTACGCAGGCCGAAATCGTCGCGATCCTGCACCAGGACCACACGGCTGAGCGGGTTCGGGGCCTGTTCGCTGATGCAGTAGGTTTCCCCGACGAAGAAATAGTCCTCATCGTATTTCAGGGCGCCGATCACCTCGGAGCCGCCGATCTCGCGGTCTCTCAGGGGGCGCCGGCTCAGACGCCGAAGATGGAGCAGGGCATTCAGGGTTCCGGTCTCGCGCATATGCTCGGGTCGCGGGCTGAGCGTTTGTTCCGGAACCTGGGCGCGGATCAGGCGCTCGAATTCCCAGTACTTGGACAGAGAGAACAGGCGCCGCGTTATGAAATAGGCGCCATGATGCTTGATGGGATGTTCCATGAAGCAACGCCCGACCATGTCACCTTGGTTGCCAAGCCGGTTCTCGTGGCGCTCGTTCATCAGCAGCAGGAAGCGCGCGTTTTCCAGCGCGCCCATGGCAAGGACGAACTGATCCGCCAAGACTTCCTGAACATCTCCCGAGTACGAACGGTAGGTGGCCGAGGCGATCCTTCCCGTCGCCCCGTCGAGGCCCAGTGCGGTGACGTTTGCGTTCAGGACCACGTCGATATTTTCCGACTGGCTCAGGTGATCGAAGTAGAATTCCGAGAACCTCAGGATATCGACATCGCCCGTGACCTCGTAGAACTCCCGCTGCGAACTCCAGCGTTGCTCGACAACGTCGATCTTGCCGTCATATCCCGGGGCGCGGCCTTCACCGAACCGGGCGATGTTCATGACCTCGCAGGCGGCATCCTCGAACGGGGCCAGATCGGAATAGGAGATCGGCCAGCCGCTGAGCGGAACATCCTTGCGCCGTTCGAAGTCGAAGTCGTCCATGCGGATGCACTGGCCGCCCCAATGACCGCTGGTGCCCCCCAGGTAGCGAAGCCGCACCGCGTCGGGTGGGCCGTAGTCATATCCCAAGATTTTCCCTTCGTAGAAGCGCTGCGAGTCTCCGGTGAAATCCCGGTCCCCGGCCTCCAGAAGAAGCACGCGCTTTCCCTGTTCGGCCAACCTCAGGGAAAGTGATATTCCGGCGGGTCCCGCGCCGATGACGCAAACATGGTAGGGTGCGCCTGAAGGTGGTCCGGCGACATTCGCATCGAAGATCATTGGTTGTCCGGACCTTCCCTGTCGCGCGCATCAAGGATCCAGCCATCCTCGTAAACGAGCGATGGCCGCTTGCGCTGCGCCATGGGGTTGTCGCGGATCTTGAGTGCCGCCACGCGTCCTGCTGCCACGGCGATGATTACGATCCCGCTCGCAGCAAACAGGCGTCGCCTGCTGAGGCGGCCCGGGCCTTGTCGCCGTTGCGCGGATGTTGTCACGCTGCCCTCCAGAACTTTTCCGGTCATGCTAGTGCGCGATGCGTCACGGAGGCTAGCCCGTCATACGCGACGCGCCCGCGGTTGCCGACGCGGGCGAACGATCCCGGAGACATTGCCGCCGGGTCTTCATCGTCGGTGTCTCGGAAAGCCCGAAGTGATCAAGGATCAATGCCCATCGATGAAGCCAGTCGTGCCTCATCAGTGCATTCCGAAGGTTGATCGCGCGCCGTCGGTCGATCTCGTCCGGCGCATCAAGCAGGGCTGCAATCTCCCGCGCCGCCTCGGCAGGATCCTCGGGCAGGCGAGAAACGGCCTCGGGCCAGTCGAAATGGGAAAGATAATCCGCCGTGTCCGGCGCATAGCCGACCTGCGCCGCACCGCCAGCCATGCCTTCCACGTGGCGTGGTCCCCAGGCGATCTCGCCCCGGATCTGGTCCACGTGGCCGATCTTGGCATAGTCCACCACGAAGATCTTCGAACGCTGAACAAGGCTGGCAAAGTAATCCCGATGCGCCACGTGATCGGTCACGACGGGCGCCCCTACGCCGGTGTCGTAGATGTAGAACTCATCGCGCGCGCCGAGAAGTTTCAGCAACTCCTGGTGCAGGTCTTCCCGCCGCCGCCCCATGTAATAGACGTCGACCGGGCGCTCGTTCGACGGACGGTCATCGGCAAACCTCAACATGCCGGCCGCGCCCGGAAGGTGAATTACCGGCCTCCCTGTAAGGCGGCTCAACTCTTTGCAGGAACCCGCGAAAGCGCAGGTGATCAGGTCGAATTCCGAGAGGGTTTTCACCAATGGCCGGAACTGGTCGATCGTCGTCAGCCATAGTTCCTCGATGACGCAGACGGCCAGACGCGAACGTTCGCGCCAGTTCGGAATCGCATCCAGAGTCAGAAGTTCCAACGGCTTCTGAATCCCGCAAACGAAGAGGTCGTAGTCCTCCTGCAACGGGCCATGATCGGCGCACGAAGGCAAATGGCGAAACAGCCCGGAGCGTTTCGACATCCACCGGCGCGCACGAAACTTGCGGTCGTACCCTTTGCTGGGCCTTGCGACAGCCAGATCTCCACCTTCGAGGTCGCAGATCACATCCTCGAATTCATAGCCCGAGCATCTTGACGCGTTGGTCTGGATCGCACGTTGCGAGAAGACCAAGACATTGCGCTTGGGCATGGGGACGACGCCGAACTCCATTTCGGGCTCCTCGATCTCAGGCGCGCCGCGCCGGGTGGCACGGCGTGTCGTTATGATGGATCAGTAACCCGAGCACCTCAGCACGGCGCCAACGGTACGGAACATCGTCCGAATATCGGTCAGCAGGCTCATTTCCCGCCAGTACCGCCCGTCATGCTGCGCACGGGTCGCGAAAGATACGCTGTTGCGGTCCGACACCTGCCAGAAACCGGTGATCCCGGGGCGCATCAACTCGTAGTGATGGCCCGGATAAAGCGGGCGCTGTTCCGGCAGCATCGGGCGCGGGCCAACGAGGCTCATGTCACCCACCAGCACGTTCCAGAGCTGCGGGAGTTCGTCCAGTGAGGACTTGCGCAAGAAACGTCCCATCCGCGAAATACGAGGATCGTGCTTCAGCTTCTGGGTTTCAGCCCATTCCCGCGCAGCCGCGGGATTCGAGGCAAGATAGTCCTCCAGCATCTGGTCGGCGCCTTCGACCATCGAACGGAATTTCCAGAATCGGAATCGCCGCCCACTTTCACCGATCCGGACCTGTGAATAGAGTGCCGGGCCGCCATCGCCCCGCACCAGAACCGCGATGACCAGCAATACCGGCAGGACGAAGATCCCCCCGATCAAAACGATGATGATGTCGAAGAAACGCTTTCCGAAATCCCGGTACAGAAGACCCTTTCGGCCCGTGTAGTAATCCAGCGGCAACCCATGCGCCTTGTGCCATCCCTTGACCGGGTCGCGCACGGTATTCGTGTCTAACATCATTCCTCTTCCCCCATAAAATTCAGCAGCAACAAAAAACCAGGAAATCCCTCCGGAGTTCCTTCGGTGATCGAGGGCAACAAAAACACCCCACCGCCGATGGCAGAAAACGCGAGCCCTTCGGCAAATCAACCGATCAAAATAATCACAATTCTCTTGATGATGGAGGTCCAGCAATCTCGCACCCCAAGCACGCCTCAATACTGCCACATTTCCGCCTCAAATCAAGGACCCTCGCGGAATGAAGACATTTATCCACAAATCATTCTCGATGCGCCTGAAGCTTGTGCGGATTTGCGGACCAAAGCACTGAAAGAGTGGTAATTGTTTCAGAATTTGTGACGCGAGATGGACCCAACCGAGAATCACTCGGCCGCAGAACCTCGGAGGAATGTTGTTGGCGCGGGATTCGTTTTCGGGTCTATCGGGAAATGCTAGGTATCGACCCTAAGCTTCCCCGTCGCCGCCGTGCGCCGGATCTGCCTTGTCACTCTGCCTGGACCTGACGCTCCGCAAGGCAACGCCGGCAACCCCAAGCGAACCCAGCACCCAAGACATCAAGAGCGCCACGGGCCAAGAATACCCGACTGCCATGAGCCCAAGAAAGGCTGGCACGAAGATGGCGGGACCAACGAGCAGATACACAATCATGGGCGACTAGATAACCTCGAAATCACGGATGGCGAATCCCTTGAACAAAGGGCGACCCGGACATCCAACCACTCTCCTCGCCGCTCGCGGCTCGCAAGTGGAACGGCGAAATGAGCGCAAGATACTTCTCTCCCGTGCCCCTGCGGCACTTGTCCATCAAGGATGACTGAGGGAATCAGCCTTCGCAACGCCGAGCTTCGCAATCGGACATCCGTCGGCGATGAACCGCTGCGATCACGCATGGATCAAGCGCTGGCAGCCGGATTCACTCAGGCGTTGAAAGAGTCTTTGACCGGGATCGCAACCAGGGTCACTATCAATGCCATGAGCCGCGCACATCAGATCGAAAGCCTTTTCCCTGAACTCAGGGCCTATGCTCGTTCGATCTCTGATCGTCTGGACGCGGCAGAGGATCTTGTTCAGGACGCAGTCGAACGCGCCCTGCGCCATGACGACCGACCGACCGAGCTGTCTGACCTCCGGCCGTGGATGTTCCGCATCATCCGGAACCTGCGCTATGACGAACTCAGAAAATTCCGCGTGCGCCGGGAATATTTGGCGCGCGAAAAACGTTTGTCTAATAACGCGCGAGAGTTATCTGACCCTGAGAGGGATATCTTGTTCCGACTGGCGTTCGAGCGTCTGCCGCCGGAAAAGAGAGAGGTGTTGTTCCTGGTGGATGTGATTGGTTTGAAATATGCCGAAGCTGCCGAGGTCATGGGCGTTGCCTCTGGCACGGTGATGAGTCGGCTCAGCCGTGCCCGCCAGGCCCTGCGCGACGCCGTCGATGGCACCACGGACCAGGGCCACGCAAAGGCCGAAGGTGGCGCGCCATGACCGTTTCCGATCATGATTTCGACCTTCTGAGCGCCTATCACGATGGTGAACTTGACGCGGAGGCGGCCGCCGTGCTGAGCGATCGAATTGCGCGTGAGGAAGATCTGCAGAGAGCCTTGAGCGAAATCCGAGAGGTTTCGTCGGCGTTGAAAGGGCTGAGGCCAGCGCTTCTCGCGGAGCCATCACCGGCACGTCCCGTCCGGTCATCGCCGATCACGTTGAAACGCGCAGCCGCAATCGGGGCGCTGGCGATTCTCGGCGGGTGGGCGCTTCTGGACTCGAATACTGCGGACACTTCGCCCCTGGGGCGGCACATGGAATTTGCCGCGTCCACCCCGCTGGAGGGGAATGGCGAAACCGTCGACCTCGTCGCGCATTGGCTGGGCAGCGCACCGGACCTGTCAGAGGCCGGGCTGCGCCTTGTGAATGCCGTGACCGTCGGGCAGGAAGAAGTATTCCTGCACTACACCGGCCGAAATGACTGCCACCTGACATTCGGCGCCCATGCCGAGGCCCCCACGGTTCCCGAGGCGGGCGATGGGTTGCTGGTGAGCGCGTGGAACGTCGGCGACCTGTCGTTCTCGTTGATCGCCGACGGCATGGATCCGGACCGGTTCGACGCGATCTTCGTACTTCTGGAAGAAAGAACGCGGACGCAATTCGCGGAGCCGGAAACCCTGCTGGCGATGCGCGCGGCCACCGAGGCCGCGCGACCCTGCGCCTGAAACCACCCGATCAGTTCTTCGGGAAGTTCGGGCGATCCGTGTTGTAGTGGGCTTCGAGGTAGTCGAGGATGACCGTGCGATCATCGGCCGAGGGCTCAGACATGCCCTGCTCTTCCACCATCCAGTCAAGCATCTTGTCCCAGTCATGCCGGGTCTTGCCCTGCTGCACGACGATCATCTCGGAGTGGCAGGCGGTGCAGGAATAGTAGACGACATCAACGCCTTCACCTGGGACAAGCGCACCAAAATCCTCTTCCGCCGGTTCCGTCGAGGCACTCGACTCGCCGCCACCTTCAAAGGTCATCGGCGCATCGCTGTTGGAATTCAGATAGGCGATCATGTCGGCGCGGTCCGCCGGGTCGGAAATCCCGCGGAAACCCATGCGCGTTCCGGGCACCGCCTTGCGCGGATCCTCCAGGAAGGCGTCCAGACGCTCGACGCTCCACTCGCCGCCGAACTCCGAAAGAGCCGGGGAATACTTGAAGCCATCCACGGCGGCGACTGATCCGCCGACGATACCATAAAGGTTGGGGCCGACGCGGTTCGGTCCACCGCTTTCGACCGTGTGGCACGCCTTGCACTGGCGGAAGGCCCGCTCTCCCTTGGCGGGATCGGCCGATCCCATCAGCTCCGAGGCGCTCTGGGCAAGGGCCGGGGCGGTCGAAAGACCCATGGCGAGTGAGAGAGTGGCGCAGATCGAACCGAGGCGCATCAAGAAACTCCTGTGTGTTGAATATAATATGGCGGCGACATCCCGTGCCGCCGCCATACAATTTCGCTTAGCTGACTTTCAAGCCAACGCGGTGCATCGTGTTGTTGAGGTACCCCTTCGGGTTCCAGTCGATGGCATGCGGCTGCGCGACACCCGCGCTGTCCGTCGCCCGCGCCCAGACCTCGTAATAGCCGGACTCGGGGAAGGTCACGTTCGCGCGCCAGTTCTGCCAGGCGCCGTCATTGGCCGGAGCGTCCAGCGTGGCTTTCTGCCAGGTGGCTCCGAAGTCGATCGAGATATCGACCGCATCGATGGTGCGATCGCCCGACCATGCGTGGCCGCGCACCTCAGTCGACATGCCAGATTCCGCACCGTTGGCGGGGAAGGTGACCAGAGATTTGACCGGCATCCGCTCGATGATCTCAAAGTCTTCGGTCGGAACCTCTGTTCCGGCAGACACCGGGTAGGCGGGAACACGATATGCCTTGCCGGTCATCTTCGGACCATCGTGCACGACGTCGCGCAATTCGATCCGCTTGAGCCACTTCTGCGAGCAAGACCCCGGCCAGCCGGGGACCACCAGACGCAGCGGTGCGCCATTCATAACATGCAGGTCCGCGCCGTTCATCTGGAACGCGATCAGGATGTTGTCGGTCATGGCCTTGTCGATCGGCATCCCGCGCGAGATCGGCAACTTTTCCGGATCGCCCGAAAGGTGGGCATCCGCGCCATAATGAGCGGTGTAAACCACGTTCGACTGAACGCCTGCCTTTTCCAGCACGTCCTTCAGGCGCACACCGGTCCATTCCGAACAGGCCACCGCGCCATAGGTCCACTGGTTGCCACTTGCCGGCGGATCAAAGAAGGCCCGGCCATTGCCGCCGCACTCGATGGTCAGCGCCATGGTGACGACTTCAAACTGGCTCTTGAGGTCGGCGATGCTCAGCGTCATCGGGTTGTCGACGAAGCCATCGATGGTCAGGCTCCAGCTATCGGCACTGGTATCGTCCGGCACAATCCCGTTGTTGCGGATGAAGTGCCGGTTGGTCGGCGTGATCGCGTCATCCAGAAATTCCGGCGGGGTCTCGGCGTTCACCGGGCGGTCGTTCAGAAGTGTCAGACCGTCCTTGCCCACAAGCACGTCACCCTGGGCGAAAGCCGCCGGAATGAAGCCCTGCGGAACATTGCGGTGAAACGGAATGGTCATCCCGACAGCAGCGCCCATCGTGGCCAGCCCGGCCCCTTTCAGGAAACCGCGACGGTCCGGATAGGACTTCCGACCAAAAAGTTCGAGATCCGCGGCTTCGGGATCCTCCGCCAGCATGGCGCGCAGGTCCTTCCCGCCATCTCCGTCATGAGCCATAGATAGTTCCTCCCTAATTTGTTTAGAGACGCGATTTTCCGCGCCTGAGGGAATAACGTGTCAGCTCATTGGAATATTCCCGGGTGAGACAATTTTTCTCACCCGGCGGGCCGCGAAAGAAGATTACCGAGCCGCGATTGCGTCCGAGACCACGCCCGCATCTTCTCCGACGCCATAGAGCAGCGCGGATTTTCGCTTCCTCATGAAGTGCACCCCGACAAAGAAAAGCCCGTCGATGACGGTGCTCGCACCGTCCGATTGCAACGGAAACCCGTCGCCGTCGAAGGCCTCGGACCAAGGCAGCCAGGATGAAAAATCCGGGCGAAAGCCTCCGGTGAAGAGAACGGTACCAAAGCTGGTCAGGTCGATCTCGGTCGGCGCATCGGCCTGGAAAGGTTCCGGCTCGGGAAGGTCCGCCACCTCGACCCCCAGCTTTTCGGCGGTGGCCAGGATCGCATCGCGAAGCTGAGCATAGCGGACGTCGCCCCAGGCAACGTTCTCGGCAAGGTCCGGAGCGAATTTCGCGACCGACGCATCGGCGCCCTTAAACCGCCCAACCAGTTCAACGCCCATCGCCTGAAGCGAGCGCAGATGAAGATCGTGCCCACCGTCATGGCCCGTTGCCAGCACGTTGGCGAAAAGCCGTGCCTCCTCCGGCATGGCATCGGCGGGGGTATCGAAGAACCCCGCCTTCTCGAGCCACCAGAACAGGTCTTTCCCAGCCGCACGCCTGAGCGCCCAGGGCGCCCGACCACAGGCCAGGACGACGCGGCGCCCCGCCTCTGTCAGCTCCTCGGCGATCTGGCAGCCCGACTGCCCGCTGCCCACGATCAGGACATCGCCGGGCGGCAAGTCGGCTTCGCTTGTGAAGTCCCCAAGATCCATGACCCGCACCGTGTCCGGCAGAGACTCCGCGCCGGACGGGCGCAGGGGTTTCTGGAACGCCCCCGTGGCCAGAACCAGGTTCCGGCACTGGAATTCCTCGCCATCGGTGCCGATTGCGAAGCCAGAACCATCGCCGCCACCTACCGAGGCAATCGAGATGCCGGTCCGAACCGGCGCGTCGAAGCTTTCGGCATATCGTTCAAGATAGGCGACGATCTCATCCCGCGGCATGAACCCATCGGGATCATCCCCGTCGTAGGGAAACCCCGGCAAGTTCACTGACCAGTTCGGGGTGACCAGGCAAAAACTGTCCCAGCGATCGCGCCAACCTTGTCCGATCTGGCCCCTCTCCAGCACGACATGTTCAACTCCCCGAGCCTTCAATTCATGGCTCGTGGCAAGCCCGGCCTGCCCCGCGCCGATAACGACCGTGTCAATATCTTGCATTTCCGGTTCCTCCTCCACCCCTAGCCCGGACAGCCTAACACGCAAGACCGACCTCCCGGCATGAATTCCGCTCCACCTTGCCGAGCAGGCGCCGATACCCTAGGCAAGTTCCATGCTGACTTTTGCCGCCGCCGTCTTCTTCCTGATCATCACGCCGGGTCCCGGGGTTCTGTCGACCGCAGGGGTCGGGTCGGCCTTCGGCATGGCGCCGGGAACGCGCTATGTCGGTGGTCTGTTCATCGGGACGAACCTAGTGGCATTGGCCGTTGTCAGCGGCCTTGCCGCCGCGGTGCTTGCGGACGACCGGATACGCGTGGTGCTGTTCTACCTGTCGGTCGCCTACCTGCTCTACCTCGCGCTGCGCATCGCCTTCGCCGGGTCGAAGCTTGCCTTCATCGAACGGCAGCGGCCACCCGGTGTGTGGGGTGGGATCGTGCTGCAGGTCGTCAATCCCAAGGCCTATGCGGTGAACACGGCGCTGTTCTCGGGCTTTGCCTTCTGGCCCGAAAGCGCGGGCATGGAGATCGCGCTGAAGTTCCTGATCATGAACACGATCTGGATTCCGATTCACTTCCTCTGGCTTTGGGCCGGGGTGGCGCTGCGGCGGCTCGACCTGCCGCAACGGACGCAATTCGCGATCAACATCGCGATGGCGGTCTCGATGCTGGCGGTTGTGGCGCTGGCCGCGCTGGCCCCGCACTAGGCCTCAGGCCCGGAAGAAATCGTATCCGCCGTCCGGACCGATGTGCACCGCCGTCAGCGGCCCGCCAAAGACCGCACCGGTATCGACGTTGATATGCCCGTGTTCAGCATAGGCCCGGTCCACCGGCGTGTGCCCATGCACGACCCAAACGCCATCAGGCCGCGCGGACGAGGTATATTGCTGCCGCCCCCAGAGCATCACCTGCTCGCGCTGCGCCTCGAGCGGCAGCTTTGCCTCGGTCGCGGCGTGAACCACGGCCACCGATCCGCTACGCCACATGAGCGGACGATCCCGCAGCCAGTCTTCGACATGAGAGAACGCCGCACGGAACCGGTCCCGCGCCGAGTTGCGGCTTTGCGCATCCGAAAGTTCCGAGACGTCATGATGGCCGAAACTGACCAGCGTCTGCACACCCCCGTTCGACAGCCAAAGCGGGCCGTCGAAAACCGGGTCGTCAAGAAAATCCAGCATCATGCGTTCATGGTTTCCCATCAGGCAAATGGTCTTCCCGGAACGGCGTTCGGGAAGCGCCATCAGCAGCTCGGTCACCTTGCGGCTGTCAGGGCCACGGTCGACATAATCCCCAACGAAGGCCAGGTCGTCCGCGTCGGGCACCTTTTCCAAGATATCCCGCAGACGGTCGGCACATCCATGCACGTCGCCCACCACCCAGAGCGGACGCTCTGGGCGGGGCGGGTCCGGCATCTCTTTGTCGCGCCTCGAGAAAAGTTTCATCATGCAAAGTCCTGCGGGCTCTTTTCCACGCCAAAATTGAGCGGGAATGTCCCGGTTCGCAAGTCACTACAATCGGCGAGCGTTCGCCAATTTGTGTCCAAATTCCTGAAAAATCCCCCAAGCTGCCCCGATTTTGGCTAAGAATCATGGCAACCGGTCAGATGAGTATCGGGTGAGGCATGAGAGGACTTCCGGACATGCAAAGCGGTTTTGTACGTTTCATACGGCGTGGCGCAGTGGCGCTTGCCGTTCTGGTGTCCCTGTCCAGCGCGGCGCAGGCCGCCTGTTCCCGTGCAGCCCTTCCCGCCGCCGCTGCCCAGCCGGTGCGGGTCAACGCCCCTGATCAGGCGCTGTTCAACGCCGCGGTTCTTGCGGAGGTGAACTACCAACGCTGCCTGAAGGGTCTGCGGTCGGTGCGTGGCGATGCCTCGCTGATGCGGGCGGCCTACATGCATTCGAACTGGATGGCCTCGGCCGGCAAGCTCGAGCACCGCTCGAACGTGCGCGGGATGCGCTCGCTGGCGGATCGCCTGAATGCTGCCGACGTCAGCTACCGCACCGCCGCCGAAAACATCGGCATGGTGCATCGCTTCCGCATCGACGAGGGGCAGCGCTTCTTCGTCCGGAATACGTCGGCCTGCCATTTCGTCAACGCCAGCGGAAACCGCATCGCCCCCTACAGCTATGGGACCCTGGCACAGCGGGTCGTGGTTCTGTGGATGGAGTCACCCGGCCATCGCCGTAACATCCTGGATCGCAACATGAACAAGATGGGCGCGGCACTTGGGTTCGACAACGACGCGCAATATTGCGGCCAGTTCTACATGACCCAGAACTTCGCGGGCTGAGTCAGACCCGGTAATACTCCCGGTACCACGCGACGAACTTCGCCACACCTTCGGCTACCGAGGTCGTGGGGCGATGCCCGGTCAACCGTTCCAGAAGTGACGTATCGGCCCAGGTCGCAGGCACGTCGCCGGGCTGCATGTCGAGGAACCGCTTTTCCGCCTCGCGCCCGGTTGCCTGCTCGATCGCGGCGATGAAATCCATCAGCTTCACCGGGCTGGCGTTGCCGATATTCACGATGCGGAACGGCGCGACCGGAGACAGGCTGTCGCCATCAGCGATCTGATCAGTTGATGCGGGAGGTTCGGGCGCAATTTCCATCAACCGAACCAGTCCCTCGACCAAGTCATCCACATAGGTGAAATCACGGCTCATGTTGCCGTGGTTGTAGACGTCGATCGCCTCGCCTTCGAGGATCGCCCGGGTGAACTTGAAAAGCGCCATGTCCGGCCGCCCCCATGGGCCATAGACGGTGAAGAACCGGAACATGGTGGTCGGCTGACCGTAGAGATGCGCGTAGGAATGCGCCATCGCCTCGTTCGCCTTCTTCGTCGCGGCGTAGAACGACATCTGCGTGTCGGCCTTGTCCGTCTCGGCATAGGGCATGTCGGTATTGGCGCCATAGACCGACGAGGTCGAGGCCATCAGCAAGTGCTTCACCGGTGCTGCCCGCACAGCCTCAAGCAGGTTGAACGTGCCGATCAGGTTCGCATCCACGTAAGAGCGCGGGGCGTCGATCGAATAGCGAACGCCCGCCTGCGCGGCCAGGTGCACCACCCGGTCCGGGCGTTCCTCGGCGATCAACCGGTGCAATACGCCGTCTTCCTCAAGCCGCGCCTCGAAGGCCTTGAACCCGGGCGATTGCTTCAGCATCCCGTGGCGCCGCTCTTTCAGCGTGACGTCGTAGTAGTCGGTCATCGCGTCGAAGCCGATCACCTGCGCGCCCATTTCCAGCAGGCGGCGGCTCAGGTGGTAACCGATGAACCCGGCCGAGCCGGTCACAAGGATCTTTTCGCCGACCAGCCCCATACCCTCAGATCCCCGGACGCCCGACCGCCGCGTAGCCGGTGAACCCGGCGCGCTGCACCTCTTCCAGCGGGTAGATGTTGCGCAGGTCGGCCATACGCGGCGCGGCCATGATCTCGGCCAGACGCTGCAGGTCCAGGGCGCGGAACTCGTTCCACTCGGTCAGAATCACCAGCGCATCGGCACCGGTCGCGGCCTCGTAGGGGTCTTCCATCCAGGTCACGCCGGGCAGCAGGGCCTCACCCTCGCGCTTGCCCTGCGGATCAACCACCCGCACCTTGGCGCCCCCACCCACCAGCGCCGGGACAATGGTCAGCGACGGCGCCTCGCGCATATCATCGGTGTTGGGTTTGAAGGTGACACCCAGCACCGCGATGGTCTTGCCGTTGACCGACCCCTCGCAGAGGTCGAGGATCTTGCCCACCATCCGGCGCTTCATCTCGTCGTTGACCTTGATCACGGCCTCGGTGATCTGCATCGGCACCGCGTGCTCCTGCCCGATCCGGGCCAGCGCCGAGGTGTCCTTGGGAAAACACGAGCCGCCATAACCCGGCCCCGCGTGGAGAAACTTGTTCCCGATCCGCCCGTCAAGGCCGATGCCCTTGGCCACCTTCTTGATGTCAGCCCCGGTGCGCTCGCAGAGCAGCGCGATCTCGTTGATGAAGGTGATCTTCGTGGCGAGGAAGGCATTGGCCGCGTATTTGATCATCTCCGCGCTTTCGAGGTCGGTATAGACGACCGGGAAATCCCGCAGGAACAGCGGGCGGTAGACCTCGCCCATCACCTCGCGCGCGCGATCGCTTTCGACGCCCACGACCACCCGGTCTGGGCGCATGAAATCGTCGATGGCGGCGCCTTCGCGCAGAAACTCGGGGTTCGAGGCCACGTCGAACTCGGCCTCAGGCGCGGCCTTGCGTACCGCCTCGGCCACCTTCCGGTTGGTGCCCACGGGGACCGTCGACTTGGTGACGATGACCGCATAGCCCGTCAGCGCGCGACCGATCTCTTCAGCCGCCGCCATCACGTAGGTCAGGTCCGCGTGCCCGTCGCCCCGGCGCGTGGGCGTGCCGACGGCAATGAAAACCGCATCGGCGCCATCCACGGCGCTCGCCAGATCCGTGGTGAAGCGCAGTCGCCCGGCATCGACATTGCGGACCATGAGCTCATCGAGCCCCGGCTCGTAGATCGGCACCTTGCCCGCCTCGAGCATCTCGATCTTGCGCGGGTCCCTGTCGACGCAGACGACCTCGTGCCCGAAGTCAGAGAAACAGACTCCCGAGACGAGTCCGACATAGCCCGTACCGATCATCGCGATTTTCATGGTAGCAACGTCCCGCAATCCCTAGTCGTGGGTGGGCATGGGCCATTGGCCGGAGCCTGTCAACTCTGCGCCAAGGGCGGGGTCAGCCCCCGGGCTGATCGTAGCCGAAAAACCGCGCGTATCGTGTCGCGCGGAACGCGGTTCGAAGCACATCGCCATTACAGGCGGCAAAGGCCGCGCCCAGCCGCTCCGCGTCGGGCTTCGCCGCGCCGACATTCCGGCGTGGCAACGATAGCTCGGGAAGCCCGATCCCATGCAGAGCCGGGCCCAGCGCCGACCCCAAGTCCTCGTAGCGTACAACAAGGCAAGTCATCCGGGGCCGTTCCGCGCGCCAGACCGCCCCTTGCGGCTGGAAGCCCTCCAAGCCAAGTCCTGTCGCCTTTTCGAAATGGTCCTGAAACCAGCCGAAGGGGCGGATGAGCGTGAAGAAGAGCTGCCCGAACCCGGCATGGCCTACGTGGTTTGGCAGATGGAACCGACCCGCCCGGATGTCATCCAGAAGCGGATCGATTCCGCCGCGCTCCGCGATGATATCCGCTGACAGGTCGAAAAAACGCTGCAGGCCCAGGGAAAGGTCTTCCAGCCTGTCCACGGCCAATGCTCTGAGCACGGGAAGGTGCCCGGCAAAATCCTGCAGCAGGGCCGAGCGGAACCAGCCCCACGGCTCCCGCGAAAGGCTCAGAATCACGAGGCGCTCCGGCGAGCGGCCCGCACGGATCGCGTTGATTTGCCGGGTCAGTTCAAGGTTCGCCTGGAACTGACCCATCCGGTGCCGGTAGAAATGATCGCTGTCCTCACCATTCAAAAGCAAGGGCAGCATCTTTTTCAGCGCGTCCTCTCCCAGGAAATGGCTCTGAACCGCGCGGATACCCGGCGCACCGTTCAAAGCCTCGGTCAGCGCGGTCGAGGCGACCTTGCCGAACTGGTAGACGACCACCAGAACCGGCCTTGCCTCCTGCACAGCGGCTTTTTCCCGAAACACGCTGATCACGAGGCCAGCTTTCCAGACTGTTGCCCGAGCCATTCGCGGAACCTGCCCGGGCCTGTCCGAAACGGGTCAGGAAAGCGCTGCCACAACTCGGGCCGCACGCGATAGGTCAGGCGGTCCTCCCGCGTGATCCGCGTGCCGTTGTCATAGGTTCCGAAATGCCAGTATCCCTCCGGAAATCGTGGCTCCGCATGACGGCGCAGTGCCTCCCCGTACCAGCGCCAAAGCTCCAGCGCCTCGGTCCCCTGCCCCGCGTAGCGATGCACCATCGCCTCACCCGGTCCGCCGAACTTGGTGAAATGGAAGAACCGTAGCGGTTCACCATTCACGAGGATCCGCCCGTCCTGCTCGATACTCAGCCGCCGCTGCGACAGGTTCCAGGACGCCACGTTGCATCCCGGGTCGCGCAGGATCATCAGGTCCGGAAAGAAGCAGGGCGCGAGGTTCACCCATTTCTGATCCACGAACAGCCCCGCCTCGGGGCGGTCCTCGCACCATGTTTCCATCCGCTCGGCCCACCACGCTGCAAAGGCGCGGCCTTGCCCCCGATCAGCAACGGCAAGGAAGCCCAGGTTGAACACCCCGTGGCGCAACGCGGCGATCTCGTTATCCGCGATGGCCGCTGGGTCCCTCTCAGGCTCCAGACAATGGGGCGTCAGCAGGATCGGATGCCGATCAAGATGCGCGACCACGGGATCGAGCGTGTCAAAGACCGCGATATCGGGATCGAGGTAGATCACCTTGTCCAGGCCGGGCTGGCCAAGGATATGGTGCAGCGCCCACCCCTTGATCCCGGTGCAGGCTTCCACCAGGTCATGCCGAAACAGCCACCCGGGCGCCGCCTCACCCAGAAGATCGCGCGGGGTCAACACGCGATCCATGCCCAAGGATGCAAGGTCGATCACCACCCCGTCGGGCGGTTCATCCACCACCACCGCCCAGACGGTCCAGTCCGGATGATGCCGCTTCAGCGTCTCGCAAAGCACCCGCGCGCGGGAGAGGTAGCTGTAGGTGAAACTGGTGAAGACATGCACGCTCACGCGGTTGCCCCGCCAAAGAGAAGTGGAAGCGACAGGTCGCCCATCTCGAAACGGGGCCGACGCGACGCATGTCGGCGAGCCGCTGTAGCCGCATCGCTCAGGTCTCCCCCGGCGAAAAGGCGGCGCAGTCCGGCCACGTCTTCCAGGACCAATCCGCGCCCCGTCGCGCCCACCAGGGCGGCCACGTTGCCCGACCATGGGTTCGTGATCAGGCCCGCCCCTGCGGCCAAGACCTCGTGCGCGGTGAAGGAAAAGGTCTCCGGACCTGCCGGCCAGTTCAGCACAAGGTCTATGCCCTCGCGCGTAAGCGCGGCAACCATCCCGTCGTGCCCGCCCCGGGCGACGTCGACCCGGTGCGAACGGATCCCCGGCTCTGCTGTCTCCGGCCCGAACTGGTGGAAGGAATACCGCCCGTCCCGGGCGAACTCCGCCGCGAGATCTCGGAACTCGGGCCAGCCTTTCTGGATCGTTGCCGCCCCCAGATAGCCGATCCGGACCTCGCACCCGGCAGCCCTCGCGCCGGAGGTTGCCCCGCGACGCAGGTGAACCAGCGGCACCACCTCAAGACCCGCATCGGGCAGGTTGCCCCGGGCTAGCCACAGGTCACGGGCGAAGTCCGACGGGGCCGCCACCCGCACGATCACCTCGTCGAAGAACCGCGCGATGCGGCGGCGGTGGCTGGCGCGTTCCGCCCCGTAGCGGCAGACGAGGCAGGCCGAGGCGCTGCTATCCGGCGCGCCGCAGAAGGCCAGGTCATTGCGCAACAGTGCATAACCCGGGCAGATCGACAGGAAGTCATGCAGCCAGAAAAGGCAACTCCGCCCGCTGACCCGCCGGATCAGGCGGGCGATCCCCTCGGGGCTGTGGCCAAGCAGGCTGTGGATCACCGTGTCGAGCGCGGCGCAGTTCCGGACCAGCCCGGCGATAAGCTCCGAGACCTGTGACAGCGAACCGGAACCGATCTCCGTGCCGTTCAGGACAAGGCGCAGGCCGAGGTCTTCCTGTGGCCGCGCGAAACAGGGCAGCGGACGCAGCGGATGCAGGTTCAGGTAGGCGATGCCCCGGGCGGTTGCCTGCCGCGCCTCATGGGCGATGCAGAGCTGAACCCCGGCACTCACCCCCCGATAATCGTCATGGCCGATGGAAAGGACGAGTTGCCCGCTCCCAGCTCTCAGCCTTGCGCGGATCACCTCGGAAACCGCTTCGACGGGCAGCGACGGGACCGCCGGAACCGGCGTGCTGTCCACGACCTCCTCAAGGCTCCGCATGTTCGCCAGAAACGCAGCGCGGTCTCCACCCGGCGGGCGTGGCAAGCGGCCCTCGGCGCGACCGGTTTCAAGGTAATGACGAAATGGGTTCTCTCCGGCACCGGCCACATCCGGGTTGGCCAGAAGGTAGAAGCGGGTCGAAAACCGAGGGTTCGGATCGCGCCCCTCGCGCCAGCCGTGGGACAAGAAATGCGCCAGAGGTTCGACCCCGGCATCGGCCACGTCCGGATAGCTGCGCAGGTAGAACGCCGCATCGAACGCCTCGGCCACCGGGTCCGTTTCTGCCTTGGCCGGACCGGGAGGGCGTCCCTCGGCGCGGCCATAGCGTATGAAATGCAGCAACGGATCCCTGCCCGACGCAGCCACGTCAGGATTGGCCGCGAGGTAATACTCCGCGTCGAAGCCCGGCGCGATCCGGCGTGCGATCCACCCGTTTCCGACCCGCGACAGGAAAGCCATGGGATGCCCCTCGGGATTGCGCGGCCCCCTTGGCCGCCACCGGGAAGGAAAGCGAAAAGCGGTTAACGGGGCGTGAATCACGGCTTCAGTGCAGCTTAACCATCCCGCCCGATACTGCGCGCGAGGCCCGGAACATGGCGGCAATGGCAGAACTTCGACATCTCGATACATGGGCTGGCCCGACGGTCGGCCCGGACCTGCCGGTTGTCGGGCTCTGGCTGGCGGAGGTGGATGGTCAGACGATCCTCTATGCCTCCACCGGGGCCGACGGTGGGGTCTATGCGCTGGCGCTCGACCGAGGTGTTTCGGTGCTGGACCAGGTCAGCCTCGGCCCTGCGCTTGTGGCCGGAACACCGGGAGAGATCGCGGTTCTTGACCTGCCAACCGGACCGGCGCTGCTCGTCCCCGGTACGCTGGGCGGATATGTTCTGGCCCCCGATGGCGGGTTTGGCACCCCGTTGACGCTGCCCGTGGCGGCCGGGTCCATCGCCCTTGCCTCGGGCGCCGTCGGGGCCGAGACATTCCTGTTCGCGGTCGCGGAGGGCGCCGGTCAGATCGACGCGTATCGTGTTGCCGACGATAACAGTACCGCATTGGCCACCAGTATCCCCCTTGCACCCGGTGCGGGACCGGCTGCGGATGTGGAGCTGGCGGTCGTAAGCCCGGGCAGCCAAGCGCTGTTGCTTTCACTCACCTCCTGGGACAACCGGCTCACGGCCTATCGCATCGCCGAGGATGGCGGGTTGCAGGCCGTGTCCTCGGTCTCGGCCGAAGGCGGGCTCAGTATTTCCGTTCCCACTGCGCTTGCCACGGTCGAGATCGACGGGCGCCATTTTGCCGTGGTGGCAGCCGCCGAAAGCTCATCGCTCACCGTTGTCGCTGTGCGGCCTGACGGATCGCTCGCGGTGACGGATCACGTGATCGACACGCTCGACACCCGCTTCCAGGGCATCACTGCCGTGGCAACCGTCGAGATGGACGGGCGCGTCTATATCGTCGCGGGCGGCGCGGATGATGGGCTGAGCCTGTTCACCCTGCTACCCGACGGGCGGCTGCTGCACCTGTCGCAGATCGCGGACACAGCCGAGATGTCTTTGGCGAACGTCTCGACCCTGGCGGTGAGCGGGGCGAACGGGCGGCTGGAGGTTCACGCGAGCAGCGCCTCGGAACCCGGGGTGACGCGCCTGACCGCGGATATCGGGCCGGTGGCGCTACCGCTCTACGGGACGTCTGCCGACGATATCCTGACCGGTTCCGAGGCGGGGGATTTGATCGAAGGGCGCGACGGGGATGACACGATCAACGGCGGCGCAGGCGCGGATATCCTGCGCGATGGCGCGGGCGTGGACAGCCTGCGCGGCGGGGTGGGGGCGGATTACTTCCTCTTCGTTGCGGATGGCGAGATCGACCGGATCGAGGATTTCGAACCAGGCATCGACCGGATCGACCTGTCGGATTGGGGACCTATCCATGCGCTGGAGGAGGTGATCATCGTGACCACCGCCACCGGGGCCGAAATCCTCTATGGCGATGAACGGCTGATCATTGAAACCGCCGATGGCAACCCGCTGACAGCGGATCAGCTGTCGCTCGGCGATTTGGTGAGCGCCTGGCACGCCCTGCCCGGTGACGCGGCCCCCGCCCGCACGCTGCTGGGCGGGATGGGCGATGATTTCCTGTATGGAGAGGCCGGGGATGACTGGATCGAAGGGCGCGAGGGGAACGACCAGATCCTTGGCGGCGACGGCGACGACTGGCTGTTCGGCGGGGCGGGTAACGACAGGCTGTCAGGCAATGGCGGCGCGGACCGCTTGTCAGGGGGCGACGGCGCGGACTGGATGGATGGCGGCGCGGGGACGGATGTCTATTTCGTCGATGCGGCAGATACCCTGAGCGACAGCGGAACCGACGGGCGAGACACGGCGCAGGTCACCGATCCGGGGGGACTCGGGCTGGCGCTGGTGGATTGGAGCGGGATCGAACGGGTGAACGGCTATCTCGGGGCGGACACGCTGTCGGCTGCGGGTGCGTCCGATGGCATCACGCTCTACGGACATGACGGGGACGATACCCTGATTGGGGGCGATGGTGCGGATACCCTGATCGGCGGCCATGGCGATGACCGGCTGGAGGGCGGCGCGGGCGATGATGTTCTACACGGCGGCACCGGGAATGACGTCTTCCTTGGCGGTGCTGGCAATGACATCTTCTACATCGACAGCCACGGCGATGTGGTTCTGGACGGCGGTCCGGGCATCGATCGGGCGATCCTGACCGATCCGGGCGGGTTGCAGGTTGAGGTGGGCGATTGGCTGGGCGTGGAGCGGATCGTTGGCGGGTCGGGCGACGATACGATTGACGCCACCGGCAACACGGCGGGGCTGGTCCTTTCTGGTGGATCGGGCGGCGCGGACCGGCTGGTCGGCGGCGATGGCAATGACACGATCTATGCGGGCATCGGCGATGATTCCCTGATCGGCGCGGGGGGCGATGACGCGCTGATCGGTGGCGACGGCAATGACCGGCTGGAGGGAGGTGTGGGCGCGGATTTCCTGGCCGGTGGGCTTGGGGCGGATGAGTTCGTCTTCCTGCCGGGTGACGGGCAGGACGTGATCGCCGATTTCGAGGATGGGATCGACCTGATCGACCTGAGCGGGCGCACCGACGTGGCGGGCGTCGAAGACCTGACCATCGCGCAGGTCGATGGCCACGCGGTGCTGAGCTTCGCGGACGGCACGGACGGCATCACCCTCATCGGGTTCGATGCGGGGCTGCTGGACGCCGGGGATTTCCTGTTCGGCTGAGGCGTATCAGCGGTTCAGAAAGTCCACCACCGCCTGCAGTTCCGAGCGTTCGATCCCATGTCCCCCGCCGTGCCAGTCAAGCACCGTCTCGGTCCCTTGCGCGGTGAACCAGTCCGCAAGTTGCTGGGTCTGCGGCGCGGGGCAGATCGGGTCGCGCTGGCCTGCGGTGATCAGGACACGGCGGCCCGCAAGCCCCGGCTGCGGCTCGGGCACCCAGGGGATCAGCGGGTGCATCAGGATCAGCTCGCCAACGATCTTGGGGTAGCGGAAGGCCGCGGCGGCCAGGATATTCGCGCCATTGGAATAGCCCAGTCCGATGACGCGTTTTGCGCCGGATTTCTCGACCTCACTCCGCAGGAACTTCGCCATCGCCTCGGTGCGGCGATCGAGGTCCTCCATGTCATAAAGCCCCTCGGCCTTGCGCCGGAAATAGCGGTTCATCCCCATCTCGGGAACGTCGCCACGGGGCGAGATCACGGTCGCCTCGGGCAGAAGCTGCTCGGCCAGCCCGTGGAACTGGTTCTCGTCGCCGCCAGTGCCGTGGAAGGTGAAGACGAGGGGCGCATCGGCCTGCCCCTCGGTCCTGCGGGTGATGTAGCTCATGTCTCAGTCCCGGATCGGTTCGAGATATTTCGATTCCAGCACCTCGCGCAGATGGGCGTGCTGGGTGGGCAGCTTCAGCGCCTCGCCCAGATGCGCTGTGTCCTCGTCCCGGTCGAAGCCGGGTTCGTTGGTGGCCACCTCGAACAGCACCCCGCCCGGTGTCTGGAAATAGATCGCCCAGAAATAGTCGCGGTCGATGACCGGGGTGACCTGGTAACCGGTGTCCATCAGCGCCTTGCGCACCTCGAGCTGCTTTTCGCGGTTATCGACGGCGAAGGCGATGTGATGGACCGAGCCCGCGCCCTGATCGGCGGTGCCCGCGCCGTGCAGCACCTCGATGTCGATCACATGCGCACCGTTGCCACCGGGCACGGCGAAGCGGGTTGTGGCGCCCTGCTTGTCGACCTCTTCGTATCCCATGAATTTCAGAAGCTCGGCCGAGGCGCCGCCGTCCCGCAGCCGCATGGACGCCGAGTGGAAGCCGCGGATCGCCTCTTCCTCGCTCACGCCGTTGCCCGTCCAGGGCGCGCGATCATCCGCGGATTCGATCAGCGCGAACTGGTCGCCATCGGGGCCGAGGAAATGCAGACGGTCCTCGCCGAAGCTGGATTTCTCGGAAATCCCGGAGATCCCGAGGCTGGAAAGCCGCTCTTTCCAGAAGGGAATCGCGCCCTTGGGGATGGTGAAGCCGGTGACCCCAACCTCGCCCACGCCACGGCTTCCGCGCCGCGCGCCGGGGAAGGGGAAATAGGTCATGACCGAGCCCGGTGTGCCGACCTCATCGCCGTAATACAGGTGATAGACGTTCGGCGCGTCGAAATTCACCGTCTTCTTTACCCGGCGCAGGCCGAGGGTCTTGGTGAAGAAATCGTTGTTCGATTGGGCATTGCTGGCCAGCGAGGTGACGTGGTGCAGGCCCTGGATCTGTTTCAGCATCTTGAACTCCTGTCCCCCAAGGCGGGGGATCGACTCGGTTGCCGTCAATATGGGGCGCGGCGGGCCCTCGGGGAACCTCCCGCCAGGCACCGCTTCTGTGCATCAATGAACAAAAGCCGTCGGCGTTCCGCGACACTTGGCGCCGCAAGGGGATTTGTCATGGGCCCCGCCCCGGTGTAGCAAGCCTCGGGGGCAAGATGAGGAGGATCGGCCTTGGCGGATTACGATTACATCGTGGTGGGGGCCGGCAGCGCCGGATGCGTGCTGGCAAACCGTCTGAGCCAGAAGGGCAAGGTTCTGCTGCTCGAGGCCGGCGGCAAGGACAACTACCACTGGATCCATATCCCGATCGGCTATCTCTACTGCATCGGCAACCCGCGCACCGACTGGGGTTTCAAGACCGCCGCCGAACCCGGGCTGAACGGGCGCAGTCTGCTCTATCCGCGCGGCAAGGTGCTTGGCGGATGCTCCTCGATCAACGGGATGCTCTACCTGCGCGGCCAGGCCGCCGACTATGACCAGTGGCGGCAGATGGGCTGCACCGGCTGGGGCTGGGACGACGTGCTGCCCTATTTCAAGAAGCACGAGGATTATGTCGACGGCGCCAGCGAGATGCACGGCGCGGGCGGCGAATGGCGGGTGGAAAACCAGCGCCTGCACTGGGACGTGCTGGATGATTTCATCTCTGCCGCCGAATCCGCGGGCATCCCCCGCAGCGACGATTTCAACACCGGCGACAACGAGGGCATCGGCTATTTCAAGGTGAACCAGCGCAAGGGCTGGCGCTGGAACACCTCGCGCGCCTTCCTCAAGCCGATGCGCGGCAATGATACGCTGAAGATCGAGACCCACGCCCATACCGAACGCGTACTGTTCGAGGGCCGCCGCGCCACCGGCGTGCGCTACCGCAAGGGCGGGCAGGTGATCGAGGCGAAGGCCGCGCGCGAGGTGATCCTCTCGGCGGGCGCCATCGGCTCGCCGCAGATCCTGCAGCTTTCGGGCATCGGTCCGGCGGACCTGCTCAAGGACCACGGGATCGAGGTTCTGGATGACCGTCCCGCCATCGGCGGCAACCTGCAGGATCACCTGCAACTCCGTTGTGCCTACAAGGTGAACGGGGTGATGACGCTGAACACGCTCTCGGCCACCATGTTCGGCAAGGCGAAGATCGGGCTGGAATACCTGCTGAAACGCTCTGGCCCGATGTCCATGGCGCCCTCGCAACTGGGCGCCTTCGCCAAGTCGCGTCCGGAGGTGGAGGCAGCCGATCTGGAATACCACGTTCAGCCGCTCTCGCTCGAGGCTTTCGGGCAGGACCTGCATCCGTTCGACGCGATCACCGCGAGCGTCTGCAACCTGCGCCCGGAAAGCCGCGGGCACGTGAAGATCACCTCGGCCGATCCGCTGGCCCATCCCGAGATCGCGCCGAATTACCTCTCGACCCCGAAGGATCGGCAGGTGGCGGCAGATGCGATCCGTCTCACCCGGCGGATCATGGAACAGCCCACGATGGCGAAATACCGCCCCGAGGAGTTCAAGCCCGGCCCGTCCTTCGACACCGACGAGGAACTGGCCAAGGCCGCGGGCGATATCGGCACGACGATCTTCCACCCCGTTGGTACGGTTCGCATGGGCGCGGACGACAGCGCACCGCTGGACCCGCAGCTTCGCCTGCGCGACTTCGAGGGACTGCGCGTGGTCGATGCCAGCGTCATGCCCACGATCACCAGCGGCAACACCAACTCGCCCACCATCATGATCGCCGAAAAGGCGGCCGAGATGATCGCGGCGGGTTGAGGCATCGCCCCCGTGCCGCAACCCGACGCAAGGCCAGATGTCGCGGCGCGGCTTGTGGCGCGCGGGTTGGTGCCCGGCGATGCGACCTGGAGAGCGTTGCCCGGCGGGCGCACCAACCGGATCTGGCGGGTGCGCGGCGGTGGCATTGACCTTGTGTGCAAGTGCTACGCCGGGGATGGCGCCTCGCCGCTCTTCCCCAATGATCCGCAGGCCGAGGCGCTGGCGCTGAAGTCCTTGGCTGGCACCGGCCTCGCCCCGCGCCTCCACGCGCTGGATGAAGAGGGCGGCGCCTGTCTGCTCTACAACTTCCTGCCCGGGGATGGCGCAGCGACACCTCCGGAAGAGGTCGCGCGCCTGCTCCGTCGGCTTCACGACATGCCTCCGCCAAACGGCCTGCGCCAACTGGCTTCAGGAGCGGACGCGATTCTCGAAACCGGAGACCGCGCGCTGAAGGACTGCCCTCCCGATACGGCCGCGCGGCTGATCTCACTCCGCCCCGCTCCGGTCGACGTCTCCGAAGGTCCGTCGGTCTTCCTGCACGGCGATCCCGTCCCGGCCAATGTGGTCGGCGGCGCGGATGGCCCGGCACTCATCGACTGGCAATGCCCGGCCCTTGGAGATCCCTGCGAGGACCTGGCGATCTTCCTCTCCCCGGCGATGCAGGTGCTCTACGGCGGCACCCCCCTGGACCCGGCGCAGAGCGAAACGGTTCTGGCGGCCTATGGTGACGCCAAAACGACCAAACGCTACCGCGCCCTCGCCCTGCATTTCCACTGGCGCATGGCGGCGCATTGCCTGTGGAAAGCCGCCCGGGGGGACGCCGACTACGCCCGCGCCGCAGAATTGGAGATCGCGGCGCTTCGGATGTGCGGCAAAAAAGTCCGATAGAAGTCCGATGGTTTTCCGATTTCCCCGAGGGGCTTCGCACCGACCTCGCGTGGCGCCCTTCTCGCGCGCATGTGGCGACGTTACCGAAATCGACTAGGAGGCGACCAAAGATGAAACCAGATCATTTTGGACTTTTCGCAGAGCCCAACAAAGCAAGACCAAGGTCACCTACCAGAGACCTTCATCATGCAGTTCTGCCTGTCAAAGTGGTGAGCCGTGCAGGATTCGAACCTGCGACCCACTGATTAAAAGCAACCTCGGGTCGGTTTCGCCAGATTTCGACAAGCTGCGCTGATCTTCTAAAAATACCTTTGAATCAATGATTTGCGTTGACGCAGCCTGCGCCTATGACTCATCAAATACTCCAGAATTCGCTTCAATGTGCTTCCTATATGCTTCCGGAAGCAAATCCTGGACGAAAGGATGTTCGCAAATGTTCCGCCTCACCAAACGCAGCGTCGACCGGCTCGAACCAGGTACCAGGGACTACTTCACCTGGGATGAGGACATTCGAGGTTTCGGCGTTCGGGTCTATCCCTCGGGCAAGAAGGTCTACCTGGTGCAGTACCGATCCGGCAGGCGCACCCGGCGGCACAATATCGGACAACATGGCGTGTTGACGGCAGAGGACGCCCGGAAAGAGGCGCGGCGTCTCCTGGGCGATGTGGCGCGCGGGTCCGATCCGTCTGCCGAACGGCAGGCGCAACGGTCCGCACCAACCGTTGCGGGCCTGTGTGAACGGTTCCTGGATGAATACGTGTCGCAGCATTGCAAGCCCGCCACCGCGCGCGACTATCACAGCGTCATTCGTCGGCTGATCCGTCCCAAGCTCGGAGCGCTCGCCATTGCCGAGGTCACCCGCGCCGATGTGGTGACGTTCCATCACGACTTGCGCGAGACGCCCTACCAGGCGAACCGGGCCGCTGCGATGCTCTCCAAGATGTTCAACACGGCAGAGGATTGGGGCTTGCGTCAGGCCGGATCGAACCCCGCGCGCCGGATCAAGAAGTTCCGCGAAGAGGAAAAGAAGCGGTTCCTGTCCGATGAAGAACAGGTGCGGCTTGGCAATGTTCTGGCCCAGGTCCTCGAGGACGGGTCAGAGACGATCTTTGCCGTCTCGGCGCTCTTGCTGCTGATCTACACCGGATGCCGTCACGGCGAGATTTTGAACCTCAAGTGGGATTACGTGACGCCGCATCACCTGGAACTGCCGGACAGCAAGACGGGCCGCAGGCGCATTCCCCTTCCCCGTGAGGCCTATGACATTCTGATGGAGCTGCCGAGGATCGAGGGGAACCCCTACGTGATCCTGGGCCACGGTGAAGGCGCGCCGCTGGTGAACCTGCAAAAACCGTGGCGGCGCATCCGCAAGCTGGCTGGCCTCGAGGACGTGCGCATCCACGATCTGCGCCACACCTATGCCTCGGTCGCGATCCAGAACGGGATCGACCCGTTCACCCTGAAAGAGATCATGGGTCACAAGAACCTGCAAACGACCCTGCGTTATGCCCACCTGGCCGATGCAACCGTTCAAAGGGCGGCTGGAACCGTTGCTGCACGGTTGGCCGGGTCCATTAAGGCCCGCTCGAACGGTAGGTCGGGGTTGCGGGTAGTCTCGTAATCCGCTTGCCTGCATAACGGCCTCCAACGTTATCCTAACGTTAGGGAGAGATGCATGTTCGAATTCAATCTCAGAGACCATTACTTCTTACTTCAAGCACTCGATGAGATTGGCCGCGCCCTCTATCCTGACACGTGGGTCGGATCGGAGCCGTGGGCAACACCTCGCGACGATCCGAAGCTTATTGCGGAAGAAAAGAGAAAATCTGCCGAAAAGGTCCGAGTAGCGGACGAAGAGGTTGAGGCGGCACGCCGAGATATTAGGTATGCGACGAGCGCGGACGAGAAAGAGGCGGCGGACCAGCGGTTTCTGTCAGCGAATGCTGAGTTCATGCGGGCGGACACGTACTACCGACATTTCCCCGAAAACTTTGACAGGTGGATAGTCAGCTATGAACATCACCAACGCCTCGAAGGAGCGCAACAAAAGCTATGTGAGGCTTTGACCTCGGGAGACGTCCCACTCGTCTACCAGGGCAACAAGGAAGCGCCCGTAACGTCCTGGAACGAGCAATCCGGCTTCCGGATTTTCGTCAATCTTTCGACTATGCGCGAACCGCATTGGGAGCGGAAAGGGCCTCTGGTTGGCTCCGACAGCGATAGCACGATCACGCCAGACAACCCGAGGCGCATTCCATTTCGCCACGCAGCTTTTGTGCGGAAGGATGAATTCGAGCTTTGGCTCTATCGGCAGGACTGGGCAAGAAAGCATCTCCGCCAACTCGGTCCAGACGAGCAGTGCCGCATCCTTCTGAAAATTCTCGCTTGGAATACGCCGTCGGACAAGAAACGCCTCCGCCAAGAATGCAAGGAGCTGTGTTTGTCGACCATTGAAGGATTGACGGGAAATCAGTTCCGCGATGCCTGGCGGGCGTTGGCTCCGGACCGATGGAAAGAAAAGAGCAGACCTGCCGAAGACGCCGTACTGCACATCTCTTCGGAGATGCTTTCCGGGGAGGAGTGGTTCTCCTAACATGCTGTTATAACTCACCTATTAATCGTGCAACATTTCTTACCGGTTAAATTTAAGTGTGAAATCTATTAGGGAAGTTTCTGCCAGCCTACTTTCGATTCACATCAACGGCGCCAAGCGCCCAACGGATCGAACACGAGGTCGACATGGCAAGAAATCTTCAATTCGCAGAGGCAGAGCTGGACCGCCTCGTTAACGAGCATGAGGCGGCAGACATGCTCTGCTACTCAGTGCGCGCCTTGCAGAACTGGCGCTGTCGGGGCGGCGGGCCGAAGTTCATAAAGGTCTCCGGTCGGTCGGTGCGCTATCGGCGCCGTGACCTTCTGGCCTGGATCGAGGAACGCACGGTCAGCTCGACCTCTCAACCTCTCAACACTTGAGTTTTGCCCACCTGGGGTTGGCAGCACCAGGTGGGATTTTGGGGCCGGACGGCTTCAAGCGGGGCGCAGGGTGGCGTCACCCTGCGCCCTTTCTTTGTCTGCCGGAACAGAAAATCCCTTGGAGGAAAAGATGGCTCAACAGCCCGTATTCAAGTTCAAGATCGGCCTGGTCACGGCGACGATCTGGGACAATGACGGCTTCTATTCCGTCGACATATCCAGGTCCTACAAGACCAACGAAGGGGAGTGGCGCTCGACCAGCTCCTATTCGCACAACGATCTGCTCAACGTCGCGAAATGCGCCGAGCGAGCAGAGAATTGGATTTCACGAAAAACAACGACGTGAAGCCGGTTCGGACCGCCGGGCAAACCTGCCCGGCCCCAAAACAAAAGCTGCCCCGCCGGAGGCACAACTGAGGGCGCGTCTGCGCCCGAACTCTCCCCAGATTCAACACCGGGCGCGGCGTCAGCCGAAAGAGGGGGGTGATTGTAACACCCCCCTCTGGAAATACCGCCCGCCACGAAGAAAGGCACATCAATGATCGTCGTTCACAAAGGCTTTGACACCATCACCCTGGCAATCCAGGCCAACATTCCCCAAGAGCTGTTTGAGACGTTGGACGCGGAACGCGAAGAAGCCGAGGAAGCCCGTGAAGCGCGCCCGTTTGAGTATGGCGGGGCGGACTTCGACCTCTTGCCCTATGGCGGGAACGGCTACCGGTTCATCCTGAAAGGTGGGCCACTGGACGCGCACTGGTTCTTCAAAAAGCCTAACAGCCGCGACCCGTGGGGCATACGCGTGACACTCGGCTCAACGCTCTTGGCGACCCAGGGCTTGGGCCATGCCCGCGCCTACATCGAGAACACTCTGACACGGCTTGGCGTTCGCTTTGCCGCGCACCAGGTCAGCATTGCCCGCGCCGATTTCTGCGTTGATGTCCTCGCACCGGACCTCGAACTGATTCCGGAGAATTTCGTGATGCACAGTCATTCCAACCGGGATGAGCATTTCTCCCCCGATGAACATGTTCGGAGCAACGGCAAATCCGGACGCTATACCTCGGTCACGGTTGGTAAGATGCCCGGGCGGCAGGTGATCGTCTACGACAAGCGGAGAGAGGTGATAGACCGGCACAAGCCGATCTGGTGGGACATCTGGAACTCGCGCCTCACCGCGCTTGGCCACACGCCTCTGGACCCCAAGGACCCGGCCTCAAGCCGCGTGTGGCGGGTTGAAATCCGTGCTGCGAAGAACCTGCTCAAAGACCGCTGGCAAATCCGCCAATGGGCGGAGTTCGACAATCTCTTTGGTGACGTAATCGCGGAGGCGCTGCAAAAGGTCCGCTACTGCGAGCCGGACCCGTCCGACACCAACCGTGCCCGGTGGCCCAACAATCCCCTGTGGGACCTGGTGGGCGAAGCGGCGAACGACGATCTGGTGGAAATGCGCAGTTACCTGGAGCCCAACGTGATTAAAACGATCCATCGGGAAGAGCATATCCGGATGATTTTCGGGCAGGCCCTCGGCCTCGTGACCACCCTCGCGGCTCTCGAAGATGTGGGCGAAAAAGACCTCCAGACCTTCATTGAGGGGGCAGGGCCAAGCATGTGGGAGGCCGCGAAGGACGACTTGGGGAGGGCGTATAGAAAATTGGCTGACGCGCGAGCTCGTTACAGACTTACGTGAGTTTTGGCAAAAAAACGAAATCTTCTCGCTGAAAAATGGCCGAAACCGTCCCGAGACCTGTGGATAACAACGCGGTTTTCGGACGCTCTTGCCATGTGGCCGTGGTGAAAACTATCGGTCACTTGAGCGTCCTTCAACTACCTCTGTTGAAATACTGCCTCGAGCTGTCGACGAACATATGCATCCTGAGACTTGATTTCTTTTTCCATATTTTCAATGAGTTGCATGAATTCATCACTTGGTTCATACGTCTGAGATTCGTCCATTTCAGTTGATGTCCAAGTTGGCTGTGGTTGCATTTTTTCCTCCCTGTTTTGTCCACACTGAATCAGTCTCTGAATCGGTTCAAGAGCTAATCTCCCACATGGACTCAGAGGTCAATGCGACAAGAAAGAGATCGCACAGAGCGTCTGAGCGCGGCTTGGATCCACAGAGCGAGCTTGCGCAACCCGATTTCCTGTTGACCGTACCGTTACCAAGGAGTTCATAATACCCGCCTTACGGTCCCATACGGACGCCTAGGCGCATCGGAGGTAGCTATTGCTCGAGACACAAGACGTTGATGATGTAACACACCCGGAACTCATATTTGGACTTGTTGGTCCAATAGGAGTGAACATGGACGACGTTCAAGAGAGTTTGAGAGTGGCGCTACAACAAGTAGGTTATGCCTCGGAAATCCTTCATCTCACTTCCATTCTTGAAGATTGGGAGAAGAAACCCGTCTCGTCCGCTAAAAATACAGAATACGAAATGAAGATCAGCAAGGCGAACGCTTTTTGCCATACTGCAAAAAATGGAGCTGCATTGGCTGGAGTTGCGATTTCTGCCATTCGAAATTATCGCAAAATACAACACAAGGAAAAGTTGGGCGATGCCGCAAAGTCGATCGCCATCCCAAAACAGGCATATGTAATTAGACAGCTAAAGCGTGTAGACGAAGTGGAGCTTCTTAGACAAGTCTATGGAGACAAGTTTATCCAAATTTCTGTTTCTCTCGACAGAGAGTCAAGGGTCCAGAACCTAGTCACGAAACTGGCTCGGGACAATCCACACATGAGGCACGCAGAATGTGAGGAAAAAGCACGCCATCTAATTCAGGTGGACGAAAGCCAAGAGTCAGCTGAGAGGTTTTTGAAATCTGACGAGGCCAGGAAAAGTTTTGGTCAAGAAGTTGGTGGAATATTTCACCTAGGAGATTTCTTTGTCGACGCCAGTGATAGGAATAAACTATCTGAAAAAACACTTCACTTCATTAAAGCCTTCTTCGGCGAAAATTCGAAAAGCCCTGACAAGGACGAGTTTGGTGCTTTTATGGCCGCATCCGCAGCGTTGCGGTCTGTAGATCTCTCCAGGCAAGTTGGAGCTGCCATAACAACTAGAGACGGCGACATTGTCTCTCTTGGATGTAACGAGGTGCCAAAGGCGGGTGGTGGAAACTATTGGATCACTGACGATCCGCTGGCTCGTGACTACGAACGACGGGCGGAGCAAAACAGCATCGAAAAACAAAGAATAATCGTGGATTTCCTTGAAAAACTAAAAATTTCTGGCTTTGTCGATGTGAACTGCGAAATTGACTCACCGGAAATGAAGGCAAAGCTGGATGAGGTTACGGACGATTCCTTGATCTCCGATATCACCGAGTATGGTCGAATGACGCATGCCGAAATGACCGCCATTTGTGATGCCGCTAGGGCGGGTCGCGCCCTATTTGGTACAACAATATATGTAACAACTTTTCCCTGCCACAACTGCGCCAAGCACATTGTCGCTTCCGGCATTGAGCGTGTTGTTTTCATTGAGCCGTATCCGAAGAGTAAAGCCCCCAGCTCGCATAAGGACTCAATCATTATCGACGGAAAAGGTAGCGGGGCTGTGTGCTTTCAACATTTTGAGGGGATAGCTCCGAAGAGATATCGGGAGATTTTTTCTAAAGGAAAAAGAAAAAATGGAAACCAAATTGAGACTTGGTATGAAGGCGAACCCCGCCCAAGAATGCCGCAACGCGATAACCTGCATATCTATAGAGAGCCATTCGCAGCGCACGAAGTACTGAAAAATCTAAAGCGGAAACCTGACCTATGAGTTTTGGCGGCGCTTGGAAGCTTTATGGGCTGGTGCCAAAAATACATTCCAATCAGTCTTTAGCTTCCCACTCCGGGATTTTGGGGTGTGATCTCTAATCAAGATATTCCATTTCTCTTTGGGATTATGCGGGTAGAGTGTGACATAAAGAGCAGAAATCCGATCCCAAAAGAAACTAGACAAAATCTCCTTGAAAATAGCTATATGTTTTGCTCAAGCGCGGCCCGTCGCCTTGCCCTTTCCGCAGCACTCCGTTTTCCTAGTTCCGACATAACCCGTCGGATCATATCTTTTTTTTGAGCCTCCGAGAGAAGTCCGTTTTTTTGGGTTCCTGAAACTTCAGCGTCCCGAGCCGAAGTATTTGGTTTCTCTAGGCTTTCAGTCGTTGTTGGGCCTCCAGTTCCCAACAACGATATGTCACTCGATCCGAACTCGTCACCATTCTGTAACTCTTCATCATCACTCAGAAGCTTGTAGACGCCAAAGCCTAAAAGGCCGATACCTACGGCAGCACCCACCGCTGGATTGAGTAGGGCGGTCACAAGTAGCCCGATGCCTGAATTCTGATTGTTCATGCCCGTTATCCTTTTGCCATTTTGAACCGTTCTGAACGGTAGGATTGAACCTTTGGCCCAACCGTTGAACGGTTGATTGAACCGTTGGAACCAACGGTTCGTCTTCCCATGATACCATAGGGATTCTCGGCCAGGTGTGGGCAAATCCGGGGTGCGCTGCATTTCTGGCCGATCAGCGCAGTGCAGCGATGCAACAGTCAGAATCTGTGTCACTGTGCTTCCGGTTTGCTTCCGGAAAAGAAACGGCGTTCGCGCGGCGGATTATGGCCCCGCTTAAGATATTGATTTTACTTGGCAAAGTGGTGAGCCGTGCAGGATTCGAACCTGCGACCCACTGATTAAAAGTCAGTTGCTCTACCAACTGAGCTAACGGCCCACTCTGAGGCCCGCTACGTAGAAAAACCCCGGCGGGGGGTCAAGGGGGTAAAATCGGTTTTATCGCTTCGGTGCTGGATTTAGACTTGTCTGCGCGTTATACGCCGCGCCCATGCAGGACCAAGGCTCACAAACTGGCCTGCCCTTCATGAAAATGCACGGGCTGGGCAATGACTTCGTGGTGCTGGACCGCCGAAACGGCGGCCCTGCGGTCACGGCTGCCTTGGCGCGGGCGGTAGGTGACCGCCATCGCGGTGTGGGATTCGATCAGCTTGCCGTCATCGAATCGCATGACACCGCGGATGCGCGGCTGGTGTTCTTCAATGCGGATGGCTCCCTGTCCTCGGCCTGCGGCAACGCGACCCGCTGTATCGCGCGGTTCCTGATGGAGGAAACCGGCAAGTCCTCCTTGCAACTGGTGACAGAGCGCGGGACGCTTCTGGCCGGCGATGCGGGTGGCGGCCTGACCCGGGTCAACATGGGGGCGCCGCTGCTCGACTGGGCGGAAATTCCGTTGGCGGAGGCGACGGACACGCTGCACCTGCCGATCGAGGGCGACCCGGTGGCAACCGGCATGGGCAACCCCCATTGCAGTTTCTTCGTGGACGATGCCGAGGCTGTGGACCTTGCCGCGAGGGGACGCGAGATCGAGCATCACCCGCTGTTCCCGGAACGCACCAACGTCCAGTTCGCCCATGTGATCGGCCCTGATCACCTGCGGATGCGGGTCTGGGAGCGGGGCACCGGGATCACGCTGGCCTCGGGCTCGTCCTCCTGCGCGGTGGCGGTAGCCGCAGCGCGGCGCGGGCTGACGGGGCGGCGAGTCACGCTGGACCTCGACGGCGGGCGGATCGAGATCGACTGGCGCGAGGATGGTGTCTGGATGACCGGCCCAACCGCCCATGTGTTCGACGGGGTGCTGACGTCGGATTTTCTGGAGAGCCTCTGATGGACCGCAAGCCACCGGTCTTCACGACGCTCGGCTGTCGGCTCAACGCCTATGAGACCGAAGCGATGAAGGAATTGACCGCCGCCGCGGGTCTGGACGACGCGGTGGTGATCAACACCTGTGCCGTGACCTCGGAAGCGGTGCGCAAGGCGCGTCAGGAAATCCGGCGGCTGCGCCGCGAGAATCCCGGCGCCAAGCTCATCGTAACCGGTTGCGCCGCGCAGACCGAGCCCGAGACCTTTCGCGAGATGGACGAGGTCGACCTGGTGATCGGCAATACCGAAAAGATGCGACCCGAGACCTGGACGGGTATCGCGGCTGATTTCATCGGCGCGACCGAGAAGGTGCAGGTCGATGACATCATGTCGGTGACCGAGACCGCGGGGCACCTGATCGACGGGTTCGGCACCCGTAGCCGGGCCTATGTGCAGGTTCAGAACGGCTGTGATCACCGATGCACCTTCTGCATCATTCCTTATGGCCGCGGCAATTCCCGCTCGGTCCCGGCGGGCGTCGTGGTGGACCAGATCAAGCGGCTGGTGGACAGCGGCTATAACGAGGTGGTGCTGACCGGCGTCGACCTGACAAGCTGGGGCGCAGACCTTCCGGGAGAGCCCCGGCTTGGCGATCTGGTGATGCGGATCCTGCGACTGGTGCCGGATCTGCCGCGGTTGCGGATCTCGTCTATCGACTCGATCGAGGCCGACGAGAACCTGATGCAGGCAATCGCGACCGAGCCGCGCCTGATGCCACATCTCCACCTGAGCCTTCAGGCCGGGGATGACATGATCCTCAAGCGGATGAAGCGTCGGCACCTGCGGGATGATGCGATCCGCTTCTGCGAGGAGGCCCGCCGCCTGCGCCCGGAGATGACCTTTGGCGCCGACATCATCGCAGGCTTCCCGACCGAAACCGAGGCGATGTTCGCCAACTCCCTGCGACTGGTCGAGGAATGCGACCTGACCTGGCTGCATGTCTTCCCCTACTCGCCCCGCCCGGGCACACCGGCAGCGCGGATGCCACAGGTGCATGGCTCCGCGATCAAGGATCGCGCGCGGCGCCTGAGGGAAGCCGGGGCGCGGCAGGTCGAGCGGCACCTGGCGGCGCAGGTCGGTCAAACCCACGCGGTTCTGATGGAGAACCCGCGCATGGGCCGGACCGAACAGTTCACCGAGGTGGTCTTCACATCGGACCACCCCGAAGGCCAGATCGTCGAGGCCCGGATTTCCGGGCATGACGGGCAACAACTCAGCGCGTAGACAGGAAACCTGGCGCAGGTCTGCCGCTCCGACTTGCCGAAACACTTGTGGAATAACGCGGCAAATTGCAGGGTTCATCGAGCTAGTCCCGAGAGGTCCAAATGCATCCCAATCCAGCGTTTCGCAACGAAACCCGCGACCGGGACATCGCCTTCGCCCGCGCACGGGGGTTTGGGGCTCTGGCGGTGAACGCGGACCCGGCACCGTTGCTGTCCCACGTTCCTTTCGTGCTGGATGACGGTGCGGAGATGGTGGATTTTCACCTGGTTCGGTCCAACCCCATCTTGCGGCTGCTCGATGAACCCCGCGCCGCGGTGATCGCGGTTCAGGGGCCGGATTCCTACGTGTCGCCCGACTGGTACGGCATCGAGGATCAGGTACCCACCTGGAATTATGTCGCCGTGCACCTGCGCGGGCGGATCGAACGGCTGCCGGATGAGGTGCTTTTGCCGATGCTGGACCACCTTTCAGAGGTGTTTGAGGACCTTTTGCTGCCGAAGACACCTTGGAAGACGGGCAAGATGACGCCGGACGTGCTGGACCGGATGCTGCGCATGATCGCGCCCTGCCGTATGACCATCGAGACGGTCGACGGCACGTGGAAACTCTCGCAGAACAAGACCGATGCCGTCCGAATGGCAGCGGCGGAACGTCTGGAGCGTGATGGGTTGGGGCAGGAAATCGCCGCGCTGGCGGAGTTGATGCGCGGGGTCACGCCGTCCTGAATGGACAGCAATCCCCGAAAATCATAGACTTGCCTTCCAGAAAGAGAGGTTCCCATGGCCCTTCCCCTTGCCCCGATCGCCGGAATCGCCCTGCGCTATGGCGCCGTGGCTCTGGCGGCCTATGCCGTAACCCGCAGCTTCGAGCCCGGTCGCCGGGATCAACGCGGTGAAGACGCAATGGATTCGCTGGATGAAGGCCTGACCTTCCGACGGGACCCCGAGCAGGTCAACGTAACCAGGCGGTTTCACCGGGTGATCCGTCTTGGCGAATCCGGGCCGGGGCTTGAAATCGACGCTACCGCGCTTGGGCGCATCCGCTTCCGAAAGGTCTGATATGAAGCTCTATCACAACACGGCATCACCTTACATTCGCAAGGTGATGGTTCTTCTGCACGAGACCGGCCAACTGGGCGACGTGGAACTGGTAAACGCCAGCGGCACGGCGATCGATCCGGGCACCATGCCGATCAGCCAGAACCCGCTGGGCAAGGTGCCGACGCTGGAACGCGATGATGGTCCGGCCCTCTATGACAGCCGGGTGATCTGCCAATATCTGGATACCCGCGCCAATGCGGGACTCTACCCCGAGGCCCCTGCGCTTTGGGATACGCTGACGCTCGAGGCGACGGCGGACGGCATCCTGGATGCGGCGATCCTCATGACCTACGAGGCACGCATCCGCCCCGAAGAGCTGCGCTACGCACCTTGGGTCGACGCGCAATGGGGCAAGATTTCACGCGCCTTGACTGCGCTCAACACCCGCTGGATGAGCCATCTGCACGGCAAGCTCGACATGGGTCAACTGGCCGTGGCCTGCGCGCTGGGATACCTCGATTTCCGGCACGACGCGCGAAATTGGCGGCAGGGCAATGATTCGCTGGCCGCCTGGTACGCGGAGTTCGAAAAACGTGACAGCCTGCAGGCAACGATCCCTGCAGGCTGATTGAGGTCAGTAGGACCAGCTGTAACCGAAGTTCACCGCATTGGTGGCGAACTGGGTTTCAAGGCTTCCCCCGCTGGCGAGATCGACGTCATGCCAGGAATAGGTGAACTTGTACTCACCAAAGAGCGCCCTGTTCTCGGCCAGGGGATACGAGATACCGGCAACGGCCTGAACAGCCGGGCCGGTGAGCTGGTATTCGTAGGTCGTGCCACCGGTGGACTTGATATCCACGTGGGGAATGGCGACACCCACGCCGAGACCGGCATAGGAGGTCCAGTCACGATCCTCGCGGCTCCACCGCTTGAAGGCATTGGCCGTCACGAGGTTCAGGCCATCCGTCATTTCAAGGCGAGAAAAACCAGTCGCTGCGAGCGATTCGTCACTTGCGTAGACTTTCGCGTGGTTGAACTCGATGCCGAAGCCAAGATCGTTGGCCCGCCACCAGGTTGCCCTGAAGCCGTAGTAGGGAGGCATGCTGAAAGACCTGCCCTCCCAAGCGATCAACTCGTTCACGGCACCGACCCCGCCAGGATCGTCGCCCTGCAGGCGGCCATGGGCTGCTTCCTGGAAGCCGATATAGGCGCTCAATTCGGTTTCTGCAGTGGCTTCACCGAGGCCGCCAACGAGGAATGCGCCGCACAGGGCAAGCGCCATGGATCTGAAATTTGAGGCAAAAGGCATGATGTGTCTCCCTTTCGCGCCATTGGTATCCCGATCACGCGAAACTTCAAATGCCATTTCGCCGCATGAGGGGTATTGCCCGCTGGACCTAATCAAAACACACCGTTAAACAGTGCGGGAATGTCCGCAGGCCTCTGCGGGCACCGCTCGTATTTTGGCCGGATCATCCGGCACGGAGATGGAGAAACGCTCGTGTCCCAAGCAGAAGAGCATCAAGGCACCCGCCGCGACTTCCTGTACTATGCGACAGCAGGTGCCGGTGCGGTTACCGCCGGTGCGGCCGTATGGCCGCTGGTAAATCAGATGAACCCCTCGGCCGATGTTCAGGCCCTCGCGTCGATCCGCGTCGATGTCAGTGGCGTCGAAACCGGAACCCAGCTCACGGTCAAGTGGCTCGGCAAGCCGGTCTTCATCCGCCGCCGCACCGAGGAAGAAATCACCGAAGCCCGCAACGTGGAGCTTTCGGAACTCGTCGATGGCGAAGCCCGCAACGACAACCTCGGCGCCGCCCCGGCCACCGACGAGAACCGCGCGCTGGATGAAAACGGCGAATGGCTGGTGATGATCGGTGTCTGCACCCACCTCGGCTGCGTGCCGCTCGGTGATGGCGCTGGCGAGTTCGGCGGCTGGTTCTGCCCCTGCCACGGCTCGCATTACGATACGTCTGGCCGCATCCGCAAAGGCCCGGCTCCGGAAAACCTCTGGGTTCCGGCCGCGCGTTTCGAAGACGAAACCACGATTGTCCTCGGGTAAGGGAGAGACGCAGATGTCCGGTATTCCCCACGACCATTACGAGCCCAAGTCGAATTCCGCCAAGTGGATCGAGAGCCGCCTGCCGGTTCTGGGCCTTCTCTACGACACGCTGATGATCCCCACGCCCAAGAACCTGAACTGGATGTGGATCTGGGGCATCGTGCTCACCTTCTGCCTCGCGCTGCAGATCGTCACCGGCATCGTGCTGGTGATGCACTACACGCCGAACGTGGACCTGGCATTCGCCAGCATCGAGCACATCATGCGCAACGTGAACGGCGGTCACATGATCCGCTACCTGCACATGAACGGCGCCTCGCTCTTCTTCATCGCGGTCTATGCGCACATCTTCCGCGGCCTCTACTACGGGTCGTACAAGGCCCCGCGTGAGATCACCTGGATCATCGGCATGCTGATCTACCTGCTGATGATGGCCACCGCCTTCATGGGCTACGTTCTGCCCTGGGGTCAGATGTCCTTCTGGGGCGCGACCGTTATCACCGGCCTGTTCGGCGCGATCCCGTTCGTCGGTGAAACGATCCAGACCTGGCTGCTGGGCGGACCCGCCGTGGGCAACTACACCCTTACGCGGTTCTTCTCGCTGCACTACCTGCTGCCCTTCGTGATCGCGGGCCTGGTGATCGTGCACATCTGGGCCTTCCACACGACCGGCAACAACAACCCGACCGGCGTCGACGTGCGCCGCGGGTCGAAAGCCGAGGCCGAGAAAGACGCCCTGCCGTTCTGGCCCTACTTCGTGATCAAGGACCTCTTCGCCCTGGCGCTGATCCTTGCGGTGTTCTTTGCCGTCGTCGGCTTCATGCCCAACTACCTGGGCCACCCCGACAACTACATGGAAGCCGATCCGCTGGTGACCCCGGCGCACATCGTCCCGGAATGGTACTTCCTGCCGTTCTACGCGATCCTGCGCGCCTTCACCTCGGAAGTCTGGGTCGTGATCATCGCGAACTGGATCACCGGTGGCATCGTGACCGCGAAGTTCTTCGGCGTGCTGGCCATGTTCGGCGCGATCCTCGTGCTGGCGCTGGCCCCGTGGCTCGATACCTCGACGGTCCGCTCCGGTCGCTACCGCCCGATGTTCAAGTGGTGGTTCTGGCTGCTGGTCGTGGACTTCTTCGTGCTGATGTGGCTTGGCGCCATGCCGGCTGAAGAGCCCTACGCGACCTTCTCGCTGATCGCCACGGCCTACTGGTTCGGCTACTTCCTGGTGATCCTGCCGCTGCTCGGTGTGATCGAGAAGCCGCTGCCGCAGCCTGCGACCATCGAAGACGACTTCAACGCCCATTACGGCCAGTCTGACGCCGGTTCGGCCCAGACCACCCCGGCCGAGTGAGAAAGGATCAGAACTCATGATCAGGAAACTCACCCTTTCGGCGCTGACCGCTCTGGCCCTGTCCGCCTCTGGCGCACAGGCAGCGGAGGGCGAAAGCTACGTCAAGGACTATGCCTTCTCGTTCGAAGGCCCCTTCGGCGCCTATGACCAGATGCAGCTCCAGCGTGGCCTGCAGGTCTACACCGAGGTCTGCTCGGCCTGTCACGGCCTGCAGTACGTGCCGATCCGCACCCTGGCCGACGAAGGCGGCCCGGGCCTGCCGGAAGACCAGGTGCGGGCCTATGCCGAGTTCTGGGAAGTCTGGGACGACGAGCTGCGCGACTACCGCACGGCCGCACCTGCCGACAACTTCCCGGCTTCGAGCATGCAAACCGCCCCGGACCTCAGCCTGATGGCCAAGGCCCGCGCCGGGTTCCACGGCCCGTACGGCCTCGGCATCAACCAGTTCTTCAAGGGCATGGGCGGCGCCGAGTACATCGCCTCGCTTCTGGCCGGCTACACCGGTGAAGAAAAGGAAGAGGCCGGCTCGATCCTTTACGAGAACACCGCCTTCCCCGGTGGCTGGATCTCGATGGCGCCGCCGCTTCACGGTGGTGATGTCGAGTATGCGGATGGCTCTTCGACCGAGGTCGAAGCCGTCGCCCAGGACGTGGCGGCCTTCCTGATGTGGACAGCCGAGCCCCAGATGATGGCCCGCAAGCATGCCGGTTTCGTCGGGGTGCTCTTCCTCGGCCTGCTGACCGTGCTGCTCTACCTGACCAACAAGAAGATCTGGGCCCCGGTCAAAGGTCGTGGCAAGGCGCACGCCGCCGAGTAAGCCACCGGCACAGACAAGATATAAAACGCGCCCTCCGGGGCGCGTTTTTCGTTTCAGCCAAGGTAATCGCGCAAGGCGTCGGGGGGATCACGCAAGAGCGTGGCCGTATCGACCGGAGCCGAAACGGCCCCGTCATTCACCAGGATCGTCTGCTGCGCGATCCGCTCCGCGTCGCGCGGATCATGGGTGATCATCAACAGCGTCGCGCCGCTGCTTTCGACAAGCTCCTTCACCAGGTCGAGCATCTCGACCTTGAGTGCCGGACCCAGGGCCGCGAAGGGCTCGTCCAACAACACCAGCGGCTTCGCCCTCAGCAACACCCGCGCCAGCGCCACACGGCCCTGTTGGCCGCCGGAAAGCTGCGCAGGCTTGCGTCCGCCAAGACCGGCAAGCCCGACACGCGTCAAAGCATCGTCCACGCGATCCTGCTCCTCGGGGGATAGCTTCAGCGACGGCTTCAGCCCCAGCCCCACGTTCTGCGCGGCGGTCAGATGCGGAAAGAGGTTGTTGTCCTGGAACAGCATCGAGATTGGTCGGTCGCCAGGAGAAAGCCGCGAAATATCCCGACCCTGCCACAGGATGCACCCCCGGTCCGGCTGAAGGAACCCGCCGATCAGCGACAGGAACGTGGTCTTGCCACCTCCCGAGGGTCCGACGATGGCCACGCGCGCCCCGGCCTCGACCGACAGATCGGCTGTCAGCGTGAAATCCCCCTGCGTCAGGGACAGGCTTTCAAGCGTCAGCATCCGCGCGCCCTCCACGGTCGAAAATCCAGAACAACGCCACGCTGAGCGCCAGAAGCAACAGGGCGGCAGCGGCAGCCTCCTCCATACGATAAGCCCCCATCAGGCGATAGAGTTGCAAGGGCAGCGTCGCCTGTTCAGGCCCGGCAAACAGCGCGATGACCCCAAGGTCCCCCATCGACAGCGCCGCCGTTAGGCCTGCGGCAAACCCAAGCGGGCGCCGAAGCCTCGGAAGGGTCACGATCCGGAAGCGCCGCCAACCGCCGAGACCAAGGCTCTCGGACAGGGTGCCGTAGCGCGACTCCACCTCGCGCAGCGCCGGGACGAGGGAGCGCAGCACGAAAGGCAGGCTCATGGTGGCGTTGACAAGGGCGGTTACCGGCAGGGCCAGGTAGTCCGGGCTGACAAACGGAAAGATCAGGATGAATAGCCCCGTCCCCACCACCAGCGGAGAAGCTGCGATCGAGAGATAGCCCAGCGCCTCAAGCAGCGGTCCACCGCGCCGATGCCCCATCGCCACGATCAGATGCGCGAGAGACAGCGACAGCAACAGCGCCAGCGCCGTGGAAGCCAGCGCCACCAGGACCGAGGCAACCGCCGCCCGGAACACCGGCGCCCCAAGATCGGGGATGCCCCGCAGCCCTTCCGCGAAGACCGCGGTTAGCGGCGACAAGAGGAAGATCATCGCAAGCCCGATCGCCAAGACATCGGTCCAACGTGATAGCCGTCCACGTGCATCCCAACGCTCCACCGTGCGGTCAAAGCCGCCGCCCGCGGTCTGGGGCAGCGCGATCCTGAGCGCGAAAAGCGCGGCCGTTCCACCGATCCCGAACTGGATCAACGCCAGAAGCGCCGCCTTGCCGAGGTCGAAATCAAAGCGAAACGCCTGGTAGATCGCCAGTTCCACCGTCGTGGCGCGAGGCCCGCCACCAAGGGTGAGCGCCACGGCGAAACTCGTCAGGCAGATCAGGAAGATCACCAGCCAGGCACCGGGCAGAACCTCGCGCAGCATTGGCCATTCCAGTTGGCGGGCGATGTCACGCCCCCGGAACCCAAGCGAGGCTGCCAGCCGGAACCGCTCGGCCGGGATCGCCAGCCAGCCTTGCAGGATCAGGCGCGTGGCCAGCGGAATGTTGAAGAAGACATGGGCCAGCACCACGCCGTGCAGCCCGTAGATGTTCAGAGCCTCCCCCCCGAAAGCACGGGAAATCTCGCTCAGCACGCCGGTGCGTCCAAAAATCGCCAGAAGTCCGAAGATCGCGACGATAACCGGCAGGATGAACGGAGCGCCCAGAAGGGTGATCACGAGGCCCCGCCCCGGGAAGCGTCGCCGCGCAAGCGCCCGCGCCACAGGGACGGCCAGAATGGTGCTGATCGTGGCCGACAGGAAGGACTGCCACAGCGTAAAGCGGATCGCCGCAAAATCGGCAGGGCCCAGTTGCCCCGCGCCCTCGGCCCGCCACCCGACCGCGGCAAGGGTGCCGAAGGTCAGGATCAGGATGAGGGAAGCCGCGAGAACGCCGGAAACTGTCAGGGATTGATCGCGGCCAGCCATTCCCTCAGGGCCTCCTCACGCAAGGATTCAGCAGTCGATGGGTTGAGAAAGAGCGCACGCGAGGGGCTGATCAGATTCCCGAATTCCTCGGGAATGCCACCTTCCGGCATGCGTGCGGGATACATCCAGTTCGATTCCGGCAACAGGGCCTGAACCTGGTCGCTCATGAGGAATTCGACAAAGTCATGCGCCAGGTCCGTGGAATTGGAAGTCGTGAGAACGCCCGCCAACTCGATCTGCATATAGTGCCCCTCATCGAATTGGGCCGCCGCCTTGGAGCGATCACCTTCCACGAGGACGTGATAGGCTGGCGACGTCGTATAGGAGAGAACCATGTCGGCCCCTCCCTCAAGAAACTGGCCGTAGGATGCTGACCAGCCCTCGGTTACCTCAACGATATTGTCCGCCAGGTCGCGCCAAATCTCCTCGGATTCGTCCCCATAGGCTGCCTTGACCCAGAGCAGCAGAGCGAGGCCCGCGGCGGAACTGCGTGGGTCCTGAATCAGGATGGTCGCTTCGCTGGCCGCGAGGTCGCGAAAGCTGCTTGGGGGCGACGGCGTGCGGGGCTTGTCATAGATGAACGACACATACCCCCAATCGATGGGCACAAAGAGCGCGTGATGCCATCCGAGCGGCATGTCGTAGCGGCCCTGGAGCAATCGATGGGGCGCGAAAATCTGGGCGGCTTCGGCGATGGCAGCCCGGTCGGCATTGATCCCGACAACCACATCAGCGGGGCTGTCTTCACCCTCGGAGGCCAGACGCTTGAGGATATCGTCGGTACCGCCAACCGCAACAAGCTCCAGTTCGCATTCGCAGGTGGCCTCGAAGGCGGCCTGGATCCGCGGCCCCGGCCCCCATTCCGACGCGAAGCTTCCATAGGTGTAGACGGTCAGGTGGTGATCTTCATGCGCCAGGGTGATCCCCGGCGAAAGCGCCCAGATCAAAACCAGCAGAAAGCCCCGCATCGTTGCCTCCAACAAGATTGGTTGGCGCCACATTAACACCTGGCGCCTCAGTACCAACGACACTCGTCTCAATTTGATGGCCTGCGGCGGGGAGTGACCCGCTGCAGGCATTGGCATTTTACCGTGGAATTGTGCCGTCAAAGCGACGACACGAAAGAGCATCATCCGCTGAAAGCGGCCAGCCACTCTTCCAGAGCGGGTTTGCGAAGCGCTTCCGCTTCATCCTCGGTATAGAAAATCACCTTTTCAGGAATGTTCAGCTCACCGAACTCAGCCGGAAGTTTTTCGGCATCAAGTTTCGCCGGGAACGACCAGTTCCCGGTGGGGATGATCGACTGGAATTCCTCGGACAGGATGAAGCTGATGAACGAATCGGTGAGTTCGGGTTGATCCGTGGTGGAAAGCTTCGCGGCAAGTTCGACCATGAAGTAATGGCCTTCGTCGAAGATGGCCGATTCCTTGGTCCGGTCACCCTCGGCGATGATGTGATAGGCGGGGGATGTGGTGTAGGACAGAACCATGTCCGCTTCGCCATCGGTGAACATGCCATAGGATTCCGACCAGCCCTTGGTCACGGTGACGATCTTGGGCTGCAGCTTTTCCCAGGCCTGTTGCGCCTCGTCGCCGTAGACCGCCTTGACCCAGAGCATCAGCGCCAGGCCCGAGATCGAGCTGCGCGGGTCCTGGATCACGATCTTCAGGTCATCCGGCGCATTCAGCAGGTCGTCGAAGCTTGCCGGCGGGTTCGCCAGCTTCGTGTTGTCATAGATGAAGGCCGTGTGCCCCCAGTTGAACGGCAGGAACACCTCGTCCGTCCATTCGATGGGCATGGTCAGGTCGGTGGTGTCCTGGCCATGCGGCGCGAACAGGCCCGAGGCACGGGCACGGGCCGTCACGTCGGTGTTCAGACCGATCACCGCATCGGCGCGGGTGCGCTCGCCCTCCAGCAGGATGCGCGGCAGCACATCGCCGGTGACGAATTTCAGGTCGCAGCCGCATTGCGCCTCGAACGCTTTTTCGATCGCCGGGCCGGGGCCCCATTCCGACGCGAAATAGTCGGGCGCGTAGACTGTCAGTTCAGGGGTCTCTGCCGCTGCCACCGTGGCAAGGCAAAGTCCCGTGGCAAGGGTAAGAAATCTCATGTCATCCTCCTTTGCGACGGGCGGGGTAAGGGGGAGAATGTCATGCCACCTTCCCTCCGCCGGTCTTAACCGGTTCAGGTTCAACGGGTCCGCGTCTTGCGTCTCAGCCCATCTCTGGGCACCCCGAGGTGGGGCGACTCGTAGGCGATCTTGGAACCGCGAACAAGCCGAAACCCACTTGAGGGCGGTCCCGCCCCCCGCTAGACCCATCGCAAAGGAGCCAAATGCCATGAGCCTCAACACGTTCGGCCATCTCTTCCGCGTCACCACCTGGGGTGAGAGCCACGGACCCGCCCTGGGCGCGACCGTGGACGGCTGTCCGCCGGGCGTGGACCTGGCACCCGAGATGCTGCAGCAGTGGCTCGACCGGCGCAAACCGGGGCAGAACAAGTTCACCACCCAGCGCCGCGAACCCGACGAGGTTGAGATCCTGTCGGGCGTCTTCGAAGGAAAAAGCACCGGCACGCCGATCCAGCTCATGATCCGCAACACCGACCAGCGGTCGAAGGATTACGGCGACATTTCCGAGAAGTTTCGCCCCGGCCATGCGGATATCACCTACTGGCAGAAATACGGTATCCGCGACTATCGCGGTGGCGGCCGGTCCTCGGCACGCGAAACCGCGGCGCGGGTAGCCGCTGGCGGCGTTGCGCGGGAGGCGCTGAAGTCGCTGGTGCCGGGGATCGAGATCACCGGCTACATGGTCCAGATGGGCCCGCACCGGATCGACCGCGACCGGTTCGACTGGGACCAGATCGAGCAGAACCCCTTCTGGACCCCGGATGCGAAAGCCGCCGAGGACTGGGCCGCCTATCTCGACGGGCTACGCAAGTCCGGCAGCTCGGTCGGCGCGGTGATCGAGGTGGTGGCGCGCGGTGTGCCCGCGGGCCTTGGCGCCCCGGTCTATGGCAAGCTCGACACCGACCTCGCGGCGGCGATGATGTCGATCAACGCCGTGAAGGGCGTCGAAATCGGCGCCGGCATGGGCGCCGCGGAGCTGACCGGCGAGGCCAATGCCGACGAGATCACAATGGGCCCGAACGGACCGGAGTATTCCTCGAACCATGCGGGCGGCATCCTGGGCGGGATTTCGACCGGGCAGGACGTCGTGGTACGGTTCGCGGTGAAGCCCACCTCTTCGATCCTCACCCCACGCAAGACGATCACCAAGTCCGGTGAAGATGCCGAGATCATCACCAAGGGTCGCCACGACCCCTGCGTCGGCATCCGGGCGGTTCCGGTGGGTGAGGCGATGATGGCTTGCGTGATCCTCGATCACCTGCTTCTGGATCGGGGACAGACCGGCGGCATCCGCGGCCAGATCGGCTAGTCGTTCTCAAGCTCCAGCAGCGCCCGAAGCCCGGCGCGGTAGTCTGGATAGATCAGCCGTACGCCCAGTTCGTCCTTGATGCGGTCGTTCCGCACCCGCTTGGATTCGGCGTAGAAACTGCGCGCCATCGGGGTCATCTCTGCCGTCTCGAAATCTTCCGTGGGCGGCACCGGCACGCCGAGCAATTCCGCGGCATAGGCGATCACATCCTCGGGCGGCGCCGGATCGTCATCGCAGAGGTTATAGGCCACACCCGGGTTCGGACGCGCGATCGAGGCCGCCAGCACCTGGGCGATATCCTCCACATGGATACGGCTGAAGACCTGTCCCGGCTTCACGATGCGTCGCGCTGTCCCCGCCCGCACCTTGGCGAACGGGCCGCGCCCGGGGCCGTAGATCCCCGCCAGGCGGAAGATATGCAGCGGCAGCCCGATCTCATTGGACAGGTCCCGCCACGCGGCTTCCGCTTCGACCCGCAGCTTCCCGCGCCGGGTCGAGGGGGTGAGTGGCGTTTCTTCGTCCACCCAGCCACCGTCATGATCGCCATAGACCCCGGTGGTAGACAGATACCCGGCCCATTCGATCTTGGGCGCCGCCGCGGCGATTTGATCCCGCGAGGCGGCCAGCACCGGATCGCCTTCGGCGCCCGGAGCGGCGGAGATCAACAGGTGACTCGCCTCGGCCAGCGCACCCGAAATATCCTCACCCGGCCAGATCAGAGCCTCCGCCCCCCCGGCGCGGATCTCGGCAGCCTTCTCCTCGGAACGGGTCGTGCCGATCACCCGCCAGCCTTGCGGGATCAACAGGCGCGCAAGGGCGCGGGCAGAATAGCCGTGGCCGAAGGAAAGAAGCGTTTGGGTCATGGGCCTATATCTCGTGCGCTGACCGGGCAATTCAACCCGCGATCACTGCGCGTAGTTCGACCCCTCTTCATCAAGGATCGCTTTCAACTCGGCCAGGTGCCGGACATCCTGCTCGGGATAGGTCTCCAACTCCTGCGCCGTTTTCTCGGCGATATCGTCGCTGAGGACGTTCAGCGGAAGACCCGTCTGCAGCGCCCGCACATAGGTCTCGGCGGCACGTTCGAAATAGTAGAGCCGGTTGAAAGTCTCGGCCACGGTCTGACCGATGACCATGACGCCGTGATTTCCCATGATCAGGACGTTCTTCTTCGGATCCGACAGCAACGAGGCACACCGCGCGCCCTCATCCTCGAACGCCAGCCCGCCATAGGAATCATCCACCACGTAGCGGTTGAAGAACGTGGCGCAGTTCTGGTCGATGGGCGGCAGGCGCGGGTCCTTCAGGCATGCCAGGACCGTGGCAAAGATCGAGTGCACATGCATCGCGCAGCGCGCATGGGGGCAATGGCGATGCAACCCGCCATGCAGCCCCCACGCAGTGGGATCGGGCGCATTGGGGCCCTCCAGGGCCGCGGGATCGTTCACATCAAGCTCGATCAGGTCCGAGGCCCGGATGCGCGAGAAATGCATCTGGTTGGGGTTCATCAGGAAACGTGTGCCCGCGTCGTTGACCGCCAGCGAGAAATGGTTCGCCACGCCCTCGTGCATGTCGAGCCGCTCCGTCCACCTGAACGCGGCGGCAAGGTCAACGCGCTCCTGCCAATTTTCGATGTTCGCCCGTACAGCTATGTCCTGTTGTGTCATTGCGAGCCTGTCCTTCCATCGTCCTGTATTCGCGGCTGAATCCCCGTGCGGGAGATGGCGGAGTGTTGCATGGGCGATGGGGCTTGCGCCAACCCAAAAAGTCATGAGTATTGCGACATGGAAAACACTCCCTTCCCGACATGGCAGGACTGCGCCGCGACCCTGGTCGCGGTTGCCGCTGGCCGCTTGCCCGCCGATCTGGTGCTTCGCAACGCTCGACTGGTCAACGTCCAAAGCCGCGAGGTTCTGGAAGGCTGGGACGTCGCGGTCAGCAAGGGCCGGTTTGCCTATGTCGGGCCGGATGCCTCTCATTGCATCGGGCCTGATACGCAGGTGATCGAGGCCGACGGGCGCTACCTGATCCCCGGGCTTTGCGACGGGCATATGCATATCGAATCCGGGATGCTGACCCCTGCGGAGTTTGCTCGCGCGGTGATCCCCCATGGCACCACCTCCATGTTCACCGACCCGCATGAGATCGCCAATGTGCTGGGCCTCGATGGCGTGCGAATGATGCATGACGAGGCGCTGATGCAGCCGGTCAACATCTTCACCCAGATGCCCTCCTGCGCGCCCTCGGCCCCGGGGCTTGAGACCACGGGCCACGAGATCACGCCCGAGGACGTGGCCGAGGCGATGGGCTGGCCCGGGATCGTAGGCCTGGGCGAGATGATGAACTTCCCCGGCGTAGTGGCAGGCGACGCGAAGATGCTGGCCGAAATCGCCGCGACCCAGACCGCGCGCAAGACCGTGGGCGGCCATTACGCCTCGCCCGACCTGGGACCAGCGTTCCACGCCTATGCGGCGGGTGGTCCGGCGGACGATCACGAGGGCACGGCGGAATCCGACGCCATCGCCCGGGTGCGCCAGGGGATGCGGGCGATGCTCCGGCTGGGCTCGGCCTGGTATGACGTGGAAAGCCAAATCACGGCGGTCACCGAAAAGGGGCTCGATCCGCGCAACTTCATCCTCTGCACCGACGATTGCCATTCTGGCACGCTGGTCCATGACGGGCATATGAACCGCGTGGTGCGCCATGCCGTCGACTGCGGCTGCGACCCGCTGGTGGCGCTGCAGATGGCAACGATTAACACCGCGACCCATTTCGGGCTGGAGCGCGAGCTTGGCTCCATCGCACCGGGGCGGCGGGCGGACATGATCCTGACCTCGGACCTGAAGACCCTGCCGATCGAACGGGTTTTCGCACGGGGCGTTCTGGTGGCCGAGGATGGGCGTTGCCTCGTGGACTGCCCGCATTTCGACTGGCCCGAGGCTGCACGCCAGACCGTGCATCTCGGCAAGGAATTGAGTGTCGAAGATTTCGAGATCCCCGCACCCGCCGGGGCGAACTCCGTCCGCGCCCGTGTGATCGGCGTGGTCGAGAACCAGGCCCCGACCAAGGCGCTCAGCGCCGAACTCGATGTGGTGAACGGCCTCGTCGAACCCAAGGGCGAGATCGCCCAGATCGCGCTGGTGGAACGCCATCGCGGCACCGGCGGGGTGGTGAACGGCTTCGTCTCGGGCTTCGGCTACACCGGAAAGATGGCGATGGCCTCAACCGTCGCCCATGACAGCCACCACATGATCGTTGTCGGCACCAGCCGCGAGGACATGGCGGCGGCGGCGAACCGGCTGGGCGAGGTGGGCGGCGGCGTCACCGTCTGGAAGGACGGGCAGGAACTGGCGCTGGTGGAACTGCCCATCGCGGGCCTCATGTCCGACAGCCCCGCCGCCGAGGTGGCCGACAAGGCCGCGCGCATGGTCGCGGCCATGGCCGACTGCGGCTGCACGCTCAACAACGCCTACATGCAGCACTCTCTGCTCGCGCTCGTGGTGATCCCCGAGCTGCGGATTTCGGACCTGGGACTCGTGGACGTGACCCGGTTCGAGATGACTGACCTTTTCGAGGAGACAAGATGAACCTGGCCGATCCGGATCTTCCCATCCTGACCCCACCCGCCCGCGCGGCCGAAGCCTTCACCGATGCCGGGAAGGCCGTCGACCGGCTGATCGAGCTTTACGACGAGGCGACGAAGTTCCTTGGCGATCACTTCGGCGAGGCCGTCACCGGGCCGAAACCCGCGGCGCGCTACCGGGCCTTCTACCCCGAGGTGCGCGTCTCGACCTCGAGCTATGCCGAGACCGACAGCCGCCTGAGCTTTGGCCATGTCTCGAGCCCCGGGACCTATGCCACCACGGTCACCCAGCCGCGCCTGTTTGCCAATTACCTGCGCCAACAGATCGACCTGCTGATCCAGAACCACGGGATCGCGGTCTCGATCGGCCCGTCCGTGACGCCGATCCCGGTGCATTTCGCCGTTTCGGGTATCACCGTGCCCCATGAAGGCGCGATGGAGTTCACCCTACGCGACGTGTTCGACGTGCCGGACCTATCGACCACCCATGACGACATCGTCAACGGCTTCGGCTTTACCCATCCCGATGGCTCGGGACCGCTGGCGCCCTTCACCGCCCAGCGCGTGGATTACTCGCTGGCGCGGCTCAGCCATTACACGGCGACCGAGGCCCAGCATTTCCAGAACCACGTGTTGTTCACGAACTACCAGTTCTACGTCGAGGAATTCGAAGCCTATGCCCGGCAGGCCCTGGCCGACCCCGCAAGCGGCTACACCAGCTTCGTTGGACCCGGGAATCAGGAAATCACCGATCCCGATGCACCCCTGCCCGCCCCGGCCAAATTGCCGCAGATGCCGACCTATCATCTCAAGCGCGATGGCGCGGCGGGGATCACGCTGGTCAATATCGGCGTCGGCCCCTCGAACGCGAAAACAGCGACGGACCATATCGCCGTTCTTCGCCCCCATGCCTGGGTAATGGTGGGGCATTGCGCCGGTCTGAGGAACAGCCAGCGGCTCGGCGATTTCGTCCTCGCCCATGCCTACCTGCGCGAGGATCACGTGCTGGACGACGACCTGCCGGTCTGGGTGCCGATCCCGGCCCTGGCCGAGATCCAGGTGGCGCTGGAAGACGCGGTCGAGCAAATCACCGAGCTTGAAGGCTATGAACTCAAGCGGATCATGCGCACCGGCACCGTGGCCACCATCGACAACCGCAACTGGGAACTGCGCGACCAGTC
>JABURR010000050.1 GCA_014762635.1 Paracoccaceae bacterium
GCCGAGCAGAACCAGATCCCGATCGCCAAGGACAAGCGCGGCGAGGCGCCGTTCTCGGTGGATGCGAACCTGCTGCACACCTCCTCCGAGGGGAAGGTTCTGGAAGACCCGGCCGAAAACGCGCCCGATTACGTCTATCAGCGCACCGTCCACCCCGAGGACGCGCCGAATGAACCCGAATACGTGGAAGTCGGGTTCGAAAAGGGCGATGCGGTCTCGATCAATGGCGAACGTCTCAGCCCAGCCGCCCTGCTGACCCGGCTGAACGAGCTTGGCGGCAAGCATGGCTGCGGTCGCCTGGACCTGGTGGAAGGCCGCTTCGTCGGCATGAAATCCCGCGGGATCTACGAAACCCCGGGTGGCACGCTGCTGCTCGAGGCCCATCGCGGGATCGAGCAGATCACGCTCGACCGTGGCGCCGCGCATCTGAAGGACGAGCTGATGCCGCGCTACGCGGAGCTTATCTACAACGGCTTCTGGTTCAGCCCCGAGCGCGAGATGCTGCAGGCCGCCATCGACAAGAGCCAGGAACATGTCACCGGCACCGTCCGGCTGAAGCTCTACAAAGGTCTCGCCCGCACCGTGGGCCGCTGGTCCGAGCATTCGCTCTATTCCGAGGCCCATGTGACCTTCGAGGATGACGCCGGCGCCTATGACCAGAAGGACGCGGCGGGCTTCATCCAGCTCAACGCCCTGCGCCTGAAACTGCTGGCCGCGCGCAAGCGTCGGCTTGAAAAGGGCTGATGGACCCCGAAGAGCTTCAGGATTTCGTCGACGCGCAGGATCCTGTGCTCGACACGGTCCGGGCCGAACTGGCTGCGGGGCGGAAGGCCAGTCACTGGATGTGGTTCATCTTTCCGCAACTGGCCGATCTGGGGCGGTCGCCGATGGCGCAGTTCTACGGGCTGGCCAACCTCGACGAGGCGGCGGCCTATCTTGCCCATCCAGTGCTGGGGCCGCGGCTGGTTGAGATGTCCGGCCTGCTCCTGACCCATCGCAGCACCGCACCCGAGGAGATCATGGGACGGATCGACGCGATGAAGCTCCGGTCATCCATGACGCTGTTCTCGCGGGTTCCGGGGGCAGGCCCGGTTTTTGGCGAGGTGCTGGAGGCGTTCTACGGTGGGGAGCCCTGCCCCAAGACCTTGGAAATGCTGGGAAGCCCCGGCTGAGTCATAGCTTCACCGCCACCAGCTTCTCATAGGACGGCATTGCCGCCCGGGCCAGGTCCGCCGCCGCGCCCGACAGATCGGGCAGCGCGCCTTCCGGCCCGGCGAACCCGGTGGAGCGATGCACCGCCCCGTACCAATGAGCGGCCCAGACGCCGTCATCGGAGTGGCCGCCTTCCGGCCAGCTGAGCATGGCGGGATCGAAGGAAATCCCGATCGCACCGCATAGTTTTTCCAGCATTTCCTGTGGGTTATCCCGGATATCGGCTGAATCCACCACGACCGACTCTTGCCCTGCGGCGCGCTGTTCCTCGTAAAGCTCCGCCTGCTGCAGGAACCCCAGGTCCTCAAGCACAGGGGACTCGTATTTCGCCGAAAAGCTCGCCACCACCCGCGCCGGGTGACGGATCAGGAATACGTTCGTCACCTCGCGCATCCAGTCACGGGGCATGCCGGGGATCATGTGCTGGGCCATATGTTTCTGATAGAAATGGGTTTTCCCACCAGGCACCGACCCCAGAAGCCCCGCGACCACCTCAGCCGGATCCGTGGGCTGCGAGGCGATCACCGCCTCGCGCATCGGATGGTCCAACCCGGTTTTCGCCAGATAGGCGGCATAGAACGGCTCATCCACCACGGCGCAATCGGCGCGGTTGCCGAAGGCATACATCATCGCCGTCGACAGGTTGCGCGGGCCGGACCACATGGCGATTTTCATGATCGGAATTCCATCGGACTTTTATCGGACTTTCATCGGACTTTTTGCATCCCGCGCCACAAGCTCCTTGTAGAGCCCCCGCAGCCGTTCGGTCATCGGCCCCATCTCTCCATCCCCGATCGGGCGGCCATCGATCTCGCCCACCGGGGTCTGGGCGCCGAAGGTGCCGGTGAGGAAGGCCTCGTCCGCCGAATAGGTCTCGACCAAGGAGAAGTTCTTTTCGAAAACCGGAATGCCCGCCTCGCGGCAGACATGGATCACCTTGGCCCTTGTGATCCCGTTCATGCAGTAATCCCCGGTCGAGGTCCAAACCTCGCCCTTGCGAACGATGAAGAAGTTGCAGGCGTTGGTGGTGTTCACGAAGCCATGCACATCCAGCATCAGCGCTTCGTCCGCGCCGGCCTTTTCGGCGGCGATGCAGGCGAGGATGCAGTTGAGCTTGGAGTGTGAGTTCAGCTTTGGGTCCTGGCTCATGGGCAGCCCGCGGATATGGGGCACCGTGGCCAGCCGGATCGGACGCGGGATCGAGGGTTTCGAATGTTCCATGATGATCGCCACGGTCGGCCCCGAACGCGACAGCGCCGGATGCTGGAACGGGCGCGTCTTGACCCCGCGGGTCACCATCAGCCTTGCGTGGGCGTCGGTTGTCATCCCGTTCGCGGCCTGGGTCTCGAAAATCGCTTCTTTCACCCCCTCGGGCATCATCCCGATATCGAGGTCGATGGCCTTCGCGGCCTCGAACAGCCGGTCGATATGTTCATCGAGGAAGGCCCAGTGCCCATCGTAGAGCCGCAGCCCCTCCCACACGCCATCGCCCAGCATGAAACCGGAGTCATAGACGCTGACCACAGCCTCGGCCTTGGGGACGATCTTTCCGTTGAGATAGAAGAGGATTTCCTCGTTGCGGGCGTCTTCCTCGGCCTGGTGGGTGGTGATCTGGGTCATGCGCCTCTCTCCCCGGGTTTGGGGCGACCGTAGTCGCAGGGCGCCCGTCGGCCAAGGGGCGGTTTCAGGCCGAGCGCAGGAAACCGTCCACTTCCGCGCGATCCGGGATCGCATCCGCCGTGCCGGGGCGCGTGACCTTGAGGGCGGCGGCAGCGCTTGCAAGGCGCAGGGCCGCCTCCACCGGAAGACCTTCGTCGAGACCGGCGGCGAAATACCCCGCGAAACAGTCGCCTGCGCCGGTGGTATCCACAGGTTTCACGTCGAAGGCGGGCATATGGGTGGTCTGCCCGGCACGAAGGGCGTGCCATTCGGCGCCCTCGGCCCCCTTCGTGACCAGGAGTTCCGGCACCGGCAGCGCACCCAGCCCGCAGCCGAAGGCGGTGCAAAGCTGATCTGCCTCCACCGCGTTGAGGATCAGCAACGAAATCTCGGGCAGGATGGCGCGGACGGCGGCTTCCTCGAACGGGGCGGCGGAATAGACGACGCGCATGCCCTTGGCCCGGGCGATGCGCGCGCCTTCGAGCTGGGCGTTGGTCTCGTTCTGCAGGATCAGCGTGTCGGAGCCGCCCGCGTTGGCCAGAGTTTCCCTGATCTGCGCCTCGGACAGCCCACGATTGGCGCCGGGGTAGATCACGATGGCATTCTCGCCCGCGCGGTCGATGTTGATGATCGCGTGGCCCGTCGCCGTTTCCAGCGTCGCGATGCCGGAGGTCTCGACGCCCAGCGCGCGCAACCGATCCACGGCCCAGCCGCCCTCAGGCCCGACCGCGCCGATATGGGTGACTTTCGCGCCCGCCTTGGCGGCGGCAACGGACTGGTTTGCCCCCTTGCCGCCCAGCCCGGTGCGAAACCCGGTCGCGGCCAGCGTTTCCCCCGGACCCGGAAGGTGCGGCAGATCGTAGAAATGATCCGCGTTGATCGAGCCCAGGGAATAGATCGGCATCAGCCCACCTTGCTGGCCGCCAGAACCGCCATGTTCAGGATGTCGTTGACGGTCGAGACGCTGGAACAGATCTGGATCGGCTTGTCGACACCGGTCAGGATCGGGCCGATCACGGTGGCGCCGGCCATTTCCTGCATCAGCTTGACCGAGATCGAGGCCGAATGCCGCGCCGGAACCACCAGCACGTTGGCCGGTCCGGTGAGGCGCGAGAATGGATAGGCCTCCATCGCGCGGGCGTTCAGTGCCACGTCGACGGTCATCTCGCCCTCGTATTCGAAGTTGACCCCACGCTTTTCCAGCACCGCCGGGGCGATATGCATCTTTTCCGCCCGTTCGCTGACCGGGTAACCGAAGGTCGAGAAGCTGACGAAAGCCACCCGCGGGTCAAGGCCCAGCGCACGGGCCACCTCGGCCCCGCGCTCGGCGATGTCGGCGAGGTCGTTCTCATCCGGCCATTCATGCACCAGCGTGTCGCCGATCAGCACGATGCGGCCGCGCGACAGGACGGCGGTGATCCCCACCGCGCCATCCTTGGGCCCCGCATCAAAGACGTGGTTGATCAGTTCCAGCACGTTGGCCGATTTCCGCGTAGCGCCGGTAACCATCCCGTCGGCGTGACCATGGGCCAGCATGAGCGCGGAAAACACGTGCCGGTCGCGCGCCGCTAGCCGGTGGATATCCTGCCGGTCATGGCCCTTGCGCTGCAGCCGGGCGTAGAGGAACTCCTTGTAGGTCTCCAGGTGCGGCGTGTTCGCGGCGTTGACGATCTCCAACTCGGCGGCTGCTTCGGGAATACCCGCTGCGGCAAGCTTTTCCTTCACGTCCGGCTCGCGACCCACCACCAGCGCCCTGCCAAGCCCCGAGCGCCGGTAGGCCACGGCGGCGCGCAGCACGCGCGGGTCGTCGCCCTCGGCAAAAAGCATCGTGGCCTGGGCGGCCCGGGCGCGGGCGTGGATGCCCTGCAGGATCGAGGCCGTCGGGTCCATCCGCGTCTTGAGGCTCAGCTCATAGGCTTCCATGTCCACGATCGGACGACGCGCGACCCCGGTTTCCATCCCCGCCTTGGCCACGGCTGGCGGGATCCGGTGGATGAGCCGCGGGTCAAAGGGCGTCGGGATGATGTATTCCCGCCCGAAAGCGAGCTTTTTGCCATAGGCTACCGCGACCTCGTCCGGCACATCCTCGCGCGCCAATGCCGCCAGCGCCTCGGCACAGGCGATCTTCATCTGGTCGTTGATCGCACGCGCATGAATGTCCAGCGCACCCCGGAAAAGATAGGGGAACCCCAGCACGTTGTTGACCTGGTTCGGGTAATCCGACCGCCCCGTCGCCACAATCGCATCGGGCCGGATCTCATGCGCCTCTTCCGGCGTGATCTCGGGGTCGGGGTTGGCCATGGCGAAGATGACCGGGTTGTCCGCCATGCTTTCCAGCATTGCCTGGGTCACCGCGCCCTTGACCGAAACGCCAAGGAACACGTCCGCCCCTTTCATCGCATCTTCCAGCGTGCGGGCGTCGGTAGACGCGGCATGGGCCGATTTCCACTGGTTCATACCCTCGGTTCGGCCCTGGTAGATCACGCCCTTGGTATCGCAGGCGATGCAATTGTCATGCTTCGCGCCCATGGCCTTGATCAGTTCCACGCAGGCGATCCCGGCGGCACCGGCCCCATTGAGGACGATCTTGCAATCCTCGATCTTCTTGCCGGTCAGATGCAGCGCGTTGATCAGACCCGCCGCGCAGATCACCGCGGTGCCGTGCTGGTCATCGTGGAAGACGGGGATATCCATCTCCTCCTTCAGGCGTTGCTCGATGATGAAGCACTCGGGCGCCTTGATATCCTCGAGGTTGATGCCGCCGAAGGTCGGCCCCATCAGCCTGACCGCCTTGCAGAACTCGTCCGGGTCCTCGGTATCCAGCTCGATATCGATGGAATTGACGTCGGCGAACCGCTTGAAGAGGACCGATTTGCCCTCCATCACCGGCTTGGAGCCCAGCGCACCCAGGTTACCGAGCCCCAGAACCGCTGTCCCGTTCGAGATCACCGCCACCATGTTGCCCTTGTTGGTATAGTCATAGGCGGTTTCGGGGTTTGCCGCGATTTCCTCGCAAGGAACGGCCACGCCGGGGCTGTAGGCCAGGCTCAGGTCGCGCTGCGTGGACATCGGAACCGAGGCGACGATATCGAACTTCCCGGGCCGGGGTTCCAGGTGGAAGGCCAGAGCCTCTTCACGGGTGATCTTCTGTCTTGGCATTCTTGTACTCCTCCCTGAGCCCTCAAGTTCTAGCCGGGGCTCTTTGGCGTCACAACCACAGAGATTTCAGACAGGTCGATTCCGGGCTTTCACCGGGATTCCCGGGTTTGTATGGTCGGACCGGGCCTTAGACCGGGGGATATCTTGACCGTCGCCAATGCCGCCGTGACGCCGATGATGGCGCAGTATCTCGAAATCAAGGAGGCGCATCGCGATGCGCTCCTGTTCTACCGGATGGGCGATTTCTACGAGATGTTCTTCGAGGATGCCGTGGCCGCGGCCGAGGCGCTGGATATCGCGCTCACGAAGCGCGGCAAGCATCTGGGCGAGGATATCCCCATGTGCGGTGTGCCGGTTCATGCGGCCGAGGGATATTTCCTGACCCTTATCCGCAAGGGGTTTCGCGTGGCCGTCTGCGAGCAGATGGAAGACCCGTCTGAGGCCAAGAAACGGGGCTCGAAAGCCGTGGTGCGGCGCGAGGTGGTGCGGCTGGTGACGCCGGGCACGCTGACCGAGGACAGCCTGCTCGAGGCGCGGCGGCACAATTTCCTGGCCGCTTTTGCCGAAGTGCGAGGCGAAGGGGCGCTGGCCTGGGCCGATATTTCCACCGGCGAGTTCCGGGTGATGCCCTGTGCGCCGGTGCGGCTGGGGCCGGAGCTGGCGCGGCTGTCCCCGCGTGAGGTTCTGGTGTCAGAGGCGGCGGAGGGTGAGTTGCTGCCCCTGCTCGATGATCTGGGCGCCGCCGTCACGCCGCTTTCGCGCGGTAGCTTCGACAGCGCATCTGCCGAGGGGCGTTTGACGGCGCTCTTCAAGGTGGGCTCGCTCGACGCCTACGGCACGTTTTCCCGGGCCGAGCTATCGGCCATGGGCGCGCTGGTCGATTACCTGGAAATTACCCAGAAAGGCAAACTGCCCCTGTTGCGCCCGCCCCTGCGGGAGGCGGCGAGCCGGGTCATGCAGATCGACGCGGCCACCCGGCGCAACCTGGAACTGACGGCGAGCCTGTCGGGCGGGCGCGAGGGCTCCTTGATCGCCGCGATCGACCGGACGGTGACCGCCGCCGGGGCGCGTCTGTTTGAACGGCGGCTTTCCAGCCCGTCGCGTGATCTTCGGGTGATCCTGGACCGGCTGGATGCAGTGAGTTTCTTTCACGGCGGCAGCCGGTTGGCGGAAACCCTGCGGGCCGAGCTGCGCAAGGTGCCCGACATGGACCGGGCGCTGTCGCGGCTGGGGCTTGATCGCGGCGGGCCGCGCGACCTGGCGGCCATTCGCAACGGGCTCGCGCAAGCGGAATCCGTGGCCGGAACGCTTTCGGGGGACCTGCCCGCCCTGATCGCCGACGCCTCGGGCGCGTTGACGGGTCACGAGGCGCTGCGTGATCTGCTTGACCAGGCGCTGGTCGCCGACCCGCCGCACCTGGCGCGGGACGGGGGCTTCGTTGCTCCGGGCCATGACGCGGAGTTGGACGAGGCCCGGCGGCTGCGCGACGAGGGGCGCGGGGTAATTGCCGGGATGCAGGCCGATTACGCGGGCGAGACCGGCATTCAGTCCCTGAAGATCAAGCATAACAACGTCCTGGGTTATTTCATCGAAACCACGGCGACCCATGCGGAACGGATGCTCTCGGCCCCGCTGAACGAGCGCTTCATCCATCGCCAGACCACGGCAAACGCGGTGCGCTTCACCACGACTGACCTGTCGGAGATGGAAACCCGCATCCTGAACGCGGGCGGCCGGGCGCTGGGGATCGAGAAACGCATCTTCGGAGAGTTGCGCGGCGCGATCCTCGACGCCGCCCCGGCCATCGGCGCGGCGGCGCGGGCTCTGGCCGAGATCGACCTGGCCTGTGCGCTGGCCGAATTGGCTCGGGCCGAGAACTGGAGCCGCCCGCAAGTGGACGACAGCCGCGCCTTCGAAGTGACCGGCGGGCGGCATCCGGTGGTGGAACGGGCGCTAAAACGGCAATCGGGCGCGCCTTTCGTCGCCAATGACTGCGATCTGTCCGATGGGGCCGATGGCGCGCATATCTGGCTGCTGACCGGCCCGAACATGGCGGGTAAATCGACTTTCCTGCGGCAGAACGCCCTGATCGCGCTCTTGGCGCAGATGGGGGCCTATGTTCCGGCCGAAGCCGCGCATATCGGCATCGTCTCGCAGCTTTTCAGCCGGGTTGGTGCATCGGACGACCTGGCGCGCGGACGGTCGACCTTCATGGTCGAAATGGTCGAGACCGCCGCGATCCTGAACCAGGCGGACGACCGGGCGCTGGTGATCCTTGATGAGATCGGGCGCGGCACGGCGACCTATGACGGGCTGTCCATCGCCTGGGCGACGCTGGAACACCTGCATGATGTGAACCGCGCGCGGGCACTGTTCGCCACCCATTACCACGAATTGACCACGCTGGCCGACACGTTGAACGGCGTCGAAAACGCCACGGTCGCGGTGAAAGAGTGGGAAGGCGACGTGATTTTCCTGCACGAGGTTCGCAAGGGCGCGGCGGATCGGTCCTACGGGGTGCAGGTGGCGCGGCTGGCCGGACTGCCCGATGCGGTTGTGGCGCGGGCCCGGGTGGTGCTTGATGCGTTGGAAAAGGGCGACCGCGAGGGCGCGGCGAAACCCAAGGCCTTCATCGACGACCTGCCGCTTTTCTCTTCCGTGGCGCCGCAGGCGCCGGCGCCCTCCCCGGCAAAGCCCTCGGAAATCGAAGAAAAGCTCGCCGGGATCCATCCCGACGAGCTGAGCCCGCGCGAAGCGCTGGCGCTGATCTACGATCTGAAGGCGAAGCTCGCGGATTAACCGGCTGTGTTGGAGCTGACGCCCACCTGGGCCGCGCGCAGCAACCGCTCATGCAGCATGAACCCGTCCTGGGTGACCTGGATGATCTCGCCCGCCTTGGTGCCGGGGACAGGTGCCTCGAACATGGATTCGTGGAATTTCGGGTCGAACTTGTCGCCCGGTTCCGGCGCGATGACCTCGATCCCGTGCTTGGCGAACACCTTGAGCAATTCGCGCATGGTCAGCTCGACGCCTTCCAGAAGGGCGCCCGCGGCTTCGCGCTGCTCTTCGGTCGCCGCGTCCAGCGCGCGCTTGAGGTTGTCGTAGATCGGCAGCATGTCCCGCGCGAGGCGCGATCCGCCGTATTTCTCGGCCTCGCGCCGGTCACGCTCGCTGCGCTTGCGGATGTTTTCCGCATCCGCCAGCGCGCGCATGAACCGGTCCTTGAATTCGTCCCGTTCGGCGCGGAGCGCTTCGATTTCGTCATCCTCGGGTGAAAGCGCCTCGTTCTCGAGGTCTTCGAGGGTCTCGTCCATCAGGGATTCGGTCGCAGCTGTATCGTCCATTGCGTCCTGCTTCTTCGCTTTAGCCATGTTTTTCCTTCAGCCCCGGTCTGAAATCAGTTTCCCGACCAGTTGCGCCGTGTAGTCCACGATTGGCACCACCCGCCCATAATTGAGGCGGGTCGGACCAATCACGCCAACGGCGCCGATGATCTTTCGGTCAGCGTTCATATATGGGCTGACCACCAAAGAGGAACCCGAAAGTGAAAAAAGCTTGTTCTCGGAGCCTATAAAAATGCGCACCCCCTCGCCCTCTTCGGTGAGTTCGAGGAACTCGGCGATGTCGCGCTTGCGCTCAAGGTCATCGAAGAGTGTGCGAATGCGCTCAAGATCAGCCAGCTCGCCGTCTTCATTCAGCAAATTCGCACGACCGCGCACGATGAGCCGTTCCTGCGATTCGCCCTTGTTTTCCCAGATGGCGAGGCCACTTTCGACCAGTTCGCGGGCGAGCACGTCCAGTTCCTGACGCCGTGCGGTGATCTCGCGCTCGATCGCGCCGCGCAGGTTGCTCAGCGTCTTGCCCTCGGCGAGCGCGTTCAGGAAATTCGCCGCCTCACGCATGGAGGACGGCGTCTGCCCCATGGGCGGGTTGAAAACGCGGTTTTCCACGTGGCCATCGGCAAAGACCAACACCACCAGGGCGCGGTCAGGCGCAAGGCTCACGAATTCGATATGCTTGATCGGCGCTTCGTGCTTCGGGGCCAGAACGAGGCTCGCACCTTGGGTCATGCCGGAAAGGGCCGATCCGATCCGGTCCAACGTGGCGCCGACATCGTCGGAGTTCGACGTCATCGTGGCGTCCAGCCGGGTCCGCTCATCCTGACCCAGGTCGCTGACCTCGAGCAGACCATCGACAAACATCCTGAGGCCAAGCTGCGTGGGAATCCGGCCTGCCGAGACATGGGGGCTGTCCAGAAGGCCAAGGTATTCCAGATCCTGCATCACGTTGCGGATCGTGGCGGCGCTGACCTTCTCGCTCATCGAACGGGTCAGCGTGCGCGAGCCCACCGGATCGCCGCTGGAGAGATAGCCCTCGACCACGCGCCGAAAGACTTCGCGGCTGCGGTCGTTCATTTCGGCCAGAATTTTCGATCCGTCATTCATCGATGAGGCTCTCCGGGGTCCGGCACATTAAAGACCTTGGACCAAAATCGTCAATCGGGGTTGCGCCCACACGGGGTGGGCGCATATCTCAGCCGGAAGTCAGTAAAGGATATGAGATGCGTCCCTCTGGAAGACAAGTGGATCAAATGCGCGCGGTTTCCATCGAAACTGGGGTGACACGGCATGCGGAAGGCTCTTGCCTGATCAAATGCGGCGACACGCATGTGCTCTGCACCGCCACGATCGACGAACGGGTGCCGCCGTTCCTTAAGAACTCCGGCCTCGGCTGGGTGACGGCGGAATACGGGATGCTGCCGCGCGCAACCAACACCCGGATGCCGCGCGAGGCGAAGAAGGGTCAATCCGGCAGAACGCAGGAAATTCAAAGACTTATTGGTCGTTCCCTGCGGGCGGGCATCGATCGCGTCGCCTTGGGCGAACGCCAGATCACCGTGGATTGTGACGTGATCCAGGCCGATGGCGGCACGCGCTGTGCCTCGATCACCGGCGGCTGGGTCGCGCTGCGTCTGGCGGTGAACAAGCTGATGAAGGCGGGCGACGTGATCTCGGACCCGATCATGGATCATGTGGCGGCGATCAGCTGCGGCATTTACGCAGGCCAACCGGTGCTGGACCTCGACTATCCCGAGGATAGCGAGGCAGGCGTCGACGGCAATTTCGTGCTGACCGGCGGTGGGCGCATGGTGGAAGTCCAGATGTCGGCCGAGGGCGCGACCTATTCCCGCGACGAGATGAACGAACTTCTGACCCTTGCCGACAAGGGCATCGCCGAACTGGTCGAGGCGCAGAAGGCGGCGGTGGCCTGAGATGCGCAAGCTGTCGCGCGGTGACCGGCTGGTGCTGGCCAGCCACAACAAGGGCAAGCTGCGCGAGATCGCGGAACTGCTGGCACCGTTCGGCATTTCGGTGGTCTCGGCCGGGGAGCTTGGCTTCGAGGAACCGGAGGAAACCGAGGACAGCTTTGCCGGGAACGCCCGGATCAAGGCACATTTCGCCGCCAAGGCCGCCGGGCTGCCCGCGCTTTCGGATGACAGCGGTCTCAGCGTCGATGCGCTGGACGGTGCGCCCGGGGTCTATACCGCCGATTGGGCCGAAACCCCGAACGGGCGCGATTTCCCCATGGCGATGGAGAAGGTCTGGACCCTGCTTGAGGAAAAGCAGGCCCCTGAGCCGCGCACGGGGCGGTTCAACTGCACGCTCTGCCTTGCCTGGCCCGATGGCCATGACGAGATCTTCGCGGGCACCGTCGAGGGGCGGTTAGTCTGGCCCATGAGGGGCGACAAAGGGTTTGGGTTTGACCCAATGTTTCTTCCTGAGGGAGAAATCGAGACCTTCGGGGAAATGGACCCGGCAAAGAAACACGGGATGAGCCACCGCGCGGTCGCCTTCGCCAAGCTGGTGCGGGACTGCCTTGGCTGAGGACTGGCAGGCCGGGGGCTTCGGCCTCTATATCCACTGGCCCTTCTGCCAGGCGAAATGTCCTTATTGCGACTTCAACTCCCATGTTTCGGCGAATATCGACCCTGAAACCTGGCGAAAATCATACATTTCCGAGATCCGGCGCATTGGGGCCGAAACCCGGGGCCGGATTCTGAGCACGGTCTTCTTCGGGGGTGGCACGCCCAGCCTTATGGAGCCGGAACTGGTGGCCGCGATCCTTGACGAGGTCCACGCGACCTGGCCACAGGCCAACGATCCCGAGATCACGCTGGAGGCCAACCCGACATCGGTCGAGGCCGGGCGATTCCGTGGCTACCGGGACGCCGGGGTGAACCGGATTTCGATGGGGATCCAAGCGCTGAACGACGAGGATCTGCGCGCCCTGGGCCGTTTGCACAGCGTGGCGGAGGCGCGGAAGGCGTTCGACCTGGCGCGCGAGGTGTTTCCCCGGGTCAGTTTCGACCTGATCTATGCGCGGCAAGGCCAAAGCCTGGCGGATTGGCAGGCCGAGTTGCGCGAGGCGCTGTCGATGGCGGTGGATCACCTGTCGCTCTACCAGCTCACCATTGAACAAGGGACCGCTTTTGGCGACCGCTATGCCCGGGGGCGGTTGCGGGGGCTTCCCGATGACGATACGGCCGCCGATATGTACTTGGCAACGCAGGAGATTTGCGCCGAGGCCGGGATGGAAGCCTACGAGGTGTCGAACCACGCGCGGCCCGGCGCGGAATCGCGGCACAACCTGATCTACTGGCGCTATGGCGATTATGCCGGGATCGGGCCCGGGGCCCATGGGCGGCTGACCCTTGGGGGAAAACGCTATGCTACGGAAACGCCACTGGCGCCCGGGGCCTGGCTGAAGGCGGCTTCCGAAGGCTCGGGGGAAAGCGCCCGCTCGGTTCTGACGCGCGAGGATCAGGCGGCGGAATACGCGATGATGGCCCTGCGGTTGACCGAAGGTCTTGATCTGGCGCGGTACGAAGCATTGGCCGGACACAAGATGTCGCGGTCGGCGATCCACGACCTGTCACATATGGGCCTCTTGCAGGATCGCGACGGACGGCTGATGGCCACGCCCGCTGGGCGTCCAGTTCTGAACGCCCTGCTGCGCGAGTTGCTCGCCTAGTCGCCTTCCATCGAAAGACGGCGGCAGAGATCATCGAGCTGGTTCAGCGAACTATAGCGGATGGTGATCTGCCCCGCCTCGCCGCCCGGTTCGTGATCGATGGCAACTTTCATCCGCAGATTGGCCGAAAGATCCTGTTCCAGCGCGCGGGTATCGGCATCTTTCGTCACCGGCGCGCGCGGGGGCGCTTTCGGCTTCGGCGCCGTGCCGCCCTTGGCCAGTTTCTCGGTTTCGCGCACGGAAAGCCCCTTGGACAGCACTTCGCGTGCCAGCGCCGAGGGGTTCTCGGTAGTGATCAGCGCCCGGGCATGGCCCGAGCTGAGCTTTCCCTCGCGCAGCATGTCCTGAACATCTTCGGGAAGCTGCAAAAGGCGCAGCAAGTTGGCGATGTGGCTGCGGCTTTTGCTGAGCGCCTCGGCCAGCTTTTCCTGGGTGTGGCCGAACCGGTCCATGAGTTGCCGATAGCCAACGGCCTCTTCCACCGGGTTCAGATCGGCGCGCTGAATATTCTCGATAATCGCGATTTCAAGGACTTCGCTGTCCGAGAAGTCCCGCACGATCACCGGCAATTCATGCAGCTGCGCCATCTGCGAGGCGCGCCAACGGCGTTCCCCGGCGACGATCTCGTAACCCTCCGCCTTGCGCGGGTTGCGGCGCACGATCAGCGGCTGGATCACGCCCTTCTCGCGGATCGAGGCGGCAAGTTCCTCAAGCTGCTCGGGCGCGAACCGGCGGCGCGGCTGGTCCGGGTTGGGCTCGATCGCTTCGATCGGCACAACCAGGTCCGGGCGGCGCGGCGTGTCTGGCGTCTCGGCCATGGGCGATTCGGCCTGCACATCTGCCATCAGCGCAGAGAGACCGCGCCCCAGACCCCGGCGTTCGAAACGTTTGTCGACCATAGTCCCTACCCTATGCTGCGGCTGGCGTGTGGCGCGACACAAGCTCTTGGGCGAGACTGCGATAAGCGACGCTACCAGCGGAGCTCGGGTCGTATTCCAAGACCGGCAGCGCGAAGGACGGGGCCTCGCTCAGCCGGACATTCCGGGGCACGATGGTCTTGAATACCAACTCGCCGAGGTTTTCCTTGGCGTCGTCCAGCACATGCTGCGATAGGTTATTGCGCTTGTCGAACATGGTGAGCACGACGCCTTCGATCCGCAGGTTCGGGTTCGCGCTCTGGCGTACCTCGCGCACGGTCAGCATGAGCTGTGACAGGCCTTCAAGGGCAAAGAACTCACTTTGCAACGGAACCAGCACCGAATTCGCGGCGACCATGGCGTTGACGGTCAGCAAGCTCAGCGCCGGCGGGCAGTCGATCAGGATGAAATCCAGGCGAAGCGGCACTGTTGCCTCGGGCCTGAGGGCGTTCTTGAGAAGCGTGCTGCGCTTGTCGTTGCCAACCATCTCGATATCGGCCGAGGACAGGTCTGTTGTCGCCGGAGCAATCCAAAGGTTCTGCACGCTGCTGGTGTGCATGACCTGATCCAGCGGCGCGCCATCCAGAAGAAGATCATAGGTGGTCAGCTTGCGCATCTCGGGCTCGACACCCAGGCCCGTAGAGGCATTTCCCTGTGGGTCGATATCGACGATTAGCACACGAAACCCGCTTTCGGCCATGGCTGCGCCGAGGTTGATCGCCGTGGTGGTCTTGCCCACCCCGCCCTTCTGGTTGGCGATGGCGATAATCCGGGGGCCGTTGGAAGAACGATGTTCAGACACGGGCGATCTCTCCGAGTTTCAGGATGGATGCGGCGGGATCTGTCCCGCTGGGAAAGGTTTCACTCGTGAAGCGCCAGGTTTCAAGAGCCTTTGCCATCTCATCCACAGCTTTGACACCTTTGTGGAAAACTGCCGTGCCGCCGGACTTCAGATGACGCTCGGCAAACTCCAGAAGAAGGGGCAGCGGCGCCAGGGCGCGGGCTGAAACGATATCGGCGTTCTGCGGTGGAACTTCCTCGATTCTTTGGGAAATCACCTCGAAATCAACGCTGGTCTCGCGGGCGACGGTGCGCAAGAACGTGGCCTTGCGCTGGTCGCTCTCGATGCAGGTGATCCTGAGGCCCGGCGCAAGCTCGTGGGCAAGGATCGCCACCACGGCCCCGGGAAACCCGCCGCCAGAGCCCATGTCGACCCAGTGGCCCCGCTGAACCGGGCTAAGCGACAGGATCTGCGCCGAATCGGCAAAATGTCGGGTCCAGAGATCGTCGAGCGTGGACTTGGAGACGAGGTTGATCGCCGGATTCCACTTCCTCAGAAGCGCGGCATAGGTTTCGAGCCGCGCCACTGTTTCACGTGAAACATCGGCGCCAAAATCCCCTGCCCCTGCCCCCATCAGGCGGTTTTCCGGCGTTCGGCCTGGCGCAGCTTGGCGAGGATCAGCGTCAGCGCGGCCGGGGTCATCCCCTCGATCCGCGCGGCCTGTGCCAAGGTACCCGGGCGGGCACGTTCCAGCTTGGCCTTGAGTTCGTTGGAAAGCCCTTCCAGCGCATCGAAGCTGAATTCCGCCGGGATCGCCTGCGCCTCGTCCCGTTTCACGGCCTCGGCGTCCTGTTTCTGGCGTTCGACGTAATTGGCATAGAGCGCGTCACGGGCCAGTTGCTCGCGGATATCCTGCGGCACGGCCTCCAGCTCCGGCTCCAGCGCCGCCAGATGATCGAAACCCGCGTCCGGAAGGCTGAGGACGGAGAATCCCGAACGCCGCGGACCATCCGGCGAAATCCGGATGCCCTGGGCCGCCAACTGCCGCGGCGTCACTGACATCGCTTCCAACTGACCACGGGCGGCGTCCAGCGCCTCCATCTTTTCACCAAAGGCCCGGCGGCGCGCCTCTCCGACACAGCCCAGGTCCAGCGCCATGGGCGTCAGGCGCTGGTCGGCATTGTCCGCGCGAAGCGACAGCCGGAACTCCGCCCGCGAGGTGAACATGCGGTAGGGTTCCGTCACGCCGCAGGTGATCAGGTCGTCCACCATCACTCCGATATAGCTGTTCGATCGGCTGAAGATAGCGGGCTCGCGACCCATGATCTTGAGGGCAGCATTGAGGCCAGCCACAAGACCTTGTGCCGCAGCTTCCTCATACCCGGTGGTGCCGTTGATCTGGCCGGCCAGAAACAGCCCAGGCACGTCACGCAATTCCAACGTCGAACGCAGGGCGCGCGGGTCCACGTAGTCGTATTCGATTGCATAGCCCGGCTGCAGGATCCGTGCTTCTTCAAGTCCGAAAATGGAGTGAACGTAATCCTCCTGAACCTCTTCCGGCAGCGAGGTGGAAATGCCGTTCGGATAGACCGTATCGTCATCCAACCCCTCGGGTTCCAGGAAGACCTGGTGCGAAGGCTTATCGGAAAACCGCACGACCTTGTCCTCGATCGAGGGGCAATAGCGCGGGCCGACCCCGTCGATGTGACCGCCATACATGGCCGAACGATCCAGGTTCGCGCGGATGATCTCGTGCGTCTTCTCGTTGGTATGCGTGATGCCGCAGGAAATCTGCCGTGCCTCTGGGCTGCGCGACAGGAAGGAGAACATCACCGGATCGTCGTCGCCGGGTTGAGATTCCAGCGCGTCCCAGCGAATCGTCCGGCCATCAAGTCGCGGCGGCGTGCCGGTTTTCAGGCGGCCCATCGGCAGGCCGAAGGAATCCATGCGCTCTGCCAACCGGACCGAGGGCTTGTCGCCCATGCGCCCGCCAGGACGCGAGACGTCGCCGATATGGATCACGCCGCGCAGGAAGGTGCCCGTGGTCAGGATCACCGCGCCTGCCCGGATCTCGGATCCATCCGCAAGGCGCAGGCCTGTGACGGCGCCTTGATCCATCAGAAGATCCGCGGCCTCGCCTTCAATGACCTCGAGATTGGGTTGCGCGGCTATCTCGGCCTGCATTGCCTCCCGGTACAGCTTCCGGTCGGCCTGGGCGCGCGGCCCTTGCACGGCAGGCCCCTTGCGCCGGTTCAGAAGGCGGAACTGGATTCCGGCGCGGTCGGCGACGCGGCCCATGACGCCATCCATCGCATCCACTTCGCGGACCAGGTGTCCCTTGCCAAGCCCGCCGATTGCCGGGTTACACGACATCACGCCGATGGTGTCGGCGCGCAACGTCACCAGCGCGGTGCGCGCGCCCATCCGGGCCGCCGCATGGGCCGCATCGGCGCCCGCATGGCCACCGCCAATCACCACAACATCGAAGTCGCGATGTTTCACGTGAAACACTCCTTACTTGCCGAGGCAGAAGCTGGCGAAGATCTCGTCCAGCAGATGCTCCACATCGACACGGCCCACCAGAGAATCAAGGGCACGGATCGCCGTTCTCAATTCCTCCGCCGCGAGTTCCGCGCGGTCGGGGCCGTTCATTACCTCATCTTGGGCTGATTCCATAGCCCCCAACGCGCGGGTCATGGCCTGAACATGGCGTTCCCGGGTTGCCGTCCGCACGCCGGACGCGCGCTGTTCCAGGATCGCGGTGATCCGCGTGACCAGTTCCGAAACCCCTTCGCCGGTCTTGCCGGAGATCCCGAAGCCCGAAACCTGCCGCGTATCCGCCTTGCCTTGCACAACGATATCTTCCGGCTCGGGTTCCAAGCCGTCGACCGTATCGCCCTCGGCAAGAAGAAGCACCCGCAAGTCCGCCGCCCGCGCCCGTTCCAGCGCCCGATCCACGCCGATGCGCTCCACCACATCCTCGGTCTCGCGCAGGCCAGCCGTGTCGAGCACCGTCACCGGCAGCCCGTGCAGGTCCATTCGTACCTCGATCACATCGCGCGTCGTGCCTGCGATTTCCGATGTGATCGCCGCTTCCCGCCCAGCGAGAGCGTTGAGCAAGGTCGACTTCCCGGCGTTCGGCGCGCCCACGATGGCAACCTCGAAACCCTCACGGATCCGCTCAGCGACCCGCGCTCCGGTAATCTCTTCCCGCAGATCGGACATCACAGCCTGAAGGTTCTCAAGTACCTCCGGCCCCACATCAACCGGCACGTCCTCGTCGGCGAAATCAATCGTGGCCTCGATAAGCGCCGCCGCCCGGATCAGACGCGTGCGCCACCCCTCGGCCTTGGCGCCCAACCCGCCGGTGAAGACGCGCATCGCCTGCCGCCGCTGCGCTTCGGTCTCTGCCTCGATCAGATCGCCCAGACCTTCGACCTGCGCCAGGTCCATGCGCCCGTTTTCCAACGCCCGCCGGGTGAACTCCCCCGGTTCGGCCAATCGCAGTCCCGGCAACCGCCCAAGCGCCGCCATGACCGCAGCTACGATCGCCGGGCTGCCGTGGAGGTGCAGCTCGATCACGTGATCGCCGGTGAAGCTTTCGCCCTTGGGGAAGTGCACGACAAGCGCCTCGTCCAGCGCTTCGCCATCCGCGTCTTTCAGCGGCCGAAGCCCCATGCGCCGCGGCTCCGGCAGCGGACCGGACAGCGCCTGCGCCGCCCGAACCGCCTCTGGCCCTGAGATCCGGATGACCGCCACACCCGCCTTGCCCCTTGCCGAGGCTGTCGCGTAGATCGTGTCCATCCGTATCAGCCCATTGTTTTACAATGGTAAATCAGGAATTCATCGAGTCGAAGAATTCCGAGTTCGTCTTGGTCTGCTTGAGTTTCGAGATCAGGAACTCGATCGCATCCGTGGTGCCCATCGGGTTCAGGATCCGGCGCAGAACATAGGT
>JABURR010000062.1 GCA_014762635.1 Paracoccaceae bacterium
CTGAAGAACCACAAGTGGACCAACATCAAGGAGCAGGTGGACATGATCGAGATGCCCTCGGGCAACAAGATCATCCTGCTGTCCGAAGGCCGTCTGCTGAACCTCGGCAACGCCACCGGGCACCCGTCCTTCGTGATGTCGGCCTCGTTCACCAACCAGGTGCTGGCCCAGATCGAGCTTTGGACCAAGGGTGCGGAATACGACAACAAGGTCTACGTGCTGCCCAAGCACCTGGACGAGAAGGTCGCTCGCCTGCACCTGGCAAAGGTCGGCGCGAAGCTGAGCAAGCTCGCGCCCGATCAGGCCGAATACATCGGTGTGAACCCCGAGGGTCCGTTCAAGCCCGAGCACTACCGCTACTGATCTCGGGATTGGTATGAAAGAACGGCGTCGGCCCAAGTGGCCGACGCCTTTTCTTTTCCCGGAGGTTCCACGCTGGGCCCTAAGGAATTTCTGGCTTCTATGATAACCTTCTGCCGTTTACGCGACAGGAGATTTCGATGGCGGAGATTTCGAAGGCTGGAGATGCAAGCGAGGCATTTGACCTTTGCATCATAGGGGCCGGGATTGCCGGGCTGAATGCGCTCTACGTGGCGCAGCAATATCTGCCCAAGGGTGCCCGCGTCGCGCTGATCGACCGGAACAAGACCTGCGGCGGCATGTGGAACGCCGCCTACGATTTCGTCAGGCTGCATCAGCCGCATCCGATGTTCACGACCGGCGACGTCAAGTGGCGGTGGAACCGCCCGAAACGCTATCTCGCGTCGCGCACCGAAATCCAGGATCACTTGGCGCATTGCCGCGACGTGAGCCGGACGGGAATCGAGCTGGTCGAGCTTTACGAACACGATGCGGAAAGCTGGAAAGAGGTTCTGACCGATGACGGCCCCCGGGCGCGCGTCCGCATCCGCCCCTTGGGCGGCTCGACGCCAACCCGCACGCTGACCGCAAAGCACCTGATCAATGCCATCGGACTTGATATTCCGGTCTCTGGTCCAATGCCCCTGTCCAGTTCGAAGGTGCTTTCGACCGCGCCGCACAAGCTGTCCGAGGCGCTGGCCCGGAACCCCGGAAAGAAGGTCTATGTCGTCGGAGGCGGCAAGACCGGGATGGATACGGTGACGGCTTTGCTGGATCGGGGAGCCACGGGCGGTATCACCTTGATCAACGGCAAGGGCACCATGTTCGCCAATCGTGATTTCTCGTTTCCGATAGGGGCGCGCCGCTGGTGGCAGGGCAAGCCGTTGTTGGCGATCTTTCGCGACACGGCCCTGAGGTTCGACGGCACGAACGAGGAAGAGGTCTACGACCACTACCGTTCAGCCTATACGATCGGGCCGAACCCGAAAGGGGAGCAGTTCTTTTTCGGCCTGTTGTCTCCGGAGGAACTGGACCGGATTCTTGACGGGATCGATGATCAGATCGGCGATTACCTCGAGGACGTGGTCGATACTGACAGCGGTCCGCAATTGGTTCTCCGGTCCGGGGAAAGACGGCCGGTCGAGCCGGGGACGATCTTCGTCAACTGCACCGGGCTGGTTGCGCGGCATGACACGCCAGCCGCGGATTTGCTGTCCGAACACGGTGCAATCATGACGATCTCACCGCGCGCGGCGGTCCATTTCCTGACCAGCGTTTCGGCCTATTTCCTCACCCACCTGCTTTATTTGGGGTGGTTGCCCGAGACACGGCTCTTCATTCTGGATCAGAATGCGCTGCTCAAAAAAGGGCGTAAGATCTGGCATATTGCGGCGATCACCCATTCCTATTTGAACACGGTCATTCTGCTCAACGCGCTGCCTTTCCGGGTTCTGGATCGCTGCGGTCTGGATTTCGATAGATGGTTTCCCCTGCCCAGGCGGCTCGCCGTGCTTGTGACCGTAAAATCGAATTCCAAGCGCGACCTTGCCCATTGCGAACGAAGCCTCGCCTTGGTCTCTGAACTCCATGGGATCACTTGCGCGCCACGTCAGGAACTCAACCCGCCTCTGGCACCCCAATGACCTCGCCCTCTCGGATGACCTCCGGGTCATAGGCCTTACGGGCGAAGACCTCGCGCACCAAGGGCTCGAAATGCTCCAGCGGCAGGCTCTCGTAATCGGGGTCGAAGGACGACTGGTCCCAGCGCTCACAAAATTGGGCGCAGCTTTCGAAACAGGGGTGGTCGCGATAACGGTCGCGGGCGTTGCGGTCCCAGCCGTAGTGGTGCCCGTAATAGAGCGTCTGGAAGATGCCGTGGTGTTCCACGACCCAGGCCACCTCCCAGCGTACGAAGGGACGGATCACCTCGGCCGAGAACCGGTCGTGGTTCTGCGGCGCCAGCCCGTCGCCGATGTCGTGCAAAAGCGCCCCCACGACCCAGTCGATATCCGCGCCGTCGCGCAGCGCGCGGGTCGCTGATTGCAGCCCGTGTTCCATCCGGGTGATGCGGTAGCCTTCCAGCGTGACTTCGCCCTGGCGGCGCAGCTCGTCCAGAACCCGGTCCGGCGTCAGTGCAAGATAGGGTTTTTCCAGCCGCTCGAGCAGCTCGTAATCCTCGCGCGTGCCATCCTTCATCTGGGTGAAACTGACGGTGGGCGTTTCGGTCATCTGAGCCTCCCTTGCAACGTTGATGTCCCCAGACTGGAGCGACGGGACAGGTCCGTCCGGCCCGTCTGCGACATTGCAGGGGCCAGAGTCGAAGCGACTGGCCTCAGAACAACCCCAGCACCAGCCCGATCAGGGCGCAGCCCAGCACCGCGTAGCCCCCCTCGATCAGGGCGAGCGTCCGGGGGCGCATGGCATAGGCGTAGTTCATCGCCGTCCATGGCGCGATGAAGAAGGCGCCGATCCCGATCCCGGCGACCAGACCGGCGCCGGGACCTTCGATCCCCGCCGAGGCGAAGATGTGGCGCATCATTCCAGCAACCAGGATCATGCAGATACCGGCAACGACAAAGGGCATCGGGCTTGCGCCCTTGGGCCGACCGTTCTCATCGGCCTCCAGTCCCGCCGCCGCCATCCAGGGTTTGCCAAGAATCATGTACCAGACCGCGCCCCCGCCGAAGCCCGCAGCCGCTGCAATGATGACCGAAAGAAATTCCATGCATGTGCCTCCCTTTGTGTTCGGCCATTCTGCGATGGAGGATCGCGCCAACCAAGGGAAATCGTTCAAGCGAAAATGCAGCCGTCCCCTTGGCAGTAGAAAACGATCATGCCCAAAACCCCCCCGATCGCCAGGATCGCAACGGCTTGCACGACGGCAAAGCGCCAAGGCAACATGTTCGCGTAATAGTAGAGCAGGGTCCACGGCAGGATGAACGCCAGTGCAAGCCGTGCGCCGTTCTGCATTCCGTCCAGCAGTGTATTTGCATGGGCGCCCCAGATCAGGTAGCCCAAGCCGCCGATCAGAAGCAGCGCATAGAAAATCGACTGCCGAAAGATGGGCGGTTCATCCAAGGGCTTTCTGAGGGACCTGCTTCCGAGGTCCAACCGGACGGACGCCAACAGGCGCAGCGTGAGCTGATGCCAGGGATGGGCACCGCGATACCCCGCCACCGCAAGGGGAAGCGCCAACAGATAGGCTTGGAGGAGTTCCGTCATGGTTGCCTCGGGGATACACGCATACCGAGGCATTTACTAAAATTTGAGGCAATACTATGTCTCGGGCTTGTCTGGTTGGTGGATAAATTGAAATTAATTTCCTATCTACCGCCATGATTGAGGTTGGAATGTCTCATAGATGAAATAACCCCCGGCCGCACATGCCCCGATGCACCGGGGTCAGACTTGGTCGATCTCGGTTTTCCCCAGAGCGCAGATCGCCCTCCACTCGTCCTCGGTCACCGGCTGAACCGAGAGACGCGAGTTCTTCACAAGCACCATGTCCGCAAGCCGCGGGTCGCCCTTGATCTGATCCAGCGTCACCGGCTGCGCGAACGGGCGCACCGCCTTGATGTCCACGCATTCCCAACGCGGGTCGTCGGCCTTGCTGTCGGGATGGGCCTCGGCGATCACCTGAACAATGCCGACCACGGCCTTCTCTTTCTGCGAATGGTAGAAGAAGCCCAGATCGCCCACCGCCATCTCGCGCATGAAATTGCGGGCCTGGTAGTTGCGGACGCCGTCCCATTCCTCGCCCGCCGCGCCCTTGGCGATCTGGTCGTCCCAGGACCAGGTCGAGGGCTCGGACTTGAACAGCCAGTAGCGCATCAGCCGATCACCCGCTTCCATTCCTCGATGGTGACGCTTTCGAAAAGCCCGGCCTTGGCATAGGGGTCGTTCGCGGCGAAGGCCTCGGCAGCGGCGCGGTCGGCCACGTCGAGGATCAGCAGCGAGCCGGTCATCTCGCCCGCTTCGTTCAGGAACGGGCCGGCCTGTTCCACGACGCCGGAGTCCTTCAGGTAGGCCAGGTGCGCCTCGCGATTGTCCAGACGGGTCTGGAGGGCGCCGGGTTTGTCCTTGCAGATGAGCGCGATGCGCATGGGATCACTCCTTTTTCAGCGGGCGCGACATGAGCCGGTCAATGGCGCCCTCGATGGTTATGGTTTCTGCCAGAAGCTCGCTGACCACGCTGGCCACGGGCATCTCGATGGATTTCTCTCGCGCGATCCCGGCCACGGCGCGGGCGGTGGCGATCCCCTCCACCGTTGCCTTGGTCGGGTCCGCCTCACCCCGGGCCAGCGCGATTCCGTAGGAATAGTTGCGCGATTTCTCGGACGTGCAGGTCAGCGCCAGGTCGCCCAGCCCCGAGAGGCCCGACAGCGTGTCCGGGTCGGCGCCATAGGCAGCGGCAAAGCGCTGCATCTCGGCATAGCCGCGGGTCAGAAGGGCCGCGCGGGCGCTTTCCCCCAGGCCCGCGCCGATGGCGATGCCGCAGGCGATGGCCATGACGTTCTTGAGCGCGCCGCCCAGTTCCACCCCGGTCATGTCCGCGCTGCTATAAAGCCGCAGCGTCTGGGTCGACAGTGCATGCTGCAGGTGCACCGCCTCGGCCTCGGTTCCGGCGGCAATGGTCAGGGCCGTGGGCAGCCCCCGCGCGATATCGGCGGCGAAGCTCGGCCCGGACAGGATCGCGGGGATCGCGCCCGGCGCCCCTGCCGCGATCACGCCGGACGGGCCGAGGCCGGTGGAAAGGTCCACGCCCTTGGAGCAGGCGACCAGGGCCTTGCCGCCTAGACCTGCGCCGTTCTCGGCCAGAAAGCTCCGCATCGACTGCATCGGCATCGCCAGCAGGATGATCCCGGGTTTCAGCGCTTCGGTCAGATCACCCGTCACGGCCACGGTTTCGGGGATCATCGCATCGGGCAGGCGGCCCGCGTTGCGACGGCTGGCAGACATCGCCGCAGCCGCAGCTTCGTCCCGCGCCCAGAGGGTCACCGACCTGCCGCCCTGTCCGAAGGCAATCGCCAGCGCCGTGCCGAAGGCGCCCGCGCCCAGAACCGAAATCTCGCTCATGCCTTGGCCCCCTTCTTGCCCGATCCAAGCAGCGCCGGGCTTTTCCGGTCCAGCGGCCAGCGCGGCCGTGCCGACAGGTCCATGCCATCACGCTGCCCGGCCCGGAACGCCTCGAGCCCCGCCCAGGCGATCATCGCGGCATTGTCCGTACAAAGCGAGAGTGGCGGGGCGAGAAACTCTGCCCCGGCCGCGGCGGCAACGCTTTCCAACGCGGCGCGGATCGTCATGTTGGCCGCCACGCCACCGGCTACGGCGATGACCGGCGAGGGCGGGGAAAGCTCCATGTAGGTTTTCAGCGCCCGCCGGGATTTCTCGGCCAGCACATCTGCCACAGCCGCCTGGAACGAGGCGCAGAGGTCGTCTCTGTCGCCCATACGTAGCCCGCCTTCCGCGGCGACCCGCTCGTCCCGGGCGCGCAGAAGCGCGGTCTTGAGGCCTGAAAAAGACATGTCGCAGCCCGGTCGGTCCAGCAGCGGACGCGGAAAGGCGAACCGAGCCGGATCGCCCCGATGCGCGGCCTCTTCCACCGCCGGGCCACCCGGCTGTGGCAGGCCCATCAGCTTGGCCGCCTTGTCGAAAGCCTCGCCCGGGGCGTCGTCTATCGTGCCTCCTAGGCGGGTGAATTCGTCCAGCCCCTCGACCAGCAGAAACTGGCAATGCCCGCCCGAGACCAGCAGCATCAGGTAGGGAAAGGCGATCCCGTCCGTCAGCCGTGGCGTCAGCGCATGACCGGCCAGGTGGTTCACCCCCACCAACGGCTTGCCCGACCCGGCGGAAAGCCCCTTGGCGCACATCACCCCGGCCAGTACGCCCCCGATCAGCCCCGGTCCCGAGGTGACGGCGATCGCGTCCACCTGTGCCAGCGAAAGCCCGGCGCGATCGAGGGCTTCCTCCACGGCAAGGTCCAGCTTTTCGGTATGGGCGCGGGCGGCGATCTCGGGGACGACGCCGCCGAAGGTCTCGTGCAGCTCGGTCTGGCCCACCACCACCGAGGCGAGGATCTCGGCCGGGTGCCCGGGCGCATGGCGCACCACGGCGGCCGCGGTATCGTCGCAGCTGCTTTCCAGTCCGAGAATGGTGAGGCTGTCGCTCATGATCCGCCGTTGCGTGTGTCAGGGTCAGCAGGTAACACCGGGGCAAGGCCCAGACAATCCCGGCAGGTGTTCCTTGGGACCAACACGGCCCACCCTTCTTCTGACCCGACCCGCCGCGCAATCCGCGCGCTTTGCTGAAGAGTGCGAGGTCGAAGTCGATGTGATCATCTCCCCGATCCTCGAAATCGTGCCGTGCGAGGTGCGAGTCGAATTTGGCAAATTCGGGGGGCTGATCTTCACCTCCGAGAACGGCGTGCAGGCAGGGAAGGGGCATGACCTTGCCGGACGGAAGGTTTTCGCCGTGGGTCGCCGCACCGCCGAAGCGGCCCGTGCGGCGGGGGCGGATGTGACCTCTGCCGATGGGGATGCCGAGGCCCTGATTGCGCTGATCCTTGCGACCCGGCCCGAAGGCCCGCTGCTGCATCTGCGCGGCGCCCATGCCCGGGGAAAGATCGCCGCGCGCCTTACCGATGCGGGGATCCCGACGGAAGAACAGGCGATATACGAGCAGGTGGCGCGGCCTCTGACGGACGAGGCGCTTGCGGCCCTGAGCGGGGAGCGCCCGGTCGTGCTCCCGCTCTTCTCACCCCGCTCGGCCACGTTGCTTTGCGATGCTTTGCCTGAACGAACCGCTCCGCTGTTCGTCGCGGCCATGAGCCCGGCGGTCGCTGAGGCGTGGACAGGACCGGAGCCAAAGACCATGGAGGTCGCCGAATCCCCGGATGCCGGGGCCATGTGCCGGGCCGTTGCCCGTGGGGTCGCGGCGGCACGCCACCTTGTGACCCGGTGAGCGGGTCACTAAGTTGAGAATTATTGTCGCCAGTCTGTGAGTTTAGAGATTCGGAAGGTGGGGCCCCTTGGCACGCAAAAGCACGACATCGAAAACCGGACAAAGCCGCAAGACCGCAACCAGCGGCAAGAAGGCACCTGTGCGCCGAAAGAAGCCCGCGGCCCCTGAGAAAGTCGAAGACGCGGTGGTGATCGAGGAGACGAAGGCCGCCTCCGACGCAGAAGCTCCCGCTGTCGCCGATGCCCCCCAAGTAGCCGAAACCGAGGCGGCCGCCCCGGACCCGGCCAAAGAGGATGCGGCGACCGACGAAGCCGTAGAACCTTCGGCCGAGGACATAACGCCATCCGAGCCCGCCGAAACACCGGAAGCCCCGGAAGAACCGCCTGCGGATGCGCCTTCGCCTGCAGAGACCAAGGCCGCACCGCCGCCCGCACCGCGTCGCGGCAGTGCGATCCCGGCGATCCTTGGTGGGGCCGTGGCAGCCCTGATCGGCTTTGGCGCCGCGCAATTCGCCGCCTCGAACGGGGTGTTCCTGTTCGGTGCGCCGGCCCAGGACGACCTTCGCCTCGAGATCCTTGGCCAGGCTGGAGAGATAGACATGCTGACAGCCGAACTCTCGGGGCTTGCTGATCGAGTGAACGGCCTTCCCACCGCGGCCTCGCCCGAGGATCTGGAAGGCGCGGTCTCGCCGCTCGCCTCTGATCTTGGCGTCCTGAAGGACCGCCTTGCCGCGCTGGATACGCGCCTGTCGGAGCTTGAATCCCGCCCGCCGGTAGATGTCACCGCGCCCGAGGTTCTGCAGCAGGCCTACGAGCATGACCTGGCCGAGATGCGGCAGGTCATTGCAGACGAACTCAAGCGGATCGAGCGGGCCCAGGCCGCGGCCGCCGAGCAGGAACGCGTGGCTGCCCGTAATGCCGCCACCTCCACCGGAGAGGCGGCTGTAGCGCGGATCACCGCGGCGCTGGAGTCCGGCGCGTCCTTTGTGGAGCCGCTGGCCGATCTCGAGGGCCTGACGGGCACTGCCGCCCCGGGCGAACTTTCCGTTGTGGCGGAGAGTGGGCTTTCAACGCTCTCGGCCCTGCAGGACAGCTTCCCCGACGCCGCCCGCGCGGCACTGGACGCTTCGATCCGGGCGGCCATCGCGGCGGGTGAGATCGACCGCATGTCAGGCATGATCCGGCTGCAGCTTGGCACCCGGTCCCTCAGCCCGCAGGAAGGGGACGACCCCGACGCCATCCTCTCGCGCGCCGAGGCGGCGCTGCGGGAGGGCAAGATCGGTGTCTCTCTCGACCTAATTTCGACGCTTCCCGATGCCGGCCAGAACGCCATGTCCGGCTGGGTCAAGGAAGCCCGCACCCGGCAAGCGGCCGAAGAGGCCTTTGCCCGTTACCGTGACAGTCTGACGTTCTGAGGTTCCCATGCTCTGGTCGCTTTTCAAGATCCTGCTTTTCATCGGACTGATCACGGCCCTGAGCTTCGTGGCGGGCTACCTCATGGAGGTCGAGGGCGGCGTGCGCATCTCGATCGCCACGCAGGAATTCAACCTCGAGCCGCTGCAGGCCACGGTGGTTCTTCTGGCACTGATCCTCGCGATCTGGGTGCTGCTGAAACTGGTGGGCCTGCTGGTGGCGATTTTCCGGTTCCTCCACGGGGATGAGACCGCGATCTCGCGCTACCTGCACCGCAACCGCGAACGGAAGGGCTTCGAGGCTCTGGCTGACGGGCTGATGGCGCTGGCTTCGGGCGAACCTAGGTTGGCCATGTCCCGTGCGTCCAAGGCCGAGAAATACCTGCGGCGCCCCGAACTCACCGATCTTGTTGCCGCGCAGGCGGCCGAGATGGCCGGGGACACGCGCAAGGCTGGTGAGGTCTACAAGCGTCTCTTGCGGGACGACCGGACCCGCTTCGTGGCGGTGCGTGGGATCATGAAACAGAAGCTGGCCGAGGGTGACACGGATACCGCGCTGAAACTGGCGGCCAAGGCCTTCGCCCTGAAGCCGTCCCATGAAGACACGCAGGACGTTCTGCTCAAGCTCCAGGCCGAGGCGCATGACTGGCAGGGTGCCCGCGCCACGCTGGCGGCCAAGTACAAATACGGCTTCCTGCCGCGCGACGTGCACAAGCGGCGCGACGCGGTTCTGGCGCTCTCCGAGGCCAAGGACGTGCTGGACGACGGCAATTCGATCGAGGCCCGCGAGGCCGCGATCGAGGCCAACCGCCTGTCGCCGGACCTGATTCCGGCCGCCGTGATGGCGGCGCGCGGCTATGTCGAAGAGGGCAAATCTCGCTACGCGACCCGGGTGCTGAAAAAGGCCTGGGGCGTGCAGCCGCACCCGGACCTGGCCGCAGCCTTCGCCGAGATCGTCCCCGACGAATCGCCTACCGACCGGGTCACCCGGTTCCAGACGCTGACGCGCCAGCAGCCGGAGCATCCCGAGACGAAGATGCTCGCCGCGGAGCTTCTGATCGCGGCCGAGGATTTCCCCGCCGCGCGCCGTGCGCTGGGCGATCTGGCGAGCGCTGATCCAACCACCCGGTCCCTGACGCTGATGGCCGCGATCGAGCGTGGTGAGGGCGGAGATGACGCGGTGGTGCGCGCCTGGCTGACAAAGGCGCTCTCGGCCTCGCGCGGGCCGCAATGGGTTTGCGAGAACTGCCACAACATCCAGGCGCCCTGGGCGCCGGTCTGCGACAATTGCGGCGGGTTCGACACGCTGGCCTGGACGGTTCCGCCCTCGGGTGGAACCCAGATGCCCGGCCCGACCGACATGCTTCCGGTCCTGGTTGGTCGGGGTTCCGTCAGTGCCGCGGAGCCCGTTCCTGCGGGCATCGAGGATGCGGAAACCATCGACGCGACAGATGACGCGGCCGAAGGGGAACAGGTCAAAAATTAGGGCTACACACCCCGCCCTTGGGGTGCTAAAGACCCGCCGTCCGCGACGGTTTCCGCCTGACCGGACAGCCTTGGCCAGAAATGGCCCGGCGCCGCTGTAGCTCAGCTGGTAGAGCACGTCATTCGTAATGATGGGGTCGGGGGTTCGAGTCCCTTCAGCGGCACCAGTTTTCCCAAGATTTCTCCTGAATGGGCTGGTGTCAGTCCGATCGCGCGGGTCACTCCCACTGCTTGCCGGGTTTGGCCCAGTCCTGTGCGTTGCAGGACCCGCCCTTGAACGCCTGGTCCGCCGGGGGAAGCACCAGCCAATGCTCGTCATAGGTAAGAAATGCCGCAACGTCCTGGCGTGGTGCGTAGGTCAGCGTCTTTGTCGGGTCGAATCCCATTGACGGCTCCATGCTGTCGGGAATTCCGTCCTGATCCTTGTCGTAGAGCGGTTGAAGCTGCGTGTAGTAATGCCCGCCCAGCGGTTTCCAGAACCTCGCGTAGTTCCGGTAGTGCAGGTATTCGTGCACCAAGGTGTAGCCGAAGGTGTCGATGCCTGTGAAGCGCCGGTCGTTCCCGGTGTAGACAAAGCGCTCCTGCACGGTCGGTGCCGTCGGCACATAGGCAAGGCCCGCGATATCGACTTTCATGTCCTCTCCAAGCGTCTGCGGCAGGTTGCAGAGATAGACCGCCTCGTCCAGCACCCGGGCCTCATCGTAGGCATAGAACCCCGCCACGCCGGGCTTGCAGTCGTTCGGCGCGTTCTCGGCAAAGACCACGCCGATGTCGCGGTTGAAGGGGCGGCCGCAGGCGGTCTGTTTCCAGTAGTAAAGCCAGTTCGGCCAGTCGGGATTTGGCTCGGGGTGATTTCGCGTGTCGCGCGGGAAGTAGACCTTGAACGTGCCGCTGTCGCGGATCGGACAGGCGGATTGGTCCAGCGAGGCCGAGACAGTCTTTTCCCCGAAGGCCGAATTCGACGCGGGCATCCCGGAGTAGGTCACGCGCATCTGTGCGCCCATGCCCGTGGGTGGGTCCAGTGTGCGCATGCTGCCAGGGATCTCGGGGATGTCCCAGATCACCTGCTCGGCCAGTTCCGCCGGATCGGTCGTGACCTGAAGCTCCAGGACCAATTTCGCGGGGGTGTCGGTAGAAAAGACATGGCGACCCTCGTTCCCGCTCTGGACCGAGATCGAGAGGTTGACCTCATTCGGTGGCCCGTCCTGCGCGCGGCCGGTCAAGATGGGGTTGTATTGCTGCTGGCCCTCCAGCCCGAAGCGCATCTGGAAGTCGCGCCCCTGCACGGTGCCGATGGTATTGCCATTGGCGCGGAGCCCGATCTTCCCGTCCCAGACATCGAGGTAGTAGTTCCCGCCGGTGCATTCGGTGCTCAGAACCGTGCCCTGCGTGGTGAAGCCGCAATTCATCCAGCGTCCTTCGAAGCCCATGTCGGTCTTGATCGGGGCCTGGTTCATCGGCGGGCGCAGGACCCAGGGGTAGATGATGTCCTGCGTGAAGCGAGTCATGTTCCAGCGCCCCGACATCGACGTGGACGCCGCGTCACGGCTGAGGGTCACCGTCTCGATATAATGTGTGCCTCCCGCACCCGGGATCTCACCGCGAAGAACGACACTTTGCGCGGGGCAGGTGCCGCTGGCGGCCTGGACGAGGTTGGCCCCCGCGATAAGGAAACTAGCGCAGAGCGAGAGGATCGGATGGCGCAACATCGGGGGCTCCTTTCGGCCCCATCCTAACGCAAATCGCCCCGCGAAACGGCTGGTTTCGCGGGGCGATTGAAAGGGTGTAGCGCGAGGGCCTCAGTCGGCGGTCAGCAACGGCGGCTTGCGCGAGGAGAGCTGCCGCGCCTTGGGTTCCTCGATCCGGAGTTCGATCTCGCCGTTCTTCAGGCCGACCTTGACCACGCCGCCCTTGGCGAGCTTGCCGAACAGCAGTTCCTCGGCCAGAGGCTTCTTGATGTGTTCCTGGATCACGCGGCCAAGCGGGCGGGCGCCCATCTTGTCGTCGTAACCCTTGTCGGCCAGCCATTCCGCGGCGGGACGGGTCAATTCGAAGGTCACGTTGCGGTCCATCAGTTGTGCCTCGAGCTGAAGCACGAACTTCTCGACCACCTGCAGGATGATCTCCTTGCCGAGCGGCGCGAAGCTGATCACCGCGTCCAGACGGTTGCGGAATTCCGGCGTGAAGGTCCGCTCGATGGCGGCGGTATCCTCGCCCTCGCGGCGTTCGCGGCCGAAACCGATGGCGGCCTTGGCCTGTTCGGCGGCGCCCGCGTTCGAGGTCATGATCAGGATCACATTCCGGAAATCCACCGTCCGGCCGTTGTGGTCGGTCAGCTTGCCGTGGTCCATCACCTGCAGAAGGATGTTGTAGACATCCGGGTGTGCCTTCTCGATCTCGTCGAGCAGCAGCACGCAATGCGGGTGCTGATCCACCCCATCGGTGAGCATGCCTCCCTGGTCGAAGCCGACATAGCCCGGAGGCGCGCCGATCAGGCGACTGACGGCATGCTTCTCCATGTATTCCGACATATCGAAGCGCAGCAGTTCCACGCCGAGGCTGTCGGCGAGTTGCTTGGCCACCTCGGTCTTGCCCACGCCGGTCGGTCCCGCGAACAGGTAGTTGCCGATCGGCTTTTCCGGTTCGCGCAGGCCAGCGCGCGCCAGCTTGATCGCCGAGGCGAGCGACTCGATCGCATTGTCCTGCCCGAAGACAACCCGCTTGAGGGTCTTTTCCAGATCCTTGAGCAGGGTGGCATCGTCCTTGGACACGCTCTTGGGCGGGATCCGGGCGATCTTGGCGACAACGGCCTCGATCTCTTTCGGGCTGATCGTCTTGCGGCGCTTGGATTCCGGCAGAAGGTGCTGCGCGGCACCTGCCTCGTCGATCACGTCGATGGCCTTGTCGGGCAGCTTGCGGTCGTGGATGTAGCGCGCGCTCAGATCCACCGCCGACTTGATCGCGTCGTCGGTGTAGCGGATGCCGTGGTGCTTTTCGAAATAGGGCTTGAGACCGGCCAGGATCTTGATCGCATCATCGACCGTAGGTTCATTCACGTCGATCTTCTGGAACCGGCGCGACAGGGCGCGGTCTTTCTCGAAGTGCTGGCGGAATTCCTTGTAGGTGGTGGAACCCATGCAGCGCAGCTTGCCGCCCTGAAGTGCGGGTTTAAGCAGGTTCGAAGCGTCCATCGCGCCACCCGAGGTGGCACCGGCACCGATCACCGTGTGGATCTCGTCGATGAAGAGGATCGCATCGGGGTGGTCTTCCAGTTCGGTCACGACCGCCTTCAGGCGTTCTTCGAAATCGCCGCGATAGCGGGTTCCGGCAAGAAGCGCACCCATGTCGAGCGAAAAGATCGTGGCGTTGGCCAGCACTTCCGGCGTCTCGCCATCGACGATCTTGCGCGCCAGGCCTTCGGCGATGGCAGTCTTTCCTACGCCGGGATCGCCCACCAGAAGCGGGTTGTTCTTGCGGCGGCGGCAGAGCACCTGGATGCAGCGCTCCACCTCGTGCGACCGCCCGATCAGCGGGTCCACGTCGCCGAGGCGGGCCTTGGCGTTGAGGTCCACACAATATTTGCCGAGTGCGGATTCCTTGGCCTCTTCTTCCTGGGCGCGGGCCTCTTCCTCGGTTTCCGGGGAGCCGGAAACCGGGCGGGCTTCGCCGAAGGCCGGGTTCTTGGCCACACCGTGCGCGATGAAATTCACCGCGTCGTAACGGGTCATGTCCTGCTCCTGCAGGAAATAGGCGGCATTGGATTCGCGCTCGGCGAAGATCGCGACAAGCACGTTGGCGCCGGTCACTTCGGTCCGGCCCGAGGACTGGACGTGAATCGCGGCGCGCTGGATCACCCGCTGGAACGCGGCGGTCGGCACCGCTTCGGAGCCGTCCACGTCGGTCACCAGCGTGGAAAGGTCGTCATCGATGAACTCAAGCAGCGATTTCCGCAGTTCTTCAAGGTCGACACTACAGGCCTTCATCACCTTGGCGGCGTCGGGCTCGTCGATGAGCGCGAGCAAGAGATGCTCGAGCGTCGCGAGTTCGTGCCGCCTGGCATTCGCCAGGGCCAGCGCCGCGTGAATGGCTTGTTCCAAAGTATTCGAAAATGAAGGCACTACTCGTGCTCCTTGATCTGGGCCGGGAAGGGGCAGGGACCCCGTCCAGACCGTGGCCTCGTACTACTAAGTTCGGTGATCCTCACCGTTCTTCAAGTTATTTTTTTGGCGACACGGTCACATTTCAGTTGAATTTCGTAAACCGGCGGCAAAATGACCGTTCCTGTGGCGCACACGCCAAGTTTGTCAGAAATTATCCTTTCGCCGACGAATTTCGGCGAACACCTCTGCATCGGTTGCTCCGTCCATGCCGATCCCGGCTTTGACCGCGGGCAGATTGGCCCGAAGGAAGGGATTCGTGGCCAGTTCCTCCGCCAGGGAAGAGGGCACTGTTGGCTCTCCGGCCTGACGCGCGGCCTTGATCGCCTCGGTCCGAGAGATAAGCGCTGAATTCTCCGGTTCAACAGTCAGGGCGAAGGCGGCGTTGCTGGCTGTATACTCATGCCCGGAACAGACCGTTGTGTCGGCGGGCAGGGCCGCGAGCTTTGACAAGCTCGCCCACATTTGTTCGGGCGTGCCCTCGAAGAGGCGGCCGCAGCCCAGTGCCATGAGGCTGTCGGCGGTGAACACTGCCTTTGCGTCCGGAACGTAAAAGGCGATGTGACCGACCGTGTGACCCGAGACGTCGAAGACCAGTACATCGTGCCCCGCGAAGGTAAAGCTCTCTCCCTCCGAGACCTGTTGATCGAGATCCGGTAGGCGACCGGCATCGGCCTTGGCCCCGATCACCGTCGGCGACCAGGCCTCGCGCAGGGGCGGCAGCCCTTCGACATGGTCCCAGTGATGATGCGTCAGGAAGACATGGGTCAGCTTCCAGCCGCGCGACTCCAGCGCGCTTTGGATCGGCGCGGCCTCGGGCGCGTCCACCAGGGCGGTCTCGCCAGTATCGCTCTCGTGCAGCAGGAAGGCGTAATTATCCTGAAGGCAGGGGACGGTCACGAGTTTGAGGGGCATGGCGTTTCCTTTCCGGTCGGGTATGGTTCCCCAGATAGTGCAGACCTGTTGCATGAGGAGCAATGCACCTCGACGTATTAGACCTGCGGAATTTCTATTACCGCACCGGACTGGGCCGCGCTGCCCAGCGTGCGATCCGTGACCAGGTGACCTGGCTCTGGCCCGAGGCCAAGGCCCAGACGGTTGTCGGGTTCGGGTTCGCCGCGCCCTTGTTGCGGCCATTCCTGTCCGATGCGCGGCGGGTGATCGCGCTGATGCCCGGTCAGCAAGGCGTCATGCCCTGGCCCGCCGGAGAGCCCAATGTCTCGGTCCTCTGCGAAGAGACGCTCTGGCCTCTGGAGGACGGATCGGTGGACAAGCTGGTTCTCCTGCACGGGCTTGAGACCTGTGAGAACCCTCCCGCGCTGCTCAGGGAATGCTGGCGGGTGCTCGGGCCCGGCGGGCGGGCGCTGTTCATCGTGCCCAACCGTGCAGGGATATGGGCGCGGCGCGACGTGACACCGTTCGGATACGGGCGGCCCTACAGCCTCGGGCAGCTCGAATCCCAGCTCAAGCGCCACGATTTCACGCCCGAACGCCATGTGGCCGCCCTGTTCCAACCTCCCTCGCACCGGCGGTTCTGGCTCAGGACCGGCCCGTTCTGGGAGGGCGCGGGACGAAAGATATCGACCTATTTCGCGGGCGGCGTGATCATGGTCGAGGCGACAAAGCAGGTCTATTCGCCCAAGCGCCCGGGCCTGGCCGAGGCGGTGCGACGCCCGCTCAAGGCCCTGGACGGGCTCGGGCAGCCCGATCCGAAGCCGGTCTGACGCCCAAGGGAATCACGCGGCGGCGCCCAAAGATCAGGTCATGATGCGGCAAGCCGACGCATTCGGCTCCGATGCCCGGCATCTGCCTGAAAAATTCGCTTTTGAAGCGCGTTTTGGGGGCCTGTTGGCGGTTGCGAGGCTCAAGGTCCTCTGCTACACCCACGCCGAATTTGAGACGCGCTGGTGCAGCGTGTTCCCTAGGCTGTCCTGATGCGCGGTCGCGCAATCCAAGAATCAGGACCAAGAAAATCGGAAGGGTGGGACGTGTCCGAACCAGCTTCGATCTCGAACGGCATTGCTGCGCGCTATGCCACCGCCATTTTTGAACTGTCCAAGGAAAGCAAATCGCTCAAGGCACTCGAGTCCGATCTCGAAGCGCTGGAAGCTGCGCTTGCCGACAGCGGCGATTTCCGTGACCTGATCAATTCGCCGATCTACTCGCGCGAAGCGCAGGGCAAGGCGGCTACGGCCGTCGCCGAGAAGATGAAACTCTCGGCGACAACGACCAACACGCTGGCGCTCATGGCATCCAAGCGCCGCCTCTTCGTTCTGCCGCAGCTTCTGCGCGCTCTTCGCGCGATGATTTCGGAAGACAAGGGTGAAGTGACCGCCGACGTCATCGCTGCAAAGCAGCTGACCAAGGCGCAGACCGAGAAACTTGCCGCCACGCTGAAGAAGACGGTGGGCAAGGACGTCAATATCAACATGTCCGTCGATGAGACTCTCATCGGCGGTCTCGTCGTTAAGGTGGGCTCGCAGATGATCGATACGTCGATCCGCGCGAAGCTCGCTAACCTCCAGAATGCAATGAAAGAGGTCGGATAATGGGAATCCAGGCAGCCGAAATTTCTGCGATCCTCAAGGAGCAGATCAAAAACTTTGGCCAGGAAGCCGAAGTGGCCGAAGTTGGTCGTGTGCTCTCGGTCGGGGACGGGATTGCCCGCGTCTACGGCCTTGACAACGTTCAGGCCGGCGAGATGGTCGAATTCCCCGGTGGCATCCAGGGCATGGCCCTGAACCTTGAAAGCGACAACGTCGGTGTCGTGATCTTCGGTTCGGACCGGGACATCAAGGAAGGCGATACCGTCAAGCGCACCAAGTCGATCGTGGACGTGCCCGCAGGTGACGCCCTGCTTGGCCGCGTTGTCGACGGTCTGGGCAACCCGCTGGACGGCAAGGGCCCGATCAACGCCTCCGAGCGTCGCGTCGCCGACGTCAAGGCGCCGGGCATCATCCCGCGTAAATCGGTGCACGAGCCGATGGCGACCGGCCTGAAGTCGGTGGACGCGATGATCCCGATCGGCCGTGGCCAGCGGGAACTGATCATCGGCGACCGCCAGACCGGCAAGACCGCCGTGGCGCTCGACGCGATCCTGAACCAGAAGTCCTACAATGACGCCGCCGGCGACGACGAGAGCAAGAAGCTCTACTGCGTCTACGTCGCTATTGGCCAGAAGCGCTCGACCGTTGCGCAGCTGGTGAAGAAGCTCGAAGAATCCGGCGCGATCGAATACACGGTCGTGGTCGCCGCGACCGCGTCCGACCCGGCGCCGATGCAGTTCCTGGCGCCTTACGCCGCGACCGCGATGGCCGAGTACTTCCGCGACAACGGCCGCCACGCGCTCATCATCTACGATGACCTGTCCAAGCAGGCCGTGGCCTACCGCCAGATGTCGCTGCTGCTGCGCCGTCCGCCGGGCCGTGAAGCCTACCCTGGTGACGTTTTCTACCTTCACTCCCGCCTGCTCGAGCGTTCGGCGAAGCTGAACGAAGACAACGGTTCCGGCTCGCTGACCGCACTGCCGATCATCGAAACCCAGGGTGGCGACGTGTCGGCGTTCATTCCGACCAACGTGATCTCGATCACCGACGGCCAGATCTTCCTGGAAACCGAACTGTTCTACCAGGGCATCCGCCCCGCCGTGAACACCGGTCTGTCGGTGTCGCGCGTGGGCTCCTCGGCCCAGACCAACGCGATGAAGTCGGTCGCCGGTCCGGTGAAGCTGGAACTGGCTCAGTACCGCGAGATGGCGGCCTTCGCCCAGTTCGGTTCCGACCTCGACGCCGCGACCCAGCGCCTGCTGAACCG
>JABURR010000079.1 GCA_014762635.1 Paracoccaceae bacterium
CGGGCGCGGTGAAGACCGCCGCCGTCAGCCTCTTCAAGATCGCCAACGACATCCGCTTGCTTGGCTCGGGCCCGCGCTGCGGGTTGGGAGAGCTGATGCTGCCGGAAAACGAGCCCGGCTCCTCGATCATGCCGGGCAAGGTGAACCCGACCCAATGCGAGGCCATGACCCAGGTCTGCGCCCATGTGATCGGCAACGATGCCGCCGTGGGCTTTGCCGGCACGCAGGGCCATTTCGAGCTGAACGTCTACAAGCCGATGATGGCCTATAACGTGCTTCAGGCGATGCAGCTTCTGGGCGATGCATCGGTGGCCTTCACCGACAATTGCGTCGTGGGCATCCGCGCCAACACCGACCGGATCGAGAAGCTGATGCGCGAGTCGCTGATGCTGGTGACGGCGCTTGCCCCCACCATCGGCTATGATAACGCCACCACCGTGGCCAAGACCGCCCACAAGAACGGCACCACGCTAAAGGAAGAGGCCATCAAGCTGGGCTTCGTGGACGCGGAAACCTTCGAGAAGGTCGTCCGCCCCGAGCAGATGATCGGCCCGAAGGCCTGATGGGACACCCCCGCGCGGCCATCCGCGCGGGGAGCCTTACCTAGGGAACCACGCGGTAGACGTCCCAATAGGACGAGCCGGAAACCACAAGATCACTGAGCTTTCGGCCCCAGTCCTTGTGCGGCTGGACCGCTGCGATCTTGTCGAAGAAACTGCCAAGTTCAGCTAGATCAGCGATCTCCAGTTCCGAAACGATCATCGCTTCCTTCGATCCGACCGAGCCGGACAACACCCGCGCCTTGGACATGTCGACATCCGTCTGGGCGCCAATGGTCGAGTTCCACTCCTTGAGAAGATCGATCACTTCCTGCTTGTGGCCGAACTTGGCCATCACGTGCCATCTTGCAATCATCATGGGTGGTCTCCTTCGTTGAATTGAAGTCAGCCGCCCGATAGCCTGTCTGAAATTGGTTTTCCGAAACCCACCCCTGTGTGGAAGTGTACACCCGAATCGTGGGCATCCAAAATTGTCGCGTCGGGGCCACCAGAAGAGAGGGACCGCAATGTCCGGCAAGGTCATCAACCTCCGCCAATTCCGCAAGCAGGCCGCGCGGGACGAGAAGCGTGCAAAGGCCAATGCCAATGCGGCTTCCCATGGCCGGACAAAGGGTGAGCGTGATCTGCAGGACGCCCGGGATGCCAAGGCCGAGAAGCATCTCGATCAGCACCGGCTGGACAGGGACGAGGAATGAGCGGCCGCCCCGTCAAACGCTCGCTGACGCTGCGCGGACACCGCACCAGCGTGTCATTGGAAGATGCGTTCTGGAAAGCCTTTCGCGAAATCGCCGAGGAACGGGACCAGCCGATCAACGTTCTGGCCGCCGAGATCGACGCGGCGCGTGATCTGGACACCGGCCTTGCGACGGCCATTCGTCTTTTCGTTCTGGACTACTACCGCTCGCGCGCCATCCGGTCGAGCACGTCCTGAGCCAACATCCGGCTGGTGGACTGCGCCGCCGGGGTCCTGGTTCGCGTAATGCCCCGCAAGGTTCCCCTGCGCGCGGCGATGAGCAGTTCGCGCGACGGCCCTTCCCTCAGCACATCCGCGAAAAGAGACAGAAGTTCTTCCCGCCGCGCCGGATCCTTGTGTTCGGATGAATGAGAGGGATCCTCGCACGCCTCCTCCTCGCTCCTCGTGAACCAATGCCACGGGAACAACCCGCCGGGCTTCAGATCTTCGGTTTGGTCAAAGTCATCCGAGTGGTCAGACATAATTCCCCCTGACGCGCAACAACGCCGAAAACACACCATACAACTCTAAGCTTAATCATTATGGGGTTCATGATTGAGAAAACCATTAGGGGAATCCACAGGTCTACACAAAAATGACGCGAAATTGACGAAATTTGAGCGGCCCTGCGTTACCCCGGGCGATCACGCGACATCGGCAGGACCAGCCAAGTCAGGGTAAATCCATCTTCTGGACAGCCCCAACACAACTCTCGCGCGGTATGGCTTCAAGCCATATTCCGGTCCGGGACCGCACCGTGAGATGCGCGCGCGGGATCGGCCGCCGTCCCTGAACCTCGCGGAATTCCCAGCGCTGCAGGTAGAGCGCCAGAAGCAACACCCCTTCAGCCATGGCAAACCCGGCGCCGGGGCAGACACGCGGCCCTGATGAAAACGGCAGGTAGGCGTCGCGCTGGCTGGCCTTCCCGTGGTCGGTTTCGAACCGCTCCGGATCAAAGGCGTCAGGCTCGGTCCAGTGCCGTTCGTGCCGATGCATGTGCCAGGGCGAGATCACCACCTGCGCACCGGGGGAGACGTCCCTGCCCCGAAAGGTCTCTGCCTGCGTCGCCGCGCGCACCATCATCGGCACCGGGGGATAGAGGCGCAATGCCTCACGGAACACGTTTCGGGTAAAGCCAAGCTTGGAAAGGTCCCCGAAATCCGGCGCATCCCCCAAGGCTCGGGCCTCGGCGGCGGCACGGCCCTGCGCCGCGGGGTTCGCGGCCAGAAGCCACAGAGCCCAAGCCAAAGCCGAGGCGCTGGTCTCGTGCCCGGCAAGGAAGAAGATCGCCACCTGGTCCACCATCTCCTCGGCCGAGAACCCCTCTCCGGTTTCGGGATCGCGCAGTGTCAGGATCCGGGTCGCCAGATCCGGCGGCGCGGTGCCCGCCTCGATCTCGGCAAGACGCCCTGCCACCAATCCGGCGATCAGCCCGCGGATCCGCGCGGCACTTTTTCGCGCCGCGCGCCCATACCCGCGTGGCGCCCAGCGTGGCAGCGGCAGGAAAGCTGCAAGGTTCAGGATCGGCTGCCGCGCCTGGTAGGCCCGGAACTGCTCGAAAACCTCATGCGCCACCGGCGCCTCGATCGGAAGAGAGAACAGCGTCCGGAAAATCACGTCCGCCGCCGTGTGCGAGGTTTCCGGCTCCATGTCCAAAGGCCCCGGCTCCAGCCGGTTTGCCGCGGCGCGGCCCGCCGCCAGCATGGCCGGAAAGCTTTCGCGCAGACGCCCGCGCTCGAACGCCGGGTCGATGATCCGGCGCTGATGCGCCCAGGTCTCTCCATTTGTCAGGAAGACCGATTGACCGAGCAACGGGCGCAACCCCTCGCCCACCCGGTCGGACTTGGGGAAATCGGACGGGCGATCGTTAAGAACCGTTCGGATCAGATCCGGTTCATTCACGAGATACGAGCGGAAGAACGGGGTTCGGAACTCCGCCATCCGCGCGCGGTAGAGTCTCTCGGGCTGGGCCGACAGGATGTCCTGCCGAAAAAGCCGCAGATACCGCCAGAGCGACACGCGCTCGGGCCGGGCCTGCGGCTTGGGCGGGATCATCCGATTATGGATTGGTACGGAGAAACGGCCACATCGATACGCGAGGGCGACGGCTTGCGCCCTTCGAAGCGCGTGGCCAGGGTCAGCGGCCCCCCGGTGATCTGGAAGTAGTCATAATCCCGCGGCTGGTCGTAGGCGCAGAGATACTGGATATGCAGCCGGAAGAACTTCCACTTCAGCAGTTTCCGCAGATCGGGGCTGAGCGTCTCCGAGAAGGCCGCCGACAGCACCAGCGGCCAGCGCTGATCTTTCGTCGCCAATCCGGTCACGGCCACGGGATCGGCCAGCGCGAAGGATGCTCCATCGCCCGGTGCCGACACGTCGATCCAGGTCAGGTCATCGGATTCGCCGAGAAGATGCAGATCTCTGCGCAGGCGCGTGGCCTTCGGCAGGAAGGACTGCATCGGAATCGACTCGCCGAGTGTCAACAAAGACAGCTTCGGGCCGTCCTCGGATACATGCCCACCGCGGATCATATCTGCAGCAATCGATACCGAAAGCTGCGCCCCCGAGGAATGACCGACTATCAGAACCTCATCCACCTCGGATTGCATGGCCTCGGCGACGGCCTCGGCGAATTTCTCCAAACGCTCCTCGACCTCGGGCGCATAAGCGCCCCGCCAGCGGGCGGCAAAGGCGAAATCATGCATCAGGTAGTAGGCATAGAACCTGCTGTCGATGCTCCGGAACCAGCGCAGCGTCAGCGCGATGATCGGCGGCGCGGTGACCCAGCCGACACCCGGCCCTGAAATATCTGCAAAGAACCCGCCGACCTTGCCGGCGATGATCAGCCCGACCAGCAGCTGAAGCAAAAGCATCACGGCAGGGTAGAGCCCCGCGACCATCGTGCTGCGGCGCAGGGCGATGAGGCGCGGCAAAACCCCGGTGCTCAGGTAGGTCCAGGCCGTGCGAAAGAGCTGCCCATAAGTGGCGACGATCCCCTTGCCCATGGAGCGCTTGACGATGTCGCGCCACTCCAGAACCTCGATGTCCGAGATCACACGATCGGACCCGAATCGCGCGCCAACACGCCAGGCATAGTTCTCACGCGACATCAGGGCCTTGACGGCGATCTTGTAGTCAGAGATCTCGCCCTGCTTCGCCGCCTCGGCGCGGTAGAGTTCACGATACCTGCGCGCGGGATGGGGGTCGAACCCGGGTACGAAGAATACCCGTCGACGTGTAACTTCCTGAGACTGCTCTTCCACTTCCATCCTGACACCCGATTTTTGTCGGCAGTCTAGCCAACGATTCCCGCGAAGGTAAGACCGTCGCGACCCTGTCTCGCGCGTATCTGCCTACCCCAGAACCGCAAGGTTTGGGAAGGTCTCCAGAAGCCAGAACGACAGATCGGTGAATTTTCCGGTGAGCATCATCAGGCCGACGGTCCAGAGCAGCAGGCCCATGATCCGCTCGATCCGTTCCATGTGGCGTTTCATCCAGGCCATCAGCCCGGTCATCCTTGGAAAATAGGCCGCCACCAGAAGGAACGGGATGCCAAGACCGAAGGCGTAAGCCCCAAGCAGAGCAGTGCCCCGCGCGATGGAGGATTCGGAGGCCGCCATGGTCAGGATCGACCCCAGAATCGGCCCGATGCAGGGTGTCCAGCCAAAGGCGAAGGCCAACCCCAGAAGATAGGCGCCAACCGCCGATCCGCCCCGGTCCCCAGCGTCGACCCTGATATCCCGGTCGAGAAAGCCGATGCGGTAGACGCCGACGAAATGCGCCCCGAAGATCATGATGACGATACCCGCCGCGGTCAGGAACCACTCCTGATTCTGCAGGAAGAACCGACCGAAGGCCGAGGCCGTGAACCCAAGAAACAAGAAGACCGTGGACAGGCCCATCACGAAGAAGACCGCCGACAGCACCACGCGGCGACGGGCGCCTTTCTCATCCTGCAACTCGGTCATGGTGATGCCGCCCATGTAGGCAAGATATGGCGGCACGATCGGCAGCACACAGGGGCTGAGGAAGGACAGAAGGCCCGCGGCAATGGCCACGAAGATCGCGGGCAGCAGGGCGGCGTCTATGATTTCGATTCCGAACATGGGTTAGGAGATAGCTTCTCTGGCAGCCCGCGTCACCACACCCCGGATCACAAGCCGGTGGACAAATTGTAACATCGTCTCTATCTGGCGCTGCGATGACCTATGATCACGATCTCGACGCCCTGGGCCTGCTGTGCCCGCTGCCCGTCCTGAAGGCGCGCAAGCGGCTGTCAGGCATGTCCTCGGGCCAGGTGTTGCGAGTGCAGGCCGACGACCCGGCCGCCGTGATCGACGTCCCGCATTTCTGCAACGAATCCGGGCACGAGCTTATTGGTCAGGAAGACGCCGGGGAGGCGCAGCACTACTTCATCCGCAAGGCCTGAAAGAAACGCGCCGGGCGATGGCCCGGCGCGCTGTTCTGATCAGATCCCCAGGCTCCACCAGCCCCGTTTCTTGGGCTTGGAGTCATCCTGGCTTTCCGTCGCCTCGGCCATGGCCGGGGCTTTCTCGGGCTCAGGCTGCGGCTCTGGCTCAGCGGCAGGTTCCGCCGCGGCCGGTTCCGGCTGAGGCTGGGGCGCTGGCTGCTCGGTGGCTTCGGCCACCGGTTCGGCGGATTCGGGCTGGGCCTCGGCCACCGGTTCGGCTGCAGCGGGTTCGGGCGTTGCCTCCTCGACCTTTTTCTTGCGCGAGCGCGGGGCGCGTTTCGGCTTTTCTTCGGTCTTGGCTTCGGCCTCAGCCGGCTCTGCGTTCACTGCTTCGGCCTCAACCGGTTCCTCGGCCTTCTTCTTGCGCGAGCGGGTCACCTTCTTCTTCGGCTTTTCCTCGACCGCCTCCGCGGCCTCGGCAGGCTCGGCGGCCTGGACCTCGGTGGTCTCGCCTTCTTCGACGGCGTCCTTCTTCTTGGAGCGCGAACGAGTCCGCGAGCGGGATTTCTTCGGCTTTTCATCGTCCTCATCGCGCGTCTCAGCCTCGGCAGCGGCAGGCTCGGGCTGTTCCGACGCGGCCTCCTGCTCCGACTCCGGCTGATCGGCTGCAGCCGCGGAACCTTCTTCCGTGCCCTCGCCCTGACGATCTTCGCCACCGTTGCGCGATCCGCCACGACGGCGGCGGCGGCGCCGGCGCTTCTTCTTCGGCGCGCCTTCGTCTTCCGGATCCACGGCCTGGACCTCGGCTTCGGTTTCCTGATCCTCTTCGGTCACGTCCTCGTCGACGTCCGACATGATCGAGGCATCCACCGACACCACGGGGGCCGCTTCCGGCACCACGCGGGTCGCGGTCTTGAACTTCTCGATGCCGAAGTCCGGGCTCACCAGCAGCGGATCCGCCTCGATCCGCACGGACATGCCGTAGCGGGCTTCGATTTGGGCGATGTGTTCACGCTTCTGGTTCATCAGGAAGTTGACGATCCCGACCGGCGCCTTCAGCAGCACTTCGCGCGAACGGCGGCGGGTGCCCTCTTCTTCAAGCTGGCGCAGGATGTTGAGCGCCAAGTTGTCGTCCGAGCGCACAAGGCCGGTGCCGTGGCAGTGATGGCAGGGCTGGGTCGTCGCCTCGAGCATGCCCGGGCGCAGCCGCTGGCGGCTCATTTCAAGCAGGCCAAAGCCCGAGATCCTGCCCACCTGGATGCGGGCGCGGTCGGATTTCAGCTTGTCCTTCATCTTCTTTTCGACGGCGGCGTTGTTCTTGCGCTCTTCCATGTCGATGAAGTCGATGACGATCAGGCCGGCCAGGTCACGCAGGCGCAACTGGCGGGCCACTTCTTCGGCGGCCTCGAGGTTGGTCTTGAGCGCCGTTTCCTCGATCGAGCCTTCCTTGGTGGCCCGGCCAGAGTTCACGTCGATCGCCACCAGCGCCTCGGTCACGCCGATCACGATATAGCCGCCGGACTTGAGCTGAACGGTCGGATTGAACATCGAACTCAGGTAGGTCTCGACCTGGAACCGCGCGAAAAGCGGCATCGGGTCGTGATAGAGTTTCACGTTCTTGGCGTGGGACGGCATGATCATCTTCATGAAGTCCTTGGCCGTACGGTGGCCTTCTTCGCCCTCGACCAGAACCTCGTCGATCTCGCGGCTGTAGAGGTCGCGGATCGACCGCTTGATGAGGTCGCCCTCCTCGTAGATCTTGGCGGGCGCGATGGATTTCAGCGTCAACTCGCGGATCTGTTCCCACAGGCGCTGAAGGTATTCGTAATCGCGCTTGATCTCGGCCTTGGTGCGTTGCGATCCGGCAGTGCGAATGATCAGCCCCGCGCCCTGGGGCACGTCGATTTCATTGGCGATCTCTTTGAGCTTCTTGCGGTCGGCCGCATTGGTGATCTTGCGCGAGATACCACCACCGCGCGCGGTGTTGGGCATCAGTACGCAGTAGCGGCCTGCCAGCGAAAGGTAGGTCGTCAGGGCAGCGCCCTTGTTGCCACGCTCTTCCTTGACCACCTGGACCAGCATGATCTGCCGGACCTTGACGACTTCCTGGATCTTGTATTTCCGGGGCCGCTGCTTGCGCGGCTGGCGGATTTCCTCGGTCACGTCTTCGTCGGCGACAGATTCGATCTCGCTGTCGCGCTCGGACGCCTGCTTGACGTCTGCGCCTTCGTCCGAGGTATCATCCTCGGACTCGGTCGTCGTGTCGGCCTCTGCGGCCGGAGTGCTCTCGTCTGCCGCTACGTCAGCCTCGTCGGCTGCAGGCGTTTCGACAGGCGTTTCCTCGACCCGGTAAGCGGGCGAGGTGCCCTCCTCGGAGTCGGCGTCCTCCTCGAGGTCGACGACATCCATTCCTGGAATCGCGACATCCCGCGTCTCGACGGCGTCTTCGGATTTGGTTTCCTCGGCCTTCGGCTTGGAGCGCCGACGCGAACGCGATTTCTTCGGCTTCTCTTCCTCTTCGGCCATCGCCTCGGCATAGGCGCGCTCTTCGGCAAGCAGCGCCTCGCGGTCCGCGACCGGGATCTGGTAGTAATCCGGGTGGATTTCCGAGAACGCGAGGAAGCCATGCCTGTTGCCGCCGTAGTCGACAAAGGCCGCCTGGAGCGAAGGCTCCACACGGGTCACCTTGGCGAGATAGATGTTGCCGGCTAGCTGGCGTTTGTTCTCTGATTCAAAGTCGAACTCCTCGACCTTGTTTCCGTCCACCACCACGACGCGGGTCTCTTCCGCGTGGGTGGCGTCGATAAGCATTTTCTTAGCCATTGTATATATTTCTCGCACCGCGCAGAGAGGACGCCGCCTAGCGGCGCGTCCGGTCCGAAGCGATGATTTGTTAAGGCGAATCCGGGCGCAGGGTACGCGGCTGATCCGGACATTCCTCGTCCGGCCCGCCTGTGTGTTCCCAATCTGCGCCTCATCGCGGTTCTTCTCCGATGCCTTTGAAGGCATCCATTCACGGCCCAGCCAGACAATGTCGAGGCGGGCAATCTTCCGGCCTTTCGGCCCTCTCGGTCTGCGTCAGGCCCGCGTCGCATCCGGCGACGGCGTTTTTCTGATGCAGCGAAACTCTTCGCAGGGATCCGGCATGTTCGAGGCGGACTCCCTTGATCACACCATAATGGCTGACATGCGGAAATTACAATCCCGAATGTCAGAAGCTTTTACACCCGGCGCACCGGGATCAAAGGTAGTCCGAACGTTGCAATCCGTATTTCGCCATCTTCTCATTCAGGGTCCGGCGCGGCAGGCAAAGCTCGTCCATGACCGACACGATAGAGCCCTTGTGGCGGCGCATCGTGTTGTCGATCAGCATCTTCTCGAAGGCCTCGACATATTCCTTGAGCGGCTTGCCCTCGGTCGTCATGGCGGGCTGGGCATTGTCACTGTCCGACATCAGCAAGCTGGCGATCGACCCGGTTCCGCGGCGGTTCTGCAGCACGGCGCGTTCGGCCACGTTGGAAAGCTGGCGGATATTGCCCGGCCAGGGCGCCTGCAGAAGCTGCGCCGCCTCTTGCGCGGAAACCTCGGGCGCGTCGCAGCCGTATTCCTCGGCGAACTGTTCGCAGAAACGGCTGAAGAGGCTCAGGATATCCTCGCCCCGCTGGCGCAACGGCGGCAGGGTGATCTTCATCGCGGCAAGCCGGAAATAGAGATCGGGCCGCAGCACGTCTTCGCAGGTCTTGCCCTGCTCCTGCAGGTTCGAGATCGCGATCAGCCGGGTTTCGGCAGGCGTTCCCTGCTCATTGATCCAGGCCAGAAGCCGCGATTGCAGCGCCTCGGGAAGCGCCTCGATATGTTCCAGCACCAGCGTGCCGCCGCGGGCCTGCTCGGTAAGGGGCAGTTCGCCGCCCTCTTCCGCCGGGCCGAACAGCCGCTGCGCAAGCACCGCTTCATCCTGCCCGACGCAGGAGGTGATGATGAACTTGCGCCCGGCCTTGGCCCCCACCGCGTGCAGCGCGTGGGCCACCAGCGTCTTGCCCGTTCCGGTTTCACCGTCGATCAGGACGTGTCCATCTGCCTGACCCAGATCCAGGATATCTTCGCGAAGACGCTCCATAACCGGGGAGTTCCCGATCAGCTTCTTCATGATGCCGGAGCCATCGCCCAACTCCCGGCGCAGAGCGCGGTTGTCCAGCGTGAAACGCCGCTCGGTCGTGGCCCGCTTGGCAAGCTGAGTCATCCGATCGGGGTTGAACGGCTTTTCAAGGAAATCGAACGCGCCGATCCGCATCGCCTCGACCGCCATCGGCACATCGCCGTGGCCGGTGATCATGATGACCGGGAGCGCGGAGTCCTGGCTCATCAGGCGCTTGAGAAACTGGATACCGTCCATGCCGGGCATCCGGATATCGCTGATGACGATCCCGGGATAGTCGCTTCCCAGCCCTTTCAGCGCGTCCTCCGCATTGGCGAAGGTCTCGGTTTCATATCCCGACAGCGCCAGCCACTGGCTGATGGATTGCCGCATGTCCTGCTCGTCATCGACGATTGCGATTTTTATTGCCTGCGCCATGCGCGATCCTACTCAGCAGCTTCAACATTTTCCGGAACCCGGGGCAGGCTCACTTCGAACACCGCGCCCCCGCCTTGCGCATTGCGCGCTATCAGACGTCCGCCCAGATCACTCACGATACTCGAGGAGATCGCCAATCCCAGACCGATCCCATCCCCCGGAGCCTTGGTCGTGTAGAAGGGTTCGAACAGCTTGTCGAGATCGTCGATCCCTTCGCCATTGTCCCTGACAGTTATATTGGCAGTCTCGCCTGCCGAGACAAGGATCTCGATCGCCGGGACCGTCACGTTCTTGGTGGCATCCAGCGCATTACGCAGCAGGTTGATCAGAACCTGTTCCACACGCAGCCGGTCGGCCTCGACCATGACCGGAACCTTCGGGATCGATCTTGTGATCTGGACGTGGCCACGCTTCAACTGCGGCTCCATCATCGACAGGGCCGCCGACACGCAATCGCGCACGTCGATCTGTTCCAACGCATCGCTGCCCTTGCGCGCATAGCTCTTGAGCTGCCGGGTGATCGCGCCCATCCGCTCGATCAGGTCGTCGATCCGCTGGAACGACGACAGAGCCTCATCCGGACGGTTCCGGCGCAAGAGCAGCTTGGCCCCCGCCAGGTAGGTCTTCATTGCCGCAAGCGGCTGGTTCAGCTCGTGACTGACCGCGGCGGACATTTCGCCCAAGGCCGCGAGTTTCGAAGACTGGGCCAGCGTCTGCTCGGCCACCTCGAGGTTGCGCTCGGCCCGTTTCCGCTCGGCGATCTCTCGTTGCAGGGCGACGTTGAGTTGCCGCAACTCGGCGGACTCGAGCTGGAAGAATTTCGACTGCGACAGCGCGCGGCGGCTTGCCACGTAGAAGGCGCCCGCCAACAACAACGCGAAGCCCATGATCTCAAGCGCCAGGACCCCGTTCACTCGTTCGCGCACCGACGAGTAGGTGGTGAAAGAGATCATCCGCCAGCCCTGGAATGAAATCCGTGTCTCCTGCCGCATCACCGCCTCGCCGCGCAGGAAAGCGTCAGCCGGAAGCGCGGCCCAGTCCGCCGTGATGCGAATTGCACGCTGAATCGCCGACGGCGCGGATTGCACCGCCAGCGCCTCTTCCTCGGTGATGCCACGCCAACGCGGTTCGGTCGCCAGCAAGATCTTGCCTTCGGTGTCCTTCACCAGCACCGCGTCCGAGATCCCGGTCCAGCTTTTCTCGAATTTCCGGAGGTCCACGTCGACGACGATTACGCCGAGCAAGTTGCCCTGGGCGCTGATCTTTCGGCTGTAGGAAAACTCGAATGCCCCGCTGTCGCTTTCGACCACGGTGAACACCGTGTCCGAAGACCGCAGCGCCTCGACGAAGTCGGCCTCCGTCCGCATGGCGGCGCCCAGATCGTTCCGATCTGTCGAGGCCACCACCCGCCCGTCCTTGTCCAGAAGCTGCAATCGGGCCGCGCCGATTTCCTCGCGATAGGAAATAAGACGCTGGGAAGATTGGGAATAATCGCCTGAATTCAAGGCGTTGATGAGTGCCGGATCGCGTGACAGCAGCAGCGGAACGACCTGGTTCCGCTGCAATTCCGAGATCACGTTGCCCGAATAGAGCGCGAGCCGCAGTTCAGCCCGGTTCTTGGTGCTTTCGGTGAATCGAACCGTCAGCCAGTTGTCGGTGACCAGCACCACCGAACAGGCCGCGCTCACGAACAGAATAACCGCCAGGCGCGCGCGCCATGACAAGCCTGCTCGGATATTCGGCTCTACCGGGTTATCGGTTTTCTCGATCATCGCGCGGATACTACGCCGCGCCCATTTTTCGCTCAAGCGTTTCAGGCGGTTGCCATGATCCCGGCCAAAGACCGAAACATTGCTGCACCATCGGTCCCGCCATGTGCGGCGTCTGCGGCGCGTTCCGGGTGCGGCATCAGGCCCAATACACGGCGGTTCTCGCTCAGCACGCCGGCGATATCGTCGCGCGCCCCGTTGGGGTTCTGCGCGTAACGGAAGGCGATGCGGTCCTCACCCTTCAGCTTGGCAAGGCCTTCATCGTCGATCTGGTAGTTGCCATCGTGATGGGCCACCGGGATCGTGATCGCCTGGCCCGCCTCGTAGCCCGAGGTAAAGGCGCTGTCTGCCGTGGCAACGGTCAGGTCAACCGGCTTGCAGACGAACTTGAGGCCCGCATTGCGCATCAGCGCCCCGGGCAGAAGACCGGTTTCGGTCAGCACCTGGAACCCGTTGCAGATGCCCAGAACGTATCCGCCGCGCTCCGCATGGGCGATCACCGCCCGGGTGATCGGCGAGCGCGCCGCGATCGCGCCGCAGCGCAGGTAATCGCCGAACGAGAACCCGCCCGGCAGGCCCACGACGTCCAGCCCCTCGGGCAAGTCGCTGTCCTTGTGCCAGACCCGCGCAACCTCGAATCCCGCCTGCTCGAAGGCAACCGCAAGATCACGGTCGCAGTTCGATCCGGGATAGGTGATGACCGCCGCACGCATCAGGCGATCTCGACGCGGTAGCTTTCGATGACCGTGTTCGCCAGGAGCTTTTCGCACATCTCCTTGACCTCGGCCTCGGCCTTGGCCTTGTCGGTCGCGGCCAGTTCCAGCTCGATCACCTTGCCTTGGCGCACGCTGTCCACGCCGTCAAAGCCCAACGCGCCGAGCGCGTGACGTACAGCCTCGCCTTGCGGATCGAGGACACCCTGTTTCAGCATGACATGGACGGTGGCCTTCATCGGCAAGCCTTTCAGTTGATCAGCGTGGGTTTGCTGGCGTGGGTGACGTTCGAGGGCAGAACGCCCAGGCGACGCGCCACTTCGGTATAGGCATCGGCTAGGTTCCCAAGGTCGCGGCGGAACACGTCCTTGTCCAGCTTCTGGCCGGTTTCGATATCCCAGAGGCGGCAGCTGTCGGGGCTGATCTCGTCGGCCACGACCAGGCGCATGAAATCGCCTTCCCAGATGCGGCCGATCTCGATCTTGAAATCCACCAGCTTGATGCCGACGCCATACATTACGCCCGACATGAAATCGTTGACCCGAAGTGCAAGTGCCACGATGTCATCCAGATCCTGCTGGCTCGCCCAGCCGAAGGCGATGATGTATTCCTCGGGGACAAGCGGATCGCCCAGCTTGTCATCCTTGTAGGAAAACTCGATGACCGGGCGCGGAAGCGGCGTTCCCTCTTCCATTCCCAGCCGTTTTGCCATCGACCCGGCGGCGAAATTGCGCACGATCACCTCGAGCGGAATGATTTCCACCTGCCGGATCAGTTGCTCGCGCATGTTGAGCCGCTTCATGAAATGGGTCGGGACACCGATTGCGTTGAGCCCGCTCATGAAGAACTCGCTCAGGCGGTTGTTCAACACGCCCTTGCCGTCGATCGTCGCCTTCTTCTCGGCGTTGAACGCGGTGGCATCGTCCTTGAAATATTGAACGTAGGTCCCCGGCTCGGGGCCTTCGTACAGAATCTTGGCCTTGCCTTCATAGATCTTCTTGCGGCGCGCCATGGGAACTCCAATAGGAAAGGGGCGGGACTGGCCCGCCCGAGTGCTGCGCGTGCTATAAGCGATCATGCGTCACGCCGCAAGAAGACGCGCCCCCTTGCGCCATGTGTCGCGGAGAGGCATATCGAAGGAAACGACCTACAGGCCGGAGGCTAGCCATGACCACATTCGACGATCGCGAGAACGCGTTCGAAAACAAGTTCGCCCATGACGCGGAAATGCAGTTCAAGGCCGAAGCGCGCCGCAACAAGCTGCTTGGCCTCTGGGCCGCGGACCTGCTGGGCAAGTCCGGCGACGAGGCGGACGCCTATGCCAAGGAAGTGATCAAGGCCGACTTCAAGGAAGCCGGTGACGAAGACGTCTACGAGAAAGTGGCGGGCGACCTGGGCGACAAGGCCGACGAGCAGACCATCCGCACCAAGATGGTGGAGCTGATGGCCGTGGCGAAGGGCCAGCTGCTCGAGGAAAACTGAGGCGCATCGCGCCGGGAGTCGGCTCAAGCCCGAAACTTGAGCCGAATTCATCTCGATTATGATTTTTATGAATTTGCCTCATGCTGGATTTCATGCGACATGAGGCGCGAGTTCCGGCCCGCCTTGGCGGTGTCGGACCATTGCATATGGTGTAGCCCGATGACCAACGCTCTGTCCCGCCTGCTTGAAACCCGCAAATGGCTGCTGGCCGACGGGGCGACGGGCACGAACCTTTTCAACATGGGTCTGTCCGCTGGCGACGCGCCGGAGCTTTGGAACGTGGACAAACCGGAGAAGATCCGCGCGCTCTACCGCGGGCCGGTGGAGGCGGGCAGCGACCTGTTCCTGACCAACACCTTTGGCGGCAACGCCTCGCGGCTGAAGCTGCACAACGCGCAGGACCGTGTTCACGAGTTGAACCGCGTCGGCGCCGAACTCGGACGCGAAATCGCGGACAAGGCGGGCCGCCCGGTCGTCGTGGCAGGCTCGGTCGGGCCGACCGGTGAGATCATGGAGCCGATGGGCTCCCTGACCTACGACAACGCCGTCGAGATGTTCCACGAGCAGGCCGAAGGGCTGAAGGCCGGCGGCGCGGACGTTCTCTGGGTCGAGACGATCTCGGCCCCCGAGGAATACAAGGCTGCCGCCGAAGCCGCCAAGCGTGCGGACATGCCCTGGTGCGGAACCATGAGCTTCGACACCGCCGGGCGCACCATGATGGGCATGACCTCGTCCGACATGGTCAGCATGGTGAACAAGCTCGACCACCCGCCGCTGGCCTTCGGGGCAAACTGCGGCGTGGGTGCGTCTGACCTGTTGCGCACGGTGCTGGGATTTGCGGCCCTGGGGCCTGAACTGCCGCTGATTGCCAAGGGCAACGCAGGCATCCCGAAATACGTCGATGGTCACATCCATTATGACGGGACACCCGAATTGATGGCCGATTATGCGGTTCTGGCCCGCGATTCCGGAGCGACCATCATCGGCGGCTGCTGCGGCACGACGCCGGAACACCTGGTCAAGATGCGCGAAGCGCTGGAGACCCGCGACCCCGGCCCGCGCCCCTCGCTGGAAGAGATCGCGGCGCGGCTTGGCGGGTTCTCCTCGGCCTCGGACGGGACCGGCGACGACACTGCGCCCGCCCGCACCCGACGCCGCCGCCGGGGATGATCGTCGCTCGCCATGTCGTCCGCCTGCCCTGACACCCTGTCGCCCCGCACCTTGTTCGGTGCCCGGCGGCGCTCAGAACAGGGAAAGCTGATCGCCCGGGCGTGGCGGAACGTGGAAAAGGTCGATCCTGAGCGGATCAAGTTCCCGCGCCAACCCAAGCCTGTCACAGGCAACGCGGAAGCGTGCGGACACCAGGTCGGAAAACGGCCCCTTTCCAGTCATCCTGCGGCTCCAGGCCGGATCGTAATCCTTGCCGCCCTGCAACTCCCGCACCCGGCCCATGACCCTTGCGGCGCAGTCGGGGTAGTGTTCGGCCAGCCAGTCGCGGAACAGCGGCGCCACCTCCAGCGGCAGGCGCAGCATGATCCAGCTGGCCGCGACCGCACCTGCCTCGGCGCCCGCCTGCAGGATCGCTTCCAACTCGTGATCGGTCAGCGCCGGAACCACCGGCGACACCATGAGCCGCACGGGCACCCCGGCCTCGGTCAGTTTGCGGATCGTCGCCAGCCGACGCTGCGGCGCAGGAGCGCGCGGCTCCATCCGGCGCGAGAGATCCGCATCCAGCGTCGTGACCGAGATACCGACCCGCGCCAGCCCGGCGCGGCCCATCTCGCCCAGGATATCCAGATCGCGCTCGATCAGGGTGCCCTTGGTCACCACGGCCACGGGATGGTTGAACTCCTGCAGCACCTCCAGAATGCGCCGCATGACCTTCTGGTCCCGCTCAACCGGTTGGTAGGGATCGGTGTTGGTGCCGATTGCGATGACCTTCGGCACGTAGGACGTAGCCGACAGCTCCCGCGCCAGCGCCTCGGCCGCGCCGGGGCGGGCGATCAACTTGGTCTCGAAATCCAGCCCCGGCGACATGCCAAGATAGGCGTGGCTTGGCCGCGCGAAGCAATAGATACAGCCATGCTCACACCCCCGGTAGGGGTTGATCGAGCGATCGAAGGCAATATCGGGCGAACTGTTCCGGGTGATGATCTTGCGCGGCCGCTCAACCCGCACCTCAGTCCGCAGCGGCGGAAGTTCCTCGGGAATATCCCAGCCGTCGTGAACCGCCGCGCGGGTCGTGGAATCGAACCGGCAATCGGGATTGCTGGCCGCCGCCCTGCCACGGCGGCGCTTTTCCGGAACCTGTCTCGATTCGCTCTGTACCATGCCGCGAAACTAGAACGAAAAGAGAACATTTACCATATGCCGTATGCTGCGCAAAACCGGCGCAAGTCGGAAGCAACACCGCGCATGTCGCAATACGTCGCGTCAAAGGGCCGCATTGGGGCCATGAAGACGCAGAATCCAACGCGCGGACGCGCCTGCCCGGAGAGAACACATGGCTGATGAAGACGACGAGCTCATCCTCAGCGAACTGCCAGATGACGAACTCGTGCTGCAAATGCACGACGACCTCTACGACGGAATGAAGGAAGAGATCGAGGAAGGTGTGAACATCCTCCTCGAACGCGGGTGGGAACCCTACCGGGTTCTGACCGAGGCGCTCGTGGCCGGCATGACCATCGTCGGACGGGACTTCCGCGACGGTATCCTCTTCGTCCCCGAGGTGCTTCTGGCGGCCAACGCGATGAAGGCGGGCATGGCGATCCTCAAGCCGCTTCTGGCCGAAACCGGCGCGCCTCGTGTCGGCAAGATGGTGATCGGCACCGTGAAGGGCGACATTCACGACATCGGCAAAAACCTTGTCTCGATGATGATGGAAGGCGCCGGGTTCGAGGTGGTCGACCTAGGCATTAACAACCCGGTCGAAGCCTATATCGACGCGATCAAGGCCGAAGGGGCAGATATCCTTGGCATGTCCGCGCTGCTGACCACGACCATGCCCTACATGAAGGTGGTCATCGACACGCTGGTCGAGCAGGGCATCCGCGACGATTACATCGTGCTGGTGGGCGGCGCGCCGCTGAACGAGGAATTCGGCAAGGCCATCGGCGCCGATGCCTATTGCCGCGACGCCGCCGTGGCGGTGGAAACCGCCAAGACCCTGGTCGCGCGCCGTCACAACCAGATGGCTGCCGGGTGACGCCTTAAAATTGCGGGTATCAGCATCTATATCATCGGCAGGAGGTGACTCATGCCACTCGACAGACTTGTCCTGATCCTCGTCAGCGTCATCGCGGCGGCTGGCGTGACGATCTGGGCCGGGGCCGCGCTTCTTGGAAGCTTCAACCTGGACCCGGCGTTCGGCCTTGCGGTGCTCTCGATCATCGCGCTGGTCGGCTATATCCTCGTGCGTGTCATCATGGACCGGGTCGGCAGCCGTGAGGACGACCATTATGACAGGATGGATCACTGATGCTTATCGTCACCTCCGAACGCGTCGCGGGCCGCGAGATCGCGGAAACCTTTGGCCTCGTGCGCGGCGCCAGCGTGCGAACCAAGCATGTCGGCACCGACATCGTGGCGGGCCTGCAGTCCCTCGTTGGGGGCGAAGTCAAAGGCTACACGTCCCTGATGGCAGGAGCGCGTGAACAGGCGCTCGACCGGATGGCGCAGGAGGCGCAGGCCATGGGCGCCAACGCGGTGGTCGCCTTCCGGATGGAGACCAGCCAGGTCATGAGCGGCGCCTCCGAAATCGTCGCCTACGGCACGGCCGTGCGCCTCGAACCCCGGTGACAACCGACGCTGACCTGACCGAGGAAGGCCTTGCGCCGCGTGGCACGGGCCGCGTTCTGCTGATCGCCTGCGGTGCGCTGGCACGGGAGATCCTCGACCTGAAAGCACGCAACGGCTGGGATCACATGGACCTGACCTGCCTGCCCGCGATCCTGCACAATCACCCCGACCGCATCGCGCAGGCTGTGGCTGACAAGATCGCCGCCCATCGCGCCGACTATGACCAGATTTTCGTCGTCTACGCCGATTGCGGAACTGGCGGCGCATTGGCCCGGGTCTGCGCAGAACAGGGCGTCGAGATGGTCGAAGGCCCGCATTGCTATTCCTTCTTCGAAGGCAACGCGGCCTTTGCCACCCGCGCCGAGGATGAGTTCACCGCCTTCTACCTGACCGATTTCCTCGTCCGGCAGTTCGATGCCTTCGTCTGGAAGCCCCTTGGCCTCGACCGGCACCCCGAACTGCGCGATGCCTATTTCGGGAATTACGAAAAGCTGGTCTACCAGGCCCAGACCGACGACCCGGCCCTGGACACCCGCGCGCGTGACTGCGCCGAAAGGCTCGGCTTGGCCTATGAGCGCCGCTTCACGGGCTACGGGGATCTGCAAAGCACGCTGGAAGACTGGGCCGCGCCCAAGGGCTGAGGCTCAGAGACTCAGCAGGTAAGCAATGATGTCGGCCCGGGCCCGATCATTCGGGGCGTAGTGGCCAAACAGGAAGGCATCAAGCCGACGCGCCTTGTTGCTGGCCGAGTTCCCCCCTGCACGTCCCGCGACCTCGGCTGCCGAATTGTGGCAGCCTGCACAGGTGGATTGGAAATCGCCGCGCCCGCGCTGGGCGTCAGCGCCAGCCGCCGTTTGCGCGAGGGCGAGCGCCGCCCCCAAGATCGCCGCGGTCATGGATAGCCGCTGCAACATGTCATCCTCCAGTCCACTCCCTACCCCGCAGCGTAACCTGTTTGGGCAATTTGGCAAAGTTCAGTAATCTTGACCTGGCTTCCGCTCGGAAATCCCTTCCAGAACCGCCCGCGCCGCCCGTAGGCCCGGCGCTTCGTGACCTTTGCCCAGAGCCTGCATCGTCTCGGCCATCGCTGTGACCTGCTCGGCCCGCGCGGCATCACTGTTGAGCAACGAAAGTAGCGCCGTCGCAATCCCCTCGGGCTGGCACCGCGGCCCTAGGAACTCGGGCACCACGCGGGTGCCCGTCACCAGGTTGACCAGCGTCACCGTGTCGATCTGCGCCATGCGCGACATGATCTGCCAACTGAGCCAGTTCATGTCATAGGCGATCACCATCGGCGTCGAGGTGGCGGCCAGTTCAAGCGACACGGTCCCCGAGGCCGCCAGCGCCGCATCCGCCGCGGCAAAGGCACGGCGTTTGCGGGTCGTGGCCTCATCCGCGGGCCTGTTGCGCGGGTCGAGCACGATCGGATCACCGGGCCAATCCGCAGCGCCTTCGATCACCGCCTGCGCCACCGGCCCCGCGGCCGGAATCACCACGCGCAGGTCCGGCCTTTGCGCGACCACGGCGCGCACGGCCTCACCGAAAATGGGCATCAGCCGCCCCACCTCGGACCGGCGCGACCCTGGCAGGACCAGCAACATCGGCGCCTCGCCGATCCCCTCGGCCCGGCGGAACGCCTCGGTTTCAACCGACGTCGGCACCGGCTCGGACACCACCGGGTGCCCGACGAAATCGCAGCGCATCCCGGCGGCTTCCATGTAAGGCGGCTCGAAGGGCAGCAGCGCCAGCACCTGATCGATACACTCGGCCATCTTCGCCGCTCGCCCGGGGCGCCAGGCCCAGACCGAGGGCGCGACGTAATGCACCGTCCGTATGTCCGACGCGGCCTTCACCCGCCGCGCGACGCGCAGGCAGAAATCCGGGCTATCGATGGTGATGAGGACATCGGGCTTTAGCCTCAGCACCTCGGTCGCGGTTTCCTTGATCCGCCGCAGCAGGTGCCGGTACTTGGGCAGCACCTCGGCGATGCCCATGACCGAGAGCTCATCCATCGGGAAGAGGCTCTCCATCCCCTCGGCTTGCATCAGCGGGCCGCCAACCCCGGAAAATTCGATCCCGGGTGAAAGCTCCTTCAGACCAGCCATCAGCGCGGCTCCCAGCCGGTCGCCCGAGGGCTCGCCCGCGATCAGGAAGACGCGCATCACCCGGCCTCCCGCACCCAGAGGAACAGTCCAGCCTCTTCCGCCGCGGCAACGGTATCGTCGCGGTCCAGCACCATCACCCCGCCCGCCTCGATGACAACCCCTGTCAGCCGCGCTTTCGCGGCGGCACGGATCGTGGCCGGGCCGATCACCGGCAGGTCGACGCGGCGATCCTGAGAGGGTTTCGGCGCCTTGAAAAAAATCCCGCCATCAGGCAACCCGTCGCGGTCAGCGGCCAGCGCGGCCAGCATCCGGTCGGTACCGGGAAGCGCCTCGATGGCCAGCGCCTGCCCGGCAGCGACCACACAGGACTGCCCCACGTCTGCAACGCCCATGGCCGCCACGATGGCCGCGCCCCGCGTCGCATCCTTGCGGGCGCGGTCATCCGGGCGTTGGGAAGTGAGGTTTCCGACGGGAGGCAGAAGGTCAGGCAGGATGTCATGTGCGCCGATCACGCTGAGACCGGCACCCTCGAAGATCGCAATCACCTGCCGAAGCGCCCCGTCATCCCCCGCCTTGATCGCCGAGAGCATCCTTGGCACCAGCGGCATCGTGGCCAGATCGACCTTCTTGGGATCAAGCTTCGGCCGCTGCACACGACCGGCGAAACAGACCTCGGTCACGCCGCGCTTTTTCAGCGTGGACAGGAAAGACCCCAACCGCTCTACCCGGAAGCGGATCACCTCGGCCCCGGTGGGATTTTCCGCCGGGAACCCTTCGAGTTCGCAGAGTTGAAAGGCCCTGCCCTGCGCAGCGAGGTGCTCGGCCAGAAGAACCGGAAGGCGCCCCTCCCCTGCGATCAGCGCCAGCATCAGGAGGGCGTCAGGAAGGACCGGTCGCTTTCGCCCAGGATGAACTCGACGATCTCGCGCACGTAGGCGCTGTCGGCCTCTTCCGAGAGGCGGCGCGCCCGGTCCTGGAACGCGCCTTCGTCCTGCGCCAGCGCCTGGAATGCGGCCCGCAGCGCCGAGATATCCGACCGCGCGACGCCACGGCGTTTCAGGCCCACGAGGTTCAGCCCATCCAACTGCCCGCGCGGCCCCTGGACGAGGCCATGGGGGATCACGTCATTTGTCACCATGGTGACGGCACCGACGATGGCGCCACGTCCGATCCTAACCCATTGGTGGATGCCCGAGAGCCCGCCGATGATCACGTCATCCCCGATCACGCAGTGACCGGCCAACGCCGCCTGGTTCGCCAGGATAACCCGGTCTCCCACGATCACGTCATGGCCCACATGGGCGCCGGTCATGAACAGACAATCGTCGCCAACCTTGGTCAACCCGCCGCCACCTTCGGTGCCGGTGTTCATGGTCGCGCCTTCGCGGATGCGGTTTCGCTTGCCGACCACGAGGCGGGTTTCCTCGCCCTTGAACTTCAGATCCTGCGGAACCTCACCGATGCAGGCGAAGGGGAAGATCACTGTCTCTTCGCCAACTTCGGTCAGGCCGGTCACCACCACATGGCTTTTCAGCACCACGCGCGGGCCGAGCGTGACCTTCGACCCAACCGTCGAGAACGGGCCGATTTCTGCACCCTCTCCGATGGTCGCACCGTCTTCGACAATCGCCGAGGGGTGAATCCGGGCTGTGGGGTGAATCGCCATGCTCAGCCCTTGGGCCGATCCATCATGGCGGTGAACTCGCATTCGCAGGCCAGTTCACCCTCGACCGTGGCGCGCCCGGCGAATTTCCAGACCTTGCCGCCGCCGCGCTTGGTCTCGACCCGCAGCTCCAGCACATCGCCCGGCACCACCTTGCGGCGGAACTTGGCGCTGTCGATGGCCATGAAATAGACGAGGAAATCCTTGTCGGCGAGATCATCGGCCACGCCGACCATCACCGCCGCCGTCTGGGCCAGCGCCTCGACAATGGTCACGCCCGGCATGATCGGCGCGTTCGGGAAGTGTCCCTGGAAATGCGGCTCGTTGAAGGTGACGTTCTTGATGCCGACGGCGCTGTTCGATCCGTCTATGTCCCGCACCTTGTCGATCAAAAGGAACGGATAGCGATGCGGAATGATCCGCTGAATGAGGTCGATATCCGCGCTCTTGAGTTCCTGTTCGCTCATCTCGCCGCCCCTTCTGGTAATGCTTTGAGATGGAGTAGCAACTCCGCCGCGCCTAGACAAGCAAGCTAGTCCGAGGCACCGGGCGCTGGCTGCTCTTCCCCACCGCCGGGTTGGGTTTGTGCGTCCGCTTCCAGCCTCTCGTTGAGCCGGGCAATGGCGTCGTCGGTAATGTCGATACTGTCTGCAGAGATCAGGACATTCCGGCGATCCAGAATGATCAGCGCACCCCGCTCATTGGCGATCGCACCCAGAACCGGCCCGGCGCTGTTGAGCAGAAGCTGCCGCTCGCGGTCCCTCAGACGGGTGATATCTCGCGCCTTTTGATCCTGTTCCGCACGCAGACGCTGCACCTTGGCGTCGAACGCATCCGCCAGTTCCCGAAACTCCGTCGGCGACAGGGTGGCGCGGCGTTGCGTCAGGGCCTGCTCCTCGGCCGACAGTTCGCCCTCGATCCGCCGGTTTTCGGCGGCCAGCGCTTCGGCGCGCTGTTCCAGGTCGGTGGAGATCTGCCTTCCGAGGCGGGATTCGGCAAACAAACGCTCTTGGTCGACCACGAGGATTGGATATTGCGCCGGCTCGTCCTGCCCCCATGCGGCGGGGGCCAGAAAGGTGAGCAAGGCAAGAAGACGGATCAACATCAGAACTGCGTCGAGATTGTCAGGTCGAAGTTCTTTTCCAGGTCGTAGTCTTCCTTCAGCAACGCCCGCGAGAAATTGAACCGCAACGGCCCGATGGGGGAAGTCCAGAGAAGCGACACGCCCGCCGCCGAACGCCAGCGCAAGCTGTCATCGACAGGATCGGTCCCGGTCGGGCCACCGGCCGTGTTTTCCAGCCCCCAGACGGTACCGATATCAAGGAAGACGCCACCACTCAGGCCGTATTCTTCGGGCAGACCCAGAGGGAACTCTGATTCCAGTCGGGTTACGGCAAAGTAGTTACCGCCGAGACCATCCTGGTTCACCGCCACAAGATCGCGCGGACCAAGACCGCGCGCCTGGAACCCGCGCATCGTGTTGCCGCTCAGGAAGAACCGGTCGGTAACCCGGCTGGTGCCTTCGAAGAACTCCAGAGCCCCGCCCTCGACCGTCGCGCGCAGGGTAACCTCTTCGTTCAGAACCAAAGCCTGCGCCGAAGCAAGCGCCGTCGATTTCAGGTATTGCGAGTCGCCACCGACACCGCCCACGTCCTGGCCGAAACGCAGCAGCACACCGGCGTTGGGATTGAGACCACGACGGCGCGTGTCGAAGCTGTAGGTGTAACCGAGCGAACTGTTGATCAGCGCGCCCTCCTCCGCCTGGATGATCGCGGACGAGTCCGCGCTGACGTCGAAAAGCTCGTCCTGAGACAGCTCATAGCGCAGGGCCAGGCGCCCGTATTCGCTCACCGGGAATTCGAAGGATGGACGGACGCCTGCACTCGATGTGCTGTAAGTCGCGTTCAGACCTTCGCTGGTCCCGCTGTAAAACAGGTCAAACCGGAAGGTCACGTCGCGGCTCAGGAACGCCGGTTCAATGAAGGTGACCGAACCGTTCTTTGTGGCCGCACCACCGGACACATTGAAACTCAGGGTCTGACCACGACCGAGGAAATTCCGTTCCGAGAAGCTCGACGTCAGGCCGAAGCCGGCTTCGACACCGTAAGAGCCACCGAAGGAGAAACTCCCCGTCGGCTGTTCCTCGACGTCCACGTCAACGATGACCTGATCGGGCGCCGATCCCTGGCGCGGCGCCACGTCGACGCGCGAGAAGAACCCGGTGCCACGGATCTTGTCCGAGGTCTCCCTGATCTCACGCGGATTGAACGGGTCGCCCTCGACCACGTCGAACTGGCGCCGGATCACCCGGTCGAGCGTGGTCTGATTGCCCTCGATATCGATCCGTTCGACGAAGATGCGCGGACCGCGCACAAGGCGGAAATTGACGTCCAGCGTCCGCTCTCGGCTGTTGCGCGTGGTCTGCGGCTCCACCCGGACGAAATCGATCCCTTGGCGCACCGCAAGCCGCTCAAGCCGCGCGATCTGGTTGTCGATCACATCCTGCGAATAGGTCACGCCCGGCTTCACGGTCAGGGCGCGACGATATTCCTGGACGTCGATCCCCGGCACCTCGGAGGTGACCGAGATTCTGCCGAACTCGAATTTCTGACCTTCGCGGATGTTGAACGTGATGAAGAAGGCGTTGCGCTCTCGCGCGAACTGGCTCGAGACGCTCAGAATCTGGAAATCCGGGTAGCCCCGAGACAGGTAGAAATCCGTCAGCGCCTGCCTGTCGGCGGCAATCCGGTCGGCAATGAACGTGTCGCGCTGGATGATCTGGCGAAGCGGCCCGGCCTGCTTGCTGAGAAGCTCGCGGCGCAACCGCCGATCTGAGTAGGTTTCGTTTCCAACGAAGGAAATCCGTTCCACCTCGACGACGCCGCCTTCCACGACCTCGAAGACCAGATCAACCCGGTTGCCGGTCCGTCGGATGATCTTGGGACTGACGCTGGCCGCAAGGCGTCCGGACGTCTCGTAGGCCTGCACCATCGCCGCGGCGTCCCGCTCAGCCACCGAGGGAGAGTAGACCCGGCGCGGTCGCGACTGGACCACGCTCATCAGCGCCGTGTCATCCAGCCTGTCGTTGCCTTCGATGCTGATCACGTTGATCGTCGGGTATTCCCGGACGCGGATCACAAGGCGCGATCCTCGCGGAATGAAGTCCACCGTTTCGAACAGCCCCGACCCAAGCACCCGCTGGTAGGAGTCATTGAGCGACGCCGCACTCACCGCGCGACCCAGCGGAACATTGGCATAGCTCAGGACGGTTGCGTCCTCGATCCGTTCGTTGCCCTGCACCTCGATCGACGAAAAGCTGAAGGACTGGGCCGAGGCCGTGACAGCGGAGGCGCCGTAGACAAGGGCAAAGACCAGCAAGGCCCTGATGAAAGCCCCCACGCGGAAGATGCCGCTCTCGGAAATGCCGCTACGCATTCGGAAAAATGCCCGTGTCATGGAAATCGCCCGCAACTTCACCCTAGAAAATTTGAGTATCTGTAATGCGGTAACTTGTCAAAAGACGAAGGCCCCGAGACGCGAAGCAATCCCGGGGCCCTGCCTGCAAAATCAAGGAACTGCGTGCGGGCATTCCTGCCCCGACAAATCACGGGCAGAAGATGTCGTTCGACACCGCGAAGGACATGAGCGCCACCAGCAGGATCAGCCCGATTCCCATCATGACGCGCAACACGGCGTCCGAGGGCGGCTTGCCGGCAAGGGCCTCGTAGGCGTGAAACACCAAGTGACCGCCATCCAGAACCGGGATCGGAAAGAGGTTCAGGAACCCGACAGCCGTCGACAGGACCGCGATGAACCAGAAGAAGCTGACCCAACCCTGGCTCGCCGCCGCGCCCGATGTCTCTGCAATGCCGATCGGCCCCTGCAGGTTGCACGAACTGATTGCTCCCACCGCCATGTGATAAAGGCCCGAGATCGAGGACTGGATAATGAAGATGATCTGGTCCACGCCGAATTTCAGCGCCTCAATCGGCCCCGGCAGTTCGGTTGCGGGCTCGAACATCAGGCCACCGCTGATCCCGATCAGCCAGCGCGTCTCGAACCCGCCTTCCGGGTCGGGGATGTCCATGCGGCGCGGGGTCAGCGTCTTCTCGATCATCTCACCGTCGCGCCAGACGTCCAGCCGTAGGCCACGGCCATCGGAATTGCCAACGATCTCTCGCAACTGTCCGAAGGTGGCGACCTGCACCCCATCGACTGCGGTGATGACGTCGCCCTCACGAAGATCGGCATCTATAGCTGCCGATTCCAGCGAGACCGCGGAAACAAGCGCGGGATAGGGATATGGCCCGGTGACGTCGAGTTCGCTCTCGCCACGGCGCACGGTGTAGGTGAGCGACCCGGCCTCGGGCAGCGTGTCCACCAGGTTGTCGAATTCTCCTAGCGGCGGGATATCGATGCCCGCGATGGCAAGCAACTCGTCGCCGGGTTCAAGCTCGACCACCCCGGGCATCGGCAGCACCCGGTCAATGGTCAATGGTTCGCTCGCCGTGCCTCGCGCGAATAGAATCGCGGCAAACACAAGCGTGGACAGGATGAAGTTGAACACCGGCCCAGCCGCGACCGTGGCCGCCCGCGCCCAGAGCGGCGCGCCATGGATCGTCTGGCGCCGCGTGTCCTCGTCCATGCTGGCAAGAACCTTTTCGTCCGGGCGATCCGACGCGGCACTCACGTCACCAAGGAACTTGACGTATCCGCCAAGAGGCAGCGCCGCGATCTGCCAGCGCGTCCCGTGCTTGTCCATCCGGGACCAGATCACCGGGCCGAAGCCCACCGAAAAGACCTCGGAGCGGATGCCGCACAAGCGGGCAATGATGTAGTGGCCGTATTCGTGGATCGCCACGATGATCGACAGCGCGATCACGAAGGCCCCGACCGTCCAGAGAAAGCCACCGAAAGAGGGAATCAATCCACCGTCCAAAACGTCCTACCTCGCCTGTTTGCGCGTTATCGCCTCTGCGGCTCTTATCCTAGCCAGATGGTCGGCGGCATGCACCCGATCAAGGGTAACCTCGCCATTCATCGCGCCCGTGTCACTCGAAAGCCCATCCAAAACCTCTTCGACCACCTCGGCCATGCCGAGAAATCCTATCTCTCCGGCGATGAACCCGTCCAGCGCCCGTTCCTTCGCCGCATTGAATGCCGCGCCCCACAGGCCGCCCTGCTCCATCACGATGCGCGCCAGGCGCAGGGCCGGGTAACGGGCCAGGTCCGGCGCCCGGAACGTCAGTTGCCCGATGGCCGCCAGGTCAAGCCGTTCGACCGGCAGTTCCCGCCGTTCGGGCCAATGCAGCGCATAGCCGATGGCATGGCGCATGTCGGGCGCGCCTACGTGAGCCATGAACGCCCCGTCGCGAAATCCGACCAGGGCGTGCACCAGGCTTTCGGGGTGGACCAGCGTTTCGATCCTATCCGGGGAAACGCCGAAGAATTCCTTGGTCTCGATCAGTTCCAGCGCCTTGTTGAACATCGAGGCGCTGTCGATCGTGATCCGCTGCCCCATGTCCCAGTTCGGATGGCTCGACGCCTGTTCCAGGGTGGCCGTGGCCAGTTTCTCAAGCGGCCAGTCGCGGAACGCTCCGCCCGAGGCGGTGATGACGATCCGCTCCACCGCTTCGATATCCTCGCCCACCAACGCCTGGAAAACGGCGGAATGCTCGCTGTCCACCGGCAGGATCCGCGCTCCATGGGCCTCGGCGGTTCGCATCAGCAGCGCCCCGGCGGTGACAAGGCTTTCCTTGTTCGCCAGCGCCAGCGTCTTGCCATGAGCCAGCGCGCGCAGCCCAGGGACCAGCCCCGCCGCGCCCACGATGGCCGACATGGTCCAGTCCACCGGCCGATCGGCAGCCTCGACAAGCGCGGCTTCCCCGGCGGCCGCCTCGACGCCTGTTCCCGAAAGGGCAGCTTTCAAATCATCAAGGAGGTCATCATGGCAGGTCACCGCCAGGCGCGCACCAAGATCGCGCGCATCCGCCGCCAGCCGTTCGATATTCCGACCACCGGTCAGGACCTCGACGTCATAAGCCTCTCGATCCCGCCGGATCAGGTCGATCGTGTTCTGACCGATCGAGCCGGTTGAACCGAAAATCGAGACCGTCCGCGTCACCCTCAGAACCCGCCCTCGGACAGGGGCACGAACCAGACGATAACCAGCATCATGATGGAAGCCGCCAGCAGGCCATCGAACCGGTCGAAGAGGCCGCCGTGGCCGGGCAGAAGGTTGGAACTGTCCTTCACGCCCATGCGCCGTTTTACGGCGCTTTCGGCGATATCACCCATCTGGCTGGCGAAGGAGATCACCACACTGACCCAGACGATCCACCCGTCAAGGCTGGTGAACGACGCAAAGACATAGCCCACCACCGCCGACCCGATCCACCCGGCCAGGGTTCCCGACCAGGTCTTCTTGGGGCTTATCGAGGGCCAGAACTTCTTGCCGCCAATCATCCGCCCCGCGAAATAGCCGAAGATATCCGTAACCATGACGACCGAGACCAGCCAGAACAGCCAGATCAGGCCATGTTCGTCGCGAAACGTGGTGAGCCCGTATCCCGCAAGGCAGATGGCGAAGGCGAAGATGGCGAAGATGCCCCATTGCGACCGAACCAGCGCCACCCCGGCCAAGGCCGGAACGACCAATAGGGGCAAGGCGTAAATATCGCTCATGAAACGCGCCAGAAGAACCGAGAGCCCTGCGAGCAAAGCAAGGCCCAACGCCTCGAATCGCTGGCTGGGCGAGATCATCTGCGCCAGTTCCCAGACCATGACTGCGCTCGCCAAGGCCGAGAGAAGCGCAAACCAGATCCCGCCAATCCACATGGCGCCGATACCAACCACCAGAAGCACGGCTCCGGTCCCGAGACGCGCCGCCAGATCCTCCCATTTCGGACCGGCCGAACTCATACCTTCACGCCACCGAACCTTCGGTCGCGGGCTCCGAAACGGCTGACCACCTGGCCGAAGACTTCAGGGGTGAAATCCGGCCAGAGCGTGTCGATGAACTCGTATTCCGCGTAGGCCGACTGCCAGAGCAGGAAGTTCGAGATCCGCGCCTCGCCCGAGGTCCTGATCACCAGGTCGGGGTCGGGCAGCACATGAGTGTCGAGGAACCGCGCCAGCGTCTGCTCATCCACCTTCGCCGGATCGAGCCGCCCCGCCGCCACCTCGTGCGCCAGACGCCGCGTCGCGCGCGCCACCTCGTCCCGGCCACCGTAGTTCAGCGCCACGGTCAGGTGCAGCTTGTCGTTGCCCGAGGTCATCAGCTCAAGCTCATCCATCAGTGCGACGAGTTTCTCGTCAAGCTTGATCCGGTCACCGATGAAACGGACCCGCACGCCCGCGTCGAAAAGGTCGCGCGCCTCGCGCTGGATGTAGCGGCGAAAGAGCGACATCAGCCCGGCCACCTCGGTCTGGGTACGCTTCCAGTTCTCGGTGGAGAAGGCGAAGATCGTCAGGTGGCTGACACCCAGATCGGGGCAGGCCTCGACGATCTGGCGCACGCGCCGCGCCCCGGCATGATGCCCATACAGGCGCGGCTTTCCGCGACGTTGTGCCCAACGCCCGTTGCCATCCATGATGATGGCCACATGCTTCGGGGCGCCGGACTTTTTCTCGCTCACGGTAGTTCTCCTGGTCCGCTGGCCGCTCAGACCTGCATGATTTCCGCTTGCTTGGTCTCAAGCGCCTTGTCGACGGCTGCGATGTGCTTGTCGGTCAGGTCCTGAACCTCGGATTCCCAGAGCTTCTGGTCATCCTCGGACATCCCGGCCGCCTTGGCCTTCTTGATCTGGTCCATACCGTCACGGCGCACGTTGCGGATCGCGACCCGGGCGCTTTCGGCATATTGCGCGGCCACCTTGGTCAGCTCGCGGCGGCGCTCCTCGTTCAGCTCGGGGATTGGCAGGCGGATGATCGTACCATCGACCACCGGGTTGATCCCCAGGCCCGACTCGCGGATCGCCTTTTCCACCTTGCCGACCATCGCCTTGTCCCAGACGTTGATCGTCACCATCCGAGGTTCGGGCACGTTGACCGTGCCCACCTGGTTGATCGGCGTCGTCGCGCCATAGGAATCAACCGTGATCGGCTCCAGCATGCTGGCCGAGGCGCGCCCGGTCCGCAGCGAGGCAAATTCCGTCTTCAACGCCGCCATTGCGCCGTCCATCCGGCGCGAAATGCCGTCTACATCGATATCTTCGTCCGCCATGATCCTACTCTTCTTGTCCTGTGGCGCCCAATCGGGTCGAGCAAGCTATAGCGTCAACCGGCCACGATTGTATAGGTGCCATGCCCGGCAAGGATGCCTTTGAAGCCCCCCGGCTCGTCCAGCGAGAAGACGATGATCGGAAGGTTGTTGTCCCGTGCCAGCGCAATGGCCGAGGCGTCCATCACACCCAGATGCTGCTGCAACACGTCGTCATAGGTGATCTTTTCGTACCGCTTGGCGTCCGCGTGCTTGTTCGGGTCCTTGTCGTAGACGCCGTCCACCTTGGTGCCCTTGAAGATCGCCTCGCAGGCCATCTCGTTGGCCCTCAGCGTGGCGGCGGTGTCGGTGGTGAAATAGGGGTTGCCGGTGCCCGCGGCGAAGATGCAGACCCGCTTCTTTTCCAGGTGCCGCACGGCGCGGCGGCGGATATAGGGCTCGGCCACCTCGTCCATGCGGATCGCGCTGATAACCCGGGTGTGGATGCCCAGCCCCTCCAGCGAGGACTGCATGGCCAGCGCATTCATCACGGTGGCGAGCATCCCCATGTAATCGGCGGTGGTGCGCTCCATCCCCTGGGCGCTGCCCTGCAATCCACGGAAGATGTTGCCCCCGCCGATCACCATGCATATCTCCACCCCCAAGTCGTGGACCGTCTTCACTTCTCGCGCGATGCGTTCCACCGTGGGCGGATGCAGGCCGAAGCCCTGATCACCCATCAAAGCCTCGCCGGAAATCTTGAGAAGGACACGCTTGTAAGTCGTCTTCGGGGCCGGGTCCGCTGACTCGTTCATGATCTGGCCTGTCTCCGTGGCATTGTCCGTCGTGGCAAAATGTCGGAAAAGCGCCCGGTGTTCAACGTGGAACCGCCGTTCAACAGGACATTCTCGGCATGGACATCCTGAAAACCATCAGCGCAGAGCGTCCGGTCCTGATCGCGGGGCCGACCGCCTCGGGCAAATCGGCGCTGGCGCTGGAACTGGCGGCCCGCCAGGGCGGCGTGATCGTGAACGCCGACGCGCTGCAGGTCTTTGCCAATTGGCGCGTCCTGACCGCACGCCCGGATCGGGACGAGGAAGCCTTGGCGCCGCACCGCCTTTACGGCCATGTGCCGGGAGAAGAGGCCTACTCGGTGGGCCACTGGCTGCGCGAGGTGGCGCCGCTGCTGCGAGGCGAACAGCGTCCGATCATCGTGGGCGGCACCGGCCTCTATTTCACGGCCCTGACCGAAGGCCTTGCGGAAATCCCTCCGACCCCCGCCGAAATTCGGGCCAAGGCCGACGCCCGCATGGCGGCAGAGGGGCACGAAGCGCTGCTGGCGGAACTGGACCCCGAGACCACGGCGCGGATCGACGCCCTGAACCCCGTCCGCGTGCAGCGCGCGTGGGAGGTTCAGACCACCACGGGCCGGGGGTTGGCAGCCTGGCAGGACGACACGCCTCCGCCCCTGCTGCCACTGCACGAGGCCGAAACGATCCTGATCGATGCGGACAAGGACTGGCTGTCGGATCGGATCGAGAGGCGGTTCGACTACATGCTCGCCCAAGGTGCACTGGCCGAGGCCGAGCGCAACCTGCCGACCTGGGACCCAGCGCACCCTTCCGCCAAGGCGATAGGCGCATCCGAGCTTATCGCACACCTTAATGGCGAATTTCCGCTCACCGATGCACGGGACATAGCCATAACCGCGACCCGGCAGTACGCTAAAAGACAGCGCACATGGTTCCGCGGAAGAATGGGACAGTGGGCAAAGCATCCGGTGTCCTGATGGCTTGTTTTGGAAGGCCATTTGTAACCGGGAATAGATTGGGACGATGGCTACAGCCACATGACATTTGCGGCGCAAACCGAGCATTTCATGGCTCTGCACAGGGGCGAGGTGCCTTCCGAAAGGCACCAATATCATGTGCTGCCAATAAGTCGCCTGGCAAAGGGCGGCAGGTGGCGCACGGAAGGCATGCGCAGTTACACGCATCCGACGCTTCTGTGGTTCACGCGCGGCCAAGGCCGGATCACCTTGGCAGGCTCGACCCGCGGGTATGGGCCGCACAACCTGATCTTCCTGCCGCCGCGCACCATGCACGGCTTCGACATGACAGGCCAAACCCTGGGCACGGCACTGTTCTTCCCCGAAGACAGCATGCTGCCACTTCCCGGCGCGCCGGTTCATCTAAGGGTCCGGCAGGTGCAGGAACAAACCGAGCTGACCAGCTTGATGGAGCATATCAACCGCGAGATCGACGCCGGGCTACCCGCCAATGATCGCGCCCTCCATCACTATGCAGGATTGATCTCCGTCTGGCTCGAGCGTCAGATGGCTGCCGAGGCGCCCACCGTGAAGTCCGACAATGCGGCACGACGGCTTGCGGCTGCCTTCACCAACCTGCTGGAGGCGCATTTCCGAACCGGGCGGGCTGTTGCCGATTATGCCGAAGAACTGGGCGTCACCCCCACGCATCTCAGCCGCGCCTGCCGGATCGCCTGCGGCCAGTCCGCATCCGCCATTCGGGCCGACCGCGTGATCTCGGAGGCCAAGTATTTGCTGGCGGATACGCGCAAGCCGATCAAGGAGATCGCCGATGAGCTGGGCTTCGCCTCGGCGGCCTATTTCACGCGGGCCTTCCAGAAGCACAGCGGCATGACCCCGTCGGCATTCCGCCGCCGCGGACAGGCCTGAACAGGCCTCCCCCCCAAACATCTTTTTTCGCTTATGCATTTGCGAAACCGCGGTTCGCGTGGCAGGGTCGGGTATGTTCCAAGCTGGTCTTGGGAAGAAAGAAGGAACGCCAGCCAGATGACCGACCGCGACACATCGGTGCGCCCCGCCCACCGCGGTGCCCGCATGTACGCGTCCGAGTATCGGGCCGGGCGCCTCAGCCGTCGTGAATTCCTGACGCGCTCCTCGGCTCTTGGCGTGAGTTCGGCCGCCTCCTACGGGTTGATCGGGCTGGAAACCCCGGCCTTCGCCGAGGGAACCGGCAAACGCGGCGGGACACTGCGCATCCAGATGGCGACCCGCACAATCAAGGACCCTCGGCTTGCGGACTGGTCCCAGATTGCGAACTTCTACCGCGGCTGGCTCGACTTTCTTGTGGAGTACAACCGCGATGGCACCTTCCGGGGCATGCTACTCGAAAGCTGGGAGGCCAATGACGACGCGACGCAATACACACTGAACATCCGCAAGGGCGTGAAGTGGAACAACGGCGACGAGCTGACCGCGCAGGACATCGCCTTCAATATCGAACGCTGGTGCGATGGCAACGTTGAGGGAAACTCCATGGCCTCGCGCATGACCAGCCTGACGGACCCCGACACCCGGATGCTGCGCGACGGCGCGCTCGAGATCCTCGATGACCACACGATCAGGCTGAACGCCGCCACCCCGGACATTTCGCTGATCCCCGGCATGGCGGACTACCCCGCGGCGATCCTGCATCCCAGCTATCCCGGTGGCGATCCGACGGAAAGCCCCCTGGGCACCGGCCCCTATCTCCCCGAGGTCGAGGAGGTCGGTGCGCGGCTGGTTCTCGTGCGCAATGACGGTCACGACTGGTGGGGCAGTTCGGTCTATGGCGGCCCCTACCTCGACCGGATCGAATACGTCGACCTCGGAACCGACACGGCGACGCATTATGCAGCCGCCGAAGCCGGTGAGATCGACGCCCTTTACGAAACCGCCGGGGAATTCGTCGAGGTCTTCGATAAACTCGGCTGGGCCAAGTCCGAGGCGATCACGGCGGCCACGCTCGCGGTGCGTTTCAACCAGTCGCAGCCTCCGTTCGACAATCGCGACGTGCGCAGGGCGCTGCAGATGGCCGTGGACAACAGCATCGTTCTGGAACTTGGCTACGCCGGCCTCGGCACCATTGCCGAGAACCACCATGTCTGCCCGGTACATCCGGAATACGCCAAGCTGCCCCCGATGGAGGTGAACCCGGCCAAGGCCCGGCAAGCCATGATTGCCGCCGGGCACCCGGACACCGAATTCGAACTGATCTCGCTCGACTCGGACTGGGAAGCGGCAAGCTGCGATGCGGTTGCCGCGCAGATCGTGGATGCGGGGATCAAGATAAACCGGCGGGTGCTTCCCGGGGCCGTCTTCTGGGAGAACTGGAAAGACTACCCGTTCTCGGCCACGGCCTGGAACATGCGCCCCTTGGGCGTGCAGGTTCTGGCCCTTGCCTACCGGTCAGGCGCACCATGGAACGAGTCCGCCTTCGCGAACGAGGAATTCGATGCGCTTCTGGCCGAAGCCATGTCCATCGCCGATGCGGACAGGCGCCGGACAGTGATGGCGAAGCTCGAAAAGATCATGCAGGACGAAGGCGTTATGATCCAACCCTATTGGCGGTCGCTCTACCAGCACTTCCGGAAGGACGTGAAAGGCATGGAGATGCACCCGAGTTTCGAGCATCACCATTACAAGTGGTGGATCGACGGCTGATCGCCGGCCCTACTGCCCCCAGATCGCAAGAACGTAACTGCGCGTTTCCTCGTAGGGCGGAATGCCATCGTGGCGCCGCACGGCTTCCGGCCCGGCATTATAGGCCGCCAGCGCATGGGGCCAGTTTCCGAATTCCTCGAACTGCATGCGCAGGTAGCGGGCCCCGCCATCCAGGTTCTCAAGCGGATCGTTCGGATCGACGTTCAGCGCCCGCGCCGTTTGCGGCATGAGCTGCGCCAGACCGATCGCGCCTTTCGGGGAGACTGCTGCCGGATCCCAACCCGATTCCTGCGTCACCAGGCGCAGGAACAGCTCCGGCGGCACCCCGTGGCGACGCGCAGCCTGGACCGCGGCAGGCTTGTAGGGGCTTTCAGGCACCGGACGGACTGCTGTCGGCGGGATTTCCCGCGGCGGCTGAAGGCGAACCGATCCCCGATATTGCTCGGCGGCCCGACCATCCAACACATCGAGTTGTGACTGGAAAAGGCTCGCCCGTCCCTTGGACGATGCGCGAGACGTCTCGGCCCAGGTTGGCACCGAAACGGTCAAAGAAAAAAGTAGCAGCCAGAAAATTCTGATCATTAAACCCACACGCCCCCCAGCGCCGTTTCGGCTTTATACGCGACCCGGAACCTTTTTTCCACTTTTCCAGCGATCACAAGATGTAACCGGGCGTCACGACCGGGCGAGCAAGTTTTGGCTTTCATTAACCGTGGCAGGGTGATGTAACGAGAACAGGTTATACGCTCAGATTCGACGGAGGTTTCAATGGCAGGTTCGGTAAACAAGGTGATCCTCGTGGGTAATCTCGGCCGCGATCCCGAAGTCCGCACCTTCCAGAACGGTGGCAAGGTCTGCAACCTGCGGATCGCCACGTCCGAGACCTGGAAAGACCGCAACACCGGCGAGCGCCGCGAAAAGACCGAGTGGCACAGCGTTGCGATCTTCTCGGAACCGCTGGCCCGGATCGCCGAGCAGTATCTGAAGAAGGGCTCGAAAGTTTATATCGAGGGCCAACTCGAGACCCGCAAATGGCAGGACCAGTCCGGCCAAGACCGCTATTCGACCGAGGTCGTCCTACGCCCCTACAAGGGCGAACTGACGCTGCTCGATGGCCGTGGCGGCGACAGCAGCGGCGGTTATTCCCAGGGCGGCTCGGGTGGCGGCTACTCCCAAGGTGACACGGGCGGTGGCTACGGCGGCGGCCCGTCCAGCCCTGCCCCCGCAGGAGATTTCGACGACGAAATCCCGTTCTGATCGGTCAGTCTTCCTCGCGGAAGGCCTGATGGCAGGAATTGCAGGTCTGCGCGATCTGCCACAGCGCGGTGTCGAATTCGCTCATCCCGTCCGGGGCCGACCGTCGCAACCCGCGCATACCTCCCATCATTCCACCGGGCATCATGCCTCGGGGAACCTCGACCTCCTCCCATTTCTTCGGGAGTTGGCTTGCGCCTGACGGCTCGGCATCCAGTTCGACCAGGTAGTCGGCGGTTGCCTCCAGCATCGTGGAATACCGCGAGAACATGGGCGAATGGCGCCAGATGTCCGGGCTAGCCTCGCTCGGCTCGCCATCGCTGCCCTTCGGGAACAGCGCCACCAGAGACTCCCCGGAATGATCCCGGATTTCTTCCGCCGCAACCGTCACAAGTTCGGCGGAATAGGGCAACTCTCCATGTGCCACGGCAAAAAGCCGCTCGAGCAATTCCTCGAGCCGCTCCATCATTTCCATGCGTTCTTTCACGACGCCTTGCGCATCGCTATGCGCACGGGCCATGTCCTGCCCCGATGGCAGCACTATTGCGGCCACAAGCACTGCCCCTAGGGTTATTCTGCTGCGTTGCGGTGTCATGATGTGAGCTCCCTTCGGGGGCTGTTGAAACGTTCAATGGTGACCCTGTCTACCTGCGCAGGAAGTGTGCGTCATTGACTTCGGTCAATCAATCCGCGAGCAGCCAGCGCGTCGGCCAGAACTTGCCGGACTGTGCCCGGGTCAACGTTATCGGCCACGAAAGCCTCGCCGATCCCGCGCGCCAGGATGAAACGCAGGCGGCCGTCGATCACCTTCTTGTCCTGCGCCATGAGCGTCAGCAACCCATCCGCATCGGGCAGGTCGCCCGGAATATCCGCAAGATCGGTCTTCATGCCCATCGCCCGCAGATGCGCGCGCACGCGGCTTGGTTCCTCTTGCGAGCAGAGCCCCAGCCGCGAGGATAATTCAAAGGCCAGCGCGCAGCCGATGGCGACGCCTTCACCGTGGAGCAGACGATCCGAATAGCCGGTGGCGGCTTCCAGAGCATGGCAGAAGGTGTGGCCAAGGTTCAGAAGCGCCCGATCGCCCTGCTCGGTCTCGTCCCGCACGACGATCTCGGCCTTCATCTCGACCGACCGGCGCACGGCCCGGGTGCGCAGCGCGTGGTCCCCGGCAGCCAGCCCGGGGCCGTTTTCCTCGAGCCATTCGAAGAACTCGGCATCGCCCAGCAACCCGTATTTCACCACCTCGCCATAACCGGCAAGAAAATCGCGCGGCGGCAGGCTATCGAGAACACCGATATCCGCCAGCACCAGCGCGGGCTGATGGAACGCGCCGATCAGGTTCTTGCCGTGCTTCGAATTGATCCCGGTCTTGCCGCCAACGGAACTGTCGACCTGCGCCAACAGGCTCGTGGGGATCTGCACGAAGCGCACCCCGCGCCGCAGCACCGCCGCCGCAAACCCGGCAAGATCACCGATCACCCCGCCGCCCAGCGCGATCACGATGTCCCGCCGTTCGACTTTCTCGGCCAGCAGCCATTCCACCGCCCGGGTGAATTCGGGCCAGCCCTTTGTGGCCTCCCCGGGTGGCAGCGCCAGCGCGGTCATTGCGATGCCCTGCGCCTCAAGCCCCTGCCGCAGCGTCTCCAGGTGCACCCCGGCGACAGTTTCATCCGTCAAAACGGCAACGCGGGGTCGCGCCAGCAACGGCGCGATCTCGGCGCCCGCATTGGCCAGCAGCCCCTGCCCGATCCGCACGTCATAGGCGCGCTCTCCAAGCGGCACGTGGACCGTCGTTGTCGTCATGCAATCCTCACCAATACATCGGGTCGTGCAAGCAGCGCCTCGATCACCTGCCGCGCCATATCCTCGACCGTGTAGTTCTTCGAAGCGTCAACCACGAGGTCGGCCTGCTCGTAAGAGGGCTCCCGCGTGGCGCAGAGCGATTTCAGCGTCGCGTAGGGATCAGGCGTACGCAGAAGCGGCCGCGTGTCCTTGTGCTTCACCCGGCTCCAGAGCAGGTCGACACTGGCCCGTAACCACACCGCCACGCCCTTGTCAGAGATCATCGCCCGGTTTTCCGCCTTCAGGTAAGCACCGCCTCCGGTCGACAGGATGCCGGGCGCGCCCTCCAGCAGGCGGCCGAGCACCTGCGTTTCCTTTTCGCGGAAGAATGCCTCGCCGTCGCGCTCGAAGATCTCGGCAATGGTCATGCTGGCCGCGCGCTCGATCTCGGCATCGGAATCCAGGAACGGCACCTCGAGCAACCGCGCAAGCGCTGTGCCGACGGCGGTCTTGCCAGACCCCATCATCCCCACCAGAACGACGGTTTTTTTCAACTGAAATCGCAAACCGGCGGCCACCTGCGCAAAAAATTCCGGGGTCCTGAATGGCGTGATCTCGCAGGAAATGCCATATATAATTTCAGAAGCCACCGAAGATGTGGCACTGGGCACGAATCCGGGAGGCAGAAAGGCAAACCACATGATGCGGATCTTCAAATTGCTCTTGGCGCTGGCGGTCGTTGCGTTCATCGGGCTTGTGGGCTTTGCCTATCTGGGCGACCTCTCCCCCGATCAGGCCGATGTCTCGCGCCCCGTGACGCTTGATGCGGAATAGACCCGCGCCAGTCCTGACCCTTTGCCTGACGCTGACGGCCCAGCTTGCCGCGGCGCAGGAGGCCCCCATGTCGGCCATCGACTGGCTATCGAACAGCGTGAACACGCCCGCTCAGGTCGATGCGCTGGAACCCACTGAATCGGCACCGAACGCCCCCACCAAACCCGAGGCAATCTCGGTCGCCGCCCTCGGCACGCCCTCACGGGAAGCCATCGGGCTGCTTGCGCCCCATGTGACCGGGCTTCCACCCGACCTTTGGGGGGACACCCGGGCCGAGGACCTCGCCCGCCGGATCACGACAGAGCATACGGACATGCTGCCTGCCATGCAGGACCTTCTGCTGATGATCCTGCTGGCCGAACTTGATGCACCCGAGGGATCGAACGGACACCCAACGCTTCTTCTGGCCAGGATCGACAAGCTGCTGGCCCTGGGCGCGGTGGAACAGGCCGAGGCCCTGATGGAGCGCGCGGGCCCCTCCTCGCCGGACCTCTTTCGCCGCTGGTTCGACGTGGCGCTGCTGACAGGTCGCGAGGATCGGGCCTGCGCCGTGATGCGCGCCACGCCCGACCTGAGCCCGACCGTCCCGGCCCGGATATTCTGCCTCGCACGCGGTGGCGACTGGTCCGCCGCGGCGCTGACGCTCGAAACCGGGCAGGCGATTGGCGAGATATCCACCGAAGAAGCGGTTCTGCTGACCCGGTTCCTTGATGCCGAAATCGCGGAAGGTGCCCCCGCCATGCCGATCCCGCAACGCCCCTCGCCGCTGACGTTCCGGCTTTACGAGGCAATCGGCGAGCCGCTCCCGACGACGACGCTGCCGCTGGCCTTCGCCCATGCGGATCTGCGCGGCTCGGTGGGCTGGAAGGCGCAGGTCGAGGCGGCAGAACGCCTGGCCCGCACCGGCGCCATCGACGCAAACAAGCTTCTGGGGCTCTACACCGAACGCAAACCCGCCGCCTCGGGCGGGGTCTGGGACCGGGTCGCGGCGGTTCAGGCCTTTGACGTGGCCTTGCGGGCGGGCAACATCCCCGAGATCGAGCGGACGCTGCCCAAGGCATGGGATGCAGTCGAGGCGCACGAGCTTGAGGTCGCTTTTGCAGACCTTTTCGCGGAGCCACTTCTTCGGCTGCCCATGAACGATCGCAGCCGAGGGCTCGCCGTGCAGATCGGCCTGCTCTCGGACGGGTACGAGGCCGTGGCCCGAAACGCGGCTCCACAAACTCCGAAGGAAGAATTCCTCGTCGCTCTCGCACAGGGCGACGTGTCGTCGGTTTCGACCCCGACGCCGTTCTATCGTGCGGTTCAGGACGGGTTCAGCCGCGAGGAAGCCCCGGTGCGCCTGCAATCGCTCGTGGCGGGGAAACGGCTGGGTGAGGCCGTTTTGCGCGCCATGGAACTGTTCACCGAAGGCTCTCGCGGTGACCTGGACGAAATCAGCGACGCGCTGGCGCTGTTCCGGGCCGTGGGCCTGGAAGACACCGCAAGACGCGCCGCCCTGCAACTCCTGATCCTGGACCGGCGGGGATGAGCGACGCGCGCTGGATTCAGACCTTTCTCGACGCGCAGGCCGCGGAAATGGATGCCGCGCATAACACGCAGCTTGCCTACGCGCGGGACCTGTCCAATTTCACCGAGTGGCTGTCGGATCAGGGGAAATCGCTGGCCCACGCGACGCGCAGCGATATCGAGGATTACCTGGTGCGCTGCGATGCCGAGGGGCTGGCCCGGTCCACCCGCGCACGGCGACTTTCGGCGATCAAGCAGGTCTATCGCTTCGCCTTCGAGGAAGGCTGGCGCCAGGACAATCCAGCGATCCAGATCAAGGGTCCGGGGCGCGGCAAGACCCTGCCCAAGACCCTGAGCGAGGAAGAGGTCGACCGGCTGTTGGTCACGGCCCGGGAACATGGGCGCACACCCGAAGACCGGCTGCGCAATGCCTGCATGGTGGAACTGCTTTACGCCACCGGGATGCGCGTGTCGGAACTGGTCTCGCTGCCGGTCTCGGCGGCACGGGGCAATCCGCGCATGTTGCTGATCCGGGGCAAGGGCGGAAAGGAACGGATGGTGCCGCTCTCGCCCCCTGCCCGGCAGATGCTGGCGGAGTGGCTTTCGGCTCGGGACGTGGCCGAAGACGCGGCGCGCGCGAATGGCAAGCCGGTGTCCCGGTTCCTGTTCCCGTCGCGCGCGGCGGACGGCCACCTGACACGACACCGGTTCTACATGCTGATCAAGGAGATCGCGGTCGCTGCCGGGGTGATGCCCTCGAAGGTGACACCGCACCGGCTGCGCCACGCCTTCGCAACGCATCTTCTGGCGAACGGGGCCGACCTGCGGTCGATCCAGACCCTGCTAGGGCACGCAGATCTTTCCACGACCGAGATCTATACCCATGTGCTGGAAGAGCGGCTGAAAGAGCTGGTCCTGACCCACCATCCGCTGGCCAAGGGCTGATCAGCGGCGCATCTCGGGCGGGAGCACATCCTCGCTGGGCCAGACACCCGACAGCAGCGCCGCGTCATAGCCTTGGGTCAGACCCGCCGCGCGCATCGCATCGGCGGCGGCGGCATGATCATACGACAGGTGCTCGAAGATCACGCCCCGTTCTGACAGGATGGCAAAACGCGTCTCGGGTCGCCCGTCATGGGGCGGCAGGCCGATGGCGCCGGCGTTGATCCAGTCGAACTCTCCGATGCGCCGATGGAAGGCCACACCACAATGCCCGGCAATCACTGCATCGATGGGCCCTGCAACCGCCTCGATCGCGGCGCGCTCCTCGGCGAAGACCTGATCCGGCGATACCGGCCAGATGAACCGCGCGATGTCGGTCATGCCGCCGTGAATGACCGCGTAGCGCCGTCCGCCATGGGTGAAACGGATCAGGTCCGGGCAGTTGCCCATCCAGGCGCGTTCGGCTTCGCCCAGACGGGCCTGCGCGAAGGGGTACCAGCCGCGCGAAAGCAGGTCGCAGGTGCTATTCTCATCAAAGCCGCAGCCACAATCATCGGCACCGGAGGCCAATTGCTTCTCGCAGTTCCCGGCAACCACGGGGGCACCGAAATCGCGGAAGGCGCCCAGCGTCGATACGGGATCCGCGCCATAGGCCACCACGTCGCCCGTACAAATCACGCGATCTGCCGGAATACACCGGTCGCGGGCCTGCGCGATCAGTGCCTCGGAGGCCTGCAAATTGGAGTATGGCCCTCCGAACAGAAGCACATCGCCGGAAAGTTCGCCCAGGTCCTGAATGTCGATTTCGGTCTCAGTCACGCCGATCCTCTTGAAAGCGCGGGTTTCGCGCCTCATAAGACCCTGACAGGTTTGAAAGACAAGCAGGATGGACCCTTCTACACCGTTTCTTGATACGGCCTTCTGGATCTCAGCCGGGGCCATCCTCGGCCTGATCGTCCTGTCCGCGTTCTTTTCCGGCTCGGAAACCGCCCTGACGGCTGCCTCGCGCGGCAAGCTGCGCTCGCTCGCGGACAGGGGGTCGAAGGGGGCCGTGCAAGCGCTCAAGATCACCGAGGACAATGAACGCCTGATCGGTTCGGTCCTGCTGGGCAACAACCTGGTGAACATCCTGGCGACCTCGCTGGCGACGGCAATGTTCACCCGCGCATTCGGCGAATCCGGCGTGGCGCTGGCGACGCTGTTCATGACGCTGCTGGTGCTGATCTTTGCCGAGGTCCTGCCCAAGACCTATGCGATCACCAATGCCGAGGCCGCCGCCGCCCGGGTCGCCACGCCGATCCGGCTGGTGATCCTGGTGTTCTCGCCGGTGGTGGCGGCGGTACGCGCGCTGGTGCGGGGGCTTCTGTCGCTGTTCGGCGTGAAGGCGGACCCCGACAGCCAGATCCTTGCCGTGCGCGAGGAAATTGCGGGTGCGCTGTCGCTCGGCCATTCCGAGGGCGTGGTCGAGAAGGAGGACCGCGACCGGATCCTTGGCGCGCTGGACCTGAACGAACGCACCGTGGACGAGATCATGCTGCACCGCTCGAAGATCGAGATGATCGACGCGGACCGACCGCCGCAGGAGATCCTCGAGACGGTGCTGAACTCGCCCCACACCCGGCTGCCGATCTTCCGCGGTGAGCAGGAAAACATCGTCGGCGTGATCCATGCCAAGGATCTGCTGCGCGCGATGTATGCGCTCAGGATGGAGAGAGAGGAAGAAGAGGACCCATTTGCCGGTTTCGATATCCTCGAGGTCGCGATGGAGCCCTATTTCGTGCCCGAGACCACGACGCTCGACGACCAGATGCGCCAGTTCCTGCACCGGCACACCCATTTCGCCCTTGTGGTGGACGAATACGGGTCGCTGCGTGGATTGATCACGCTGGAGGATATCCTCGAGGAAATCGTGGGCGAGATCACCGACGAATTCGACGTGGATGCCGAGCACCCGATGCGCCGGACCGAGGTGGGGGATTACATCGTCGATGGCGGCATGACGATCCGTGACCTGAATCGGGCAACGGACTGGTCGCTGCCCGATGACGAGGCCAACACGATCGCCGGGTTGGTGATCCACGAGGCGCAGTCGATCCCGACCCAGGGGCAGGTCTTCAGCTTCCACGGGTTCCGGTTCGAGGTTCTGAACCGGAAGGACAACCGGCTGACGCGGCTCAAGATCCGGCCGTTGTGACGGGAAAGGGGGCTGTCTGCCCCCTCTGCGCGCGCTGCGCGCATTCACCCCCGAGGATATTTCCGAACAGAAGAAGCCTCAGCGGCCCTTGAAGAGGCCCCCGAGGATACCGCGCACGATGCGGCGGCCCGTGGTGCCGCCCAACTCGCGGATCACCGCCTTGCCGAGTGCTTCGCCCAGGCTGTCGCCGCGGCGCGAGGATGTGCGCTTGGGCGCGTCGCCGGACCAGCGGCGGGCGGCGCGGAACTCGCGGTCCTCTTCTTCGGCGCGGGCAGCTTCGGCCTCGGCCTTTTCCGCGTCGCGGGCGGCGTCTTCGGCGCGTTTGCGGAGCATTTCATGGGCGCTTTCACGGTCCTGGAGCGTGTCGTATTTTCCTGCGACCGGAGAGGATTTGATCAGTGTCGCGCGATCGGCGGGGTCGATTGGTCCGAGCTGCGAGGACGGCGGACGGATGAGGGTGCGTTCGGCCATGCTTGGCGCGCCCTTTGCCTCGAGGAAGGAGGTGACGGCTTCGCCGACGCCCACTTCGCGGATCGCGTCCTCGATCACGAAACGCGGGTTGTCGCGGTAGGTTTCGGCGGCCTGCTTCAGCGCCTTGCGGTCGCGGGCCGTGAAAGCGCGCAGCGCGTGCTGCACCCGGTTGCCGAGCTGGCCCAGGATATCCTCGGGCACATCGTCCGGGTTCTGGGTGACGAAATAGACCCCGACCCCCTTGGAACGGATCAGGCGAGCGACCTGTTCGACCTTGTCCACCAGCGCCTTGGGCGCGTCGTCGAACAGGAGATGCGCCTCGTCGAAGAAGAAGACAAGGCGCGGCTTGTCGGGATCGCCAACCTCGGGCAGTTCCTCGAACAGCTCCGACAGGAGCCAGAGCAGGAAGGTGGCGTAAAGCCGGGGCGAGCCCATGAGCCTGTCGGCGGCGAGGATCGAAATGCGCCCGCGCCCGTCCGTATCGGTGCGGAAGAGATCGGAAAGCTCAAGCGCGGGTTCGCCGAAGAACTGCGCCCCGCCCTGGTTTTCCAGCACCAGGAGTGCACGCTGGATCGCGCCTACGGACGCGGTGGAGACGTTGCCATAGCGCAAGGACAGGTCCTTGGAGTTCTCACCCACCCAGACCAGGACCGACTGCAGGTCCTTGAGGTCCAGCATCGGCAGGCCTTCCTCGTCGGAGACGCGGAAGGCGATGTTGAGCACGCCCTCCTGCGCCTCGGTAAGGTCGAGCAGCCGCGCCAGAAGCAGCGGGCCCATCTCGGCCACGGTGGTGCGCACCGGGTGGCCCTGCTCACCGAAGAGGTCCCAGAAGGTGACGGGAAACTCGCGGTAAGAATAGTCGACGAATCCGATGGTCGCGGCGCGCTTGGTGAAGGCATCGTGCAGCTTGAAATCCTCGCGCCCGGCCTTCGCCAGCCCCGCCAGGTCACCCTTCACGTCGGACAGGAAGACCGGCACGCCCGCCGACGAGAAGCCCTCGGCCAGGATCTGAAGCGTGACGGTTTTCCCGGTGCCGGTCGCCCCGGCAACGAGCCCGTGGCGGTTGCCATATTTCAGAAGAACATGCTGCGGGGTTGCGTAATCTTCTCCGCCGCCGCCAACGAAAATAGTCTCGGACATGTCGCCTCCTGAAATACTCTTCGCATCATGGAAAGATACAGCCTGCAAGGCTCTGCGCCAGTGGCAATCGGAAGAAACGCGGTCATTTGGGTGCAATCTCGGGGAAGGGAATAATGTCTCACTCCATCCAAATTTTTGCCACAAACCCTGTTGACCCTGCCGCGGAAACTTCCTAGCGTCGGTTTCAATAAGTCGGCCAGTCCGACGGGGAGAAAGCATTCAGGGAAAAGAGGTCTTCGGACCTCTTTTTCTTTTTTCGGCTGATCCTTGCCGGTTTTTCCCAAGGCCGATCGGATCGGGTGTTGCGCCCTGACATCGCCAAAACCACATGTTAGGCCAACGCTGAATTCTGGCATCCGACAGAGGAAGACCATGACCAATATTCTGAAGACGCTTTCGATGCTGGCCGCGCTGTCGCTGGCCAGCGGTGCCGCCGCACAGGGAACCGGGCTTGGCACCGATACGCTTTCGCTTGGCGAGGGCATCGCGGAAGGCGAGGCGCAGGTTGGCGACACCTATGTCCGCGAGGTCTATTCCGACTGGCAATTGCGCTGCGTGAAGACCGAGGAAGGAAACGACCCTTGCCGCCTGTACCAGCTTCTGGCGAACGAGGCCGGAAACCCGGTGGCCGAGATCTCGATGTTCGCCCTGCCCGAAGGGGGACAGGCGGAAGCCGGTGCAACGATCATTACACCGCTCGAGACGCTGCTCACCCGGCAGGTGACGCTGGGCGTGGATGGCGAGCAGGCAAAGCGCTACCCGTTCACCTGGTGCGCATCCAACGGCTGCATCGCACGCGTGGGTTTCACCGAAGATGATGTTGCCGCGTTCCGCAAGGGCGCCAATGCCACGCTGAGCATCGTGCCGGTGGCCGCACCGGATCAGGTCGTGGCGCTGAAGATCTCCCTCGCGGGGTTCACCGCGGGCTACGAGGCCGTGTCGGCCGCAAATACCAACTGATCATCCGGGCGCGGTTCTTGTCGGGCCGCGCCCGCGATCACACCCGGCGCAGGGCGAGTACGGCGTTCAGCCCGCCAAAAGCGAAGGCGTTCGACAGAACCACGTCGACATCTGCCTCCCGCGCCTCGTTCGGCACCACGTCCAGCGCACATTCGGGATCGGGTTCTTCGTAGCCGATCGTGGGCGCAATGACACCATCGCGCAGCGCCATGATGCAGGCCAGAAGCTCCACCGCGCCGGTGCCACCGATCAGGTGCCCATGCATCGACTTGGTCGATGAAATCATGATCCGGTCGGCGTGTTTGCCCAAGGCATCGGCGACAGCCGCGCATTCTGTCTTGTCATTGGCTGCCGTGCCGGTGCCGTGGGCGTTGATATAGCCCACCTGCGAGGGATCAAGCCGCGCATCCCGCAGCGCCCCCGAAATCGCCCGTGCCGCCCCCTGCTTCGACGGCATCACGATATCCGACGCGTCCGAGGTCATGGCGAAGCCAACCACCTCGGCTAGGATCTCGGCGCCGCGGGCCTTGGCGTGGTCGTACTCCTCGAAGACGAAGATCCCTGCCCCCTCACCCTGGACCATGCCGTTGCGGTTGGCCGAGAACGGGCGGCAGGCATCCTTGGACATGACGCGCAGACCTTCCCAGGCCTTCACGCCCCCGAAGCACAGCATTGACTCGGACCCGCCGGTCACCATCGCCCGCGCCATGCCCGAACGCACCATGTGGAAGGCCTGGCCCATCGCGTGGTTCGACGAGGCGCAGGCGGTAGCGACGGTGAAGGTCGGGCCCTTCAGGTTCCACTCCATGGACACATGGCTCGCCGCGGCATTGTTCATCAGCTTTGGCACGACGAAGGGGTGAACCCGGTTCTTCCCCTCCTCGTAGACCGCGCGATAGTTCTCATCCCACGTGTTCACCCCGCCCCCGGCGGTGCCCAGCACGACCCCGGCCTCGGCGGCTAGTTGCCCTTCGAAGGTCAGGCCCGATTGCTCGATCGCCTCGCGCGCGGCCAGAAGCGTGAACTGGGTGAACCGGTCGTAGAGCGAGATTTGCTGGCGATTGAAATGGCTCTCGGCTTCGTAGCCGCGGACCTGCCCGCCAATGCGGATCGACAGGCGCTCCACGTCGCGGATATCAAGCTCGCCGATGCCGCAGCGACCTTCGCGCATCGCCTCAAGCGTTTCCGGCACCGAATGGCCGAGCGCATTGATCGTGCCCGCGCCTGTGATGACGACCCGCTTCACGACTGCTGCGCCACCAGATCCTCGACCGCGCGAACGATGGCGGCCACTGACGAGATGTCGAACTCGCTGTTCTCGGGTTCGTTGGCGTTGAAGGGCACCTGGATGTCGAAGGCCTCTTCGATGGCGAAGATCGACTCCACCAGACCTAGGCTGTCGATTCCCAGATCGTCGAGGGTCTGCTCCATCGACACGTCCGAAGGCTCAAGAACGGCCTGATCCGCGATGATCCGGATCACCTTGTCCCTGACTGCCGTGTCCGTCGACGCTGTCGCCATGGCTTCCTCACTGAAATCCGCGCGGAGATTTAGTCTTTCTGATCTGGGTTTTGAACCGTTTTTTGCAAGGCTGCGACCTGCGCGAAGAGCCGCGGCAGGCGGCGAAGCGCCTTGTAGATTTCCACCTGCGTGTCCATCTTCATCGCCGGATAGCCCATCAGGACGCGTCCCGCCGGCGCGTTCGAGGTGATCTTCGTCCCGCCCGAGGCAATCACCCCGTCGCCCACGAAGATGTTGTCGTTCACACCAACTTGGCCACCCAAGACCACGTTGTTGCCCACGTTGGTGGATCCCGCGATGCCGACCTGCCCGCAGATCAGGCAATTGTCGCCGATCACCACGTTGTGGCCGAGATGCACGAGGTTATCGAGCTTGGTGCCATTGCCGATCCGCGTGGCCCGAATGGTGCCGCGGTCGATGGCGCAGTTGGCGCCGATCTCCACATCATCGCCCAGAACCACGGCGCCGAGCGAGTTGATCCGCAGCCAGGGTTGCGCCTCGGCCGCGCCCTGGTCGCCCATCGTCTCGCGCGCCGATTCCACGCCGGATTTCTGCTCGGTCACGAAGGAAAAGCCGTCCGATCCGATCGCGGCACCCGGTTGGCAGATGAAGCGGTCGCCAATCACGACGCGCGCGCCGATCCGAACGCCCGCATGGATCAGGGCATCCGCCCCGATCTCGACCCCCTGCCCCAGTATCACATGGGCATCGATGCGGGCGTTTTCTCCGATGCGAACATCAGGTCCGACGACCACATAGGGACCGATCGCCGCGTTCGCGCCGATGCGTGCCGAAGGGTCGACCACCGCCGTGGGGTGAATCCCCGGCGCGATGGACGGGCCCGGGTCGAAGACATGGGTCAGGCGCGACATTGCGAAACGGGGACGCTCCACCAGGATCGCCGCTTCAAGACCGAATTTCTCCCAATCCGCGCCGCGCCAGAGAACCGCCGCCCGGGCCGAGCCTTCGGCAATCTTCTCCGCGAATTCCGGCCGCATGGCCAGCGCCAGAAGGTCCGGCCCCGCGTCGGCGGGTTCAGACGTTCCCGTTACGGAGATGGCCGTGTCGCCCGCGGCCTCGGCCCCAATCGCGTTGGCGATATCCTGGATCGAGAATTTCATGTCGTCCCCTTGTCGGGCGGCGGCCCGTGCCGCCCGCTTCGGGATACGTGTTAACTCCGAACGCCGCGCAACTCCACCCCGGCGCGCGACAGCGCGTTGAAAATGCGCCCATCCCGCCCATAGACGTCGCGGCGGAAGTTGATCCGGCCCTGGGCGGGCGCGATGGCCGTCCGGTAGACGAGGTGAATCGGCACGGGATCATGCAGACCCACGACCTGTTCCATGCCCTGCTGACGGCGCTGCGCGAAATAGGCCTTGGGATCGCGCTCCTGAGCGGACAAGAGCTCGTATGCGAAATCGAAAGGCTTGGCCACGCGGATGCAACCATGGCTGAAGGCCCGCACTTCGCGACCGAAATACTGCTTTTCCGGCGTGTCGTGCAGGTAGATGTTGTTCGCGTTGGGGAACATGAACTTCACCAACCCAAGGGCATTCCCGTCCGACGGCGGCTGCTTGAGGTCGAATGGAAAGGTCTCGGGCGTGTATTGCGTGAAGTCGATGCCTTCCCGGCTGATCGGGCGTCGGTTTTGATCGAGAAGCGTCAGGTGCCCGGCCGCCTGGGGGTTTTCCTGCATCAGCGGCAGGTATTCCTTCACCGCGATCGAGCGCGGCACGTTCCAGCTCGGGTTGATCACCATGTGATCCATGCTGTCCGAGAATTCCGGGCTGCGCCAATCGTCGCGGTTGGCGCCGATCACCGTATCGCTTTCGAAGACGACCTTGCGGCCCTCGATCACCTGGACCGAGAAATCCGGCAGGTTGACCCAGATGTGCCGGTCGCCCCGGTCGTAGTTCATCCAGCGTTCCCGCTCCATCGCGACGATGATTGATGCAAGGCGCTGTTCCGGCTCGACGTTGATTTCCTGGATGGTTCCGGGACCCGCTACACCATCCGGGGCAAGGCCGTGGTCCTCCTGAAAAGCACGCACGGCATCTTCGATCGCCTTGCCGTAGCTCTGGCTCGAGGAGCGGTTCAGGTATCCCATGGCGATCAGGCGATTGCGCAGCGACACGACGTTGGCACCACTCTCACCCGGCCGGATCATGCGGCCCGAAACCTTCGGGCCCCATCCGCCGCGCCCGATAACACGCTCCATGTCGAGCTTGGCCTTCAGCAGCCGCTCGTACTCCGGGTGCTGCGGCGGCAGGCCGCGGAAGAATGCCTTGGGCGAGTTCTTGGCAAAGACCGAGAGCGTCTCGAACCGGCTCCGCATCGGGCGATCACGCTTGATATCCGAGATCACCCGCTCGGGATCCAGGATGCCGGACTGCATGTCCTCGGCATATTCCAGGAAGAGCTGGCTCAACCGGACCTCGATCCGGCCCAATTCCCGCTCCGACTGCACACGGCGCAGGTTCTCGCGCAGCGGGTCAAGGTCGTAGGTGCTGGCGGGAAGCCCGTGATCCCCGGCCGCTTCCAACGCATCAAGCAGCGCTTCGCGCCGCTGCTTGTCCCGACGGCCATTGCCTGTCCAGATCGGCTGGTACCCGTTGGCGCGATAGAACTGTGCGACGGCGCGGTCGCCCGAGGCGGCCTCGGCGACCCCCTGCATGAAACCAGTCACCTGCGACTGCGCAGATTGCGCAACGGAAATAAACAAAACAGCAGCAACTGCCGCAACACGTCCTGAAATGCGAAGCATCGTTTCCCTCGTGCCTGAACCCTGCTTTCACTAGTAGCCCAGCGCGATGCGCCTGTAGAGGGCGAGAGGGATCACAATCAGGATATCTGGGCTTTCGATCCGATATTCGTGGCCCGGTGTTACCTTGATGCAACGGCAACGCTTGACGTCGTCAACCAGCCGAGACCAGTCCAATTCGGCAGAAACCTGCCAATTTCGCCCCGTTTCCGCGGGGGTAGCAAGAAACAATTTGGCCTATGATTCGCATTATGTCATAAAGGCTGTCGAATTGGGGAAGGGTTCTGTCAACGGCGCAATTAATGCGCGCAGGGACCTGATACAGGAATGACACGGAAGCATATGGGACAGAACAGCACGACAGGCATGTCACGGCGCGCCTTGCTTGGCGCCTTTGCGGCGACGGCAGTTTCGGCTGCGCCGACCTATGCGAACGCGTTCGGCCTGCTCCGCGGGGCCGGTGATATTCGGCGCATTCGCCTCTACTCGGGCCGCACCGGCGAGCGGGTGGACACGATCTACTGGATCGAAGGCCAATATATCGATGAGGCCTTGGCAGAGATCACGCATTTCATGCGCGACTGGCGGAATGGTCAGAAGATGACCATCGACCGGCGCACGATCGACATCATGGCCGCCTCGTACAATATGCTCGAGGTCAACGAACCTTTCATCCTGCTCTCGGGTTACCGCAGCCCGCAGACCAACGCGATGCTGCGCAATCGGTCCTCCGGCGTTGCGCGGAACTCGCTGCACATGGAAGGACAGGCCGCCGACCTGCGCCTTCAGTCGCGCAGTGTCAGCCAGATCGCCAGCGCCGCGCGCGCCTTTGGGTCGGGCGGTGTAGGCAAGTACACCCGGTCCGGCTTCGTCCACATGGACTGCGGCCCGGTACGTACCTGGGGTCGGTAAGGTCAATTCTGCCAAGATGGCTCGGCGATGCCTGCGAGGGCTGGGCAATGTCTGACTGGGATGGCCTGAAGGCAATCCGATCAGCTTGAACAGGGAACGCGGCGCTCGAATAATAGCGAAGATTCTGTGGCTGGTTCTCGATCGCTTTGCGGTCCCGGGATCTCTCCGATCCTTGATCTCTTTTCACCGGTTGAAGTAATCTAGTCCGCGTAAATCTCGCCCAACTGCCCCAAGAGAAAATGGACGGGATGCGCACGCGTCGCAGGATAGTCCGGCGGCTTTCCGCTATCCCCGAGCGACACGTAGAGGGGTCAGGGAAGCAGGAATGGGATTACCGTGCTGGATAGGATATGAAATTCCAAAAGAACGCATATCCTCAGACAAATTCCTTGAGGTAGAGATTGAAAGTTTCCCAGACCGCCCTGCCGGATGTGCTCCTGATCGAACCGCACCGGTTCAGCGATACACGCGGTTGGTTCACTGAAAGCTGGAACCGGCGCGACTTCGCGAAGGTTGGGATCGACGTGGAGTTCGTGCAGGACAATCACTCTCTGTCCTCCGCGCCCGGCACTCTGCGCGGGCTGCACTATCAGGCACCGCCCCATGCGCAGGACAAGCTGGTACGCTGTACGCGCGGGGCGATCCTGGACGTGGCCGTGGACGCGCGAGTGGGCTCTTCCTTCTATGGAAAGTATGTCTCCGTCGAGTTGAGTGCCGACAATGGTCGGCTGCTCTTTGTACCCAAGGGTTTCCTGCACGGGTTCCTGACGCTGCAACCCGACACCGAAATCCAGTACAAGTGCTCGGATTACTATGCGCCGGACTGCGACGGTTCCGTGCGCTGGGACAGTCTCGGGATCGACTGGGGCCTTCAGGGGGAACCGGTGCTATCGGAGAAAGACGCCGTCGCGCCAGCCTTCAGTGACTGGCTGTCCTCCTTCACCTGGGAGGGGGCGCCATGAAGATCCTCGTCACCGGGGGCGCCGGGTTCATCGGCTCCGCCGTTGTGCGACAGGCCGTGCGGGACGGGCATGTCGTGATCAATCTCGACGCGCTGACCTATGCGGCCAACCTCGCGAACGTGGCCGAGGTGGCGGATTCTCCACTCTACGCCTTCGAGAAGACCGATATCCGCGACCGGGGTGCGCTTGATGCGATCTTCGCGCGTCACCGGCCCGACGCCGTGATGCACCTTGCCGCCGAAAGCCACGTGGACCGATCCATCGACGGACCGGCCGATTTCATCGAGACAAACCTGCTGGGCACCTTCAACCTGCTGGAGGCCACGCGTGCTTTCTGGGTACGGAAGGGGCGCCCCGAGGGTTTCCGCTTCCACCACATCTCGACCGATGAAGTCTATGGCTCGCTCGGGCCCGAGGGGCAGTTCACCGAGGCGACTCCCTACACGCCCAACAGCCCCTATTCGGCCTCGAAGGCAGGCTCCGATCACTTGGTGCGCGCCTGGCATGCGACCTACGGCCTGCCAGTCGTTCTGACGAATTGCTCGAACAACTACGGCCCCTTTCACTTCCCCGAGAAGCTGATCCCCGTGGTGATCCTGAACGGTCTGCATGGGCGCGAGATTCCCGTCTACGGGCGCGGTGAGAACATCCGGGACTGGCTCTACGTGGAGGATCACGCGGATGCATTGCTGACGGTGCTGGCCCGGGGGCAGGTCGGGCGAAGCTACAATATCGGCGGCGAGAACGAGGCCAAGAACATCGACCTTGTGCGCATGATCTGCGCGATCCTCGACGATCGGCACCCCAACGGGGCGCCGCATGACCGCCTGATCCGCTTCGTCGAGGACCGCCCGGGCCATGACTTGCGCTATGCCATCGATCCCGGGAGGATCCGCCGCGAACTCGGCTGGCGCCCCACGGTGACCTTGCGCGAAGGTTTGGAGCGAACCGTCGACTGGTACCTTGCGAACGAGGCTTGGTGGCGCCCGCTTCTGTCCCGCGATGGCGTGGGCCAGCGGCTGGGTGTAGGCCGATGAGGCTGCTGGTCTTCGGTCGAACCGGGCAAGTGGCCCGGGAACTGGAGCGGCGCCTGCCTGCAAGGTGGGAGGCCGTCTTTCTGGACCGCGCCTCGGCTGACCTGTCGGATCCGGAGGCATGTGCCAGGATAGTTGCGAGCGCCAAAGCAGAGGCCATCATCAACGCCGCCGCCTGGAGCGATGTCGATGGTGCAGAAGCTCATGAGGCCGAGGCCCATGTGGTGAATGCCGAGGCGCCTACGGCAATGGCCCGGGCCGCAGCGACGCGCGGGTTGCCGTTCCTGCATGTCTCCAGCGACTATGTTTTCGATGGGACAGGCCAAAATCCCTGGCGTGAAACCGACCCGACCGGCCCGCTCTCGGCTTACGGGCGCACGAAGGTCGCCGGAGAGGAGGCCATCCGCGTGGCAGGCGGGGCGCATGTGATCCTGCGCACGAGCTGGATCTTCTCGGCCCACGGCAAGAATTTCCTGAAGACCATGCTGCGACTTTCCGAAACCCGGGACAGTCTTTCCATCGTGGCCGACCAGATCGGCGGCCCGACCCCCGCATCAGCCATCGCCGAGGCTCTCCTAACCATGGCGGAGCGACTGGTTGGCGAGTCAACGCTTTCAGGGACCTACCACTTCGCCGGAGCCCCGGACGTCACCTGGGCCGATTTTGCCCGTGACATTTTCCGCAACGCCGGACGCAGGGTGACGGTCGAGGGGATCGCTTCCAGCGCCTACCCGACATCCGTCCAGCGCCCCCCGAACTCTCGACTCGACTGCAGTCTGATCTGCGAGCGCTTTGGGATCAAACGGCCCGACTGGCAGTTGGCGGTCAAGGAAACCATTGAGGATTTGGGAGTTGAAAAATGAGTGATACCGGGCGCAAGGGCATCATCCTGGCGGGCGGATCGGGAACCCGTCTCTACCCGGTAACCATGTGCGTGTCGAAACAGCTTTTGCCCATCTACGACAAGCCGATGATCTATTACCCGCTGTCGGCACTTATGCTGACCGGTATCCGCGAGATCGCGATCATCACAACCCCGGAGGATCAGGCCCAGTTCCAACGCCTCATGGGCGATGGGTCGCAATGGGGGCTAGAGTTCACGTGGCTGGTGCAGCCATCGCCCGATGGTCTGGCCCAGGCATATCTCATCGCCGAAGAGTTCCTTGCCGGCGCTTCCTCCGCACTTGTGCTGGGCGACAATATCTTCTTCGGCCACGGCCTGCCCGAGATCCTGGCGGCCGCAGATGCTCGGAGCACGGGCGGGACCATCTTCGGTTATCGCGTCGCGGACCCGGAGCGCTATGGCGTCGTCGATTTCGATGCTGGTGGTCGCGCGCATGAGATCATCGAAAAACCCTCGCGCCCTCCATCGAATTACGCGGTCACCGGTCTCTATTTCCTCGATGGAACGGCGGCGGAACGCGCGGCCCAAATCACTCCCTCGTCCCGCGGAGAACTCGAGATCACGGATCTGCTGAACCTGTACCTCCGGGACGGCCTACTTTCCGTGGAAACCATGGGGCGCGGCTATGCCTGGCTCGACACAGGCACACATGGAAGCCTTCTGGACGCTGCAAATTTCGTGCGTACGCTGACTCAGCGCCAGGGGCAGCAAGTCGGTAGCCCCGACGAGATTGCCTTCAGAAATGGTTGGATTTCTGCCGACGCGCTGGCGGATCGCGCCAAGCTCTTCGGGAAAAACGAATACGGTCGCTACTTGAGCGACATACGCGATGGTCGCTGAGGCTTGGGGACGCGGTGACATCAACGGTCTATTCTGACTAACCGCATTGCGCGATCACCTGCAGGCCACCCCGTAGGATCGCCGGACCAAAGCGCAGAATGCGGCGCATGGGGAAACTGCCTCTCTGACAAGTCGATTTTCCGTTTCTTAAGCATATTCCCGTCTCCATGACCCGAACCCGGTTTTCAACCGGTGCGCCGAAGGAATGGAGCATCATGGCAGGCTGCGCGCTTATCACCGGCATCACGGGGCAGGACGGGTCCTACCTTGCGGAGTTCCTGCTCGAGAAGGGCTACGAGGTGCATGGGATCAAGCGTCGCGCCTCGTCCTTCAACACCCAGCGGATCGACCAGATCTACCAGGACCCTCATGCCACGAACCCGCAGCTGCGGCTGCATTATGGTGACCTGACCGACACCTCGAACCTCACGCGGATCATCCGCGAGGTGGCGCCGGACGAGATCTATAATCTTGGCGCCCAGTCCCACGTGGCCGTCAGCTTCGAGGCGCCGGAATATACCGCCGACGTGGACGGGATGGGTACGCTGCGGATGCTCGAGGCGATCCGCTTCCTGGGGCTGGAGAAGAAGACGCGGTTCTACCAGGCCTCGACCTCGGAGCATACGGGTTGGTGCAGGAAATGCCGCAGCGCGAGACGACGCCCTTTCACCCGCGCAGCCCCTACGCGGTCGCCAAGCTCTATTCCTACTGGATCACCGTGAACTACCGCGAGGCCTACGGGATCTACGCCTGCAACGGCATCCTCTTCAATCACGAGAGCCCGCGCCGGGGCGAGACTTTCGTCACGCGCAAGATCACCCGGGGGCTTGCCAATATTGCCCAGGGGCTCGAGGATTGCCTCTACATGGGCAATATCGACGCGTTGCGGGATTGGGGCCATGCAAAGGACTACGTGCGGATGCAGTGGATGATGCTGCAACAGGACAGGCCCGAGGATTTCGTGATCGCCACCGGCGAACAGCACTCCGTCCGCGATTTCATCCGTTGGTCGGCCGAAGACCTCGGGATCACGTTGCGCTTCGAGGGCGAAGGGTTGAGCGAGACCGCGGTGGTTGAGACGGTGACCGGCGCGGATGCCCCCGCAGTCAAACCCGGCGACGTGATCCTGCGCATCGATCCGCGCTACTTCCGCCCGGCGGAGGTTGAGACACTGCTGGGCGATCCCTCGAAGGCCAAGGCAAAGCTTGGCTGGCAGCCACAAATCACCGCCCGTGAAATGTGCACCGAGATGGTGACCGAGGACCTTCGCATCGCGCGTCGCCACGCCCTGCTGAAAGAACACGGGCTGGACCTACCCGTGGCGATCGAGGGCTGAGAGATGCGGATCTTCCTCGCCGGGCATCGCGGTATGGTGGGCGGTGCGATCCTGCGCAGGCTGGAGGCCGAGGGCGGGCATGAACTGCTGACCCGAAGCCATGAAGACCTTGACCTGATCGACCAGGCCGCGGTGCGCGCCTTCATGGCCCGAGAGCGACCCGATGCGGTAATCCTTGCTGCAGCCAAGGTGGGTGGCATCCAGGCCAACAACAGCTACCCGGCCGAGTTCATCTACGAGAACCTGATGATCGAGGCCAATGTCATCCACCAGGCCTTCGCGACGGGGGTGGAGAAGCTTTTGTTTCTAGGTTCCTCCTGCATCTATCCGCGCCTCGCACCGCAGCCCATGGCCGAGGCCGCGCTGCTGACCGGGACACTCGAGCCCACGAACGAGCCCTATGCCATCGCCAAGATCGCGGGGATCAAACTCTGCGAGAGCTACAACCGGCAATACGGGAGCGACTACCGCTCGGTCATGCCCACGAACCTCTACGGTCCGGGCGACAACTTCCACCCCGAGAACAGTCACGTTCTGCCCGCCCTCATCCGCCGTTTCGACGAGGCGGTGCGAGAGGGTCGCGAGGAGGTCGTGATCTGGGGCAGCGGCACCCCGCGACGCGAGTTTCTGCACGTGGACGACATGGCCGCGGGCGCGCTCTTCGTGATGAACCTGCCGAAAGACCGCTATGCGGCGGTCACCGACCCAATGTTGAGCCACATCAACCTTGGGACGGGCGAGGATATCAGCATCCGGGAACTGGCAGAACTGGTTGCCGGGGTGACGGGCTTCACCGGCAAGATCACCTGCGACACCTCGAAACCCGACGGCACCCCGCGCAAGCTGATGGACGTCTCGCGACTGAGCGAAATGGGATGGCGGGCCGTAATCGGCCTCGAGGACGGTATCCGCTCGACCTATGACTGGTATCTGGCCAATATCGACCATGTGCGGGGATAGCACCGCCGAAACGATTTCTCAGGAATTCGGGACGAAAAAGACGCATGAATACCAACATGATCTATCCCGTTCTTCTGGCCGGCGGCTCCGGCACCCGGCTGTGGCCGCTGTCGCGCAAGTCATACCCCAAGCAGTTCGCGCGGCTGATGGGCGAAGAAAGCCTGTTCCAGGGCTCGGCGCGGCGGCTCTCGGCGCCGGGCTTCGCGCCCCCCATGGTCGTCACGGCGGATCCCTTCCGGTTCATCGTGACCGAGCAACTCGCCGCCGTGGAGACCGGCGCGGAGGCGGTCCTGATCGAACCCGAGCCGCGCAATACGGCCCCCGCCGTGGCGGTGGCGGCGCTCTCGATCCACGCGCGCGATCCCGAAGGGCTCATGTTGATCGCGCCCTCGGACCATGTCATCCCCGACGGAGAGGGATTCCGCGCTGCTGTCATGGCGGCCTCAGACCGTGCCCGATCGGGCGATATCGTGACCTTCGGGATTACACCAACCCAACCCGACCCGAGACCGGCTATGGATACCTGGAACTTGCGAAAGGGGCAGATCCCGCCGCAGCGGCGCCACAGGCGCTCGCCCGTTTCGTCGAAAAGCCGGATGCTGGGCGGGCCGCAGCGATGCTGTCCGACGGGCGCTATCTCTGGAACGCCGGGATCTTCCTCGCCTCGGCAGCCACGATGCTCGACGCCTACAAGGCGCATGCACCGGACCTCTTGGGTCACGCGAGGGCGTCTCTCGGCGCCGCGCAAATGGATCTTGGCTTCACCCGGCTTAATCCCGAATCTTGGGCCAAGCTTGAGGACATCTCTATCGACTACGGCATCATGGAGAAGGCAACGAACCTCGCGGTCATGCCCTATCATGGCCACTGGTCCGACCTCGGCGGGTGGGAAGCCGTCTGGCAGGAAAGCACCCCCGATGACAGCGGTACGGTCGCGTCGGGCGGTGCACTGGCCATCGACTGCCGCGACACGCTTCTCAGAAGTGACGACGGCAGGCAGAGGATCGTCGGGATCGGCCTCGAGGACATCGTCGCCATCGCCATGCCCGATGCAGTCCTTGTCACGCGGAAATCGCAATCGCAGCGCGCGAAGGAAGCGGTCGCGGCCCTGCTGGCAAAGGGGGCCGAGCAGGCCGTTCAGTTCACCGTGGATCACCGCCCCTGGGGGCATTTCGAAAGCCTCGCGCGTGGGCCCCGTTTCCAGGTGAAACGGATCGTGGTCAAACCGGGGGCCGCGCTTTCTTTGCAGTCACACCACCATCGCGCGGAACACTGGATCGTGGTCGAGGGGACCGCCAAGGTCACCATCGGCGACACCGAGCATCTCCTCGCCGAAAACCAGTCGGTCTACGTGCCGCTCGGCGCCGTGCACCGCCTGGAGAACCCCGGCAAGGTCGACGTCGTCATGATCGAGGTCCAGACCGGGAGTTACCTGGGCGAGGACGACATCATCCGGTACGAGGATGTCTACGCCCGTGGGTGAGCAGAAGCGCCTCTGCACGAGGGGGGTGTCCACGTCGCCTCACGTCGGCCTATCATGACCCGCTCGGAGGAGACACATTTACCCTTTGGTGCTGGAAAACGGCGATCGATAGGAGGTCGCTGAACGACAAAAGAGGCGGAACCGACGCCATATCAGGACCGAAACGGGGCCCGACGTCCGTCGTGACCAAGTAGATTGAGTGCAAGTCATTGATACAATGGCGCACCCGAGAGGATTCGAACCTCTGGCCTCTGCCTTCGGAGGGCAGCGCTCTATCCAGCTGAGCTACGGGTGCTCCGTCCGGGCCGTATAGGCCAACAGCCCGGCGTCTGCAACGGATTTTCGCCGGTCAGGCGGGCTTGGTCCCGACTGCCAGCATGGTCATCTGCGGGATCATTTCGCGCACGTGCACATCCGCAAACCCGGCCGCCTCCAGATCACGTGCGATGCCGTCCGTGTCGGTCGAACGGGCCTCGGGCGTGAAGGCGGTGTGCTGCAACTGCCAGAGCGCGGCAAGCTTCGGGCCGCTGCGGTCGGCGTTGACCATGAAGTCGTGGATCAGTAGCCGCCCCCCGGGCGCAAGGTGGTCATGGGCACGGCGCAGAAGCCCTGGATGCGCATCACCGGGAACACCGGAAAAGAGGTAGGACATCAGGATCACGTCCTGCCCATCGGGCCAATCGGTGTTGAGCGCGTTGCCCTCGACATAAGAGATCCGGTCCGACAGCCCCGCCTTCGCCACGTAGTCCCGGCCAAGCGCCGCCACGTTGGGAAAATCGACGATGGTGGCCGAAAGGCCCGGGTTTGCCGCGCAGAGCGTGATCGAGATCGCCCCGGTGCCGCCACCGACGTCCAGCAGGTGCTTCGCCCTCGACAGGTCCAGCGTCTTGGCCAGTTGTCGCGCGGGGCCGAGAGATCCCGCGTGCTGGCTTTCCGAGTAGAGCCGCGCCTGATCTGGGTCCGAGAACCATTGTTCGTAGGAGGCCGTCGCGCCCTCGGGCAGGGTGTTGGTCAATGCGGGGCCAAGCTGGTCCAGCAGCCCGTACATCTGCTGGCCAACCTGAAGGCGCAGGTAATCCCCGAAATCGTATTTCGCGCCTTTGACGAGGAAGGCCTCGGCAGCCGGAGAGTTGGCGTAGCGCCCGTCCTGAACCGTCACCAGGCGCAGCCCGGCCAGCGCGGTCAGCAGCGTTTCGGCGCGATCGCGGTGCAGGTTGGTCTTTTCGGCCAATTCCTCCGCAGACAGCGCCCCGGAAGAAAGGTGCGTGAACACCCCATGATCCAGCGCCACAAACAGTGCTTTCGAGCCCATGAATCCAAAGGCAATCTCGGAAATCTCGTCGGCTTCGGTCGCTGGACCCATCATCCTCTCCTCTGCGGTTGCGTCGAGGGGAGGCTAACAGCCGGTGGCCGGAAGGGCCACCCGATGGGTCAGGCGAACAATTCGTGGCAGAGTTCCAGCGCCTCGACCAGCTTGTCGACTTCTTCCTCGGTGTTGTAGAGGCCGAAGGAGGCGCGGCAGGTCGCCGTCAGACCGAGGTGATCCATCAGCGGCCCGGCGCAGTGATGGCCTGCCCGTACCGCGACGCCCTTCTTGTCGAGCACGGTCGAGATGTCATGCGCGTGCGCCGCCCCTTCCAGCGTGAACGAGAAGATCGCGCCCTTGGTTGCGGACGTGCCCTGCACGTTCAGCCAGTTCAACCCGTCGAGCTGTTCCCGTGCATAGTCGCGCAGGCGTTGCTCATGGGCGGCGATGTTCTCCATCCCCAGGCCCATCATGTAGTCCAATGCCACGCCCAGGCCGATCTGCTGCACGATGCCGGGGGTGCCGGCCTCGAACTTCATCGGCGGGTCGTTCCAGGTGATCGTGTCCTTGTGAACCTCGCGGATCATGTCGCCGCCGCCCATGAACGGGCGCATCTCGTCCATGCGTTCCTTGCGGATGTAGATCCCGCCCGAGCCCGAGGGGCCATAAAGCTTGTGCCCGGTGATCGCGTAGAAATCGCAGCCGATCGCCTGCACGTCCACGGGCATGTGGACCGCGGCCTGGCTGCCATCGACCAGCACCGGCACGCCCTTGGCATGGGCGCCTTCGGTGATGGCTTTCACATCGACAACCGTGCCCAGCACATTCGACATATGGGTCACGGCCACCAGCTTTGTCTTCGGGCCGATGGCGTCGATCACCTTCTGCGGGTCCAGATCGCCATTGGCGTCCACGTCGATCCACTTCAGGACCACGCCCTGCCGTTCGCGCAGGAAATGCCAGGGCACGATATTGGCGTGGTGTTCCATCACGCTCAGCACGATCTCGTCGCCCGCTTCCATGCGCGGCATGGCCCAGCCATAGGCGACCGTGTTGATGCCCTCGGTGGTGCCCGAGTTCATCACGATCTCATGCTCGTCACCCGCGTTCAGGAACCGCGCTATGGTGCCGCGCACGCCTTCGTATTTCTCGGTGGCGAGGTTCGACAGGTAGTGCAGACCCCGGTGAACGTTGGAATATTCCATCGCATAGGCCTGGGTGATCGCGTCGATCACCACCTGCGGCTTCTGCGCCGAGGCGCCGTTGTCCAGGTAGACCAGTGGCTTGCCGTTCACCTCGCGCGAGAGGATCGGGAAGTCTTTGCGGATTTCGGTGACGTCATACATCGATCAGGTGGCTCCGCTAATCGTCAGGCCCATGGACGCCAGCAGAAGCGCGGCGATGGTGCCAAGCACGAAAGATACGAACAGGATCAGGAAGAAGGACTTCAGCAACGACCCGAACCGGTGCAGCACGTCCACGAAGTTGATGTTCAGCCAGAAGGCCATCAGGGCGACCACGAAGAACACCGCCCCGCCCAGCGCTGGCGAAATCACGGTCGCCACGATCTTCACGACATCCGCGGCGAGAAGCACGGCCTGCAAGAATGTCATGAGCAGAAGGCTATCGGCGAAGCTGCCGTTTCCGCCGAACTGCACGCCGATCAACCAGATGCCAGCGATATAGGCGATGGTCGCGCCGGTCACGATCATGGCCATGGAGAACGGCGAGAGCCAGACGACGGCCTGCTCGGCCGGAAGCGGCGTCAGCACCTGACTGACGGCCGACAACAACACGCTGGCAATCATCACGAGGATGAACATCGGCCAGAGCGCCTGGCGCGGCACTCCCATGTCCAACACGGCCTGCGCCGTCGCACGCGGCGCCACAGGCGCCTGCGCGATCAGCGCCAGAATGGTCGAGGGGGTCAGGTTCATGCTCTTCCCTACTCCGCGCCCTGCCTGGGCTCAAGATTTCCGGGGCGCTCTGCTTCAAAGAGGCACAGCAACCAGATCGTCACGAAGGCCGCGAGGCCGATGAAACCGGTCAGTTTCAGTTCCGGCCCCGGGCCGACGAAGCCAGCCACCAACCCGTTCAGCAGCCACAGCGGGCTTGCCGCCAACAGAGCCCAGAACAGCGCCAGCCGCGCGGAATACCACGTTCCACGCCCGCCCATCAGATGCGCCACGATATGGGTCACGGCCCCGATGAAATAAAGCGCCAGCGGCGCGATGAAGAGCCAACCCATGAGGCTGCCGCCCAGAAGCGCATCCAGTGGCACCTCCTCCGACAGATGCGCCTCGCGCGCGAGACGCGGCCATTGCGCCACGAAGATCAGGCCGCAGGCCAGCATCAGGAAGACAAACGCGCGGTCTTCACGCACGCCCGCCGCCAGGTGGCGGCGCATCACCTGGCGCGGGCGGCGCCAGGTCGCAACGATATCGGAGGTGACCGCCATTACTTGCGGCGGCGCTCGAGCCAGGCGCGAAGCCGGTCAAGGATGTCCTCGGCGATCGCGTCATCCTCGATCTCCTGGATCGCCTCGGCAAGGAAGGCCAAGACCAGAAGGTCCTGCGCCTCGCTCTCCGGCACCCCGCGCGAGCGCAGGTAGAACAACGACGTCTCGTCGATCGCCCCAGAGGTGGACCCGTGCGAACAGGCCACGTCATCGGCGTAGATCTCAAGCTCGGGCTTGGCCAGGAACTGGCTGTCGTCATCCAGCAGCAGCGCCTGGCTGATCTGGTAACCGTCGGTCTTCTGCGCGCCTTGCTTCACAAGGATCTTGCCCTGGAAGACACCTGTCGCCCCGTTGCGCAACACCTTCTTGAAGACCTGTCGGCTTTCACAGTTCACCGCGTCATGGGTGACGAAGACCGTGTCATCATGGTGGAAATCGCCATCCCCCACGCAGGCGCCCGCAACGTGGGCCACGCCATCGTCGCCGGTGAACTCGATGATGCATTCATTGCGAGTGAGCATCCCGTTCGCGGTCAGGGTGAACGACTTGAACACGCTCTCTTGGCCGAGACGCGTGAAAATATGCGTCGCGGCGCGGCGCTGGTGGTCGCGGCCCTGGGTGCGGACATGGTTGAACCGGCCACCGTCGGCCACGTCCACTTCCATCACCTTGTTGAAGCGGGCGGCTGCGGGTCCGTTTTCCAGCACGGTCAGCTCGGCGCCTTCCTCGACCTTGATCACGTGATGCAGGATCGCGTCCGAGGTGGTGGACCCATGCAGATACTGGATCGAGACCGGCTTCTCGGCCTTTCCGGTGGCCCGGATCACGATGCCATCCGTGGCAAACGCGGTATTCAGCGCGGCGAGCGGCCGCTGCACCGGCACCTGCCCCCGGGTCTCGAGCACGCCGTAGAGGTCCTTGACCCAGTGGATATCGGCCTTGGCGACATCTTCAAGCCGGTCGATCTCGATCCCGGCCATGGACAGATCATCCGAGGCCTCGGCATCGAACACGCCATCCACGAAGACGATCTTCAGCCTGTCGAGCCCGCCGAAGACCGGGGTCTCGTCACCGGCGAACAGTGCCGCCTCGGGCGGCTGCGGCTGGGTCAACGTCGTGGGATCGGTGTATTTCCAGTACTCGTCGCGGCGCCCGGGCAGGCCCATGACGCGCACGCGCGCCAGCGCGTCCTCGCGCAGGGCCGTGGCCCAGGCCGCTCCGCCCGGCAGCGACAGGGCCGCGAGGCGGGCTTCGGTCATGTCGAGTTTCGCTTGTGGCAGTGCCATCAGGCCACCTCCTCCGTCAGAAGATCGGCGTAACCGTTCTTCTCGACTTCCAAGGCCAGTTCGGGGCCGCCGGTCTTGATGATGCGGCCATTGGCCATGATGTGCACGACATCCGGCACGATGTGGTCAAGCAGGCGCTGGTAGTGGGTGATCACGAGGAACGAGCGGCCTTCGTCACGCAGCGCGTTCACGCCATCGGCAACCAGCTTCATCGCGTCCACGTCAAGGCCCGAGTCAGTCTCGTCGAGGATGCACATCTTCGGTTCCAGAACCGCCATCTGCAGGATCTCGTTGCGCTTCTTCTCACCGCCCGAGAAGCCCACGTTGACCGGGCGCTTCAGCATGTCGGCGTCGATCTTCAGCGCCTTGGCCTTTTCGCGGATCATCTTGAGGAAGTCCGCAGCGCTCAGTTCCTCTTCGCCGCGCGCCTTGCGCTGCGAGTTCAGAGCGGTGCGCAGGAAGGTCATGTTGCCCACGCCGGGGATCTCGACCGGGTACTGGAACGCCAGGAACAGGCCCGCCGCGGCGCGCTCTTCGGGCTCCATCTCGAGGATATCCTCGCCCTCCATCGTGGCCGAGCCGTCGGTTACCTCGTAGCCGTCGCGCCCCGACAGCACGTAAGAGAGCGTCGACTTGCCCGAGCCGTTCGGCCCCATGATGGCATGCACTTTCCCGGCCTCGACCTCGAGATCGACGCCCTTCAGGATTTGCTTGTCCTCGTCTTCGAGTTTGACGTGCAGATTCTTGATCGTCAGCATGGTTTCCTCATTTCAGATAGCAGAACGACAGGTCACGGCGGCGCCGGACCCGTTTCCGCGGTGCGTGTTGTTGGATTTCAGAATTGGAAAAAGACGTCTCGGTACAGGAGGGCGACTGAATTTGGCTCCGTCCCGAACAGCACCATCATGATCCATTCCCGCGAATAGATCATGGCGAACAAATCCGGATACAGGTGGACCAAGTTGTGCATGGTCCCGGCGCCGACCCAGATTCCAGCTGCCTGCGCCACGAGATACGGCCTGCCCTCGACATCCAGCATCGACTTGACCATGTAGCTCATGCCGAATGCTAGGGCGATCTCCTTGCTGAAGATGTAGGGCGACACGACGGTGTTCAGAAACACGCCACTCCGGAATGCCTCCACGACCTGTTCGTGCCAGAACAGGTGATAGATGACGTAGCGAGACGCCCAAGCTGCAACCAGGCCGCCCAGAAACACCCAGACGAAACTGAGCGGATACCAAATGTTCTCGCGCCAGTCGTAGAGCTTCACATTTGGATTCGGACGACGGGGCTGCAACAGCAGCTCGTCCGTGTCGACAACGGCACTGCGATCCAGAAAGTCCTGTTCGTCCGTCTCTGCCGACACTCGCTTCAGACGTTGCTGAAATTCGAGCCTCTGATCGTCCGAACCACCTGCGTTCCCCATCCGCGACCCCGAAGACACAACGTGAAATTGTGTTTGAGGTTACCAAGGGTTTAGCGGCAGGCAAGAAGTAATTCATACCTTCAGGCCGTGCGGGAAAACCTGTGCGCTTGAACCCACGCCCGATCGCCCGGAAACTGCGTCCCGGGCGGGTAGCTCCAGAATTCCGGGCGTCTACTCCGCGATAACGGAGGCCACGTAGTCCTTGGAGAAGGCCTTGGCATAGATGCCCGGATAGGCGGCCATCAGCTCCTTCTCCATGACCAGCGCGCCAAGCATCCCACCCACGACAAGCAGCGTCAGGCCTTTGGTCTTGAGCGAGAAGAGCTGCCGCAGAATGAACGCGCCGACCAGGCCGAGGATGATCGCGCCCTGATAGGTCGCTGCCATCTCCACGATTTCTTCGGATGCACCAGCCTCTTCCGAAGCGAAGCGAAAGACCATCGCCCCACCGAAGATCGCCGAGAGCCATCCCGCGCCCAGCGCGAACACCAAACGCCCGATGCGCCGCATCACGCCGCCACCGCCACTCGCAGCCGCCCCACGATGCCGCTTCGGCCGTGCTTCCTGATCGTTTCCGACGAAAAGCTGTCCGTTGGTGTTCTCTCCACCCCGCGCGATGCGGCCAAGCCGATCCTCGAACCCAGCTTTCTGCTGTTCGGACTGCGCCATTCCAGATGACATGATATCTACCCCGTCGATGTCCCTTGTCTTCTGCTAGCGATGCAGATTGACAAAAATTGGGCGCGATTGGGAAAAATTGTATCGGCGCAAGCAACGGGCACCCGACGACACGGGCCGATGCCGTTTCTGCCGTTCCGGGCAGACAGGATCGCATGTGCAACGCGTCGATCATTTAATTCACCCGGATACCCCGGCGGCGCAGGCGTGAAATGCGCCCGCCAACCGCCCGATTACCCCACGGACCCTTCCAGCGAGATCGCCACCAGTTGCTGGGCCTCCATGGCGAATTCCATCGGAAGCGCCTGCAGCACCTCCTTGCAGAACCCGTTGACTACGAGCGCCACGGCCTCTTCCTCGTCCATGCCGCGCTGGCGGCAGTAGAAGAGCTGATCATCATCCACCTTCGAGGTCGTCGCCTCGTGTTCGACCCGGCTCGAGTTGTTCTTCACCTCGATATAGGGAACCGTATGCGCGCCGCACTTGTCACCGATCAGAAGGCTGTCGCACTGGGTATAGTTGCGGCTGTTCTTGGCCTTCGGGTGCATCGAGACGAGCCCGCGATAGGTGTTCTGCGCGCGGCCCGCGCTGATCCCCTTGGAAACGATCCGCGACTTGGTGTCCTTGCCAAGGTGGATCATCTTGGTCCCGGTATCGGCCTGCTGGCAGTTATTCGTGATGGCGATCGAGTAGAACTCGCCCTGGCTTTCGTTGCCGCGCAGGATGCAGGACGGGTATTTCCAGGTCACGGCAGAGCCGGTCTCGACCTGGGTCCACATCACCTTGGACCGGTCGCCCCGGCAATCGGCGCGCTTGGTCACGAAGTTGTAGATGCCGCCCTTGCCATCCTCATCGCCCGGGTACCAGTTCTGCACCGTGGAATACTTGATCTCGGCATCGTCCAGGACGACCAGTTCCACCACGGCCGCATGAAGCTGGTTCGTGTCGCGCTGCGGCGCGGTGCAGCCTTCGAGGTAGGAGACATAGGCCCCCTTGTCGGCGATGATCAGCGTCCGCTCGAACTGGCCGGTGTTCTCCGCGTTGATGCGGAAATAGGTGGACAGCTCCATCGGGCAGCGCACCCCCGGCGGCACGTAGACGAACGATCCATCCGAGAAGACCGCAGAGTTGAGGGTCGCGAAATAGTTGTCCGACACCGGAACGACCGAGCCGAGGTACTTCTTCACCAGTTCCGGATGCTCGCGCACGGCTTCCGAGATCGAACAGAAGATGACCCCCGCCTTCTCGAGTTCCTTCTTGAAGGTGGTGCCGACACTGACCGAGTCGAACACCGCGTCCACGGCGACCTTGCGGCCTTCGCTGGGGGCATCTTCGGCGCCCTCGACCCCGGCAAGGATCATCTGCTCCTTCAGCGGGATGCCCAGCTTTGCATAGGTCTCAAGCAGCTTCGGATCGACATCATCCAGCGACTTCGGCTTTTCCGTCATCGACTTGGGCTTGGCGTAATAATACTGCTCCTGGTAGTCGATCTTGGGATAATCGACCATCGCCCAGTCGGGCTCTTTCATCTCGAGCCAGCGGCGATAGGCCCCAAGGCGCCAGTCGGTCATCCATTCGGGCTCGCCGTTCTTTTCCGAGATCAGCCGCACGATGTCCTCGTTCAGGCCCTTGGGCGCGAACTCCATCTCGATCTCGGTTTCCCAGCCGTGCTTGTACTTGCCGGCCATCGACTGAACGGTTTCGACCGTTTCCCGGTCGACGCCTTCGCGGATCTCGGTATCGAGTGCAGCCATGTTTCCACTTTCTCCCATCAAGCGGCCCGCGCCCGGAACTTCCGGTACTGGCCCAGCCATGCCTCGCAGAAGCGCATGACCTCGTCTTCCGTCGTCTCGGGGCCAAGCGACACGCGCACCGCGCTTGCCGCCACCCCGGCATCAAATTCCATCGCGCGCAGCACCCGGCTTTCGCGCACCTTGCCGCTGGAACAGGCCGAGCCTGCCGAGATTGCAAATCCCGCCAGGTCCATCTGCATTACCTGCGTTTCGCCCTTCCACCCCGGCGTTGCGAAGCAACTGGTGTTGGGAATCCTGTTCGCGCCTTCTCCGAGGAAAATAGTCTCCTTTGCCTCAGCCGCAATGGTGCTTTCTAGAATATTTCTAAGTTTGGCAACCCCCGGCCAGGTTTCGCCGTCCAGATCGCGTGTCGCGGCCTCGGCCGCCGCGCCGAATCCGGCGATGCCGATCACGTTCTCGGTGCCCGAGCGGCGGCCCATCTCCTGCCCCCCGCCCTTGATCGCGGCGGCAATATCGGTGCCCTGCCGGATCACCAGCGCGCCCACGCCTTTCGGGCCGCCCAGCTTGTGGGCCGAGATCAGCGCCATATCGGCACCCGACCAGTTGAAGGCCACCGGCACCTTGCCGAAGGACTGCGTCATGTCCGACAGCACATAGCTGCCCTCCGGGTCCATTTCGCGGATCGCGGCGGCAAAGGCCTCCACATCCTGCAGAACCCCGGTTTCACTGTTGGCCGACTGCAGCGCAAAGATGTTCCCGCCGCCCAGGTAGTCCTGCCAATCGGTTGCACCGGGAAAGACCGCGCGCCCACTGGCGTCCACGGCAATCCGCGGCACATCCCCGGCCTGGGCTTCCAGGCAATCGTGTTCGACCGAGGACGCAATCAGCTTCGGCGCGACACCCTCGCCCCTGAGCGCCGAGCGCACCTGCAAGGCCAGCGCCGCGGCCTCGGTCGCGCCCGAGGTGAAGACGATATCCGCACCCTCGGCCCCGAAAGCCGCCGCGACCTGCGCGCGCGCCTTCTCGATCAATCCCTTCGCCGCCCGCCCTTCGGCATGGACCGATGACGGGTTGCCCGCCACGTCCATCGCCGCGACCATTGCTTCCCGCGCCTCGGGGCGCAGCGGGGTGGTCGCGTTCCAGTCGAGGTAGGCCCGCTGCCTCATGTGTCATCCACCACATGCAGAAGGTTCGGCACCGCCGGACAGGGGGTCAGGTCGTTGTTCACCACGTCCGACAACCGCACCTGGTGCAGGAACACGTAGACATGGGCCGACAGCCCCTCCCACAGACGATTGGTCAGGCTCTGCGCCCGCGACCCGGAAAGACCACCCGAGACCCCTGCCCCGGTGTGCATCGCGCTGACCGTCTCATCCACCGCACCAAGAATGTCCGCCACGCGGATCTCCGACGCCGGGCGCGACAGCTTGTATCCGCCGCCCGGCCCGCGCACGGAATCGACCAGCCCTGCCCGACGCAGCTTCACGAAAAGCTGTTCCAGGTAGGGAAGCGAGATGTCCTGCGCCTTGGATATCTCTCCCAGCGAACGCAACGTCCCCTCCGGCTGGATCGCCAGATCGACCAGCGCCACCATGGCATAGCGGCCCTTCGTGCTCAGTTTCATCCGCCGATCCCTCGGATAACATTGACCTTGGCCGACCGTGACATTACCTCAGAGTCGACGCAGTGCCGGACATTCCGGTATTTAGAATTATTCTAAGGTGGTTGAGGGAAATCGTCAAGAATTCCGCTTGCCCGTCTTCGAGAGACAAGGACGCCAATGCCCGAGGTTATTTTCGCCGGCCCGGAGGGTCGACTGGAAGGCCGTTACCATCCGCAGAAGGAAAAAGACGCGCCCATTGCGATCGTGCTGCACCCGCATCCCCAATTCGGGGGCACGATGAACAACCGGGTGGTCTATAATCTGCACTATGCCTTCTACAAAATGGGCTTCACGGTTCTCCGCTTCAATTTTCGCGGCGTCGGCCGCAGCCAGGGTGAGTACGATCAGGGGATCGGCGAGCTGAGCGATGCCGCCTCGGCACTCGACTACCTGCAGTCGATGAACCAGAACTCCAAGCATTGCTGGGTCGCGGGCTTCTCTTTCGGGGCCTGGATCGGCATGCAGCTTCTGATGCGCCGCCCCGAGATCACCGGGTTCATCTCGGTCTCGCCCCCGGCGAACATGTACGATTTCTCCTTCCTGGCGCCCTGCCCCTCTTCGGGGCTGATCATCAACGGCTCTGCCGACCGGGTCGCGCCGCCGAAGGATACCGATGCGCTTGTTGCCAAGCTTAAAGAGCAGAAGGGCATCACCATCACCCACGAAGAAGTTGAAGGGGCTGGTCACTTCTTCGAGGATCCGCACATGGATACCCTTATCGGCACGGTCGATTCCTACGTCCGCCGCCGGTTGGGAGAAAACACGCGCTGACGCGCCACAGACGAGGCCCCTGACCGATGGACTATCTTACACAGATCGCCGACAAGCTTGCCATGGACACCCTAAACGCCGCCGACGCTGCCGGAGACGAAACCATCGTCGACGAAGTGAACAAGTCCGTCTACTCGGCCTCGCCCACGGTGCAGGAAGCCTTCATGACGGCGGTTCGCTTCCGCCGGGCAGAACGCCGCGCGCGCATTACCCTCGGGCAACAACTGGTAAAAGCGGGCCTCTCGCCCGAGAAATACGGCTGCTCGTCCGATGCCGTCGCCGCCGCCGAGAAAGCACCACCAAAACAAACCGCCAAAGCCGCGCCGGAACCTGCAGCAGAGGCCCCGGTCGAAAAGCCCGCGGATAAACCATCAGAAGAACCCGCTCAGGCGCAGACCGCTGCACCCAAACCGGCCCCGACCGCGCCGAAGCCGCAGCCCATGGGCCAGGCGCCGAAACCCTCTCCGGCGGCGCAGCCTCAACCGAAGTCCGCCCCGGCTGCGCAAGCGGCGCCCAAACCCGCTGCCGAGCCGGAAGAGCCGGCCAGGATCATGCCCCGGACAGCGCCGCGCTCTCCGTTCCGCAAGGTCGGGCTTGAGGGTGACGAATAAGACATCCTGTTGCGGCGGCTGATCATTCACGCCGCCGCGCAGACGCACCGTCTGCAAAAATTCGGCCGAAAGCCCTGAACGGTTCTCCCGCTATCGCCCGCGATTATGGGTTCGCGCGTGGATCCGCGCGACGATCCCGCTTGCGGTCTTCTCGAACAGCGCCGGAACCAGGGCGTGGAGCAATGCCGCCCCGGCGGCCACGAATAGTTGCAGCGAGATGCCAAAGGCAAATCGGGCATGCTCGGCATAGCTTTCATCGACCGAGGCGGGATGGGACAGGAACAGGCGGGTGATCATGGCGGGGTCCTCCAATTTGGGTGTTTCGGGCGCAGGTTAGCCGCCACCCCGTGAGAACACGTCCCAAAGTCTCGATCTTTTCCGTAGATGTTGGGATATTATCTCACTATAATCCAATTCATGGAGATACTTGACAATCTTGACCGCAAGATCCTCGCCGAACTGCAACGCGACGCCGAGGTCAGTCTGGATGCCCTGGGCGAAAAGGTCGGGCTCTCGCGCAATGCCTGCTGGCGCCGGGTCAAGTCGCTGGAAAGTTCAGGCGTCATTCGCCGCCGCGTCGCCCTGCTGGATCCTGACAGCCTTGGGCTGGGGCTCGCGGTCTTCATCCAGGTTCGCACGTCGCGCCATGACGCCGAATGGCTCGAGGCTTTCGCCCGCGCCACCCGCGCGATGCCAGAAATCCTGGGCGTCTATCGCATGTCCGGCGACCTGGATTACCTGATCCGCGCCCGCGTGGCGGATGTGGCCGATTACGACCGGCTCTATCAACGCCTGATCGCACGCGTATCGCTGACGGATGTTTCAGCCAGCTTCGTGATGGAAGAGATCAAGGATACGAACGAACTGCCGGTCTGATCCTACCTCGGGCGGCTGAGAATCCCGCCGCCGATGGGCGTCGCGACCCCGGTCGTGGCCGGGCAGGAGGTGGGTAGCCCGCGAGCCACGCGCACGGCGAGGAAGGCGAAGGCCTGGGCCTCCAGCATGTCACCGTCGAGCCCTGCGTCCTCCACCGGAACCACGGGGCAGTTCACACGGCTTGCGATCATGCCCATCAGCGTCCGGTTCTTCCGCCCGCCACCCGTGACGAGGATCCGTTCGGGCATCGTCGGAACATGCGAGAACCCGCGCGATACCGAAACGGCTGCGGAGGCGGTCAGCGTTGCCGCGGCATCCGCGTCCGACAGGTCCTCGATCAACGCGGGCAATTGGTTGAACTGGTCGCGGTCCAGCGACTTTGGCGGCTGCCTCTCGAAGAAATCGTCCTGCAGAAAGGCTTCGATCACCGGTTCGGCCACCTTCCCTTCCGCGGCCAGGGCGCCATCGATATCCGCCTCCGCCCCGCGGCGATGGCGCAGAAGGTCGTTGATCGGCGCATTGGCCGGGCCCGTGTCGAAGGCAAGGCACGCGCCGGATTGCTCGGGCCGCTCCTTGGCCGGGTTCACCCAGGTCAGGTTCCCCACCCCACCGAGATTGAGAAACGCCAGCGGCCTTTCAGCCCCGATCCACTTGGCGCAGGCGAAATGGAAGAACGGCGCCAGCGGCGCGCCCTCGCCCCCCATGTTCATGTCGGTGCTGCGGAAATCCCAGACCACCGGCAGCTTCAGCATATGCGCCAGCCGGTCCCCGCGGCCCGTCTGGTGGGTGCGTCCGCCCGCCGGATCATGGGCAAGAGTCTGGCCGTGAAAGCCCACCAGGTCGACCCCGCGAAACCGGCGCAGCAGATCGAGATGGGCCTCTTCCACCACCTCGGCTGCATCCTCGACTCCAGGATCCCCGGGCCATCTGCCCAACGCCGCCCAGATCGTGGTTCGTTCCTCGGTGCTGTAGGGGCGGTATCCGGTCTTGCCGAACTCCTCGATGCGCTCGCCATCGGTGCGCAGCATCGCCGCGTCCACCCCGTCCAGCGAGGTGCCCGACATCGCGCCCAGCGCCCAGATCGGCCCGCTTCGCGTCATCCCCTTCCCCTTGCAACCTCGCGCCGATATAGAGTGGCGCCTGACTACGGAGAATGGACAAAGAACCGATGACCTACCACCCCAAATCCGACTTCATGCGCGTGATGATCGAACGCGGCTTCCTGGCCGATTGCACCGATTATCAGGGGCTTGACGAGGCGCTCGCGGCCGGGGTGGTGCCGGGCTATATCGGCTTCGACGCCACGGCGAAGTCGCTGCATGTGGGCAGCCTGATCCAGATCATGATGCTGCGCTGGCTGCAAAAGACCGGTCACAAGCCGATCGTGCTGATGGGCGGCGGAACGACCAAGGTCGGCGACCCCTCGTTCCGCGCCGATGAACGCCCGCTGCTGACGCCCGATCAGATCGACGACAACATCGCAGGCATCAAGGCCGTCTTCCGCAACTACGTCAGCTTCGGCGACGGCACCACCGACGCGCTGATGCTGAACAACGCGGAATGGCTCGACAGCCTGAACTACCTCGATTTCCTGCGCGACATCGGGCGGCATTTCTCGGTGAACCGGATGCTTTCCTTTGAATCCGTGAAGTCGCGGCTGGATCGCGAGCAGTCGCTGAGCTTTCTCGAGTTCAACTACATGATCCTGCAAGCCTATGACTTCCTCGAGTTGAACCGCCGCTACGGCTGTCGGCTGCAGATGGGCGGCTCGGACCAGTGGGGCAACATCGTCAACGGTATCGACCTGACGCGCCGGATCCTCGATCACGAGGTCTATGGCCTGACCTCGCCGCTGCTGACCACCTCGGACGGCAAGAAGATGGGCAAGTCGGCCTCGGGCGCGGTTTGGCTGAACCCCGAGATGCTGAGCTCCTACGAGTTCTGGCAGTTCTGGCGGAATACCTCGGATGCCGACGTGGGCCGGTTCCTGAAACTCTACACCGAGCTTCCGGTCGAGGAATGTGAGCGGCTTGGCGCGCTGGAAGGCTCCGAGATCAACGAGGCGAAGATCGTGTTGGCCAACGCGGTCACCACCCTTGCCCACGGGTCCGAGGCGGCGGCCGCCGCCGAGCAAACCGCGCGCGAGGTGTTCGAGAAGGGTGGCGTGGGCGATGACCTTCCGACGCTGGACCTTTCGGCGGACGATCTTGCCGACGGGATATCGCTGGCCCAGCTTTTCGTGCGTTCTGGCCTTGCCAAATCCGGCAAGGACGCGAAGCGGCTGATCACCGAAGGCGGCGCCAAGGTGAATGACGCGCAGGTCACCGACCCGGGCCAGATGTTCGGCGCCGATGCCTTCGCCGAGCCGATGAAACTGACCGCCGGCAAGAAGCGCCATGCGCTGGTGACTTTGGCTGGATAACCCCCGGTCCCGCCCTCAGCGGAAGGCGGGGCCGTGCGCCCAGATGGTCAGGGAATGGCGGGTGCCGCGGGTAACCGGCGTCACCCGGTGCAGCACGAAACTGGGAAACAGCGTCGCCTGACCGCGGTTGCGGTTCGCCGTAATGGTCCCGGTGCCCGGCATCAGTTCCAGAACCCCACCGTCGTAGCTGTCGGGATCCGAGAGCTGCACCACCATCGTCAGCTTGCGCTTGCGCGCCACCAGCCCGTCACCGATATCCGAATGCCAGTCGAAATGGCCCTCGCGTTCAGCGCCATAGCGGGCGACCTGCGGGCTTTCGGCGAATTCGCGCAGATCGTAGTCGAAACTTTCGCGATTGGCCTCGGCCACCAGCCGAATGATCCGGTCCGTCACCCATTCCGCGCCCTCGCGCTCATCAAGCCAGGCGATTTCGGCACGGCGGATGTTGTGATTGGCGACCTGCCCGACGAGCCCGGCATCCTCCAACTCGCGTATGGTGGCAAGACGGATGATCTCGTCGCATTCGGCTTTGGAGAAGGCGGTGGGGATCGTGTGGCTGCTCAGCATGACTCCCCGCGGTGCGATTGAACCTGCGTGGAGCGATACCCTATGTGCAGAACGCTGCTATGCCGGAAGCGACCCAAAGGTCGCTTCCGGCCATCGCCATCTCAGTTCGAGTGGTCTTTCATATGGGCTTCGCCATGGTCCCCGTGGTCCGCGCCGTGATTGTGCGCCATCCCGTGGCCCATGGCGGCCTCGCCCACGGGCACTTCGATGGTGATTTCGCCTGCCCGCTCGAAGATGAGCGTCAGGGTCACCATCTCGCCCTCGGCGGGCTTCTCTCCGATGCCCATGAACATCACATGGTCAGCGCCACGCGCCAGTTCGTGGCTTTCCCCGGCCGGCAGCGGGATGCCACCTTCGATCGGGCGCATCTTCATGACCCCGTCGGCCCCGGCCTCATGCGTATGCAGTTCCACCTTGGCGGCCAGATCCGACTCCGCCCCGATCAGGCGATCATCCGTCGTTCCGCCATTGGTGAGCGTCATGAAGGCCGCCCCGGTCGGGCTTGGCCCCGGGGCCGCACGGAAAAAAGCGTCGGTCACGGAAATCGTCTCTTCGGACAGTCCGGCAAACGGTGTCAGCGCTACGGCCAAAACCGCGGCAATATTCAGTCTGAAAGACATCTGTCTCTCCTCGTGTGTCAGGTATTTTGAGTGGTGCGGGCAGGTCAGGCCTGCGGCGGACCACGCGCGACCGCGATCGGGGCTGATCGCCCGGTGCGGCCATCCTGACGGAGGGTGACGTGAAGCGTGGATGAAAGGTATTCGGGCTGCCCCGCCCCCGCCGGGGCGGGCGCCACGGCCAATGCTCCAATCACGCAATCCGGACAATGGGGCGCAGGCTCCACGGGCTGCCCGTGGCTGTCGAGAAGCATCCGGACCGGCTCGCCGCCCGCGCAGATCACCACCGACTGGGTCGACGCCATCGCGCCGCGCGCGCCTCCCATCCCGACCGTGGTCAGGGCCAGCGAGACCGCCAGCAGAACAGAGAGGATGGAACGCAGCTTCATGAGGGCGACGTAGCCGCCCGAAACGGCATAGGCAAGGCGGCAAAAAGAAGCGGCCCCGCCGCAAGGACGAGGCCGATCATCTTTCAGAACGCAGGCGCGATCAGGCGGTTGCCTGGGCCTTCGCGATCTCTTTCTTGATCTTAAGCGCGTTGGGCGACAGATCTTCGTCCTTGGCCTTGGCCAGGAACGCGTCCAGCCCACCCCGGTGATCCACCGAACGCAGCGCGGCGGCCGAGATGCGCAGCTTCACCGGACGATCCAGCGTTTCCGACATCAGCGACACGTCGTTCAGGTTCGGCAAGAACCGGCGTCTGGTCTTGTTGTTGGCGTGGCTGACATTGTTGCCAGACATCGGCCCTTTTCCGGTCAGTTCGCAGCGGCGCGACATGGGTCTTTCCTTGTCTCGGTTACGTCGTCCGGCCCAGGGCCGTCGGACGGTGTCGATAAAGCATACAGGCCCTGCTCTGGCAGCGCCCAGAATTCGTCCGCGGGGTTTACGGCGAGATTCCCGGGGCGTCAAGCGTGGAATCAGCGCCTGCGCAGCATTGCAAGTACCTCTTCGGCCGCCTGGGCGGGGGAAATGTCCGTCTCGGCCACCGCTCGGCCCAGCCTCTCCATCGCGGCGGCGGCCTCGGGGTTGGCGGTCAGTTCCGCCAGCAGGCCCATGCGCACCTCTTCCTCGAACCAGTGCCGGGCCTGCTCGGCGCGGCGGCGGTCCCAGAAGCCGTTTTCTCGGCGCCATTCGGCAAGCGCCTGCATTTCCTCCCACGCGTCCTGCAACCCGGCTTCCTCCAGCGAGGAGACGCTCATCGCCTTGGGGAAGCCCTCCGGGTCCTGCGGGCGCTTGCGCAAAAGGCGCAGCGCCCCTGCATAATCGGCACAGGTGCGCACGGCGGCGGGCTTCAGATCGCCGTCGGCCTTGTTCACCAGGATCAGGTCCGCGATCTCCATGATCCCGCGCTTCACGCCTTGCAACTCGTCGCCACCGGCAGGCGCCAGCAGCAGTACGAAAAGGTCCGACATCTCGGCCACGACGGTTTCGGACTGCCCGACGCCCACGGTTTCGATCAGCACCACGTCATAGCCCGCGCCTTCGCACAGGCTCACCGCCTCGCGCGTGCGCCGCGCCACCCCGCCAAGATGCGATTGGCTGGGCGAGGGGCGGATAAAGGCGTTGGGGCTGCGCGACAACCGTTCCATCCGGGTCTTGTCACCAAGGATCGACCCGCCCGAGCGGGCCGAGGACGGGTCCACCGCAAGCACCGCCACCTTCAGCCCCTGCACCGCCAGCATCATGCCGAAGGATTCGATGAAGGTGGACTTGCCCACCCCCGGCGTGCCCGACAACCCGATGCGAAGGGCCTGCCGACCAGACTTGGCGACCTGGGTCACCAGTTCCGCCGCTTCGGCCCGGTGATCGGCGCGGCCGCTTTCGATCAGCGTGATCGCGCGGGCCAATGCGCGGCGCTCTCCGGCGATGACGCGGGCGGCTAGGTCGGGGGGCGCTGTCGTCTGGGTCGTCATGGTGACGTCTTGCCTTGGCAGGGCTTGCCTGTCCAGAGCCTCTGGCCCCGCGCCCGTGGATCGCCCATAACGGCGGGCGTGAGAGAGACCCTGCCCATAGACGAGGCCCTGCCCGGCCTGATCTCCGCCCTGCGGGCCGAACGCCGGGCGGTGCTGGAGGCGCCGCCGGGCGCGGGCAAGACCACGCGCGTACCACTGGCGTTGCTGGAGGCAGGGCTGGTGACGGGCCGGATCCTCATGCTGGAGCCGCGCCGCCTTGCGGCCCGCGCGGCGGCCGAGCGCATGGCCGAGACCCTGGGCGAACCGGTCGGGCAGACCGTCGGCTACCGCATCCGGGGCGAGGCGAAGACCTCCAAAGAGACCCGGATCGAAGTGGTGACCGAGGGCATCCTGACCCGGATGATCCAGTCCGACCCCGCACTGGAGGGGATCGGCGCCGTGATCTTCGACGAGTTCCACGAACGCTCCCTGACCGCGGACCTTGGGCTGGCCCTGACATGGGAGCTGCGCGGCGCGCTGCGCGACGACCTGATCGTTCTCGTCATGTCCGCGACGCTGGATGCCGCCCCGGTGGCGCGGATGCTGGACGGTGCCCCGGTGATCACCTCGGAAGGACGCAGCTATCCGGTGGAGACGCGCTGGCTCGACCGTCCCTTGCCCAAGGAGACCCGTTTTGAGTCTTCCGCGACCGATCTGGTGGCGAAAGCCGTCTCGGAGACCGAGGGCGGGGTCCTCGTGTTCCTGCCCGGCGAGGGTGAGATTCGCCGGGTCGAAGCCGCTCTGAAGGTCCGCCTGCCGCCCGGTTGCGTCCTGCGCCCGCTGTTCGGCGCGATGGAGTTCAAGGCCCAGCGCGCCGCCATCGCCCCAGCGCGCGACGGGCGCAAGGTGGTGCTGGCCACGTCAATCGCCGAAACCTCGCTCACCATCCAGGATATCCGCGTGGTGGTGGATGCAGGCCGGTCTCGCCGGGCGCGGTTCGATCCGGCCTCGGGCATGTCGCGGCTGGTGACCGAGCGCGTCACCCGGGCCGAGGCCGAGCAGCGCCGGGGCCGCGCGGGTCGCGTTGCCGAAGGCACCTGCTACCGGATGTGGACCAAAGGCGAGGAAGGGGCGCTGGCCGCCTACCCGCCCGCCGAGATCGAGGCCGGAGACCTGACCGGGCTGGTGCTGGAACTGGCTCTTTGGGGCGCCACCGATCCATCGGGCCTGGCCTTCCTGACACCGCCCAACCCAGGTGCTTTTGCCGAGGCGCGAAACCTGCTGGCAGAGCTGGGCGCGCTGGATGCCGAGGGCCGGATCACCGATCACGGGCGCAAGCTGGCGGCGATGCCACTGCATCCGCGCCTCGCGCATATGCTGGCGCTGGCGGGGGCCGAGGCGGCACCGCTGGCCGCACTTCTGGCCGATCGCGACCCGCTACGCGGCGCGTCGGTCGACCTGTCGCTGCGGGTGGAGGCGATCCGTGATCCCGGCCGGTTCGCACGCGAACGCGGGATGGAGCCGCATCGTGGGACGGTGGAGCGCATCCGGACCGAGGCGAAGCGCCTTTCGCGCGGCCTTTCGGCTGGACAGGACTACAGCCTCGGCCAAATGGCCGCGCTGGCCTATCCCGACCGCGTGGGACTGCGCCGCAAGGGCGATGACCCGCGTTGGGTGCTTTCGGGCGGCAAAGGCGCGAGGATGGAGCCCGGCGACCCGCTGGCCGGGGCGCGGCTGATCGTGGCGACCGACCTGGATGGAGACACGCGCGAGGCTCGGATTCGTCAGGCGACAGAGATTTCCGAAGCGGAGTTGCGGACGCTCTACGCGGCGCAAATCCGATGGGAAAATGTCTGCGAATGGTCCCGCCGCGACCGTCGTGTGCTGGCGCGGCAGCAGGAACGGTTCGGGGCCTTGGTGCTCGCGGATCGGATCTGGCGCGATGCGCCGCCCGACGCGATGGCCCGCGCCGCCCTGAATGGGGTGCGTGACCTTGGGCTGACCCTTTCCGCCGCAGCAATGCGGTTCCGGGCGCGGGTGGAGCTTTTGAGGGCCACGGGCGCGGATATGCCGGACATGAGCGACGCGGGGCTGTTGGATCGGGCCGAGGACTGGCTGTTGCCCTATCTTTCCGGGGTGCGAACGGAGGGCGATATTCGCAACCTTGACCTGACCGAAGCGCTGCGCGCCAGCCTCGACTGGGACCAGCAGCAGAGACTTGACCGCGAGGTGCCCGCCCATTTCACCACGCCGCTGGGCCGCAAGGTCCCGATTGACTACGGCGGCAAGGCGCCGGAGATCTCGGTCCGGTTGCAGGAGATGTTCGGCGTCACCCGGCATCCGACCGTGGCGGGACGACCGCTGCGGATCACGCTGCTCTCGCCCGCGCAGCGACCGGTGCAGACGACGATGGACCTGCCCGGTTTCTGGGACAGTTCCTACGCCGATGTCCGCAAGGACATGCGCGGACGCTACCCCAGGCACCCCTGGCCCGAGGACCCGCGCGAGGCGGATCCTACGCTCAGGGCGAAACCCCGGGGCTGAGCCCGGTTACTTTTTCAGCTTGGACAGCTTGGCCTGAAGCTCGGCAAGCTCACGCTTGATCTCTTCCAGGTCCCCATCGTCGGACGGGTCTTCGGGCGCCGGCGTCGTGGCCTGTGCCGCGGCGCCGGTCACCGCCTTCATGAAGGCTTCCTGCTGGGCCTTCATCGCATCGAAGCCCGGCATGCTGGCCATCGGGTTCATCTTGCCCATGTTTTCCATCATCTTCGACTGCCCCTCCTGGAGCATCTCGAAGGACATGGCCAGGAACTGCGGCACGGCAGATTGCACACCCTGGGTGTAGGACCGGACGAGATCCGTCAGCACATTGACGGGCAACACGCTGTCGCCTCGGCTTTCATGTTCGGCCACGATCTGAAGCAGGTATTGGCGCGTCAGGTCATCACCCGACTTCAGGTCGATGATCTGCACATCGCGCCCGTCGCGGATGAAACCGGCGATATCCTCAAGCGTCACGTAATCCGACGTTTCGGTGTTATAGAGTCGGCGGCTCGCGTAGCGTTTGATCAGCAGTGGTTTGTCTTTGTCGGCCACCCGGTTACCCTCCAACTTTTGGCGCTGCAGCGAAGATTATGTCAGTGCAGAAAAAAAAGAAAGGGCGGGCACGAGGCCCGCCCAATTTCCATCACCGACTGGGAGGTCGTCGGCGCTGGTCCGTTTTCGGCTTACTTCGAGTTCGTAGCAGCCGGAGCCTTCTTGGCAGCGGCGGTCACGTCCGAGGTGGCCTTCTTCATGGCGGCGGTCGCATCTTCCGACGCGTCCTTGCCTGCGGCCAGCATCAGCTCGACGGTTTCCATCTGGACCTTCTTCGCGATCTCGGCGAAGGCAGCCATGGTTTCAGCCGAAGCTTCGACCTGGGCCGAGGTGAAATCGGTCACGGCCTTGCTGTAGTCGGCAGGCTCGCTCTTCGCCTTGGCGGTATCGCCAACCTTTGCGAGGGTGTCCTTGGTGAACTTGGTCGAGATCTCGGTCGACTTGTCAGCGGCTTCGAGAGCCACTTTCGCCAGCTTCTCGCCGAAGGTCGCCGAGGTCTTGAAGGCGTCCTGCATCGCGGTCATGTCGACCGGGTAGGCACCCATCATGTCTTTCATCATCTTGGTGTAGTCGTTCGCAGCTTTTGCCATATCAATCTCTCCTTTGCTTCCGGGGGACGATCCCCGTTTCTGCAACTGCGAGAAATATGCACGCCGCAGTGCAGCATTTCAAGAGTTTTTGCTGCGCTGCGGCGAAAAAATTTACGAGATCGTTTCAGATCAGTGGTTTGGGTCCGCCACCACGTAGGTTCCCGGGGCATCCCCCAAGACCGGATGCCCGGACTCACCCGGCTCACAGGCCGGAACCTGCTTTCCGGAGCGAGAGGAAAGCCACTCTTCCCAACGCGGCCACCACGACCCTTCGTGGAATTCCGACGCCTCGCGCCAGTCGTCTGCGGATTTCGGCCAGTCTTCGCTGGTGTAATGGCCGTATTTCTTTTTCGAGGGCGGGTTCACGATCCCGGCGATGTGCCCCGACTGCGAAAGGATGAAGGTCTTCGACCGGCTGCCCATCTGGCGCACGCCAGCATAGCTGGGCTTCCAGGCCGCGATATGGTCGGTTTCGCAGGCAATTGCGCAAAGCGGTACGCGCACGTCCTTGATGGACAGTTTCTCGCCCAGGATTTCGATCTCACCCTTGGCGAAGCGGTTCTGCTGGAACAGCCAGCGCAGGTATTCCACCGTCATGCGGCCAGGAAGATTCGTGGAATCCCCGTTCCAGAACAGCAAATCGAAGGCCGGCGGCGCCTCGCCCATCATGTAGCTGCGAATCGCCGGGCCATAAACCAGGTCGTTCGAGCGCATGTACGAGAAGGTTCGCGACATGAAGAAGGAATGCAGGAAGCCCTTCTTGTTCACTTCCTCCTCGATCCCGTCGACGAAATCATCGTCAAGGAACACGGTGAATTCGCCCTGGTCCTCGAAATCGGTGAGCGCGGTGAACAGGGTCGCGGATTTGACCGACTTGTCCTTGCGCTTGTGCAGAAGCGCCAGTGTCAGGCTCAGAACAGTGCCCGCGATACAGTAGCCGACCGCGTTGACCTGCTCCTGTCCGGTGATCTTCTTCACCTCTTCGATCGCGGTCAGGTAGCCCTCTTCGACATAGGTCTCGAGGCCCACGTCGGCATAGCTCGCGTCCGGATTCACCCAACTGACCACGAAAAGCGTATAGCCCTGCTCGGTGATCCACTTGATCAGCGAATTCTGCTTCTTCAGGTCGAGGATGTAGAACTTGTTGATCCAGGGCGGGAACAGGATCAGCGGCGTCTCGTGCACCGTCTCGGTGACGGGCGCATACTGAATCAGTTCGAACATCCGGTTGCGGAAGACCACCTTGCCCGGTGTGGTGGCGATGTTCTCCCCCACCTTGAAGGCATCCTTGTCGGCAAGTGTGATCAGCAGATCGCCTTCGTTGGCCTCGAGGTCACGCACGAGGTTTTCCAGCCCCTTGACGAGGCTTTCGCCATCTGTCTCCACCGCACGGGCCAAGGCCTCGGGGTTGGTGCCAAGGAAGTTCGACGGGCTGAACATGTCCATGATCTGGTGGGTGAAATACTCAACCCGCTTCTTGTCCCTGGGGCTGAGACCATCGATGTCATGCACCGCGTGTTCAACCGCCTCGGTGTTCATCATGTACTGTTGCTTGAGGAAGTTGAAATAGGGATGCGTCTGCCAGAGCGGGCTGGAAAACCGCTTGTCCGACGGGGTTTCATCCTCGGGCGGCTCGAGGCTGCCGTGCGCCAGGCGCTGCTGCGCATCCATGTAATGCTTGAGAGATTTGCCCCAGTACCCGACCTGATGCTCGATCAGCTTCGAAGGGTTGGACATCATCTCGGTCACGTAGGCGGTCGCCGCCTTCATGAACAAGTCCTGCCCCGGTCCCTCCAGGCTTGGGTTCACGGGTTTCTTGCCGGAGATCGCGCCGATCAGCCGCTGCGAAAGCTCCTCGATCCTGACAAGGTTTTCACCGAGTTTGTCGAGGGGTTCTCCTGCGTCGTTTTCGTCGCTTGTCATAATCCTTTTCCAACTCTATTTTGCACTTGCAGCATTCCGTCGCTTATACTGGGAGGGCAAGGCGGCGTACAGACCGGAAACCCCGGAGAAGGACGGTGAGATGCGATACATGGCGACATATGACCTGATGGAGACGATTCGTAACACCAACCAGTGGTTGGGGGCAACGGCGTCCGCTTTCGGGTCCTACCCCGCAACGGGGCTTGTTCCGCACCCCGGTTTCAAGATCATGTCCGCCTGGGGCGAGGTCATGGAGCGGTCCTTCGCACGGATGGTCGCCAAGCCCGACTGGGGCATCAGCTCTGTCGTTGGTGAAGACGGGCGCGACCACGTGGTCACCGTGGAACCCGTCGTGAAGCGCGACTTCGGCGACCTGATCCATTTCAAGGTTCTGGGCCGCCCCGAGCGCAAGCGCCGCGTGATGCTGGTCGCCCCCATGTCCGGGCACTATGCGACACTGCTGCGGTCCACCGTGGCAAGCCTGCTTCCCGATTGCGAGGTCTATGTCACCGACTGGCACAACGCGCGGGATATCCCGGTCAGCGCCGGCAAGTTCGATGTGGAGGATTATACCCTCTACCTCGTCGATTTCATGAAGCACCTGGGTCACCGGACCCATGTGATCGCGGTCTGCCAGCCGGTGCCTCTGGCGCTGGCCGCCACCGCGTACCTTGCCGAGCAGGACCCGAAGGCGCAGCCGCGCAGCCTCACGCTGATCGGCGGCCCGGTCGATCCGGACGCCGCGCCCACCGAAGTCACCGACTTCGGACGCCGCGTGACGATGGGGCAGCTCGAACAGCTCGCGATCCAGCGCGTCGGCTTCAACTACGCGGGCGCGGGCCGCATGGTCTACCCGGGCCTTGCACAGTTGACCTCGTTCATGTCGATGAATGCCGACCGCCACGGCGAGGCCTTCTTCAACCAGATCCTCAACGTGGCCAAGGGCGAGGCGGGCGACCACGACAAACACAACCGCTTCTACGACGAATACCTCGCCGTCATGGACATGACCGCCGAGTTCTACCTCTCGACCGTGGAACGCGTCTTCAAGGAGCGCGAGATCGCCCGCAACGACTTCATCGTTGCCGGTCACAAGGTGGATTTCTCCAAGATCACCGACGTGGCCGTGAAGATCGTCGAGGGTGAGAAGGATGACATTTCCGCCCCGGGCCAGTGCCTGGCCGCGCTCGACCTGCTGACCGGCCTGCCCGACAGCAAGAAAGCGAGCCATGTGGAGCCCGAAGCTGGCCACTACGGCATCTTCGCGGGCAAGAGCTGGCGCAACAACATCCGCCCGCTGGTGCTGGACTTCATCGACTCGAACGCCATGCCGCCGGCGGCCAAGAAAACACCGGCCGCCGAGACAAAGATCGAGGCCCCTACCCCGAAGGCCGACGCCAAGCCCGCATCAAAGCCAAAGACCGCTAAAGCCAAGACCGTCGCAGCCAAGGCAAGCACCACCAAGGCGACTTCAGCCAAGGCCCCGCGCAAGACGACGTCAGCGAAGCCAAAGACCAAATCAGCCAAGTAAGAAAGTTTCGGGCGGCCCAGGGGCCGCCCTTTTCACGTCTCAGACCTGAGACAGCGGTCTGGCGCCCCGTCGTCGAAACTCTGCCGCGCTCCACAGAAATCACAGCGATATTGCCGCCGCGGTCGATCCTCGCGCCAGCGGCAATTCCGCATCGACCGGTTCGAAAACAGCACCAGAAGTACGAAGGCAATGATCAGACCGATGACGGCAATCATGTTTCGGGCAGCCTCCTGAACGAAACAGGCCGGCCACATCGGGCCGGCCTTGCTGGGTTCATGGGGCCCCTCAGACCGCGCGCTCGACCATCATCTTCTTGATCTGCGCGATGGCCTTGGCCGGGTTCAGGCCCTTGGGGCAGGTCTTGGCGCAGTTCATGATGGTGTGGCAGCGGTAGAGCTTGAACGGATCCTCCAGATCGTCCAGCCGCTCGCCCGTCGCCTCGTCGCGGCTGTCGATGATCCAGCGATAGGCATGGAGCAGCGCGGCGGGGCCGAGGTAGCGGTCGCCATTCCACCAGTAGCTCGGGCAGGAGGTCGAGCAGGACGCGCACATCACGCATTCATAAAGGCCGTCCAGCTTCTCGCGATCCTCGATCGACTGCCGCCATTCCTTGGCAGGCCGGTTCGTCTTGGTCTCGAGCCAGGGCATGATCGAAGCATGCTGGGCATAGAAATGGGTCAGGTCCGGGATCAGGTCCTTGACCACCGGCATGTGCGGCAGCGGGTAGATCTTCACGTCGCCCTTGATCTCGTCCATGCCGTAGATACAGGCCAGCGTGTTGATCCCGTCGATGTTCATCGCGCAGGACCCGCAGATCCCCTCGCGGCAGGAGCGGCGGAAGGTCAGGGTCGGGTCGACCTCGTTCTTGATCTTGATCAGCGCGTCAAGAACCATCGGGCCGCAGCTGTCCATGTCCACGAAATACGTGTCCACGCGCGGATTCTCACCGGTATCCGGGTCCCAGCGATAGATCTGCACCTTGCGCAGGTTGGTCGCACCCTCGGGCTTGGGCCATGTCTTGCCCGTGCGGATCTTCGAGTTCTTGGGGAGTGTGAATTGAACCATATCGTCCTCTTCTTTCTGGGGCGCAGATTACCATCCCTCGCCCGGGATTAAAGGGGGTTTTGCCCCATTCCTATGCTTGGCAAGCCTTGAATTCCTGATCATCCGGTCAAACCCTACAGCGTCCATTGCGCAATGCGCTCGGGTGTGAGCACCTCGTCCCTCCGCGCCGCAAAAATATCCAGAGCACGCCGGTCCAGTCGGCGTAGCGTCTCGTCCGTCAACATCTCCGACAAAAGGCGGTCTACCGCTGGCTTGATCCGGAGGATGCTGTGGTCCTCCACCTCGCTCTTGTTGTGCCGCCGGTAGAAGGTCGAATTTAGGAAATACTTCTCGTGACGACGCCCCATTCCATCACCACGGTCGTTCTTCATCAGGAAGACATCAGTGGATCGCGTCGCATAGTGGTTGATGCAGGCCCCATCCCAGGTGAGCTTGTCATCCGCCATCCGGTAACGCGCCCGCGTTGGATGAAACAGCGCCCGCGCCGAAACCCTCTCGCCCATCGCGTTGACACAAATCACGTCCTCCGCAACCGGAGCCTTGGGCATATGATCGATGGCAGCGGAAAACCTGCGAGGCCGGAACAGGGATTTGTGCCCCGCGTTGGCCGGACGTGGGCGCCCCTGGGTTCTGGTGAAGGTCGACAACACGCTGCCGCCCCGCCAATAATCAAGCCCAGAGGTTCCGAACGGGCGCCACATGATCGCGACGTTGTCGGCAAAATCCACCGTCTTGAGCAGATCACCGATCATGCCGTCACCGACCGCCACATTGAGAAATTCGTCCGCATCCACATGGAGCAGCCAGTCGCAAGCATGAACTATCGGATGGTCGAGCACCCGCCGCATCCCGGCGACCTGAGGCGCCTCGCCTGCGGAAATCTCGTTACGGATATGATGAGCCAACCCCATGTCCTGCAGCCGATCGAGGATTTCATCGGTTCCATCGGTGCAGTCGTTCGTGGCCACGAGGATTTCATCGAAGCCAATCGCCCGGTAGTACGCGATCCACTCCAGAAGGAACGGACCCTCGTTGCGCATGCAGGCCGCGACCGCGGCCCGGGAAGAATGGAGCACATTCATCCCGTCGGCACCGCGCACTCACAACTCAAGCGGCCGGATCGGATCCTGCCCGGTCTTCTGCCGCACACAGCTATGGTAGACCTCATAGGGATCGCGCCTCAGGAGGTAATCCTGGGTGATGCCGACGCTGACATTCGCCACCGGTCCCCCAGTACCAATACCGACCCCGACTGTTCCGGTGGGGCCGGTCGCTGATCGGGCACGCTCGGCGCAGATGATTGCCGCCTGTTCCGGGCTGACCGGGGCGCAGGCGGCCAGCAGGCCGGAACCTGCCAGTAGTAAAACACCGAGCCACCCCGCGCGCTTCATCGTCTCAGCGGCCAAGGTACTGCGCAAGCGCCGCATCGGCGGCGCATTCCAACGTACGCGGGCGGGTCGCGATCTCGATCACCAGGGCGGTGTCTTCGGCATCGGGGCCGGTGACGCTTGCCGCCGCAAGCTGCAGGATCTCACCCGCCGAGGCGTTGTCGATCACACAATCGGTATAGGGCTCAGCCGGAACACCCGGGAAGCGCTCGGCCACGATGGGGTTCACCACCTGCTTGGCCTCTTGCCGTGCAATCTGGTCGGCCAACCCGTCCGGGGCACAGCCCGCCAGCACTGCCAACGCCGTAGCGCCCGCGATCCGCATCATGGTTTTCAAATCAAAATCTCCATTGTACAGTCGTTCCCGTTCGCTCTGCCGCTGTGTTCGCTTTCTGATCCGCGCCAGCCTACAATTCAGCCAATGCGAGGGATAGCGTCATGATCGTTCGCCATCAAGCGTCGCACCCCGGCCCTGGACCTTAAACGCAAAGGACCATATTTCTTCGGCTACATGTGCGGGGTTCTGGCGCGTGAACCCGTGGTATATTGTTTCTTCAAAACGCACCTGACCTATCCAACCGGCCTCCCGCGGCATAGCGACTGGTCGAATGCCCTGCTCGAAGCACCATTTCGCCAACCGTACGTCGACAAATTTCTGGCTGCCCTGCATGTATTCGTGCGGCGGCATGTCCGCCCCACGAATAATTGCGGTGCCTGAAGCGATTTGATCGACGACCACGGCCTTTGGGAGTCCCTTGTAGAATACAAAGACTTTGCGATGGTCAGCAATGCGGTCCTCTCTGAACTTCAGCCATTTCCACATCTTTTTCGGCGAAACTGAGACAGCTGGGAGCTGGTAAAGCGAAGCATGGTAGCCTGCCAGGTAACGACCTTTGCCCAGCGCCTCGAAACGCTCGATGGTCTTCGCGACATAATCATCAGGGTACAGCAGATCGTCGTCGACGAGCAGGACGAAATCCGCGTCGGAGACATTGGGGTAGAATTTTCCGACATCTTTGGTGTCGTAATTCGGTAAGATCTGCCGCACAGTTTCGAAAGCATCCAATTCGGGAAGCTCCGAATCGAATTCGTTCAAAATCACGTTCAACCTGTCCACCTGCGGCGCCAAGGCTTGCACGACATGTAAAAGGTTCGACCGACGTGGTGGATATGTGGCGAGGTTTGCGACGATCATTGGCCCGCCCCCCCGTCTACACAAACCCTCTTAAATAACTGAAAAAAAGCAAAACTTGTTTCGCGCGGATCGCTTCCTGCAACTTGGGGATAGGGGTTGTCCCATCTACCAACATACTTGAATTCTGGCGCGAACGCCGCGAGCCACTTTGTGAAGTTTCGATGCCGAACATGTATATCTTTTGTGGCGGCGTCATGATCAGAAGAATACACTAACACAAATCGCGTAGCAGCTCCGGTCAGCCGTTTCATATAGGCATCGAAAACGTCGTCCTCCACAAGATGATAGATGACGTCTAGCGACATTGAAAGCTCACACTGCGAAGGGCGCTCACAGAAGTCTTCCAGTGTCTGGAAAAGCCACCCTGAGCGATCAGAAAACCGCACCTTCGCCGCTTGCACCATATGATCAGATACGTCAATTCCCAAGTAGTTCGAAAAATTGAACAAGTTGGCTTGGTTCCCATCACCAGACCCAAACTCAACGACTGACTTAATTTGCTTTTTTTTGACCAAATCGTTGATAAAATCTGCTTTATACTGAGCTAGCCGACCATAGGAGCCTGCTCCCGAGGTTCTCCCAGAACGATATCTCTGGTCCCAATATTCGGCAGAGCTGAATTTTTTCTTCTTTAAGAACGGTAGCTTCATTGGTTCACCCCAATCTATCAAAAATGGGAGCATTTGGTAGCGACGAAACCATGATAGCAAGCCATCAGTAAACCCTCGCTTTCGGTGCAATCTTCTTCAGATCGATGCCGCCATCCTTGGCCTTCGTCAACGGATCCAGATGGACCGGGCGATAATCGAGCGTGGTCTTGTTGCCCTCGACCCAGGCGAGGCTGTGCTTGCGCCATTCCTTGTCGTCGCGATCCGGGTAGTCCTCGTGCGCGTGGGCGCCGCGGCTTTCCTTGCGCGCCTCGGCCGAGACGATGGTCGCCAGCGCGTTCGGCATCAGGTTGGTCAGCTCCAGCGTCTCCATCAGGTCGGAGTTCCAGATCAGCGAGCGATCCGAGACCGCGAGATCCGACTGCTTGGCGGCCACGGCCTCCATCTTCTTGACGCCTTCGGCAAGGGTCTTGTCGGTGCGGAAGACGGCTGCATCGTCCTGCATGGTCTTCTGCATCTCGAGCCGCAGTTCCGCCGTCGGCACGGCGCCCTTGGCGTGGCGCAGCCCGTCGAACCGGTCCAGCGCCTTGTCGATCGAGGCCTGGTTCAGCACGGGGTTCGGCGTGTCGGCGTCCACGACCTGGGCCGCGCGGATCGCGGCGGCCCGGCCAAAGACCACGAGGTCGATCAGCGAGTTCGAACCCAGCCGGTTCGCCCCATGGACCGAAGCACAGCCCGCCTCGCCCACGGCCATCAGGCCCGGCGCGACGGCGTCGGGGTTGTCCTTGGTCGGGTTCAGCACCTCGCCCCAGTAGTTCGTGGGAATGCCGCCCATGTTGTAATGCACCGTCGGAATGACCGGGATCGGCTCCTTGGTGACATCCACCCCGGCGAAGACCCGCGCCGATTCCGAGATGCCCGGCAGGCGAAGCTGCAGCGTCTCGGGCGGCAGGTGGTTCAGGTGCAGGTGAATGTGGTCCCCATTGGGGCCAACGCCGCGACCTTCGCGGATCTCGATCGTCATGCAGCGCGACACCACGTCCCGGCTGGCGAGGTCCTTGTAGGTGGGTGCATAGCGCTCCATGAAGCGCTCACCTTCGGAGTTGGTGACATAGCCACCCTCGCCCCGGGCACCTTCGGTGATCAGGCAGCCCGAGCCATAGATGCCGGTCGGGTGGAACTGCACGAACTCCATGTCCTGCAGCGGCAGACCGGCCCGCGCCGCCATCCCGCCACCATCGCCGGTGCAGGTATGGGCCGACGTGGCCGAGAAATAGGCGCGGCCATAGCCGCCGGTGGCCAGAACGACCATCTTCGCGTTGAAGATGTGGATCGTGCCGTCATCGAGTTTCCAGCAGACCACGCCCTGGCACTGGCCGTCCTCGGACATGATCAGGTCGATTGCGAAATACTCGATGAAGAATTCCGCGTTGTTCTTCAGCGACTGGCCATAAAGCGTGTGCAGGATCGCGTGGCCGGTCCGGTCGGCGGCGGCACAGGTGCGCTGCACCGGCGGGCCCTCGCCATATTCGGTGGTGTGGCCGCCAAAGGGCCGCTGGTAGATCTTGCCCTCTTCGGTGCGCGAGAAGGGCACGCCGTAATGCTCAAGCTCGTAGACCGCTTTCGGTGCTTCCCGGGCGAGGTATTCCATCGCGTCGGTGTCGCCCAGCCAGTCCGACCCCTTCACGGTGTCATACATGTGCCACTGCCAACTGTCCGGGCCCATGTTGCCCAAGGACGCGGCGATGCCGCCCTGGGCGGCCACGGTGTGGCTGCGGGTCGGGAAGACCTTGGTGACGCAGGCGGTTCTCAGCCCCTGCTCGGCCATGCCCAGGGTCGCGCGCAGGCCCGAGCCCCCGGCCCCCACCACGACCACGTCATATTCGTGCGTCTCGTATTCGTATGCTGCCATTGTCGGCCTCTTCAACTCAGAGCGCGAGGCGGGCGATGGCGAAAAGCCCCGTCGCCGCCGCGGCGTAACTCAGACAGATCATCGCGACGATCAGCACCTTGCGTGCCAGACCGCTCACGTAATCCTCGATCAGGACCTGGACCCCGTTCTTGAAATGCATGAACCCCACCCAGATCGTCAGTGCCGCGACGATCGCCGGGAAAGGCCGTGCGAAATAGGCGACCACCTCGTCATGGGGGGCGCCCAACATGGGGCCGAAGGTGAAAACGAAGAGCGGCACAAGGATCGCCAGCCCCACCGAGCTTACCGTCATGTTCCAGAAATGCTCCGTGCCCTGCTTGGCCGAGCCAAGGCCGGTCGCACGTTTGCGGTCGGTCAGAAATGCCATCTGCCCCTCCTTCAGATCACGATGACGGTCAGGACGGTCAGAACGACCGAGCCGATCACCACGCCCCAGCCGAGCTTCTCGGCGGTGGGCAGGTCGAAGCCGCGTCCGGTATCCCAGTAGAGATGCCGCAGCCCGGCGAGGAAGTGATACCAGAGCGCCCATAGCGAGCCCAGCATCACCAGTTTCCCGAACCACGAGGTCAGCACCCCGTCCGCGATCGCGAAATATTCCGCCGATGTCGATGCCGCCAGGAACCACCACACGATCAGCAACGCGCCCAGAAGAAGCGCGTTTCCGGTGATCCGGGTCAGGATCGAGGTGATCGAGGTCAGTTGCGGGCGGTAAATCTGCAGGTGCGGCGAAAGCGGGCGATCGCCACGGTTCACATCAGCCATGTCAGGCTCCCTTCTAGCAGGCCCTTGTCTTCGTTGTGCAACGTGATAGCGATTTTTCCCCGACTGTCACGGGCTGCGAGCGCTATCCAAGCCGGATTCCGCCGCGTGAAGACACAAAATGATGATTTGTGATCACGCGCTTCCAGAACGTGATCACAGTTTCTCAAACCGGCACCAGCGCCCAGTAGTCGAGATCGAGAAGAACATCGGGACGGTATTTCCCATCCTCCCCCTTCAACTCGAACGGCGCGCCCTTGGTGGCGACCAGCCGCAACCGAAGCGCCCCCACGCCCGGGGCCGATGTCTCGGCCTTGTCCAGCACCTCGGACCAGGCGCGAACCGTGTCCCCGGCAAAGCAGGGGTTGGCGTGCGCCCCGCCGTTCAGCGCCACGATCATCTGCGCATTGGCCAGCCCGTTGAAGCTCTGCGCGCGGGCCAGCGATATCACATGCCCGCCATAGATCAGCCGCTTGCCATCGGGCCGCGCGGTGGCGTCGAAATGCACTTTTGCCGTGTTCTGCCAAAGCCTTGTGGCCAGCATGTGCTCGGCCTCTTCGACCGTCACGCCATCCACGTGGTCGATGGTTTCACCGATCTCGTAATCGCCGCAGCGATGCGGTTCACCTGCAAGCGTGTAATCGTATTGCAGGAAATCGAGCCCCTCGGGCAGCACCAGATCACCCGGCGCAACCGCCGGGGCAAGCTCTGGAATCACCGTCTGGGGCGCGGGCGCTTCGGGGTCGCGCTTTCGTACCATGACCCAGCGGACGTAGCTCAGCACCGTTTCGTCCCACTGGTTCAGCCCGCGCGTCCGCACCCAGACCACGCCTGACTTGCCGTTGGAGTTCTGCTTCAGCCCGATCACCTCGGATTCGGCGCGCAGCGTGTCGCCGGGATAGACCGGTTTCAGCCAGCGCCCCTCGGCATAGCCAAGGTTGGCCACCGCGTTCAGCGAGATATCCGGCACGGTTTTCCCGAACACCAGGTGAAAGGCCGCAAGATCGTCGATGGGTGACTTTTCCAGCCCACAGGATTCGGCGAAGGCATCCGAGGAATAGATCGCCTGCCGCGCCGGGTAGAGCGCGTGGTAAACCGCCCGCTCCCCTCCCGACACCGTGCGCGGCACGGCATGGGCGATCACCTGGCCCACGCGATAATCCTCAAAAAACCGGCCGGGGTTGGTCTTGGCCATGTTGGGCCTCCGTTCTTGCTGCGGCCTCAGCCGGGGAAAGGCGACGGTCCGATCCACGTATGGATACCCCCGATCACCGCGAAGACCACAAGCGTGATCAGGGCCAACCGGACATCCCCGGCCACGCTGCCCGCATAGGGCGCAGGCGTCGGGTCGGCGCGGTTGATCAGCACCATCTCGCCCAGCGCCCAAAGCGCCATCCAGACGAACAGCAGCACCGAGGCCGCATCGCCATTGACCAGAAGATGCGCCACCGCCCAGACCAGCGTGCCGGTCAGCATCGGGTTGCGCAGCTTGCCGCGAAGGCGGCTTTTCGAATTGCCCACGCCCATCAGCGCCACGGCCACTAGCATCAGCAGGTTGTTGAGATGCACGCCCCAGCTGGGCAGCTCATAAACCGGCGAAAACGGCGCGGCACGGTAGCCCAACACCATCAGCACCACCGAGGCCAGCAGCACGGCCCCGAAGATGCCCTTGGCCGCCGGACCGAACCGGTCATCCAGCGCCGCCCGCGCCCCGGGGGCGAGGCGCTTGAACATATGCGCCAGCGTCCAGATCAGCAGCCCGACGACAAGCAGGGTCATCACGCATCCTCCAGTTCGGCGATGGCGGCGGCCTTGGCCAGCGTCGCCCGCGCCGTGGCCACATGCAGGTTTTCCACGATCTTGCCGTCCACCACGGCCACCCCCTGCCCCTTGGCCTCGACCTCTTCGAAGGCGACGATCTGGCGGCGGGCCAGTTCGATCTCGGCCTCGGACGGCGCGAAGGCGGCGTTGGCGACCTCGACCTGCGCCGGGTGGATCAGCGTCTTGCCATCCATCCCCATGTCGCGGCCCTGCGCGCACTCGGCTCGCAGCCCTTCGTCATCCTTGAAGGCGTTATAGACGCCATCCACGCAGACCAGCCCATAGGCCCGCGCCGCCAGCAGGCAAAGCTGAATGCCAGTCATCAGCGGCATCCGGTCGGCACGGAACCGGGCGTCCAGGTCTTTCGCCAGGTCATTGGTCCCCAACACAAAGCCCGCCATCCGGGGGTGGGCCGCGATGTCCCGCGCATTCAGGCAACCTAGCGGCGATTCCATCATCGCCCAGAGCGGCAGATCCGGCGCGGCCTTGGCCAGCGCGTCCACGTCGGCCGCCGAATTCACCTTGGGCAGCAGGATCCCGTCGACCTCGGCATCCGCGAAGGCCGCCACGTCATCGCGCCCCCAGAGCGTGTCCAGCGCATTGACCCGCACCAGCTTGGCCCGGCGGCCATAGCCGCCCGCCTTGAGCGTCTGGGCCAGAAGGGCACGGGCATTCTCTTTCTCCTCGACCGCAACGGCATCCTCCAAATCGAAGATGATCGCATCCACCGGCAGGGTCTTGGCCTTTTCCAGCGCCCGCTCTTTCGATCCGGGGATGTAGAGAACTGACCGCCATGGCCGTGTCCGAAGGTCCATCTGACTCGCCTTTCGTAATTTTGTTGCGCAATCCATCACAAAAACGAACCATTCCGCAAGCCTACTTTCGCCGCATTGCAGAATTTTTTGCCGAACGCCCGGTTAACCACGTTTTCGCAAAACCGGCGCAGCCTTCCCGGATCACCCATCGAGGCCCGGAGGCCGCTATGACCCGCACCGCCCTACTTCTCACCTGCACCCTTGCCGCCGCAAGCCCAGTCAACGGGGCGCAAAACTGCGGGGAGCGTGACCGGGTGCTGTCCCTGCTGACAGAGCGCTATGGCGAAACGCGGCGGTCGATGGGTCTCTCGTCCGACAACCGCTTGCTGGAGTTGTTCGCCAGCGACGCCACCGGAAGCTGGACCATAACCCTCACCACACCCGAGGGCACGACCAGCCTGATTGCCTCGGGCCAGTCCTTCGAGACCCTCGCACCGCAGATCACTCCGTCAGGGGATCCGGCCTAGCTCAGCGCGTCCCAGATGAGCTTTGATCCGGTGATCAGAAGCAGCACATAGGTCACGCCGAAGAACCACCGCTCAGGCATTGCCCGGTGCATCACGACCCCCAGCCAGACCCCCAGCACCGCGGCGGGCGCCAGGTAGATATTGGCCATCACCATGCTCGAATCGAACACCCCGATTGCCAGGTAGGCGGTGAGTTTCATCACGTTGACCACGGTAAAGGTGATCACGGTCGTCGCCTGGTAGGCGGTTTTCGAGATCGGCTTCGACAGCAGATAGACCGCCGCCAGCGGCCCGCCAGCATGGCTGACGAAGCTGGTAAAGCCCGACAGCGCGCCGAACAGCAGCCCCCAACGCTCGGACAGGGGCCGCCGGGCCATCGGGATCAACCCGCGACCACGCCCCACCTGGAACAGCACGAAGCCGATGGCAATGACCCCGATCAACAGGCGGAACACGTCCGGGTCGGCCACCTTGAACAGCGCCACCCCAGCCAGCACACCCGGCACGCCCCCCACCATCAGCGCGACGGAAGCGGGCCAGTCCCATTTGCGCCAGTATGGCTTGAGCGCGCTGAAATCCATCAACAGCAAAAGCGGCATCAAAAGCCCGATCGCCTGCGCCGGTTCGAGAATCAGCGCCAGCAGCGGCGTCGCCGCGAAAGAGGCGTTGGAGCCGAATCCCCCCTTGGAAATGCCCGCGAAGATCACCGCAGGCACCGCGAAGAGGAAGAAAATCAGGTCTAGGGTCACAGAACCGCCTCGGACCGGTCAGAGTCTTTTCGCTTTCGCCTTACAGGACTTAAACCCGATGAAACAGCCTTGTTGCCCGGGCCGCCGCAGTGCAGCGCACTTGCACCGGACGCCACGAAAGACTAGGCATCGCGCGAAACATAAACCTGACCGGAGACAGATTCATGGCCAGACCCAAGATCGCTCTTATCGGCTCGGGGCAGATCGGCGGAACCCTCGCCCATCTCGCCGCGATGAAAGAGCTCGGTGACGTCGTCCTTTTCGACATTGCCGATGGCATTCCCCAGGGCAAGGCGCTCGATATCGCGGAATCCGGCCCGTCCGAGGGCTTCGACGCCGCCATGTCCGGCACCAACGACTATGCCGACATCGCGGGCGCCGACGTCTGCATCGTCACCGCCGGCGTGCCGCGCAAGCCCGGCATGAGCCGCGACGACCTGCTGGGTATCAACCTCAAGGTCATGAAATCCGTGGGCGAGGGCATCGCGAAACACGCCCCCAACGCCTTCGTGATCTGCATCACCAACCCGCTTGACGCGATGGTCTGGGCACTGCGCGAATTCTCGGGCCTGCCGCACGAGAAGGTTGTCGGCATGGCCGGCGTGCTCGACTCGGCCCGCTTCCGCCACTTCCTGAGCCTCGAGTTCAACGTCTCGATGAAGGACGTCACCGCCTTCGTCCTGGGCGGACACGGCGACACGATGGTCCCGCTGACCCGCTATTCCACCGTTGCCGGCATCCCGCTCCCCGATCTGGTGGAGATGGGCTGGACCAGCCAGGAGAAGCTCGACGCGATCGTTCAGCGCACCCGTGACGGCGGCGCCGAGATCGTCGGCCTGCTGAAGACCGGCTCGGCCTATTACGCGCCCGCCACCAGCGCCATCGAGATGGCCGAGGCCTACCTCAAGGACCAGAAGCGCCTCCTGCCTTGCGCCGCATGGGTGGATAACGCCTTCGGCCTGAAGGGCATGTACGTGGGTGTCCCCACCGTGATCGGCGCCGGCGGCGTCGAGCGCGTGGTGGACATCAAGCTGGCGAAAGACGAGCAAGCCATGTTCGACAAGTCGGTCGACGCCGTGAAGGGCCTGGTCGAGGCCTGCAAGGGCATCGACGAAACGCTGGGCTAACGGCATCAACCGCTCTGGTGCTTCATCAGAAAATTCGACCAGCGCATCCTGGTACAGGGATGCGCTGGTCATACCTCCGCCAATTGACCACGGGCAATTTCGTGGAAGAGTGCTTCCACTGGCGGTGCTGGACGACATTGGTTCGCGCATTCATGCGGCCGACTGTGCCACCTCCCGCCAAAGGAGCGACAGGTTCGACTGGGCGCAAGACCTTCCGAAAAACCCGCACAGCCTTGATGGCGAATGGCTTTTTGGAGGAATTTCCTCTCCCCATTTCGGGCACCAAATTACCCGCTGCCTAGGGCGTTTGCCGCACAGCAAAGCAGCAACAGATCTGGACGGGATTGTTTTTTGCCGCCTGGATCGTCGGTCGGCCACTTCGGCCAGCATCCAACTTCTGAGGCGGTTGCTCGAGTTTTTCGACGTCAACCTGCCCATCAAGATCATAGACACGCCCACAAGAGTTGAACGCCTTTTGATCGGCGAAGATCTGTTTGGCGAAGCTGAGGATTGCATCCCTTCCCCGGAATTCATCTCCTGGTCCAAGGAGCAACTGTCCGGTTGGGCCGTCCCGATGGTGCCTGGGAAGCGTTTGTACGTGACGCGAAAAGGAATCGGGCCCAGGAGAGGCCGCGTTCTTTGTGAGGACCTCTTGGAAAAGAACCTCATGAGGCATGGGGTTCGAAATATTCCAGCCCGAGCAACAAGACCTCGCAGAACAATTCCGAGCCTATCAGGAAGCCGAAACGATTGTCACAACCGATGGGTCACATTGCCATGTGATTGCTTTCGCGCGGCAGGAAGGTCAGAAACTTTCGGTCATTTCCAGGCGTGAGGCGGAACCGGTGATGGTAAGAAACCAACTGCGCTCCTTCGGCGAAGCCATCCCGTCGTGCAGGACCTTCTTCCTGTCTGTACTTCTGGACGAATGGCAGCCCAATCGCCGTGACCGCTCGATCTCCAAGGGCGAAGTCGACTTTGCAGCTCTTGCAGAAGCGCTGAAAGAAAACGGTTCGATCTCGCACAACAACCCTGAGAATTGGTATGTTCCCACAGGGTCCGAGGTGCGGGACTCGGCGTTGGAGGGATTGAGGGCAGGAGAGTTCGTGATGAACAAGGCTGGCGAAACTCTTCATGTTTCACCCCGCGAGCACAGCACTCCAACAACCCAGGCAGAGACAATGGCCGATCCAAGAACCACGCCAGAAATCAAGGGATTGCCGGACGGAGCCGAAGAACTCTCGTCCGGCGTCGACTTGGATTCGTCAGCGATCATCCTGGAACGCGACGCCAAGCTTTTTCCGTTCGAGAGATCGCTGCCGAAGGGTAAGGGAGCCTGGGCTGGTGGTGTGCTCGGACGGCACGGACAGGTTGTACCTCATTCCGAGATGATCACTTTGCGGCGCCGCATGGCCCCCGAGTTAATTCCCGACGTGGTTCGGAGGGCTCCCTCCTCCTACAGGCTCGAAGGCCATTGGCTATTTTGCGGCCTGTGTTCGCGTCAATTCGGCCATAACTTGACAAGGGGGATTGGCAGGCTTTGGGCGCTTGACTACCTTCCCGAGGATACTGGTTTGCTCTATTCCGGCCTGCATGTTCCCTCGGGAGAAAGTCGTTTTCTCTCAAGCATTCTCGATGGTCTCGGCATTTCGAACCGACATCATGTCGCTGTGAACCCCTGCGATATTGAAAGCTTGTATCTTGCACCGGAGTTCTTCAGCGAGGCGACAGTCGGACATGCTGATCCAGCATTCGCCAATTGGGTTCGGGCTCGTATCAAGCCCGCTCAAAAAAAGGGACGGTCGCTTTACGTCTCTCGAACGCGCCTCGGGGGGAACACTGGTCGTTGCCTGAACGAAGAAATGCTGGAGGAAAACCTCCGTGCTGCCGGTTTCGAACCGGTGTATCCAGAAACCATGTCTTTTGACGCGCAACTTGCCACCTATGCATCGGCAGATTGCATCGTCGCGATGGAGGGTTCGGCTCTTCACGCCATTCCCCTTGCGATACCGCATGACGCGCAATTGATCGTCATTCAGAGGCGCCATGACGTTCCCAAATTCATTCGCAACCAGATTTCGAGTTTTTCGGCCGCGCAAGTCCACTATATCAACGCAATTCACGAGATTTACTGGCCCGAGGAACGTGCGGACAATTTGGGCCTAAGCGAATTGGACTTCGAAAAGCTGCGCCATTCCCTGATCTCTGTAGGCGCGCTATCAAGCCGGGATAAATGGGTTGCTCCAAGCTCAAAGGACCGCGACACTTCACTACGGCAGGGGCGCGCGAGCAATGTCCGGCTCCTGACGGATGCACAACGGACAGAATTCCTCCAGGGTTTGCGAAAAATGAAGCAACCACAACGCAACGAAGTTTCTGCTTCCGCCGAGGACGTCAGAATACCGTCCATCTCAGGTTTGCCCTACCTGCGAATGCTGCGCCAAATGCACAAGATCATTCGGCCCGAGTGGTATTTCGAGATCGGCACCTTCAGCGGGAAAAGCCTGCGGTTGGCAGACTGCAACTTCATAGCTATCGATCCGAAATTTCAGCTCGCCCAACCTTTGGTTAACAAGGCGGGCAGGCAGATGCACCTCTTCCAGCAGACCAGCGACGATTTTTTCGCCTCCGGTTTCCTTCGAAGAAACTCAATCGAACTGGATTTGGCCTTCCTCGACGGGATGCACCGCTTTGAATTCCTGCTCCGGGACTTCATGAACACCGAAAAAGCCATGAAGCCGGGCGGCGTCATTGCGATGCACGACTGCTGCCCTTCCACCTACGAAATGGCTTCACGAGACCAAGGGCGCGGAGCTTGGACGGGCGACGTGTGGAAGACGCTCCTCATCCTTCTGGAACACCGGCCGGATCTGGACATCCAGGTGGCCAAATGCGCCCCGACCGGACTTGTCGTGATCCGCAACTGCGACCCCGGCAATCGCGTTCTGGACGATAGTTACGACGAACTCGTGGCTTTGCACATGGACCAATCTCTTCATGACCTGCCCGGTGGTCTGCCCGGCCTCTATGAACATTTCGAACTCGCAGAGCCTCGGGTTGTTTTGGATAACCAGTCCTTCGAGCGCTAAACGAGTCGGACCCGACCAAATTCGCCGCCCCACACAGAATATGTGATCACACTTTTCCGACGCGTGATCACAAATTGCGGTTTTTCCGGGGCCAGCCCTGTATTGAACCGCTTTCCCGTTTATTTCGCCCCGAATCCTGTGCATCCAGCCGGTGAACCGGAATGAAAACGGGACTGGGCGATGAATATCCACGAATATCAGGCGAAGGCGCTTCTGCGCGATTACGGGGCTCCGGTGAGCGACGGGCGCGTCGTTCTGCGGGCCGAGGAAGCCAAGACCGCAGCGGGTGAGCTTGACGGGCCGCTTTGGGTCGTCAAGGCGCAGATCCACGCGGGCGGGCGCGGCAAGGGCAGCTTTGCCGAGGCCGACGCGGGCGAAAAGGGCGGTGTGCGCCTCGCCAAGTCGGTGGAAGAAGCCGCGGACGAGGCCAAGCGGATGCTGGGCCGCACGCTCATCACCAAGCAGACCGGCCCCGCCGGCAAGCAGGTGAACCGCATCTACATCGAGGACGGCTCGGGCATCGAGACCGAGATGTATCTCGCGCTTCTGGTCGACCGCCAGACCAGCCGCGTATCCTTCGTCGCCTCCACCGAAGGCGGCATGGACATCGAGGAAGTGGCCGAAAGCACGCCCGACAAGATCCTGTCGTTCAGCGTCGACCCGGCCACCGGCTACCAGCCGTTCCACGGCCGCCGCATCGCCTTTTCGCTGGGGCTGAAGGGCCCGCAGGTCAAGCAATGCGTTCAGCTCATGGGCACGCTCTACAAGCTGTTCCTCGACAAGGACATGGAGATGCTCGAGATCAACCCGCTGATCGTGACCGACAAGGGCGATCTGAAATGCCTCGACGCCAAGATGGGCTTCGACGGCAACGCGATCTACCGCCACGCGGATATCGCGGCCCTGCGGGACGAGACGGAAGAGGACCCCAAGGAACTCGCCGCCTCGAAGTTCGACCTCAACTACATCGCGCTGGACGGTGAGATCGGCTGCATGGTGAACGGCGCGGGCCTGGCCATGGCGACGATGGACATCATCAAGCTGAAGGGCGCGGAGCCCGCCAACTTCCTCGACGTCGGCGGCGGCGCCACCAAGGAGAAGGTGACCGAGGCGTTCAAGATCATCACCTCGGACCAGAACGTCAAAGGCATCCTGGTGAACATCTTCGGCGGCATCATGCGCTGCGACGTCATCGCCGAGGGCGTGGTCGCCGCGGTGAAGGAAGTCGGGCTTCAGGTGCCGCTGGTCGTGCGCCTTGAAGGGACGAATGTCGACAAGGGCAAGGAGATCATCAACACCTCCGGCCTCAACGTCATCGCCGCCGACAACCTCAGCGACGCCGCCGAGAAGATCGTGAAGGCGGTCAAAGGCTAAGCGGTCCCGAGGGGACAGTCCGAATTTCACGGCTCAACGCCGTAACGAATACAGGAGAACGCCAAGATGGCCGTACTCGTAGACGAAAATACCAAGGTGATCTGCCAGGGCTTCACCGGCTCGCAGGGCACTTTCCACTCCGAACAGGCGATTGCCTATGGCACCAAGATGGTCGGCGGCGTCACCCCGGGCAAGGGCGGGCAGACGCACCTGGACCTGCCGGTCTTCGACTCGGTGCACGAGGCCGTGGACCGGACCGGCGCCAACGCCAGCGTCATCTACGTGCCGCCGCCGTTCGCCGCGGATTCGATCCTCGAGGCGATCGACGCGGAAATCCCGCTGGTCGTCTGCATCACCGAGGGCATCCCGGTGCTGGACATGATGAAGGTGAAGCGGGCGCTGGAAGGCTCCAAGACCCGGCTCATCGGGCCGAACTGCCCCGGCGTCATCACGCCGGATGCCTGCAAGATCGGCATCATGCCGGGCCACATCCACCGCCGCGGGTCCGTGGGCGTGGTGTCGCGTTCGGGCACGCTCACCTACGAGGCCGTGAAGCAGACCACCGACGTGGGTCTGGGCCAGTCCACCTGCGTGGGCATCGGCGGCGACCCGATCAAGGGGACCGAGCATATCGACGTGCTGGAGTGGTTCCTGGCCGATGACGAGACCGAGTCGATCATCATGATCGGCGAGATCGGCGGCTCGGCCGAGGAAGAGGCCGCGCAGTTCCTGGCCGACGAGAAGAAGAAGGGCCGCTGGAAACCCACTGCGGGCTTCATCGCCGGGCGCACCGCGCCTCCGGGCCGCCGCATGGGCCACGCGGGCGCCATCGTCGCGGGCGGCAAGGGCGACGCGGAAAGCAAGATCGAAGCGATGAAATCCGCCGGGATCGTCGTCGCCGACAGCCCCGCCGGCCTGGGCGAGGCGGTTCTGAAGGCGATTGGGTGAAAAGCATGGGAGCGCTCTCTGCAATCACATCAGGATTTGCGAAGAGTTTCCAGTATTCCGGGCGGTCCGTCCGCTCGGAATTCATCTGGTTTTTCGTATTCGTTCTGTTTGGCCTGATTGCGGCGGACGTCATCCAGTCAATGATCTGGGGTTGGACGCTCAAGAACGGCGCGAATTCGCGCATCCTCACCAATTTCTTTTTGGCCGTGGTCGCGCTGCCCTTGCTCGCTCTGTCGGTGCGCAGGCTGCAAGACACCGGACTGCATGTATTGGTCCTGTTCATTCCCGCGCTACTCTTTTACGCGAATTGGTACATCTTCTTGCCGCTGTCGCAGGAATACGCAGCGCTGGTTCAGGGCCCAAATACACCTCTGGGCCATGTGGATAACATCTTTAATGATATCAGCCGCTTCACCTACATCATCAGAGAATACGGGATCTATATCATTTCGTTGATCTTGATCGCAGTCCCAACGGACGGCGCGGCCAGATTACGCGCACAGTTGCCCCAGCCAAAGGAGCGGCAGCCATGACCGACCAATCCCCCAATGACCTGTTCAAGGCCTCGTCCTTCCTGCAGGGGCATAACGCGGAATATATCGAACAGCTCTACGCGCGATTCGCCAACGATCCGAACGCGGTGGACGAGGCCTGGCAGGCCTTCTTCCGCGAGTTGGGCGATGACGAGATCTCGGTCAAGCGCGAGGCGGCTGGCCCGTCCTGGCACCGCACCGACTGGCCGCCGCAGCCCAATGACGACCTGACCGCCGCGCTCGACGGGCAATGGGCGGAGCCGGTCAAGCAGGGCGACAAGATCAAGGCCAAGGCCGCCGAGAAGGGTGTCTCGGTCACCGATGAGCAGGTGAAACGCGCGGTGCTCGACTCGGTCCGGGCGCTGATGATCATCCGCGCCTACCGGATCAGGGGCCACCTGGTGGCCGATCTGGATCCGCTGGGGATGACCGACAAGACCCCCCACGCGGAACTTGACCCGCGTTCCTACGGCTTCACCGAGGCCGACATGGACCGCCCGATCTTCCTCGACAAGGTGCTGGGCCTCGACTTCGCCTCGATGCGCCAGATCCTCGAGATCGTGCGCCGCACCTATTGCGGCACCTTCGCGCTGCAGTACATGCATATCTCGGACCCCGAGCAGTCGGGGTGGCTGAAGGAACGGATCGAAGGCTACGGCAAGGAAATCACCTTCACCCGCGAAGGCCGCCGCGCGATCCTGAACAAGCTGGTCGAGGCCGAGGGCTTCGAGAAGTTCCTGCATGTGAAATACATGGGCACCAAGCGCTTCGGCCTTGATGGCGGCGAGGCGCTGATCCCCGCGATGGAACAGATCATCAAGCGGGGCGGCAATCTCGGCGTGAAGGAGATCGTCATCGGGATGCCGCACCGGGGCCGCCTCAGCGTGCTGGCCAACGTGATGAGCAAACCCTACCGCGCGATCTTCCACGAATTCCAGGGCGGCAGCTTCAAGCCCGAAGAGGTGGATGGCTCGGGCGACGT
>JABURR010000019.1 GCA_014762635.1 Paracoccaceae bacterium
TGCCGGAGTCGCCATAGCCTTCGTATTCGGCAGTGACCTCGCTGATGCCAAGCGCTCGTAGTTGCGCGAGCAGCTCCGCTCGGGATGCCTTCAGTGTGGTTTCGCGCTCCGCGCGCCACTGAGCCGCCATTGCGGCATAGTCCATTTGGGGTTTGGTCATGGGGCTGTCCTTTTGTTTGCAATTGGGGGGACCGGGTGCGGCATTGGTCAGCGCGCGCCCGGAAAGCGCAGACCGGCCAAATCCGGATCTGCGACGCCCCACCCAAAGCCTGCTTTGGCTTTTCAGGCGGCTTGTTCTGCCGCCTTGCTGGTTCCCTGCCCAACGATCCGGGAGAGAATGCCCGCTGTGTCGATCCCGTCCCCATGCGGCAGGAACACCCTCAGCTGGAAGGCGATGATCTCGGTGAAACACCCCATGGTCTTGAGACCCTCGATCATGCCCTTGTCGGCGCCGCACAGCTCGAGACGAATCTCGCCTGCGACCCGGCGACGGGTCAGCGTCAGACCCCGGCCCAGATCGACCGGCGCGGTGGTGCCCAATGCGGCGGTCAGCATCTCCTGCGGCGTTTGCGGATTGGAGACGAGGAAGCGGGCGCGCAGCGCGGCCGCCCCTTCCTCGCTCAGTGTGCGCCCGATCATGGCCGTCGCCCCTTCAGGCGTGACCCGGTAGATCCGTTCATTCGTGGTCGGAATATCCTTCCAGATCGGCAACAGCAGCCCGGTCAGCAGGTAGAGCTTGGTCGTGGTGGTTTTCGGCAGGGACGCGGCCTCTTCATCCCAAAGCCGTACGAACTCAGGCTTGCCGATCTCTTCCCAGGCCGAGGCCTCAAACCTTGTCTCCTCGAGATAGCTCGACCCGTTGGGCCGCACCGCCTTGCGCATTAGGGTGACGATATCCTCGTCATACATCTGCATGGGGCGCGCCGAGATGAGCGCCGCGCGACCGGAGGCGCGATTGACCATCGGCAGCTTGTCGGGGTTGCGCGACAGGGCGTCATCCGCCGACAGCACATGGACCGGGTCCGTCACCTCGAGCCCGATGATCCGCGTCACGGCGCCGGATTTCGGGCAGGTCCAGAGATCCTCGGTGGAGACCTGCTCGATCTTTTCGCCGCGCAGGGTTTCGACGCCGAGATCGAGCGTGCCCGCCGCGCGCGCGCGTTCGGTCTGATCAGCGATCCGGCGCATGAACTCGGCAAAGAGCGCGTTCTGCATGTGGATGGGCAGCGCCAGCACCCGGTTGAGAAACCGCTGGATCGGGGGAAGCTCTTCGAGCAGCACACCGTCCTTGTCGATCAGCCGCAAGGCGGTCCAGTCGGTAAAGCTCTCGTAGCTCATCGCCTCGGCGCGCCCAGCGGCAAGATCGGCGAAATACCCACGCAGCGCCGCCCGCGCGATCGGGCTTTCGAGATTGTCCTCCTCCCGGAACATGCCCTGCGAGCCGGTCTCGCGCTGGCCTTTGGTGAGGGCCCCAAGCTGATCGAGGCGTTTCGCGATCGTCGAGGTGAAGCGCTTCTCGCCATGCACATCTGAGGTGCAGACCCGGAAGAAGGGTGCGCTGACCTGGGCCGATCGATGCGTGCGCCCCAGCCCCTGGATCGCCGCATCGGCACGCCAGCCAGGCTCCAGAAGATAGTGCCGCCGCCGCTTCTGGTTCTTCGCCGTTTGGGCCGCGTGATAGGACCGGCCCGTCCCGCCCGCATCGGAGAAGATCAGGATATCCTTTTCGCCGTCCATGAAGGCTTGTGTCTCGGATGAATTGCTGCTGGCGGAGCGCTTCTCGATGAAGAGATGACCATCCTCGGCCTTGAGGGGCCGGATGGACCGACCCGTGACTTCAGCGACGGCCTCGTCACCAAAAGCCCAGAGGATCTGGTCGAGCGCTGAGGGGATCGGGGCCAGCGTCATCAACTCCATCATGGCCGCATCTCGTAGGGCGAGCGCCTCGCGCGAGACGACCAGCGCCCCGGTCTCGTCCCTGAGCGGCTCGGCCACCATGTTGCCGTCAATCTCCACGAGCTTTTGCGCGTGGATCGGGAAGGCCTGTTCGAGGTAGCCCAGAACATAGTCGCGCGGCGTCAAGGCACCCTCGACGAGCTCGTCGTCGGCATCCATCATCTCAAGGCGGCGTTTCAGCAGGCTCTCGCCTGTCGAGACGACCTGGATGACGCAAGCATTACCTGCCGCTAGGTCGACCTCGATGGCGCGGATGATGGTCGGGGCTTTCATGCCCATCAGGAGATGGTTGAAGAAGCGCTGCTTGGTGCTTTCAAACCGGGACTTCGCCGAGGCGCGTGCGGCCGAGGCATTGGTCTCCCCCGAGGCATCGTTGACACCGGTCGCAGTCAGCGCAGCTTCGAGATTATGGTGGATCGTCCGAAACGCGGTCGCATAAGCATCGTAGATCTCGATCTGGGCCGGGGTGAGCGCATGTTCGAGCACGTCATACTCCACCCCATCGAAGCTGAGGGCGCGGGCCGTGTAGAGCCCGAGCGTCTTGAGATCGCGCGCGACCACCTCCATGGCGGCGACACCGCCGGCTTCCATCGCAGAAACGAAGCTCTCGCGGCTTGGGAAGGGGTATTCGGGGCCTTGCCCCCAGAGACCGAGACGCGCGGCATAGGCCAGGTTGTGCACGCTCGTGGCACCCGTGGCCGAGATGTAGAAGACGCGAGCGCGGGGTGCTGCCAGTTGCAGCC
>JABURR010000080.1 GCA_014762635.1 Paracoccaceae bacterium
GCGTGGAAAACTGCTGCAGCCGGATCTGCTGCTCGGAGCGGCGGGTTTCCGTCAGGAGACGTGACGCAAGGAGTTTTGCGGCAGAGTAATCATCCTCACTGTTGTCGCCACGTAGCAGCGCCTGCACAGCCGCCGCCTGCATCAAGTCATAGGCCTTCCGCCAGTCCCAGGCGCCCCCGGCATCACTGCCAAGAAAGGTCTCTCGCATGATGCGTGCGAGCGCTGAGCTGCGCAGGGGTTGGTGGTCGATCTCCGTGCCGATTTGCTCGAGGGCAGAGACGAAGTTAGCGTTGGATTCAATAGGATCGGGGAGCGTTGAGCAGGGCTTGGACATGGGGAATTCCTTTGGATCAGGGTCTGAGTTCCAAAGGACAAAAAGCCCGCTCTACACTTTGAAGGCGTAGAGCGGGCAATTTCTTAGCGGGAGGCCTGCACCCCCATCATGGCCACTGCTGCGCAGCATGAAGAACGCGCAAAATGGTCACCATCTCAGGGCTTTCAGCATAAACCACGATGTAGTTCGGCCGAATAACCATCTCCCTAGTCCCGTCCACACGGCCCGCGCGGTACATCTGAGGGCGTTCTGGAAGGAGGGACGTCTTGTGTTCAATCTCGTCTTTAAGAACTTGGGCGGCATCCGGGTTGTCGTCAGAGATGTAGTCAATGATTGCCAGCAAGTCGGCGATGGCCGTCGCTTTCCATTCAAGATTTGGCAAGGCGCTTCCCGTCAATCAATGCCTGAGCGTCTTGCATCGCCTTGGCATGGGGCGTTGTGGGCCTTGGATCGTCCAGCGCTTCCTGTACCTTCGCCCGGAACCAGGCGTCATAGGCATCCGGATCAGCGGTCAATCCGGCAGGCAAGCCGCCTTCTGCGGCCACGCGGGTCAGAAGAATACGCACCGCGTCGGAGAGCGTCAGACCGACGCCCGCAAGTGCGTCCGAAGCCTGTGCTTTCAGCTGATCGTCAACACGGACATGAAGCATGGATGTTTGGGCAGGCATGGATGGTCCTCCAGTTGATGGGAGTAACGTATCTCATTTGAGATACGATTTCAAGTCGGCAGTATGTGCGCGCGTGGTCCCGTGGTGTTGTCTCAGCGGGAAACTCAGCCACCCTGCCCCGCGAGATACTCCGCCAGCACCGGGCTGGCAGCACCTTTCGCGGAGCTGAGCAGCTCAGAACCCGCAAGCGTGGCCTTCGAGAGGCGTACGAGCTCGCCGGTTTCCTCGATCCGGTAGCAGCGGCGTTTTTGCCGCCCTCGACTGTAGTGCGTCGCGGTGACGATCTGGCAAGTGCTGCCATCGGTGGTCGGCACCGGTTTTGCGAGCTTGATCTTGTCGCCTTCCTCGTAGTCCGGGATCGACGCCCAATCCCGGCAGCGCTGACGCCAGGCATGGGCGTAGCTGCCTTCGTCTTTCAGGTCGGAGAGAAGTTCGATCAGCGCAAGGGGCGCGCGCGACGCGTTCGGGCCAGCGCTTTCCTCCATGTCCTTGTAGCCCCAACACCCATCGTCGTAGGCGGTGAGGAAGACGGCGGCGAAAGTGATCGAGCCGTCAGGATCGGTGACATAGGTCGCGTCCTCGACAGGGGTGCCGTCGCGACTGGTAGCCGTAGCCGCTGCATACCAGGTGGAGCCAACCTTACAGGCCTTGACCAGTTCGGTTTTGCGCGTGTCGCCCTCAAAGGTGCAGAGCCGGGCAATCTCCGCTTTCTCGTCCGTGTAGGTCTGGACGCGGCGATCGGTGTAGAAGAGCCAACCCATTTCAGAGTCCTTTCTCTCGTTTGGGAAAATTGTTGTCGCCAATGTCCCGAGAGGACCGAAGGCCCGGCAGGGTATTGGCGATGCGTGTTTGAGAAAGGGCGCGTTACGCTGCCCTCCGGTCATCGATCTCCATCAGCGCATCGAGCGGCACGCGGTAGGGCTGCATCGCGTCGAAATCCTCGCAATTGCCGCAGTTCTGCACGATCGCGAAGGTGTCGCAGGCATCCTTGAGGATAACCCGGAAGGTGCCGCCGAGGCCCGAGGGCACCTCGTAGGTCCCGCCGATGAGATAATCCGAGGCCCGGCGTACGAAGACGCGGATGCTGTGGCCATCGGTGGCGAGCCGGATCGCCCCCCGCCCCCGGTCGATGAGCACCTGCACGTCATCCAGGATGTCGGTGTAGAACTGGCCGGTCAGATCGCGAAACGCCATGCGGCGCTGCGCCATCCAGTCGGTGTCCCGAAACGGGTTCATGCCATCGGCGAAGGCGAAGGAGGGATCGGCCTGCTCGGTTGTGACGATACGGGTGGTTGTGCCGTCGATGCCGTTCGAGCGCAGATGCACGCCGTTGCCTACGATGAGGATCAGGGCGGGCCTGTCCACCGGCCCGTTCCAGTTGGGCAGGAAGGTTTTACAGGCGCGCGCATGAGCGATCTGCGCCGCAACGGCTGAGGCAGAGAACTTGAGAATAGCCATGGGGATGTCTTTCTGTTCGGTGTGGGAAGATGGACCCGCGCGGGCATTGCACCTCGCGCGGGTCACGTGATGCTTTAGGCCGCTTGCGCGATCTCGCTGTCAGGCTCCGGGGTTTCCGCAGTTGGCTCCGCGTCATCAAAAGCGACACCGTTGGTCTGCATCATCGGCGGGCACCAGGCGGCCACGGCAGCGCGCTGCGCGTCCGTGAGCGTGGCGAAGG
>JABURR010000042.1 GCA_014762635.1 Paracoccaceae bacterium
ACAGCAGATCCGGCAGACCGCCCATTTCACGGATGCCGCCCAGCGAGGCCTGCAGTTTGGCCTGCTCGCGCTCCATGCCAAGACGTTCCTTCTTGGTCAGGCCCGCGGCGCCTTCGGCCATCTTCTCGTCGATTTCCTTCAGGCGGTTGATCGACTGGCTTACGGTCTTCCAGTTGGTGAGCGTGCCGCCCAGCCAACGGTGGTTCATGTAGTACTGCGCACATCTCTCGGCGGCCTCGGCGACCGGCTTCGCGGCCTGGCGCTTGGTGCCGACGAACAGGATGCGGCCGTTCTTGGCCACGGTCTCGCGGACCACGTTCAGCGCCGCGTCGAGCATCGGCACGGTCTGGGTCAGGTCGAGAATGTGGATACCGTTCCGCTCACCGTAGATGAACTCGCCCATGCGGGGGTTCCAACGCTGAGTCTGGTGGCCAAAGTGAACGCCAGCTTCGAGCAGCTGACGCAGAGAAAATTCAGGGAGCGCCATGTCCATTTCCTTTCCGGTTTGCGCCTCGGCGGGACGTCAGGGATCTCTCCCAACCGGCGGACCTTTGGGGATGTCTCCCCCGAAAGGCCCAAGCCCCGCCTGTGAAGTGGGGTGCCATTAGCCCATGCATCATGGGTTGGCAAGCCCCAAGCAGCGCTTGCCGGACCCGTATCGCCGCGTCTACCCTGTTTCGTGACAAATTCAGGAGGTTCCCATGCCATTTCCCGCTTTCATGCAGGCCTTTCCCGGGCTCGACGTGCCGTTTTCCGAAGACGTGGTCTCGATCAATGCCGTGCGGTCCGACGACGGGCTGGTGGCCTTCTTTACCTTCCACCAGGATATGGTCCTGCCGCCGCATTCCCACGGCGCGCAATGGGGCACCGTGGTGGAGGGCCAGATCGAGTTCACCATCGGCGGCGAGACGAAGACATACGGCCCCGGCGACAGCTATGACATCCCCGCAGGCGTGGAGCACGGCGCGAAGATTGCCGCCGGGTCGCGGGTCATCGACGTGTTCGAGGAGGCCGACCGATATCCCCTCAAAACCCGATAGAAGTCCGATGAAATTCCGATAGTTTTCCGATTTGGTTTTTGCGGCTTGCCGCGCCCCCTGCCCCTTGGCACAACCCGACCATGACACGCGCGCCCGACATCCTCTGTATCGGCTCGGTCCTGTGGGACGTGATCGGCCGTTCGGCCAGCCACATGCGGGTCGGATCGGACGTGCCGGGTCGGATCACGCGAGTGCCGGGCGGGGTCGCGATGAACATCGCGATGACGCTCCGCCGCTTCGATCTGCGGCCTGCTGTTCTGACCGCGATCGGCAGCGATCCCGAGGGGCGCGAGTTGGTCGAGACCTGCACGCGGCTCGGGATAGGCACGGATTTCGCGCATGTTTCCAGTGACTTGCCGACCGACGTCTATATGGCGGTCGAGGGCGCGAACGGGTTGATCGCGGCGATTGCGGATGCTCATTCACTCGAGGCGGCGGGCGACAAGATCCTGCGTCCTTTGGCTGATGGCAGGCTTGGAAGCGCCGAGGCGCCCTACCCCGGGATCATCGCGCTTGACGGCAACCTGACCGAGGCGCTGCTGGCGGAGATTGCCGCGAGCCCCTTGTTTTCAAAGGCAGATCTGCGCGTGGCCCCGGCCAGCCCCGGCAAGGCCGAGCGGCTGCAGCCGCTTCTCTCTCACCCCCGGGCGACGCTTTATCTCAATCTTGAGGAAGCCGGTATTCTCTGTCAGGCCGAATTCCGATCGGCAAAACAGGCCGCCGAAGCCTTGGGAAAGCGCGGGGCCAACCGGGTTCTGGTGACGGATGGAGGTCGCCCGTGCGCCGAGGCGCATCGCGGTACCCTCCGCAGCGCCACACCACCCGAGGTTCTGGTGACGCGGATCACCGGCGCGGGCGACAGTTTCATGGCCGCGCATATTGCGGCGGAATTCGCGGGCCGGGCGCCGGAAGAGGCGCTGGACCGGGCCTTGGCTGCGGCGGCGGCCCATGTTTCAGGCGAGGCGCATCAATGATCGACATGTCCCACTCCACCGAGGTCGCGGAGGCCCTGCGCGAAGGTGTTCCTGTCGTGGCACTGGAATCCACGATCATCACGCACGGGATGCCCTATCCGCAAAACCTCGAAACCGCCCGCGAGGCAGAGGCCCAGGTGCGGGCCCACGGCGCGGTTCCGGCCACGATCGCGGTTCTGAACGGCACCCTGCACGTGGGCTTGTCAGACCGTTTGCTCGAGAGGCTGGCCCGCGCGCATGACGTGGCCAAGCTGTCGCGCGCGGATCTTGCAGCCTGTCTTTCGCGCAGCGGGTCAGGCGCGACCACCGTCGCCGCCACAATGATCGCGGCACGGTTGGCCGGGATCGACGTTTTCGCCACCGGTGGCATCGGCGGGGTGCATCGGGGCGCGGAGACCAGCTTCGACATCTCGGCCGACCTTCGGGAACTGTCCGAGACACCGGTCACCGTGGTTGCCGCCGGGGCGAAAGCGATCCTCGACCTGCCGAAGACGCTCGAAGTTCTCGAAACCTTAGGCGTCCCGGTCATCGCCGTGGGTCAGGATGAGCTCCCCGCCTTCTGGTCGCGTTCCTCGGGTCTGAAGGCGCCGCTCCGGATGGACACGGCCTCGGAGATCGCGGCAGCCCACCTGATGCGCGGGGCTCTCGGCCTGCCCGGTGGGCAACTCGTGGCCCAACCCGTGCCGCCCGAACATGAGATTCCCCGCGAGGATATCTCGGCGGTCATAGATGTAGCGCTGTCCGAATTGCCCTCGGCCGGGGTTTCCGGAAAGGCAGTCACGCCCTACCTTCTCCAGCGGATATTCGACCTGACCGGAGGCGCTTCTTTGCGTACCAATGTCGAGTTGGTTCTGAACAACGCTCGGCTCGCGGCGGAAATCGCGTGGGAAATCCAGGACCAGCGCAATTTCTGACCGCGGATTGGACCCTGCCCTTGAGGTTGTGCGCCTGAATTTTGGGCAAGATGGCAGTAAAATCGCAGGAAGCCGCGCAATCCGTTGTGATGCCCGCGCAAAGCCCCTAGATACTCAATTCAGGAAGAATAGCGACCGTGACGAATGAATAACCCATTCGAAGAAACCCCAACGCCCCGACGAAAGCGGCGCCTGTTCGGCGGACTGCGGTCCAATTTCCTGACCGGGCTCGTGGTCATTGCCCCTATATGGCTGACCATCTACCTGATCTGGACGGTCATCGGCTGGATCGACAGCTGGGTTCTTCCTTTTGTCCCGTCGCAATACCGAATCGACCGCTATATCGGGATCGACCTGCGCGGTGTCGGCGTCATCATCTTCTTCCTGTTCACGATCATCGTGGGCTGGCTTGCCAAGGGACTCCTGGGGCGCTCGCTGCTGAGTTGGGGGGAAGGCGTGGTCAACCGTATGCCGGTCGTCCGCTCGATCTACAGTGGTGTGAAGCAGATTGCCGAGACGGTCTTTGCCCAGTCGGAAACCAATTTCGACAAGGCTTGCCTGGTGGAATATCCCCGGCGCGGAATCTGGGCGATCGCCTTCATCTCGACCAAGGCGAAGGGTGAGATTTCAGGAAAGATCCCGCGTGACGAAGACATCATGTCGGTCTTCCTGCCAACCACCCCGAACCCGACTTCCGGCTTCCTGCTCTTCGTGCCCCGGTCGGACGTGATCGAGCTGGACATGAACGTGGAGGATGCCGCGAAGCTGGTGATCTCGGCCGGCCTCGTCTACCCGAACCCCAAGGACCCAAGCAAACCCAGCAAGAAGGGCAACGGGACAGGAAAAGCTGATTCCAAGGGCGAAGCGGTGGACTGAGGGCTGCGGCGGCCCCCAGCCCTATCGTATCAGGACGCTGTCCAACCGCCGTCGAGGCTGATCGTCGTGCCGCGAATCTGGTCTCCGTTGGGCGAACACAGGAAGGACACGGTCCCGGCTACCTGCGAAATCGTGGCGAAGTCCCGCGACGGATGCTTCACCAGGATGACGTCGCGCAGGACCGTCTCGCGATCCATGTTGTGCGTCTTCATCTGATCGGGGATCTGTTTCTCGATGATCGGTGTCAGGACATAGCCCGGGCAGATCGCGTTGCAGGTGATGGGCTCCTGCGCGGTTTCGAGCGCGACCGATTTCGTCAGGCCCACAACCCCGTGCTTGGCCGCAATATAGGCCGATTTAAAAGGCGATGCGCGCAGCCCGTGCGCCGAGGCGATATTGACGATCCGCCCCCACCCGGCCTTGCGCATCATCGGCAGGGCCGCGGCCGTGGTATGGAAGGCCGAGTTGAGGTTGATGGCGATGATCGCGTCCCACTTGTCCACCGGGAATTCGTCCACCGGGGCCACGTGCTGGATTCCGGCGTTGTTCACGAGGATGTCACAGGCGCCCGCCTTTTCGATCAGGGCGCGGCATTCGTCACCCTTCGACATGTCTGCCTTGATGTAGCGCGATTCGACGCCGTACTCATCCCCGATTCGCTTGGCCTCGGCATGGTCCTCGTCGGTATCGGTAAAGGAGTTCAGAACCACATTGGCTCCCTGCCGGGCGAGGTCCTCGGCGATGCCAAGCCCGATGCCAGAGTTCGACCCCGTAATTACTGCTGTCTTGCCTTTGAAAGCCATGTTTGCCGTCCTTTGCTGCAACTGCGAAGACCTTACATCCTGCAGCCGCAAAGAACAGAGGGGCGCCTCCGAAGCGACCAAAAAAAACGCCCGCACGAAGCGGGCGCTAAGTTATTGAGGCAGGTTTCATACAGGCAAGAAACCTATCGAGCAGTGGCATCTTTATACGCGACCCACCGCCGGGGGCCAAGCTAAAAGTTTGAAAAGGCGGAATAGACAGCCTAGGCTCGAAGTAACCAACAGAAGAGGGTTAATTCAAAAATGGCAAAAATAAGGCCTATCGTGCAGCGCTGTTTCCGACTACCTACAGTTGCTTTCGCTGCGGCTTTCTCGGTCGGAATCGCAAGCGCCGAACCGCAACATGGCATAGCTATGTACGGCGATCCCGCGCTCCCACCCGATTTTGTGTCCCTGCCCTATGTGAACCCAGAGGCCCCCAAGGGCGGACGTATCGCATTCGGAGAGGCCGGTGCGTTTGACTCGCTCAACCCGCATATCCTGAAAGGGCGCGCGCCCTACGGCGTCCGCGCCTATGTTTTCGAGAGCCTCCTTGGCCGGTCTTGGGATGAGCCATTCACGCTCTACGGTCTTCTGGCCGAATCGGTGGAGACGCCTCCGGATCGGTCGTGGGTGGAATTCACGCTGCGACCCGAGGCGAAGTTCTCGGATGGCTCGCCGGTCACGGTGGAGGACGTACTCTGGTCCTACGAGACTTTGGGCACCGAAGGACACCCGCGCTACCACGGCGCATGGGGCAAGGTTGCAACCGCAGAAGCCACCGGCCCGCGCAGCATCCGCTTCACCTTCAACACCGAAGATCGCGAGTTGCCGCTGATTCTGGGCCTGCGCCCGATCCTGCAGAAGGCCCAGTGGGACGGTCGTGACTTTGCCGAAAGCGGGCTCGACGTGGTACCGATCGGCTCCGCGCCCTACGTCATCGGCGATTTCGAGGCCGGGCGCTTCATCTCGTTGAAGCGCAACCCGGATTACTGGGGCAAGGATCTGCCCTTCATGCGCGGTCAGGCGAATTTCGACGAGATTCGTTACGACTACTTCGGCGATGGCGATGTGGTTTTCGAGGCATTCAAGGCCGGCGAGATCGACTCCTACCGCGAAGGCAATGCCCAGAAATGGGATACCCAGTACGACTTTCCGCGGGTGCAATCGGGAGAGGTCGTGAAGTCGATTGTCGAGCATCAGCGGCCGTCGGGGATTCGCGGTTTCGTGATGAACACCCGCAACCCGGTCTTCGCCGATTGGCGGGTGCGCGACGCGATGATCCATGCCTTCAACTTTGAATTCATCAACCAGACGCTCAACGGCGGGAGCCAGCCGCGGATCACCTCCTACTTCTCGAACTCGGTGCTGGCCATGTCGTCCGGCGCCGCCGAGGGCAAGGTCCGAGCGCTTCTCGAACCCCACGCCGACCAACTGCTTCCCGGCGCGCTTGAGGGATACGCCCTGCCCGCCTCTGACGGCACCGAGCGCAACCGCGCCAATATCCGCGCCGCCATCGACCTGATGGCCGAAGCGGGCTGGACAGTTCAGGACGGGGTGATGCGCAACGCCCAGGGCCAGGACTTCACCTTCGAGATCGTCCTTAGCCAGGGCGCGACCGAGACGCAGCAGATCGTCGACATCTTTGCCTCCGCCCTGTCACGGATGGGAATCACGCCGACCATCACCACCGTGGACAGCGCCCAGTACAAGGAACGGACAAATGTCTACGATTTTGACATGGCGTACTATTACCGGGGCCTTTCGCTCTCTCCCGGAAACGAGCAGATGCTCTACTGGGGATCGGCCGGCGTAACCGAACCGGGAACCCGGAACTGGATGGGCATGGATTCGCCGGTTGCCGAGGACATGATCCAAAACATGCTGACAGCCCAGTCGCGAGATGATTACTTGGCGTCCGTAAAGGCGCTTGACCGGATTCTGACCACGGGTCGCTACGTGATCCCGATTTGGTTCTCCGATCACTCGCGCCTTGCACATGAAAGTCGGCTCAAATTCCCGGATCGGGTGCCGATGTACGGAGATTGGATCGGGTTTCAGCCCGACATTTGGTGGAACGAGGAGTAAACAATGAAGAAAATCGCAATCGTTTCGGTTCTTCTGGCCCTGGCTGGCTGCGGGAACACTCTTGAAGGCTTGTCTGCCGACTTTGGCAGCAACAAAGAACGCGTTCAGGAAGCATTCTGATACCACTCACGAAAGACTGCGAAGGGCCGGGTTTCCCGGCCCTTTGTCTTTTCTGCTTCAATGCAGCGTGAACTCTCCGGTCACGTTGCGCCATTCTCCGGGCGAGATCATCTTTCGGTGGGTGAATCGCACGGAATGGAGCGGGCCCTCGATTTCCTTCTGCCAGAACTCGATGAATTTGAAGAGCTGCGGATAATCGGGCGCCAGATCGTATTCCTGCCAGACGAAGCTATTCAAAACATTGCGAAAATCTGGCATCCGGTAGTATAGCTCGGCCGTCGTCAGCCCGTATCCCTTCAGCATGAGTTCTGTATCGCTGATGCTCATCGGTTACCTCGCGGTTATTCTTCTTTTCTGAATTGAGCCGCATTTCGAAATAGTTTTCAACAAAAACAGTGTGTTATCACTCACCCTATGTGGCTGCTTCACCCGCGACGATCCTGCCATTGCACCCAACATCGGGGTTCTGATAGAGTTCGGGCAACTAAATCTTGTGAACAGTCAGAAAAGTGGCGGACGCGTGAGCGATACTCCCGAACCCCCTGAAAACGAAGACGAAATGACGCCCGAAGGGCCGCGTTATCACGGCCCGACGATCTCGATCGAGCAGGAGATGCGAAGCTCTTACCTCGATTACGCGATGAGCGTCATCGTCAGCCGTGCCATCCCGGACCTTCGGGATGGTCTGAAACCCGTGCACCGGCGGATCCTCTATGCCATGCACGAGACCGGGAACACGCACGACAAGCCCTATCGCAAGTCCGCCCGTCCGGTCGGTGACGTCATGGGTAAATACCACCCGCATGGCGACAGCGCGATCTATGACGCGCTTGTGCGGATGGCGCAGGATTTCTCCATGTCCCTGCCCCTGCTTGATGGTCAGGGCAACTTCGGCTCCATGGATGGCGATAACGCCGCGGCCATGCGCTATACCGAGGTGCGTATGGACGCGCCCGCGCAGGCGCTGCTGGCCGACATCGAGAAAGAGACCGTCAACTTTCAGGACAACTACGACGGCAAGGACAAGGAACCGACGGTCCTGCCGGCGCGGTTCCCGAACATGCTGGTCAACGGGGCTGGCGGTATCGCTGTGGGCATGGCCACGAATATTCCGCCGCACAACCTGGGCGAGGTCGTGGACGCGACCCTGGCACTGATCGAAGAGCCTGACCTGACCTCGGAACAGCTGATGGAATACGTGCCCGCGCCGGACTTCCCGACGGGCGGCATCATTCTGGGGCGCAACGGTGCGCGGAAGGCCTATCTTGAAGGGCGCGGCAGCGTCATCGTGCGCGCGAAGACCCGGATCGAGGAGATCCGCAAGGACCGCTACGCCATCGTCCTCGACGAGATCCCCTACCAGGTGAACAAGGCGTCGATGATCGAGAAGATCGCCGACCTGGTACGTGAGAAGAAACTCGAAGGCATCTCGGCGGTTCAGGACGAATCCGATCGCGTCGGCATCCGCGTTGTCATCGAGTTGAAGCGGGATGCCACCCCCGAAGTGGTGCTGAATCAGCTCTTCCGCTACACGCAGATGCAGACCTCTTTTGGCTGCAACATGCTGGCACTGAACGGTGGTCGGCCCGAGCAACTGACGCTGCGGGATTTCCTGAAGTATTTCATTGAGTTCCGCGAAGAAGTCGTGGCGCGACGCACCGCTTATGACCTGCGCAAGGCACGCGAACGCAGCCATGTACTCTGTGGTCTGGCCGTTGCGGTCTCGAACGTGGACGAGGTCGTCGCGACGATCCGTGCATCGGCCGATGCGGCGGAAGCCCGAGAAAAGCTGATGACGCGCCGTTGGCCCGCCGCCGACATCGCGGACTACATCCGCCTGATCGATGATCCGACCCACACCATGAACGAGGACGGGACCTACAACCTGTCCGAGACACAGGCTCGGGAAATCCTCAATCTTCGGCTTCAGCGCCTGACCCAGATCGGTGTCAAAGAGGTCACCGGGGAGCTCGAAGAGCTTGCCGCGAAGATCCAGGATTATCTCGACATTCTGCGCTCGCGCGAGCGCATCATGTCGATCATCTCGGACGAGTTGAAAGAGGTCCGCGAGAAATTTGCCGTGCCGCGCCGGTCCGAAATCGTCGACTGGTCTGGCGACATGGACGACGAGGACCTGATTGAGCGCGAAGACATGGTCGTGACTGTCACCCAGTCCGGCTATATCAAGCGCACGCCGCTGGCCGAATTCCGTGCTCAGCGCCGGGGCGGCAAGGGCCTTGCTGGCATGGCGACCAAGGAAGATGACGTGGTCACCACGCTCTTCGTGGCGAATACCCACACGCAGCTTCTGTTCTTCACCACCGACGGCATGGTCTACAAGCTGAAGACGTGGCGCCTTCCGCTGGGTGGCCGCAACGCCCGCGGCAAGGCCATCGTGAATATCCTGCCGATCCCGACCGGCGTTTCGATCGCGGCGATCATGCCGGTCGACCGGGACGAGGCAGAGTGGGATCAACTCCAGATCGTCTTTGCCACCTCGATGGGTGACGTGCGGCGCAATGCACTGTCGGATTTCACCAATGTGAAGTCCAACGGCAAGATCGCGATGAAACTGCCCGAGGGCGTCAGCTTGGTGAACGCGCGCATCGCGACCGAAGACGACGACATGATGCTGGTAACGGCGATGGGCCGTGCCATCCGATTCAGCACCACGGATGTGCGGGTCTTCAAGGGGCGTGATTCCACCGGTGTTCGGGGTATCCGCCTGGCTGAGGGCGACGAGGTCGTCTCCATGGCTGTCATCCGCCATTTCGAGGCAACCGCAGAGGAACGCACCGCCTATCTGAAGATGCGTCGCGCCGTGGCAGGCGTGACCGAAGAGGGCGAAGAGGAAGAAGCCCCCGCCGCCGCCGATTTCAGCCAGGAGCGCTATGCCGAAATGTCGGCAGCCGAGGATCTGATCCTGACGATCTCGGCGAAAGGTTCGGGAAAGCTGAGCTCCAGTCACGACTACCCGGTTCGCGGTCGCGGCGGTCAAGGTGTGATGGCGATGGACAAGGCCATGCGCGGCGGCAAGCTGGTGGCTTCCTTCCCGGTGGATATGGACGACCAGATCATGCTGGCGACCTCGACCGGCCAATCCATCCGCTGTCCGGTTGACGGAATCTCGTTCCGTTCGCGCAGCGCGGGCGGTGTGAAGGTCTTCGACACGGCCGCCGGGGAAGAGGTGGTTTCTGTTGCCTGGATCGCCGAGAAATCCGACGAACAAGCGGAGATTTGATCACCCGCCAAACTACCGCTTTTCACAAAGGCGGTAGTAAGGTACATTTAAGTATAAATACCAAGGATTTAGCGGCAGTTTCCGAAACAAGTCCATTTCTTTAGTCAGTTTGTGCATGAATCCCGTCCAATGTTGGGCGCAACAACCGAATGGATTGAGCAATGGCAAGGCAGAATATGCTGAGGTTGGATACCAGTGACGTGGCGTTGGCTGCGGCCCGTATGCTGATCGCGTCGTATTTCATCGCCAAGGCAAGTGGCTTCGTGGTCGATTCCGATACCGATGCGCTGGTCAAGGTCGTGCTTCCTGATGACACCGCGGCTTGGGCAGCGGCAGGTTTTGTATACCTGACGGCCTTTTTCGTGATGGTCGGTCGATACACACGGGGCGCGGCCCTTCTGTTGGCGACCTATTCTGTTTGGTCGAGCATTGTCGCCAATGTCGGCCTTTCGAGCCAAGCGGATGTGGCCGAGCTCTGGAGCGATCTCGCGATGGTAGGTGCACTACTTCTCGTTTCGCTTACGCATCGTGGAACCTCCCAAAAGATGCGGCTGTCGAAGCGCAAGGTCGCACCACGTCGGATCACGATTCGCCCATCTACCCCGGAGACTCCGCCAGAGGATCCTTCGGTTGCCAAGCCTGCTTTGGTAGAGCCGATCAGTGCCGATAATCAGTCGGAGACACAAACGACTGCACAGGACGGTGGAGGTGAAACCGCTATCGAAGCCATCGAAGATATCGAAAACGTGTTCATCGATTTGGAAGAGCATCGCAAGAAGCGCCTCGCCTGATATCTTCTGAGGTGCAGCCCTTTTCAAGCGCGCCTTGCACCGCTACATCGCGGGCATGACCAAGACACTCCACATCGTAGGCGGCGGCATGGCCGGGTCCGAGGCGGCCTGGCAGGCCGCCCGGATGGGCATTGACGTCGTCATCCACGAGATGCGGCCCAAGGTCGGCACCTTCGCGCATCGTACCGGCAACCTCGCCGAGATGGTCTGTTCCAACTCCTTCCGCTCGGATGATGACGAGCAGAACGCGGTTGGCCTGCTGCATTGGGAAATGCGCGCGGCCGGCGGCCTGATCATGGAGATGGCCGACCGCCATGCCCTGCCCGCGGGCGGTGCCCTGGCGGTGGACCGCGATCTTTTTGCCGAGGCCGTGACCGAACAACTCAGATCGCACCCGCGCGTGACCGTCGCCGAGGGTGAGATCGACAGCCTTCCGGAAGACGGCTCCTGGATCATCGCCACAGGTCCGTTGACCTCGGGCAACCTTGCCGAGGCGATCCGTGTCGAGACCGGGGCCGAAGCGCTGGCCTTTTTCGACGCGATCGCCCCAATCGTCTATGCCGAGAGTATCGACATGAACGTCGCCTGGATGCAGTCGCGCTACGATAAGGGCGAGACCGAGGAAGAGCAGAAGGCCTACCTCAACTGCCCGATGACCAAGGATCAGTACGAGGCTTTCATCGACGCGCTTCTGGCCGCCGACAAGACCGAGTTCCACGAGGGCGAAACCGCGGGCTATTTCGACGGCTGCCTGCCTATTGAAGTCATGGCTGAGCGTGGTCGCGAGACCCTGCGCCACGGGCCGATGAAACCCGTGGGTCTGACCAATTCGCATCGCCCCGAGGAAAAAGCCTACGCCGTGGTGCAATTGCGCAGGGATAACGCTTTGGGGACGCTGTTCAACATCGTGGGCTTTCAGACCAAGATGAAATACGGCGCCCAGACCGATGTCTTCCGGATGATCCCAGGGTTGGAAAACGCCAGCTTTGCCCGGCTTGGGGGCATCCACCGGAACACCTTCATCAACTCCCCCACCCTGCTCGATGATCAGATGCGGTTGAAGTCACGACCGAACATCCGCTTCGCCGGTCAGATCACCGGGGTCGAGGGCTACGTGGAAAGCGCCGCGATGGGCCTTCTGGCCGGACGCTTGGCCGCCTCGGAATTGCTTGGAAAAACCATGTCCGCCCCGCCCCCGGTGACGGCGACAGGTGCGCTGGTGACCCATATCACCGGCGGGGCCGAGGCCAAGACGTTCCAGCCAATGAATGTGAATTTCGGGCTCTTCCCGCCGGTCGAGGGGCTGAAAGCCGGGCGCCGGGGCCGCAAGGACCGCTACAAGGCTTATACTGACCGGGCCAAGGCCGCCTGGACCGAATGGCTGGGCGCGTCGGAACAGGACGCCGCGTGAGGCAGGGAGGACAGCCGTGACCTTTCGCACGCGCTTTGCCCCCTCTCCCACCGGGCCGCTGCACCTTGGCCACGCCTATTCCGCGATCCTCGCCCATGACATGGCAGCGGCCGAAGAGGGTGAGTTCCTGCTTCGGATCGAAGACATCGACCATTCCCGCTCTCGCCCCGAGTGGGAGGAGCTGATCTACGAGGATCTCCATTGGCTCGGCCTTTCCTGGCCAGAACCCGTCATGCGCCAGTCCGAGCGACAAGCGGCTTATGAGGCAGCACTGGATCGCCTTTGGGAGCGTGATCTTCTCTATGTCTGCACTTGCCGACGCCGCGATATCGAAGCCGCCGCCAGCGCCCCTCAGGAAGGCGCGCCTTTGCTCGGGCCGGACGGGATCGTCTATCCGGGCACCTGTCGAAAGAGTTTGCGCGCAGCGTCGGGACCCCGCCCCCGGGATGCGGTGTTGCGCCTGGACATGGCCGCCGCGCTGAAGGCGCTGTCCGCCAACGGCGGCGGGAAGATCGAGTTTTGTGAAACCGGTTCCAGCCCCAATGGTGCGTCAGGCTTGACCCAGATCAGTCACGTGCATCTCACGATGCTTGTAGGGGATGTGGTCCTTGCACGGCGGCAGATGGGAACATCCTACCACCTGTCGGTGGTTCTGGACGATGCCGAGCAGGGTATCACGCATGCGGTGCGCGGGCAGGATTTGTTCGAGACAACCGCGATTCACGTGGTCCTGCAACGCCTGCTGGACCTGCCAACGCCCATTTACCACCACCACAGGCTGATCCGTGACGAGAACGGCAGGCGCCTTGCCAAGCGTGATGATGCCCGCGCGATCCGAAAATACCGCAAGGATGGCGTGACGCCGGACGATATCCGGGCGATGGTAGGGCTCTAGCTCACGCCTCAGGGGCGAGGATTTCGACCTCATCTCCCGACTGCACCTCGGTATAGAAGCAGCTTCGGCGGTTGGTGTGGCAGGCCGGGCCGGTCTGTCGGATGCACAGCAGCAGGCAATCCCGGTCGCAATCGACTCTCAGGCTCACCAGTTCCTGCACATGACCCGAGGTCTCACCCTTGACCCAGAACGCCTTGCGCGACCGGGACCAGTAGGTCACCCGGCCTGTCTCAAGCGTGCGGGCCACGGCCTCGGCGTTCATCCAGGCCATCATCAGGACATCGCCGTTCTCGGCATCCTGCGCGATCGCGGGAATGAGGCCCGCCTCGTTATAGACCAATGTCGTGGGGTCGAATGGCATGATCCATCCTTTTCTTGAGCCGATGCCTCGCCTATCTATGGCAGAGGCAGGCAAAGGGAAAGCCATGAGCGACTCGGATCTTATCAAGCTTTACTCCGGCAGAATCCTGGAACTGACGACCCAGATTCCGCATACGGAGCGTCTTGAAAACCCCGACGCCACCGTGCGCCGCCGCTCCCCGCTTTGCGGATCGACTGTGACGGTGGACGTGATCCTGGAAGACGGGAAAATCAAGGATTTCGGTCAGGACGTGAAGGCCTGCGCCTTGGGCCAGGCGGCTGCATCCGTTGTCGGCGCCCATGTCATCGGCCGAACCAGGGCCGAGGTGGAAAAGGCGCGCGATGAACTCAAGGCCATGCTGAAGGATGGGGGTGATCCGCCCTCGCCGCCCTTCGATGAGCTCGAGGTCCTCCTGCCAGCCCGCGAGTACAAGAACCGCCACGCCTCCATCATGCTTGCTCTGGAAGCCACGGTCGAGGCCATGGCCGAGGCCGAGAAATCCGCACAAGCCTGTTAAAAAAAACCGCCGCACTCCGGAGGGAGGCGGCGGCAAGTAAGCGTGTCTGTTACAGATCCGGCTTTCGGGGTGGATGAGGCAGAAACCCCGGACGTGGGACAGGCAATGTCAGGTCAGGCGCCATCATGTGGGGACAGGTGGGCGCGATGGCCGGAACAGACCGCAGGCAGTACTCCTAGTAAATCGAAGGCAGGTGAAGCGCACCGAACAGGATGATCGCGAGAGCGGCCATGCCGACCGTATCCTCGAGGATCGTGGGGGCGGACCTGTGAATTATCGCGCGGACTTCCGTGAACATTTGCAACTCCTCTTCCCTTGAGTTGCTATCTTGTTCTCATAGTGCGTCGGATTTGTAAAGAACTTTATGAGAACATCGGAGAACATTATGGCATCAAAGGTTAACCGATCGAGATCAGACGGATGGCCTTGTCCTGCTCCATGAGCCAAAGCAGCGTCCGCGCGGCCCTGCCACGTTCAGTTTCCAGCGTCGGGTCGTCGGCTAGAAGCTTGCGCGCATCGGACTGTGCCAAGGCCATTAACGCGGTCTGACGTTCTAGGTCGGCAATGCGGAACCGCGGCAAACCAGATTGTGCGGTTCCGATCATGTCCCCGGCGCCGCGGATCGCCATGTCTTCCTCGGCGATCCGAAACCCGTCTTCCGTTTCGCGCAGGATTTCCAGCCTACGGCGGGCCGTTTCGCCCAAGGGCCCCCGATACATGAGCAGGCAGGTCGAGGCCTCTGCCCCACGCCCGACCCGGCCGCGCAGCTGGTGCAACTGCGCCAAGCCGAAACTCTCAGCCTGCTCGATCACCATGATCGAGGCGTTGGGCACGTTGACCCCCACTTCGATCACCGTGGTCGCCACCAGAACCTTGGTGTCACCGGCGACGAAGCGGGCCATGGCCGCATCCTTCTGACCAACCGGAAGCTGGCCGTGGACCAGCCCGACCAAACCCTCGCCCAAGGCGGCCCGCAAGTGTCGGAACCGTTCCTCGGCGGCGGTCATGTCGACGGTTTCGCTTTCCTCGACCAAAGGGCAAACCCAGTAGGCCTGCCGTCCCTCGGCGATCGCCTCGCGCAGATGGGCTACCACCTCCTCCATCCGGGATGCCGAGACCAGAGCCGTCTTCACCGGCGTCCGCCCCGGCGGTTTTTCATCCAGGATCGACAGATCCATGTCGCCGTATTGTGCCAACGCCAGGGATCGCGGGATCGGCGTGGCCGTCATCACCAGCACATCCGCCGCCTGCCCTTTGGCGCCCAGTTCCATGCGTTGGGCAACACCGAACCGATGCTGTTCGTCGATGATGGCAAGCCGGAGGTCCTGGAATTCCACATCCTTCTGAAATACCGCGTGGGTTCCGACGAGGATCTGGATATCCCCGGTTTTCAATGCAGCCAGCTTCTCGGCCCGATCCTTTCCCTTGTCGCGCCCGGTCAGGATTTCGAGCCTCACGCCAGCCTCGGCGGCCAGGGGCTTGAGCCCATCCAAGTGTTGCCGCGCAAGGATCTCGGTCGGGGCCATCATCACCCCCTGCCCGCCAGCCTCCACCGCGACCAGCAGCGCCATGAAGGCCACGAGCGTCTTTCCCGACCCCACATCCCCCTGCAGCAGCCTCGACATCCTCAGGGGCTTGGCCATGTCTTCGGCGATCTCCCCGATCGCCCGGTCCTGGGCGCCCGTGGGTTTATAGGGCAAGGCGGCGAGAACCTTCTTCCGCAACGCGCCATCGCCCTGGGTGGGACGCCCCTTTCCCCGTCGGATCGAGGCACGGGCCAGCGCAAGGGTCAATTGATGCGCCATTAGTTCATCATAGGCGAGGCGCGCTCTTGCCGGGGCCGAAGGCGCCAGATCTGCAGCACTCTTGGGGCCATGCGCCGCAAGCAGCGCTTCACTCCATTTTGGCCAGCCCTCACGCACCACAAGTGCCGGATCGATCCATTCCGGCAGGTTCGGCACACGCTCCAAGGCCGCGCTGGACGCCTTGGCCATCACCTTCTGCGTGACGCCCTGGGTCAGCGGATAGACAGGCTCAAACTCCGGGATATCTTCAGCCTCGGATACCAGCAGGATATGGTCCGGATGCACGATCTGCGCGATCCCGTCGAACAACTCCAGCTTGCCCGAAATCAACCGCCTCTGCCCGGTGGGTAGTTGTTTCTTCAGCCAGTCCTCTCGGGCATGGAAAAAGACCAGTTGAAAAGTCTCCTCGGCATCCTGAACGTTCACCCGGTAGGGTCCGCCTTTCCGGCGCGCGGGGATGTGCAGCCCGACCTCGACTTCCACCGTGACCATGTCGGGGGGCGTGACCTCGCGGATGCTTCCACGCCTACGCCGATCAATCCCGGAATGGGGCAAGGTGAAAACCAGGTCGCGCGGGCGAGCGATCTCCATATGCGTCAGATTGGCCGCCATCTTCGGCCCGACGCCGGGCAGCGTCTCGACCTCCGCGAAAAGCGGGAAAAGAACCGAGGGCCGGGTCATTCCTGCCCGATGAGGGCGATCCAGCCGTCCTCGTCAATGGTCTCGACCCCCAGATCGGCCGCCTTCTTCGCCTTGGATCCCGCGCCCGGCCCCGCAACCAGCAGATCGGTCTTGGCCGAAACCGAACCCGATACCTTTGCGCCAAGCGCCTCGGCCCGCGCCTTGGCCTCAGCCCGGGTCATCTTTTCGAGCGTTCCGGTGAAAACCACGGTTTTGCCAGCCAAGGGGCTATCGACCGCCCCGCGCTGTTCGGCCTGCTGCACATCGAGTTCCCGCACAAGCCGGTCGATCGAGGCGCGCTCGGCCTCCTGGTGGAATGTGGTGATGACGGACTCCGCCATGACCGCACCGACACCATCAACGCTGAGCAGATCCTCCCACTCCGGGCCTTCCCCGACCGAAGCCCCTGTCATCGCGGCCTCGAACGCCTCCCAGCTCCCATAATGGGTTGCCAGCAGCTTCGATGCGCTTTCGCCCACATGCCGGATCCCGAGCGCGAAGATCAAACGGTGCAACGGAATCGCGCGCTTCTCCTCGATCGCGGCGAAGAGGTTCGTGGCGGATTTCTCGCCCCACCCATCCCGGTTTTTCAGCTTCGAGAGGTTGTCGGAATCGCGTGTTGCGAGCGTGAAAATATCTGCCGGTTCCCGGATCGGGAGTTGGTCGTCGAAATAGAAGGCTTCGACCTGCTTTGCGCCCAGCCCCTCGATATCAAAGGCCGCCCGGCTGACGAAATGCTTCAGTTTCTCAACGGCTTGTGCCGGGCAGATGATCCCGCCCGAACAGCGGCGCACGGCATCGCCCTCCTCTCGGATGGCATCCGAGCCACATTCCGGGCAGGTGGTCGGAAACACGTAGGGCTTTGCCCCTTCTAGCCGCTTCGACAGATCTACATCGGCCACCTTGGGGATCACGTCCCCGGCGCGGTAGACCTGCACCCAGTCGCCTTCGCGAATGTCCTTCCCGCCGCGGATTTCGTTGCCCTTGGAGTCCCGGCCCGCGATGTAATCCTCGTTGTGCAACGTCGCATTGGAGACGACGACGCCGCCCACCGTGACCGGCGTCAGGCGCGCGACCGGTGACAGGGCTCCTGTTCGCCCGACCTGGATCTCGATCCGTTCCAGCCGGGTCCAGGCCAGTTCGGCCGGGAACTTGTGCGCAATGGCCCAACGCGGCGTGGTCGAGCGGAACCCGAGACGGGCCTGAAGCCCAAGATCGTTCACCTTGTAGACAACGCCATCGATATCGTAACCCAGCGTCGCCCGCTGGCGTTCGATCAGCCGGTAGTGATCGAGCATTTCCCCGATCCCGACACAAATCTCGGTCAGGGGGTTGGTCTGGAATCCAAGCATTCTCAGGCGATCAATTGCGTCTGCCTGTGTCGACCCGAGCGGGTCCGAGAGTTCGCCCCAGCCATAGGCAAAGAACTTCAACGGGCGTTGCCGGGTGATGTTGGCGTCCAATTGGCGCAACGATCCTGCAGCCGCATTGCGGGGGTTGGCGAAGATCTTGCCGCCACTTTCGGCCTGTCGGGCATTGAGGGCCGCGAAATCCTCGTGCGACATGTAGACCTCGCCGCGGACCTCAATGATCCCGGGCGCGCCTTCCAGCCGTTGCGGGATATCCGAGACCGTGCGGGCATTGGTCGTCACATTCTCGCCCACCGATCCGTCGCCCCGCGTCGCGGCCTGGATCAGGTTTCCGTTCTCGTAGCGAAGGGCAAGCGACAGACCGTCGATCTTCGGCTCGGCGGTGTAGGAAACGGCGCAACCGCCCAGCCCAAGGTACTTCCGGATGCTTTCGTCGAAGTCCTCGACATCCGCATCCTCGAACGCATTGGCCAGCGAGAGCATCCGCACGCGATGCTCGACCTTCGAGAAACCCTCCGCAACCGCGCCACCCACCTGTTCAGACGGGCTGTCGGCGCGTTTCAAGCCGGGAAAACGCGCTTCGATCTCGGTGTTGCGCAGCCGCAGGGCGTCATAATCGGCGTCCGAAATCTCGGGCTGGTCTTCGGTGTGATAGGCCCGATTTGCGCGCGCGACTTCCTCGGCAAGCTGCTCAAGCTCTTGCCTCGCCTCGTCTTCCGTCAGCGTTTCGACGGGTTTCTCTCTGAGCGCCGCGCGATCCATCAAAGACCCCATTCGTGATCACTCCCCACGTGATAGGAGGGAGCCCACGAGAGGTCCAGAGTTTCCGGAGCGTTTCAGGCGCGCAGGGCGATGCCTTCCGCCACTTCGGCCTGCGGTGCTGGATCGCGCAGGACATATCCCCTGCCCCAAACGGTTTCGATATAGTTTTCGCCGTCTGTCGCCTCGTTCAACTTCTTGCGCAGCTTGCAGATGAAAACGTCGATGATCTTGAGTTCCGGTTCATCCATGCCGCCGTAGAGGTGGTTGAGAAACATCTCCTTGGTGAGCGTCGTTCCCTTGCGCAGGCTGAGAAGTTCCAGCATCTGGTATTCCTTGCCGGTCAGGTGAACGGGCTGGCCTTCTGCCTCGACGGTCTTGGCGTCGAGGTTCACGGCGACCTTGCCCGTATGGATCACCGACTGGGAATGCCCCTTGGACCGGCGAATGATCGCGTGGATGCGGGCAACCAGTTCTTCCCGATGGAAGGGCTTCGTCATGTAGTCGTCTGCGCCGAACCCGAAGCCCTTGATCTTGCTTTCGGTATCGTCAGAGCCGCTCAGGATCAGGATCGGCGTGTTGATCCGCGCCAGGCGCAGCTGCCGTAGAACGTCATGCCCGGTCATGTCCGGCAGGTTGAGGTCCAGAAGGATCAGGTCGTAATCATACAATTTCGCCAGGTCGATCCCTTCCTCCCCCATGTCCGTGCAGAAGACGTTCAGGCTGGCGTGGGTCAGCATCAGTTCGATGCTGCGTGACGTGGTCGGGTCGTCTTCAACCAGAAGAATCCTCATTACAATGCTCCATTTCCTTCCATCCCACCGGCCTAAAGCTTTGGGGAGGAATGGTTAATTACACGTTACCGATGTTAATAAATTAGAGCAGCAACTTAAAGTTGTCTATATCGATTCAGGAGCGTCGCCTTCAAGGCGGCTTCGCCGAAGGAAGACACACGCTCCTCCCAACTCGAAAGCTCTTCATCCGAGATCGAGTAGAGCTTCATCGCTTCTCCCCGGTCGAGGAGCCCCGCCCTGATCGCCTTGACCACAAGGGCTTTGCGGCTGGCAACCCAGCGCTGTGTGTTGGTGGGCGGAAGTTCGGCCCGCGACAGGGTGGTTCCGTCTTCCAGTGTCACGGTTTCGGTCTTTTCAAGCGTCTTGATCTGCATTCGTGGTCCCCTGCCGGTTGCGAAGACCCTGCGCCGGGTGCGTTAATCGCCGGTGAAACGCGCCCTTGTTGTTGTGTCGCATTTTCCTATATTTCGACGGACTTCCGAAAGGCACGATCATGGCACTGGACAGCAACAACACCCCGCTGAACTCACTGGGCTTTGCGAAGAGCCCGGCCGAAACGCGCGTGGTCGTCGCCATGTCGGGCGGTGTGGATTCCTCGGTCGTGGCCGCGATGCTGGCCGAGGAAGGCTATGACGTGGTCGGCGTCACGCTCCAGCTCTATGACCACGGCGCAGCGCTTGCCAAGAAGGGCGCCTGCTGCGCCGGTCGGGATATCCACGATGCGCGCCGCGTGGCCGAGGAGATGGGCTTTCCGCATTACGTGCTGGATTACGAGAATGTCTTCCGCGATGCGGTGATCGACGAGTTTGCCGACAGCTATCTTGCCGGGGCGACGCCCGTACCCTGCATCCGGTGCAATGAACGGGTCAAGTTCAAGGACCTGCTTGGCACGGCGAAGGACCTGGATGCCGATTGCATGGCCACGGGCCACTACATCCAGCGCATGATGGGGGACGCCGGGGCTGAACTGCATTCGGCAGCCGACGCGGCGCGAGACCAGTCCTATTTCCTGTTTTCGACCACGCCGGAGCAACTGGACTACCTGCGCTTTCCGCTCGGCCATCTGGCCTCCAAGGCCGAAACCCGGAAACTGGCCGCCAAATACGGGCTCAGCGTCGCGGACAAGCCCGACAGCCAGGACATTTGTTTCGTCCCTAACGGGAACTACGCCAGCGTCATCGAGAAGCTGCGCCCGGGCGCGGCGGAACCGGGCGAGATCGTGGACATCGACGGCAACGTCCTGGGCGAGCATCGCGGCGTGATCCACTACACCATCGGCCAACGCCGTGGCTTGGGTATCGGCGGCCTGTCCGACCCGCTTTACGTGGTCAAACTCGACGTGGACAATCGCCGGGTCATCGTGGGGCCGAAGGAAATGCTGGCCACGCGAACGGTTCCGGTGCGTGAAATCAACTGGCTGGGCGATGAGCCCTTCGACAGCCGGCCTGAATGGCATCTCTCGGTCAAGGTCCGTTCGACCCGACCGCCCACCGAAGCTATTATCCGGCCGCTCGGCCCGACCGAGGCCGAGGTGGAACTGACGTCGCCCGAAGAAGGCGTGTCCCCGGGACAGGCCTGCGTCTTCTACGATCCGAATGGCAGCCGCATCTACGGCGGCGGCTGGATCTGGAGGGGCAATTAACCCGCGGTTTCCGCCGCCAACAGGCGTATGCGCTCCACCATGGCCCTGAGGCCGTTGGAGCGCTGCGCCGACAGGTGGTCGTGCAGCCCCAGCCGCGCCAGTTCGCCACCGGCATCGACCTTCAGGACCTCTTTCACTGGCAAGCCGCTATAGAGGGCGTGAAGCACCGCGATCAGGCCACGCACGATCATCGCGTCGCTGTCGCCACGAAACCGCAAAATGGCGTCCGGGCCTTCGCCCTTGATCTCGGGCAGGATCCAGACCTGGCTGGCGCAGCCCTCCACCTTGGTGGCCGGGACGCGGAAGGCCTCTTCAAGCGGGTCCATCGCCTTGCCCATGTCGATGACGTGACGATAGCGATCCTCCCAGTCGTCGAGGAATTCGAACGTGTCTGCAATCTCTTCGAACGCTTCCGTGGCCATCTTCCGCTCCATTTCGCTGCCCTTCACCTAGGACGCCGCGCCGAGAAGGTCCAGCCTGCCGCTGAAGGCTTTTCAAACAGTCCGCCGTGGGGTACGCCAGACGCGGTTTCTTTGTGGGGCAATGATGACGACACGCATCCTTCTGGCACTCGTTCTGGCCACCGGGCTTTCGGGATGCGCCAATTTTTCCGGTTCGCCCATGAATCCCAAGAACTGGTTCGGCGGCAAAGAGGAACCCGCGGAGTCGCTCGCGGTCGACGAGGTTCAACCCGATCCGGCAGCCGTGCCGCCCATCGCGGAGGATGGTCGGCGCCTTGTTTCTCAGGTCACCAGCGTCGCGGTGGAGCGAATTCCCGGCGGCGCGATCCTGCGAGCCCAGGGCATCGCGTCTGGCACCGGGAATTTCAACGCCTCGCTTGAACCGCTGAACGACGAATTCCCCATCAACGGTGTGCTGATCTACGCCTTCCGCATCGCAACGCCGGAAGACGCAGAGGACACTGGCGCCGTGCAACCGGTGGTCGTCGCCCATTACCTCTCGGACTGGCGGTTGAGAGGCGTTCGACAGGTCCGCGTCGTGGCCGAGACCAACACCGCCTCGACCGCGCGCTAGAGGTCGAAGGTCTCCACCCGCGGCCCGCGGGCAACGAGGCCGATCTTCCCTTCGCACAGGCGCAGCGCATCCTCGCCGAAAACCTCGCGCCGCCACCCCTTCAGGGCCATCACGTCGCGCATGCCTCCGGCGATTGCATCAAGGTCCGCCGAGGTGGCGATCAGCTTTTGCGCCACGCCTGCCGTGTCGGATTTTGCCTTGAGCAATACCCGCAGCATATCGGCCAGCGCCGGGTTGACCTGCAGCTTCTCCCGGCTCAGGTCAGGGCGTGGGTAGTCTTCGGGACGAGCCGCTGCACCTGCTTGTACGGCAGCAAGAATTCCATCGGCGATATCTCCCCTCCGTGCCTCTCTGAGCAGAAGGCGAGAGCGAGACAGGTCTTCCATGGTGCTGGGCTTGGTCGATGCCAATTCCAGAAGGGCGTCGTCCTTGTAGACCCGGTTCCGGGGAATGTTACGATCTTGAGCATAGATTTCGCGAAACCGAGCAAGCTCACGCACCATCGACAGGAACTTCCCGGAATTGGTGCGGGTTTTCACCCGCTTCCAAGCCTCTTCCGGCTTGATGATATAGGTCTCGGGCGTGGTCAGGACTTCGAGTTCTTCCTCCACCCATTTCTGGCGTTTTGATTTCGCGATCTGGCTCGACAGTTCTTCGTAGATGACCCGAAGATGCGTGACATCCGCAAGCGCGTAGGTCTTCTGGGCATCCGACAGCGGGCGGCGCGACCAGTCGGTGAACCGCGATGTCTTGTCGAGCGATTGCTTGGCAACCTTGCGCACCAGGGTCTCGTATCCGACCTGTTCGCCAAACCCGCAGACCATCGCCGCGACCTGGGTGTCGAACAGAGGTTCCGGGAATACGCCGCCTTCGATGAAGAAGATTTCCAGATCCTGACGCGCGGCATGAAATACCTTCACGACCGACTTGTCGCGGAACAACTCATAGAGCGGATCCAGGGAAATTTCCCTCGAGAGCGGGTCTACGAGGACAGCATCCTCTTTCTCCGGCCCGGGCACGGCAAGTTGCACCAGGCAAAGCTTGGAGTAATAGGTGCGCTCTCTGAGAAATTCAGTATCGACGGTAACGTAGGGGTGGTTTCGCGCGCGTTCGCAGAAAGCCGCCAGCCCCTCGGTCGTTGTTATTGTGATCATGTCGCCCTTGGCTGTCGTCTTATTTGCCCCCTGATAGGCAAATGTGACCGAAATGTGAAGCGGCGTCGGGCAATGAAATTGCACGCGTGGCAAATGCTCCCCAGAAACTACTCGAGGAGGAGTTTGCTCCGCTCTCCCTCAGCAAATCGGCGCAGCACCGCCGGATAGAGTTGATGCTCCATCGGAAGCACCCGGGCCGCGAGATCGTCCGGCGTGTCATTGCCACGAATGGGAACGATGGCCTGCCCCAGGATCGGCCCGCCATCAAGCTCCGCCGTGACTTCGTGCACGGTGCAGCCCGCGACCGCATCCCCGGCCTCGATTGCCCGCGCGTGGGTGTGCAGGCCGCGGTACTTGGGTAAAAGGGACGGATGGATGTTCAGCATCCGGCCTTCCCACGCCTTGGTGAACCCGGCGGTCAGGATGCGCATGAACCCGGCAAGGCAAATGATGTCGGGACGAGCGGCCTGAAGAGCCTCCAGTAGCGCGGCCTCGAAACTTTCCCGGTCGGGATAGGCCTTGTGATCGACGACTGCCGTTTCGACGCCCAAGGCAGCGGCTTTCTCGAGCCCTACCGCGCCGGGCACGTTAGAAACCACCAAAACGGGTTCAGCCGGGTGGTCTTCGCCCATGCTTTCGACCAAGCGGACCATGTTCGACCCGCTGCCCGAGATCAGAATTGCAACGCGTTTCTTCACAGGAGAGTGCCAGAATAGCGGACACCTTCCCCCTGCCCCACACGGCCGATGCGGAACGTGCGCTCACCTGCCTCGGCCAACAATGCTTCGATCGTCTCGGCCCGGTCGGGAGCCACGACCAGGCACATCCCGATCCCGGCGTTGAAGGTCTTGAGCAGTTCGGCCTCGGCCAGTCCGCCGCCCTCGCCAAGCCAGCGAAACACCGGAGGCAGATCCCAAGCATTCAAGTCGATCTCGGCGCCCAGCCCCTCGGGCAGGACCCGCGGCAGGTTCTCGGTCAGGCCGCCGCCCGTGATATGGGCCAGCGCATGCACCCCGCCCGCCTTGATCGCGGAGAGACACTGCACGACATAAAGCCGCGTCGGCGCAAGAAGGCTGTCGCCAAGCGAGCCATCGGCAAAGGGTGCATCCGACGCCCAGTCAAGCCCGGACAGCTGTATAACCTTGCGAACCAGCGAATACCCGTTGGAATGGACGCCATCGGAGGCAAGTCCCAGGATGACATCGCCCTGAGCCACGTCACGGGGCAGATCGGCCCCCCGTTCCATCGCACCAACAGCGAAACCTGCCAGATCGAAATCCCCGCCATGATACATCCCGGGCATTTCCGCCGTCTCGCCCCCGATCAGAGCCGCGCCGGACCGTGCACACCCCTCGGCAATGCCGGAAATGATCTCGCTCGCCGCCTCGACGTCGAGTTTGCCGGTGGCGAAGTAATCCAAGAAGAACAGGGGTTCTGCCCCCTGACAGACGAGATCGTTCACGCACATAGCCACAAGGTCGATGCCGATCGTGTCGAGTTTACCCGTGTCGATGGCGATCCGCAGCTTGGTTCCCACGCCATCGGTCGCAGCGACAAGCACCGGGTCCGTGTATCCAGCAGCCTTCAGATCAAAAAGCGCCCCAAATCCCCCGAGGCCAGCCATGACGCCCGGTCGCGAAGTCTTTTTCGCTGCAGGCTTGATCTTCTCGACCAGCGCGTTGCCCGCGTCGATATCTACGCCCGCATCGGCATAGGTCACACCGCTCTTTGAGGTGCTCATGTGCGCCGCTCCTTGCTAACCTCGTTGGCCGCGGGGTTAGCAATAGTCTGGGGTCGTGTCCATTGGACATCGCGCGACATCTTGCTCGAAAAGGCGCGTTCGAGCCACTTGACCCGCCGCACCACCCTGCCTAGTGAAAGCTTAGGCGGGCCTGTAGCTCAATTGGTTAGAGCAGAGCGCTCATAACGCTTTGGTTGGGGGTTCGAGTCCCTCCGGGCCTACCAGACAGTCTTGGGTTTTTTCGCGCCTCAGGCAGCATTTTGAATTACCGTTTCTTTTCCGAGGGTTACGCGCGGCTTTCTTGAACATAGCACATTGGTTTGGCGCTGAGACCGCCAAAATCGCCGACACCTGGGGCACCCGCCCAAACTATCTCTGTCAGGGTCCAAACTAAATTTGAAGTAGCATCGTTTTGTGGGGGTATCGCCGACTTCGGCCGCTAGCCGAGAAACGCGCGCTGCTCTTCCCAGTCCAACGGCAAGTTTTCCAGCCGCAGAAGCCGCGTCGCTGTCAGGTGGGTTGGCTGCCGACCGTCAAGAATGGCCGCCACGAGGTCCGGTGCCAGGAACGCCAGTTGCAGCGATCGCGAGACATCTGCCACGCTGGTTTTTTCAGCCTTCGCTATCTGCGAGAGTGTCATTGCGTGGATGCGATCGGTATAGGTCTTGAAACGGCGACGGGCATCCAGGACGCAACGGACGAGGTTCGGGTCGGGCAATCGTTCACTTCCCGCAGCCCCCTGGAGGACCAACTTGAGTTCTGCGCCGCGCCGAGCGACCTTGATCGGGGCAGACACTTCCAAGTCAGGGAGATCTGACGACGGCTCACCGAGGCGACCGGTCATGACTGGTCGCAATGAGATCGACGCCGCAAGGCAATCGTCTTTCAGATCAACGCGCCGAACGATCGATATCAAAAGCTGCCTACCCTGCCGGGATCGGGCATCAGCCAGTTGATCTCGTACAGATTGGACAGTCGCTGCAACCTGTTCGCCTGCCCCGCGCCGGCATTTTTCCCAGCAACAGGCTTTGTAATTCCGGATCGCCCAGGCGATCAGAAACCACCTTGGCGAGAACCGTCTCGACTTCTTCTGCCGGCAAGCGCCATCCTGTTGCTCCGGTTTCGACGCTGCCCTCAACAAGCTTCGGGCTGACGTAATAACGATAGAGTCGCGCCCCTTTGCGAGCATGCAGAGGGCGCATTCTTTGGCCGTCCGGGTCGTACAGCTTGCCTGCAAGCGGGCTCGGGTGCGCCGCGCGAGTTCGCCTCTGGTGCGACGCACGATTTGAGACGAGCAATGCCTGCACCTTTTTCCAGGTGTCCACGTCAACGATGGCCTGATGCTGGCCAGGGTAGATCTTCTCGCGGTGACGGATGCGGCCGATATAGACCGGGTTGGAGAGCATCTTGTAGAGTTTTCCGGTCGAAAATATGCAACCGCCGCTCACCCTGCCCTTCCGGCTCGTCCGAAGCGGGGTTCGGTGACCCTGGCTTGAAAGCTCCGCCTGCAGGCGCCGGACTGAACCAAGGCCCAGGAAACGGTGGAAAATGAGCCGAACAATCTCCGCTTCCTCCGGCACGACGATCAACTGCCGCGTCTCCGGCAGATAACCAATTGGCGGAATGCCTCCCATCCACATGCCCTTTGCCTTGAATGCCGCGATCTTGTCGCGGATCCGTTCTGCCGTCACCTCGCGTTCAAACTGAGCAAGCTGTTTGTGGCTTTGACAACAGAATCATTGCAATAATGGCGGAAACCCCTCAGGTTTTGTCTGGAAAAGTGGGGGAAGCGCCAATTGGCCGAGGCTGCGGCACAATACAGGCACAAAGAAAAGCGCCGGGGCCGGATCAAGAAATCCGAACGCAGGGCGCAAATTCTTCTTGAGTTGAAGCTGCACCCCCATGTGCGGATCAGCGAACTTGCCAGACGGTTCGATGCCTCCACGGAAACATTGCGCCGCGATCTGGATGCGCTTGCAAAGGATGGTTTGATCGACCGGGCACACGGCGGGGCCTCTGCGCCATCGCAGGGGCACTATCCGACTCTCGACCAGCGCAATGCGGCGCGGTCAGAGGAACGGGAACGGATCGCCCAATTGGCCGCCGCCCAAGTGCGGGATGGTGAAACCATCATGATCGACTCTGGGTCCACCACGATTCAGCTGGCAAGATTTTTGGCATATCGCGGGGTTACCTGCAAAGTCATCACAAATTCTCTGCCCGTCGCCATGACACTGGGTCACGGGGCCGCCGAAGTCATGTTATGCCCGGGCGAATATCTGCCAGACGAAAGCGCGGTCGTGGGTCCCGAAACGCTGGAGTTTCTTTCTCAATTCCACGTGGATCGCTGCATTATCGGCGCATCCGGCATTTCTGACGAGGGCGTTTCCGAAACGGTTCGTGGCTTCGCCGCCGTCAAGAAGGAAATGCTGCGGCGTGCGTCGCGACGCCAGCTCTTGGTGGGGTCAGAGAAATTCGGAAAAGACGGGTTGGCGCGGGTTACCCGGCTTGATGGCTTGGACACCGTCGTTACAGACGCAAGACCGGATGGGAGCCTGTTGCGGGCGCTGTCTAAATCCGGCGTCGAAATTGTGGTCGCTGAACCAAGCGGCGACCAAAAAGCCTAGTCAATTAGGATGAAAACCAGGGAGGAAACTATGAAAATCAATCACAAACTGCTACTGGGCGCGTGCTCCGCGGTCTTGCTGTCGTTTTCGACGGTCGCATCCGCGCAGGATTGCCCGCGCGGCGATCTGGATGAGCGTTTCTGCGACGTCGATGGCGATCTCATCGCTGACATCCCCACAGATCCCTCTGAGCAGATCGATCCCGACACGCTCATTTTCGCATATACCCCGGTGGAAGATCCTGCCGTCTATAAGACCGCGTGGTCGGACTTCCTGAACCATCTCGAGGCAGAAACCGGCAAGGATGTCGTTTTCTTCCCGGTCCAGAACAACGCTGCACAGATCGAAGCGATGCGGTCGGGCCGACTGCACATCGCGGGCTTCAACACGGGATCGAACCCCTTGGCCGTGAATTGCGCCGGATTCCGGCCCTTCACGATCATGGCCTCCGAAGACGGGAAATTCGGCTACGAGATGGAAATCATCACCTATCCGGGCTCGGGCATTGAAACCGTGGAAGACATCAGGGGCAAGCAACTGGCCTTTACCTCGCCCACGTCGAACTCGGGGTTCAAAGCCCCCTCGGCGATTCTGAAGGGCGACTTCGACATGCTGCCGGAACGTGACTTCGAACCGGTCTATTCGGGCAAGCATGACAACTCGATCCTTGGTGTGGCCAACAAGGACTACATGGCAGCCTCCATCGCCAACTCGGTCAAGTTTCGGATGATCTCCCGCGATGTGATCAGCGAAGACGACGTGGTCACGATCTACAAATCGCAGACCTTCCCGACCACGGGGTTTGGCACGGTCTACAACCTGACGCCCGAGTTGCAGGAAAAGATCCGCAATGCCTTCTTCAGCTTCGAATGGGAAGGCACCACCCTTGAGGCCGAATTCTCGAAATCCAACGAAGGTCAATTCCTCGAGATGACCTACCAGGAGTTCTGGGAAGTCATCCGCAAGATCGACGCTGCCAACGGCGTGTCCTACGCCTGCGAGTAATCCATTACCAGTCCGGCGGGCCTGAACGGGCCCGCCGACCACCCTCTAAACCGGGGCATTTCATGCTGCGTCTTCAGAAGCTTACAAAAACATACAAGACCGGAGATCAGGCGCTGAAAGCGATTGATCTTGAGGTGCCCAAGGGGCAGGTTCTGGCACTGATCGGACCGTCGGGCGCGGGCAAATCGACCATGATCCGGTGCATCAACCGGCTGGTCGAACCGACAGACGGCGGGGTTCATCTGGGAGATATGGACCTAACCAAGCTCGGCTCGAGCGCGTTGCGGAAGGCGCGCCGCGAGATGGGCATGATTTTTCAGGAATATGCGCTGGTCGAGCGTTTGACGGTCATGGAAAACGTGCTGTCAGGACGGTTGGGCTATGTGGGGTTCTGGCGGTCATTCCTGCGTCGCTTTCCGCAATCGGACGTAGACGAGGCATTCCGGCTTCTCGATCGTGTCGGGCTTCTGCACATGGCCGACAAACGCGCCGATGAACTGTCTGGCGGCCAACGTCAGCGGGTCGGCATTTGCCGTGCGCTGATCCAGAATCCCAAGCTTTTGCTTGTGGATGAGCCGACCGCCTCACTGGACCCGAAGACAAGCCGGCAAATCATGCGGCTGATAACCGAGCTGTGCAAGGAACGCGGTCTGGCCGCGATCATCAATATTCACGACGTCGCGTTGGCTCAGATGTTCGTCCCCCGTGTTGTCGGGCTCCGTTTTGGCGAGGTCGTCTATGACGGTCTGCCCACCGGTCTGACGCCCGGCAAACTGACCGAGATCTACGGTGAGGAAGACTGGGAGGCGACCATCGAAAAGGTGGATGACGAAGATATCGAGGCTACCGAATGAGCCATCGTGAATTGGACGACATGCTGGGCAAAGGGTGGCGAAAGCCGGCCTTTGTCAAGAATCCGCTGGTGCGCTGGCTTCTGATCGTTGGATTTGTCGCCTACCTGATCGCGGCCTTCATGACGATCGAAGTCGATTGGGGCCGGGTCTATGAAGGTCTGGACCGGGGCTGGGCCTTCATCCTCGCCTTCACCAGCCCGGACTTCCTTTCGCGTTGGAGCGACATCTGGGGCGGCCTTGTTGAAAGCATCGTGATGACGGTCGCAGCCTCGGTCGTCGGCATCCTGATCTCGATCCCGATCGGGTTGGGCGCCGCGCGCAACATCGCACCGCTGCCGGTTTACGTGGTCTGTCGCGGAATCGTCGCGATCAGCCGTGCCCTGCAAGAGATCATCGTTGCTATTCTGCTGGTCGCGATCTTCGGCTTCGGTCCACTGGCCGGTTTCCTGACCCTCTCCTTCGCCACCATCGGCTTCCTGTCGAAACTCCTGGCGGAAGACATCGAATCCATGGATAAGGTGCAGGCCGAGGCGATCAAGGCCAGCGGCGCCCGATGGATGCAATGGATCAACTACGGGGTGCAGCCGCAGGTCATGCCGCGACTGGTGGGTCTGTCCATGTACCGGATCGACATCAACTTTCGCGAAAGCGCGATCCTGGGCCTTGTGGGCGCAGGGGGCATCGGCGCGACGCTCAACACCGCTTTCGACCGCTATGAATACGACACGGCGGCCGCCATCCTTATCCTGATCATCGGGATCGTCATGACGCTTGAATACCTCTCAGGTGTAATCCGCGCGAGGGTACAGTAATGCCGGTGCTTGAAAGAGAGGGCGCCCAGATCTGGCGCAGACGGACCACCCGCGAAAGCCTGGTCCGATGGTTCGGCTGGTTTCTTGGCACGGCAGTCTTCGTCTACTGCTGGCAAATCATTTCGGCCTCGACCACATGGTTTTTCGTCTGGGACGCTCCGCGCATCGCAGATGACATCTGGACCCGCGCGACACCTCCCAAATGGGGGTACATTACCCAGTTGGGCGGTCCGATCTGGGATACGCTGAATATCGCGACGCTCGGCACCCTGATATCGCTCTGTCTTGCGGTTCCAGTGGCCTTTCTCGCCGCGCGCAACACCACGCCCTCGGCGCTCGTCATCCGGCCCATAGCGCTTCTTATCATTGTCTCGACCCGCTCGATCAACTCGCTGATCTGGGCGCTTCTGCTGATCGCCATTATCGGCCCCGGCGTCTTTGCCGGTGTCGTCGCGATCGCCATCCGCTCGATCGGTTTCTGCGCCAAGCTTCTTTATGAAGCCATCGAGGAAATCGACCACAGCCAGGTCGAAGCGATTACCGCCACCGGGGGCAGCCGCTGGCAGGTCATGGCCTACGGCATTGTCCCGCAAATCCTGCCCGCCTTCGCCGGCATCGCTGTCTTCCGCTGGGACATCAACATCCGGGAGTCTACCGTCTTGGGGCTGGTCGGCGCAGGTGGTATCGGATTGCAGCTTTCCGCCTCGCTCAACGTGTTGGCCTGGCCGCAGGTCAGTCTCATTCTGATCGTGATCCTCGCTGCCGTCGTCATCAGCGAATGGGTCTCCGCCAAGGTTCGGGGGGCTATCATTTGACCACGATATCGGCGGAAGAGGCATTTCAGGCCTATGAGGCGGTTCGCCACCGCCTGCCAGATGTCACGCAGACAGATCAGACGTATCGCGATGCAGCAACGCTGGAAGACCTTGCCGATGAGTTCGACGTCTTTCTGCTGGATGCGTTCGGGGTTCTCAACATCGGGGAAACCGCGATCCCCGACACCCCCGAAAGGGTCAGGAACCTGAAAGCGGCAGGCAAGCGCGTCCTCGTCGTCTCGAACGCGGCAGGGTTTCCCCATGCATCCTTGATGGAGAAATATACCCGGCTGGGCTATGACTTCGCGCCCGAGGACGTCATCACAAGCCGCGCAACCCTGCTGGAGGGACTGGAGACGCGCCGTGGTCTGCACTGGGGGCTGATGGCAACGCGCAGCACCGGCCTTCGCGACCTGGAGGGCCTGAACCTGACCTATCTTGAAGAAGATCCGGCGCCCTATGCGGCCGTTGACGGATTCCTGATGATCGGCTCCGCAGCCTGGACCGAAAAACGCCAGGCCTTGCTGGAAGACGCGCTGAAAGAGCGCCCTCGCCCGGTGCTGGTCGGCAATCCCGACATCGTCGCGCCGCGCGAAAAAGGGTTCTCGACCGAGCCCGGTCATTTTGCGCACCGACTGGCCGACCGCACCGGGGCCGCGCCAGAGTTCTTCGGCAAACCCTTCAACAACATCTTCGACCTTGCCTTCAAACGGCTGGGTCCGGTTGAAAAATCGCGGGTTGTGATGGTCGGTGACAGCTTGCACACCGACATTCTGGGCGCACGCTCCGCCGGGGTCGCCTCGGCCCTTATCTCGGGCTACGGGTTCTTCGCGGGCCAGGATGTGGCGGCGGCAATCTCAAGGGCCGGGATCGTGCCCGACTTCGTGGTGGGCCGACCATGAGTGCGCGGATCGTCTTTGATCTGGATGGAACGCTGATCGACAGCGCCCCAGACATTCAGGCCATCGCCAACGTGGCCCTGAAAAGCGTCGACGCGGTGCCCATCACCCTGCAAGAGACTCACAGCTTCATCGGCGAAGGCATCAGCATTTTCGTTGCCAAGATGCGCGCGGCGCGCGGCATCCCCGACAGCGAGCAGGCTCAATTGCTGGATCAGGTCGTCGCGCTCTATGACGACGCGGTAACTCTGACCGTGCCCTATCCGGGCGTTCTGGATGCGCTGGATACGCTGGCCCGCCGTCACCGGCTTGGTATCTGCACCAACAAGCTCCACCGTCCTTGCCTGGCCGTATTGAAGCACCTGGGAATTGGCGACTATTTCGGCACGGTCTGGGGCGGCGACAACCGATTTGGCCCGAAACCCAACCCGGCACCCTTGCAAGCCGCCTTTGACGAGCTTGGCGACGGGCCATGCATCTACATTGGTGACAGCGAGGTCGATGCGGAAACCGCCAGACGGGCTTCGGTTCCTTTCTTCCTGTTCACCGAAGGCTACAGGAAGAAACCCGTAGGAGATATCCATCACGACGTCAGCTTCAGCGATTTCGACAGCTTGCCCGATCTGGTCGAAACCCAGCTTGGCAGATGAAAATGCAGAGATCTCTCTCACCATCACCGGCCTGACATACCCGTCCGGTTCTCGGCTGGCCTGATGACCGGCATCAGGCCAGGAGATGCCCCGGTCTTCGTGCTGACTGGCTTGGTCAGAGGCCCCTGCCCGTTCCGGGCATCAAGAAATGAACAGCCTCCAAAGGGCATCTTAAAGCGATGGACAGCTCCCCGATTGCAATCCTGTTGAACATGGCCGCGGCTGCGGCGCTTCTGATCTGGGCGGTACGCCTGGTCCGAACCGGCTTCGAGCGCGCATTCGGCAGCCAGCTGCGACGTTGGCTGCGGCGATCCACGTCAAACCGTGTCGCAGCCGCCGCAACCGGGACCGCAGCGGCCATCCTGATGCAAAGTTCCACTGCGGTGGCGATGCTGCTGGCCGGTTTCATGACGGTCGGCGCGATCGGCGGAGTGGCGGGCCTCGCAATCATACTGGGGGCGGATCTTGGCTCTGCCATCGTGGTGCAGATCCTAAATTCCCGGGTCGCGTTTCTCACCCCGCTCCTGATGCTTGCCGGGGTCGTGTTCTTCCTGCGCAGCTCGCGCCGTAGCCTGCGCCAGATTGGCCGTATCCTGATCGGCCTGGCCCTGATTTTCATTTCGCTCGACCTGATCCGCGAGGCAAGCGAACCGCTCTCGACCAGCAGCGCCGCACAATCTGCCATGGCCTATCTCGCGAGAGATGCAATATCGGCCTTTGCCCTCGCCGCGGTCTTTGCCTGGGTGGTGCATTCAAGCGTGGCCGCGGTTCTGCTCTTTGCGACGCTCGCCCAACAGGGCATCCTGCCCATCGAAGCGGCCTTTGCAATGGTACTGGGCGCAAACCTGGGAGGGGCCCTGATCGCTGTTTTCCTGACGCTCCAGGCGGCTGCCGGGGTGCGGCGCGTGATATGGACCAACCTCGTCCTCCGGGGCGGAAGTGCGGCATTGGTGCTGGTTCTTCTGAACCTTTTTGGCGTCCCGGACTGGCTTCCGGGATCTTCGCCCGCATACCAGGCTCTCAATGTCCACCTGCTCTTCAACCTGGCGCTTCTTGTGGTCGCGCTGCCGTTTGTCGGCCCGCTCATGCGGGCGGCCAGGTGGTTTGTGCCCGATCCAACCGGCGAGGCCTTGGAGGGCCTGACACGTTCCGCTCTCGATCTGACGGTCCAGAACCAGCCCCGGCGGGCCTTCGCCTGTGCGCAGCGCGAACTCGTGGAAATGGGGAACCGGATCGAGGTCATGCTGCGGGAAGCCATCGGCCTGTTTGAAAAGTACGACGATGGGGTCGCCAAGCGGCTCAAGGCCGAAATGCAGGAAGTTGCGCGCATGTCCCTGGACCTGCGCGTCTACCTTGCCGGGGTGAAAAGCAATGATCCCGACGAGGACACAGGAACCCGCGCCTTCGACCTATCAGGAGTTGCGGTGAACCTCGAGGCCGGTGCCGACATGATCGCGCGAAAGATGTCCGAGCTTGCCCGCCGGAAGAACGTGGACAAACTGAATTTCTCGAGTGATGGCTGGCGGGAACTTTCGGACTTCCATGATGTCGTGCTTCGGAATGTCCAGCATGGGATCACCGTTCTGATGTCGGAAGATGTCGGGCTTGCCCGCGAATTGGTGGAGCAGAAGGAAAAGGTGCGTGAAATTGAGCAGACGCTTGAACGCAAGCACCTGAAACGGCTTCGTCAGGGTTTGTCCGAGTCGATCGAGACCAGCGCCATCCACCTTGATTTCCTGCGCGCGCTGAAGATGCTTAACACGTCTTTCGCGATGATCGCCTACCCACTCCTTCAGGAGCATGGAGAACTTCTCGAAAGCAGGCTGGCAAGCGCCTGATGGGGTGATGCCTGTGACGCGGAACCCGCCTGCTGTGTCACATCCAGGCAGTGACGGCCGCAACCTGGGCGGCAAAAGCTCAGACGACCTCGATACCGGACCTCCGAAACTGGTCGATTTGCGCCGTGGTCGCCCCCCGGCTGGTCACCAGCGTATTGATCCCTGCCACATCCCAGGACCGGACCCGACTGGTCGCGCCCAGCTTGGTATGATCCGCCAGAACCACCGAACGCACGGCCTGCGACGCCATGGCGAGCGAGACTTCGGCCTCCTGAAGATCGTAGAAAAATGCGCCCTTCTCAGGGTGCACGGCGACTGGAGCGGAAAAGCAGAGCTCGACCTCGAAGCGTCGGATTTCCGACAAGGTAAGCTCACCCACAGTGGCGGGCACATCTGCAGCCATCCGCCCCCCCAGCAAGACAACCTCCATTTCGGCGGCTTGTAGTGTCGTGGCAATGTCCAGTGAATTGGTGATCACCGAGACTCCGGGCACCTTCACAAGCTCTCGGGCGAAAACTGCCGTGGTCGATCCGGCATCCACCATGATCGTCTGACCGGGCTGGATCATTCCGACAGCTTTCTTCGCGATTTCTGACTTCGCCCGGATCTGCGTTGTCATGCGCTGGCGGAACGGATCCTCGGAGCGAGCCTCGGGCAGGACAGCACCACCGTGCACCCGAGCAACCTTGCCGATTTCCTCCAGGTCAAGCAGGTCACGGCGGACAGTCTCGCGCGAAACCCCCAGCATCTCGGCCAGGTCGTTGGCGCTGACCTGCTGATTGGCGGCCAACATGGACAAGATCCGCTGGTGACGCTCCTTTGCCCACATCACGCTTCCCCCTTTGCCCTGGTGCGCCGCCCCATCAGCGCCAGCGTGACCTTCATGAACAACACCGCCACACAGACCACCGCCATGACGCAGGTCGAAAACGCAGCGGCCTGCGACGTCAGCCCGGCATCGTCGAGCCGCATGATTGTCACGGCGGCGACACTCAGGTCGGGCGTTGTCAGGAAAACCACTGCCGAGAGCGTGACCATGGAGCGCATGAAAAGGAAGAAAAAGACGGAAACCAGCATCGGCGCGATGAAAGGCGCGACGACGTCCCGCGCGGAACGCGCCAGCCCTGCGCCAAGGCTTCCGGCGGCCTCTTCAAGCGCCTGTGGCAACTGTCGGAAGCCGGTCATTACGGTCAGGAAACCTTGCGTATGGTAGTGGTAGAAGTTGACAATGGCGATCAGCGCCGCGCTGCCATAGAGCAGGTACAGCGGCGTGGCCGTGGAATTGAACGTCAGGATATAGGCCAACCCGAGGACCATACCGGGCACAGCAGCCGGCATTGCCGCAAGAATCTGTATCGGTTGAGCGACAGCCGGCGGCAGACGACGTAGCCCCAATGCAAGCAGGAACACCGCTAGGGTCCCGCCCGCCGCAGCCGCAAGCGATATGACGATCGTCATCCATAGAGAGGAATACCCCCCCGCCAACGTGATATCGTAATGCTTGGTCGACAGGGCCATGTTGTAGGGCCAAAGCTTGACAAAGCTGGCATAGACAACAATCCCGATAACCCCGACGATGCCCGCGCAGATCAGCAACGACAGCGACGCCATGCTCAGATCACGCAGCGGCGCAAAACTGGGACGGTAGGCCACCTGCCCTGTGGCCTGGCCCGCCCTTTGACGCTTCATCGCCTGCCGTTCGATTGTATAGGAAATGACCGTGGGCAGCAGCAGCATGATGCCGACCACTGCGCCCATGTTGAAATTTCTCTGACCAACGACCTGGCTGTAGATCTCTGTGGCCAGCACCGAATAGTCGCCACCAATCACCGCAGCGTTGCCAAAATCGGTGATCGTGACGGTAAAGCAGACGAATGCCGCATTCAGGATGCCAAAGCGCGCCGCGGGAATGGTCAGGTCCCGGAACTGCCGCCACGGTGAAGCCCCCATAACCTCGGCCGCCTCGTAGGTGCGCGCGTCCAGCAACACCAGTGCCGCACCGATGATCATCACGGCTTGTGGCAACGCATAAAGCGTATTGGCAATCAGCAGGCCCCAGAACCCATAGATCTCGATCTCGACCCCAAGGGCGCGGCTGACAACGCCGTTGCGCCCCAGCAGGAAGATCAGCCCAAGTGCCTGAACCAGTGATGGCGCCAACAGTGGCAGCACGATCACGCTCCGGATGATCCACTTGCCCGGGAAGGCGCAGCGATAGAGACCATGCGCAATGACAAAGCCCAGCAGGACACTCAGTGCAGTGGTTGCGCCCCCCATGATCAGTGAGTGCCGCGTGGCCCGCCAGAAACCGGACGACCCAAGGACTTCGGCATAATTCCCCAGCCCGTAGCTTTCCCCTACCGTGATGGAGCGCAGGAACACGATCGCCATCGGGTACGCAAAGAACAGGATCAGCCCGATCAGGGGCAATCCGACACAGGCCAGGGTCAAAAGTCGATCCGCGTCCAGGCCTCCGCGGGCCTCATCGCGCGTGTTCTGATCCGCGACACTCATGCCGGGCTTGTCGCGTGTTGGGCCGCATCGTCGATGACCCAAGTGCAGGCGTGCGGTTGGATGTTCAGGCTCACGCGGGTGCCCTCTTGGCAAGGGTTCGCGCCGTGGGTTTCCACCAGAAGCGGCCCGCCCGGAGTGTCTACCTCCAGCCGCCGCAGGTTTCCCAGAAAGCTGATACTGCGCACCGAGGACATGCCATCTTCGTCCGGCGTCACCCCGATCTGTTCGGGCCGGATACAGGCAAGATACGCCGATTCTGACGAAGGCCGGGTCGCCAGCAGGTCTGGATAGTGCCGCTCGACCTGTTCGGCAGACAGCAGATTGCTGATCCCCATGAACTCGGCGACAAAACGTGTGGCCGGACGATGATACAGCTCTTCTGGCGTACCCGCTTGTACGACGACGCCGTGATTCATGCAGATGATCTTGTCCGCAAGGGCCAGGGCCTCTTCCTGATCGTGGGTCACCATCAGCGTCGGAATGCCCAAGGAGCGCTGCACCTGCCGGATCTCGTCGCGCAATTCGGCGCGGACCTTGGCGTCCAGCGCCGAAAGCGGTTCATCCAACAGCAAGACTCGCGGATCAACGGCAATCGCCCGCGCCAGGGCGATCCGTTGCTGTTGCCCACCAGACAGTTGACCAGGAAAATTGTCGGCCAGATGTGGCAATTTCACCAGCGCCAGAAGATCCGTAACCCGCGCATTGATTTCCTCGTTCGGCGCGCCACGTATCTTCAGCCCATAGCCGATGTTTTCGGCAATCGTCATGTTCGGAAACAGCGAATAGGACTGAAAGACGATGCCGAAGCCGCGCTTGCGTGCGGGCAGGTCAGACAGCGGCGACCCCTCCAGGGAAATTTCTCCTCCATCCAGATCCGTCAAACCGGCGATGAGCCGAAGCAGCGTCGTCTTTCCGCATCCTGACGGTCCAAGCAGGCAAACGAATTCACCCTTCTCGATCTCGATCGACACCCGGTCGAGCGCGGTAAAGTTGCCATAGGTCTTTGTGGCATCGCAGACGGTCAGATACATAGAGGTCGTGCCTTTCCTGGCGCACAGGCGGCCTGCGACCAGCCTGCAAAGTAGCGGGGCGACCCGGGCCGCCCCGCGCTCTGGCTCAACGCCCGAACCGCTCTCTCCATTCCGCTTTGACAGCGGTCTGATCGGTCGCGGCCCTTATGAAATCCACGTCCGCAAGAACAGTCGAGATGTCGGCAGGCAGGCCGGCGGCCTCTGCGACCTCCGAGGCGTCAACGCCCGGCACGGTGATCAATGCCTTGTACTGCTGGTACAGGCCGATTGCCTCATCGGACATCGTCCAGTCAAGGAAAGCCCTTGCCGCCGCCTTGTTGTCCGAGCTTGCCATCAGGCCTGACGCCTCGAGCTCGTAGCCCACACCGCCTTCGGGAAAGACCATGGCCAGCGGATAGCCTTCTTCAATCGACTGCATCGCGGTAAAGGCCAGAGAGATGCCGACCGTGAATTCGCCCACGCGCGCGGCTTTGCACGGCTTCGAGCCAGACGACGTGTATTGCGCCATGTTCGGATCCACGGCCTCAAGCTGAGCCCAACCGGCCTCTTCACCCATGCTTTGCAGCACGGCGTTCACATGCAGATACCCGGTGCCGGACGAGTTCGGGTCAGGCATCACCACTTCGCCTTCAAAGGCCGGGTTTTCGAGATCGGACCAGCTGGACGGCATCGGGAGGCCCTTTTCTTCCAGCCGTGCAGTATTCACGCAAAAGGCGCCCATGTAGCCAATGGGCGCGAACCACTTGCCATCTTCGGCGCGGAACGTGTCGGGCAGCACATCGACGCCCTTGGCCGCGTAGGGCTCCAGCATCTCGAGGATCTGCGGATCCATCATGGCGCTGACCGCCCAGCCCCAGATCACGTCCGCCTGCGGGTTCCCTGCCTCTGCCAGTAGCCGCGCGCCCAGCTTTCCGGTGGAAAGCCGCAGCACATTGATCTTCGTATCGGGCATGGCCGCCTGTGCCGCCTCGACATAGGCGGCGATCTCTTCTTCCTCGAGCGCGGTGTACACGGTCAACTCATCCGCCAGTGCAGGCGCCGCAAGACCGAGAACTGCCACCGATAGCGCGGTGGTCTGAATCCAGGTTTTCATGGTCATCTCCTTGTTGGTCCACATCTGTTTGGCCCGGACCTGTATCCGGATGGCTGCGAGCCCTTGCAAAGACCCGTTCTGATTGCCCCACCCGTCTTTCGGTATTGGGGTTAATTGTGTAGTCTTGCGCTTTTGTGGCATTTGTCTACAAATAAATTTCCAAACGGACGTGCACAGCCCGCCGGATCCCGCATTTGAGGAAATTTCATGCAAACTTTCACCGCATTTCCCGAAATCGATCGGCTGGTGCAATTCGCGGATACAGTGGCTGACGCAACAGATGCCATGTCCATGAGTTATTTCCGCAAGGCGCTGGATATCGAGGCGAAGGCTGATGCTTCTCCGGTCACGCAAGCCGACCGTGCCATCGAAAAGGAGATCAGGCGCCGGATCGCGCAAGCTTTTCCGTCCCATGGCATTCTGGGAGAGGAGCAGGAGGGCACGCGGTTGGAAGCCTCTCACATCTGGGTCATCGACCCGATCGATGGCACCAAAAGCTTCCTTTCCGGCATGCCTACCTTCGGAACGCTGATTGCCTGTCTGTCCGATGGCACCCCTGAACTCGGCGTGATCTCAATTCCGCCGACCGGTGAACGATGGACCGGTCAACGTGGCAGGCCGACGCTGCTGAACGGCACGCCTTGCAGAACCAGCGAGAAGACGCGTCTTGAAGATGCGATTCTCTATACGACCAGCCCTGACAGCTTTGACGCGCCAGGATTGGCACAGTTCGAGGCGCTCTCAGACAAAGTCGCATTGCGGCGATTTGGCGGGGACTGCTATGCCTACGGGCTATTGGCCTCAGGGCATGTGGACTTGCTCTTCGAGATGAACCTGCATCCCTACGACTACATGGCTCTCATCCCGGTCATCGAAGGCGCAGGCGGTGTCATCACCGACTGGGCAGGCCAACCCTTGACGATTGGGTCCGGTGGCACCGTGATCGCTGCCGCGAACCCGGCCCTCCACGCCGCGGCAATGGCCACGCTGAGAACTGATCATCCATGACGCTGATCGGCCGTCAATGCACGGCATCGGCCCATAACAGGTCACACCTTGGCTGCTCCTCTCCCGATGGAGTGGTCTGCCGCTTTCCCAGGGAAGACCAAGGGTCGGCTTCCAAGGCTGACCGCGCAGCCTGATTCCCATGGAAATCAATGTCCTCCCATGCGTTCATAATGCGCGGGACAGTTCTTTCAACTAAAGCCGGCGTCGGGGCGGTCGTTCGCGTGACCGCCCCGTTCGCGGGAAGTCTAGTTCGCTTCGCAACACATGGGCTGCGCGGCAAGTTCCATCACCAGGCTGACCGTCGCATCAAAATCCTCAGGTGTCTCCGAGGCCAGCATCTGCTCGGTGCAATACTGGCGCAGGACCGGGTTCTCGATACAGGCGATTGCGATCTTCAGATCATGCCGCCGCGACGTGTGATCTTGCGTGATTTGTGCCGTTTCCATCATGCTGCTGCCCTTTCCATCGGCATGATCAAATCGTCTTCACCAACGAAGACATCATGTTGAATCCCGGCGAATTCCCGGATTGACGCGACCCTTTCGGCCGAGCAATCCATCAGGGCGGCCATAGCCACGACCTTGCCCATCTGCTTGGGCGTTCCGAGATAATCATAGGGAGCGTTGCCGGAGCGCTTCAGCACTCTGTTCATCACCGGGTCGATGACCGCGACCGCATCCTGGATACCGGCGCGCATCGCGTATTCGAACGACCCGATCATCACCTCGCTGGTGACATAGGAAATCGAATTCCGGCCCCTGCCCTGATCCAGTGTGTTTGTGTCTACGCAAAACCGCGTTGCTTCCCAGATCGTGGAAGATCTAAGCGGCGGTTCGCCATCCAAGATGTCAGAGAATACATCGGACAACATATGCGGACCGGTCGTCTGAAGAAGGCGCATGCACCCAACGACCTTTCCGTCGTCGTTCATACTGATCACGTGAGCGGGATAGAGTTCGTCGAAGACGTCCATTTCACGTCCATCCCGAACCTCCACGTCCCATCCAAGCCTGTCCCGAAAGACACGCGCTCGAAGTTTGTACATTTCGTCAAGGATCGAGTGATGCTGCTCCCTATTGAGAGCATCCAAAACGACAATCATGTTCGCGGCCTCCACTGGCTGAGTTGATAACTGCAGCTTCAGCCGAAGACGAAACCTAATCTATTGGGGAAATCCCGTAGGTCCGAATTTTCCGTCAAATGGCGTGAATAATTCCCATGGACACAGCGCGGGCGACGGCCTGGGTCGTCGAAAGAGCACCTATTTTTTCACGCGCCGACCGAATGTGGACCTCGACCGTTCGATTGGAAATTCCCAGGATATCGCCAATGTCAGCTTGGCTTTTGCCTGCCGCCGTCCATTGCAGGATTTCCTTTTCCCTTCCAGACAGTGCCGGTTTGGCGATCGCCTTCATCAGCAGACTCGACCGCAAAACGGCGTCGTGCATATGTACCGCGGACATCTGCAACTCGACGATGATCTCGGGCAAAAGGAGGCCCCATTCCCGATCGTCGCAGTTGCGCGTCACGCTAAAAATGGCCGAATCGCCATACATGCCGCGAATGGGTATGCTCAGCCCTTGCGAAGAGACACCGAACTCACCCGCAGCGTCGAAAACGCGCCGAAAATCCGCGTTCCTCTTGAAGCGCCTCCACTCGATCGGGGCGACGCTGCGCGAGGTAGCGTGAAGCGTGGGGTCAAACTCCTGAAAGGCCTGCCCTATGTAGTGTTTTTTCCATTCATCCGGGTAGTTGGCATATCCTTGAACCGCACCGTTGACGGGGTTCGTGGTGGCATACGACGCATATTCCAACTCAAGTTTTTCACAGAGTTGGTCGATGAAGTCCTGAAAATGGATGTCGCCATCCGGAATCGTACTCAGATCGACAAGGTCCATTGCGAACCTCCAAACATGACATCAGCCGCGACGCTCAACATGTATGATGATACACCAAAACGGGAAAAGAAAACGATTTTGGTGAATATTGTTCTCCATCGCGAGCAAATGGTCACTTATCCGCCGCCTCGAGCGATTTGGCAAGATTGAGCAAGGCGCGCCGTTGTTCCTGCGGCAATTTGCGGAATTTCTGAATCAACGCGCGCGCTTCCGGGCGGTCTGCAAGGTCGCCGAAGTCCGTACGATCGGATACATCGGTTCCGACACCACCCAAGCCTTCAAAAAAACTCGATACGGAAGTCTTGAGCGCGCACGCGATTTCCCAAAGACGTGACGAACTCACGCGGTTGAACCCGCTTTCATACTTCTGAACCTGTTGGAAGGTAACGCCGATCGCATTGGCAAGGTCGGTCTGTGTCATCCCAAGATGAATTCTTCTTTTTCGAATGTTTTTCCCAATAAATTCGTCAATTTTCAACTTCAAGAAAACAACTCCTAGCACTATCGACGTATATTATAAGTTGCATAGGGCGATGAAAAGAATAATCTTCACCTTATGGGTGCACACCCTATCGAGGCAATGAAAGATCGATTCTCAGTCCCCCCAGCGACTGGCTCTTTGATAGGGTCAGGCTTCCACCGTGCCGCCTCGCTATGTCGTTTGCAATCGCCAAACCGAGTCCGACACCAGATCCCCGGTCCTGGTTCCGCGCGTTGTCCAGCCGCACAAAAGGCTGGACTGCCTGCTCGCGCTGATCTTCAGGGATGCCCGGCCCATCGTCTTCGACCGTAAACCTGACCTTGTGTTCATCCATGCAAACAGAAACGCCAGCGCGGCTCCCATAGCGCAGTGCGTTTCCGATCAAGTTTTCCAGTGCTCGCTCCATCGCCATCGGTCGCAAAGAGGCTCGCCCATCGCTCGTGGCAGACGTGATGGAAACCTCCATTCCGTCCACACGCGCTCGACGAACAGCCTCCTCCAACAGTGCTATAGGATCGACTGACTGGATTTCATCGACCAGGTCACCGCGCGCAAACGCCAGAAACTCATCAATCAAACGTTCCATGTCTGCGACATCTCTTTGCAGTTCTTTCGCATCAGAAGTTTGCTCGATCATCGAAAGACCCAGCTTGAGCCGCGTCAGGGGCGTCCGCAGGTCATGACTTACGCCTGACAGCATCATTGTCCGTTGCTCGATGTGCCGATCTATCCGGGATCGCATGTCCAGAAAGGCATTCCCGGCCGATCGCACTTCAAGTGCGCCAGTGGGCTTGAAGGGTACTATCCGCCCCTTACCGAATTCCTCGGCTGCGGCGGCCATCTGCTTGATCGGGCGCAACTGGTTACGAAGGAAGATGTAGGCGATGACCGTAAGCAGAATACTGACAAAGACCATCAACACCAAAAGTTGATGTGGGTTCGACGCAGCAACGCGCCGCCTGCTCAATGTGATCGAAACATCCGACCATCTTGTTTCGAACCGAAATGACACAGTCCGTATCGTGGAGGCCAAGTCTACGGCCTGCAAACTATCGATCTTGTCACGGACCGTCTCAATCATCACCCGGCCGGAAAGATCGTAGAACTTTCTTTCCTCGTAAGCGGGATAGGAGGAAGGAATTTCGATGGTCATCGCGAGAGATTTCCCAAGGCGCTCGGCTTCCTGCTGCGCGACTTTTAGCGATGGCGCTGAGTTGAGAACATCAAGCGCATATTGCAACTCATACACAACGCTACTCGTCATCTGCCGAGTCACACCTTCATAGTGCCGCTGAATGAAGACGATCGACAGGACAAGCTGGATTGTCACGACAGGAGCGATCAGAATAAGAGCCGCGCGCCCGTAAAGGGACCGTGGAACATAGCGCTTCATCCAACCGAATAGCATGGTCTAGGGATAGGCCAGTCGAACGATCTGGGAAAGCATGAAGATTGAAGACCCCGCAACCTACGACCCCACGCCGGGAGACCCCGTTCTTCTGGAGCCTGGGGTTCGCAGGATCCTGGCGCCCAACCCCTCCCCGATGACGCATCGGGGCACCAACACCTATCTCGTCGGGGAAGGTGATGTTGCGCTGATCGACCCCGGGCCGAATGACCGGGCACATCTTGCGTCCATACTTTCTTCCCTGCGTCCCGGTGAGCGCATCACCCACATATTCGTGACCCATTCCCACCTAGACCATTCCGGTCTCGCCGCGCCTCTCGCCCGGGCAACCGGCGCGCCGGTTCTGGCCTTCGGCGCGTCCGACGCGGGGCGCAGCCCGATCATGACCGAACTTCTGAAAAATGGCTTGGACAGCGGCGGCGAAGGCTCCGACCGTGGCTTCCAGCCTAATGAAACGCTGGCGGATGAAGAGGAAGTACATGGCGCCGACTGGTCGATCTCCGCGCTCTGGACCCCGGGACACTTCGGAAACCACATGTGTTTCTCCTTCGGATCAGCGCTTTTTAGCGGAGATCACGTGATGGGATGGGCAAGCACCATGGTCTCGCCCCCCGACGGTGACATCGCGGCCTTCATGGAAAGCACCGAGATGCTCTCACGTCGCAGCGACCGCATCTTCTATCCCGGCCACGGCGGCCCGATCACCAGTCCCGTTGAACGGGCAACGGAACTCGTGGCCCATCGCAGGGCGCGGGAAGCGCAGATCCTTCAGGCCCTTGCCGACGCCCCCGCCGGTGTTTCCGAGATCACGCGTCGGATCTATGTCGACACCCCGCCGCAACTCCTACCCGCCGCGCAACGCAACGTCTTTGCTCATCTCATTGATCTTGTGTCGAAATCTGTTGTCTTGGCCTCCCCCAACCTCTCCACTCAGGCAAAGTTTTCGCTGCGGTGAAAAATCTTCCCAAACCCTCTGGACCTCGAAATGAGCACTTGCTATACGGCCCCCGTGTTCCGGCGTAGCTCAGCGGTAGAGCAGTTGACTGTTAATCAATTGGTCGTAGGTTCGATCCCTACCGCCGGAGCCAAACAATCCCTTTGAATTGCCATCTTGTCGGCGGTGCCGTTTCAGTACCGAGCTGACAAAGTCCCCCAGCCAGTTTTAAGGTGTTTCAGCTCGACTTGGCCCCGCTTCCGCGCGAGAACATGAACCTCGGATTGCTCGCGACGGAGGTACGATGTGTTTCGCCTATTTGGGAAACGGGTCACTCAGCGCCTGAACACGGTGGATTTCGTGGACATCATGGACGCCGTCGAGTTGCAGGAAACATTGGAGGAAACATTTGGCATCAAGATCGAAGATGCCGAATGCGAAACGCTGACCACTGTCGGCCAGCTTTACGAGGTCATCAGTCCAAAACTGGCTGAAAGGCCCGATTTCGACCCTGTTTGGGCGCTTATTTGTCAAATCGTCAGGGAGCAGTCCCAATCCAAAGATCCGATCGACCACGAAACGACGTTCTTTGCCGGAAATGCCAAGCCGCGCGCAACTGACCCTTCATGACGAAGCCCGCACCATCGAAGTCGCTCTACGAACAGATTTCAATCCAGACCCTGAGCACCGCTCCCCACTCCCTCGGCGAGCGCCAAGTCTTTCTCCTCGATCAGGCTGAACGAGACGTAATATTTGAAGATATTACGTACATAGGTGACCGGCTCCCGTGAAATCTCTCGCGCGGCGGCCAGTTCAACGTTGGAGAACCAGACATCGGGATCCAGCCCCATTCGTTCTGCGCGACGGCGCGCGCGGGCGATGTTGCCGGGGCCGGCATTGTAGGCAGCGAGCGAGAACATGATCTCATCGAACGGCTCGATATCGCCATCGTTGAAATACGTGTCCCGCACCCAGCGGAGGTATTTCACGCCCGCATGGATATTGTCATTCCTGTCCCAGACATTCGGCAAGCCGATGTACGGCTCCTTGGCGGTGGCGGGCAGCACCTGCATGATCCCGACTGCCCCTGCCCGGCTGTTCGCAGACTGTTCAAGGCCGGATTCCTGGTAGGCTTGCGCAAGGATCATCCTCCAGTCGAAATCGTACTGTGAGGAATATTCCTGTATGAGAGCCAGGATTTCCTCGTAGTCGTCCTGTTGTCGGCCTTCACGAATGGCTTGGATCCAGGAACTTGATCCAAGATACCTCTTGCGGAGTATGTTCCCCAGCAACGTCCCTTCCCTGACCTTCCGCACGAACCCGTTCATGACGGACATGAGTTCGGGTGAATCCTTGCGCATGGCCCAGGCGATTTCGCCGTCCTCGTTGAATGCAAGGTCCTGATGGACGGTGACATTTGGGAAGACCTCGGACCATAGCTCCATCTTGTGGCTGTCCACGATGATTGCCGGAATGGTCCCTATGCTGAGCAATTCCAGAAGGTCGTAATCTTCCAACCGCTCGTCGGCCAGGGTCATTGGGATTGCCGCCTTGCCCGCCTGACGGCGCATCTGGTTCAAGGCCTGGGCACTGGAAAAGTAGCTGCTGGATTTCCTGACGTAGATCCCGCGCGTCACCAGGTCGTCGAACGAGGCCACCTTTCCGGCCGCCGGGCCAGTCACGACCAGTTCCGACACTCCGGTGAAAATCGGCCTCGTGAAATCGACCACCTCCTGACGGTGTGAGGTAATCGTCAAGTTGGCCATAGCCAGGTCCGCCCGTCCTTCGATCACCGCAGGCAATATCTGGTCGCGCGGCAGAGGCATCAGGATCACGTTGATGCGCGATCCGTGCACACGGGCCAGGTAGGTTTCCATCTCTCGCGCCAGATCGACGGCAAATCCTATGAGGTTCTCGCCATCATAGCTGAAATAGATCGGAGTATAGGGGATCGCAACGCGCAGCATCCCCGACTCGGCAATCGCATCGAAATCCCCCAAGCGGGGCTCCATCGCCGAGGTGATGACCTCGATCTCATCGCGGGATGCACCATTTGCGGAGGGTTCGACCAAACCGACGTCGGTCTCGGGTCGGGTCTCGGCACTGATCGACCAGGACTGCGCCGAGGAAAGCACAACCAGCACGAACAGGGCGAAAAGGGCGATATGACGCGCAGCCTTCGAAAATTTCCGCATGTGCGGACATCCTCCTGTCTGTAAGTCTAGCGCATTATCAACAACGGCCAACTACGTGACCGGACTCGACAACCCAGTGTTGCACACACCCCACGCCCCACAAACTTGCCGGGCGCGAAATCTCGCCTAAATCGCCTCTCCGAAAGAGGAGCGATTTGATCACGAGAGGCGGGTTCGGTCTCGCCCGTGCACATTATCGCGAAGAACACGTGTCGAGCGGATACCCGTGATGGTCGAAACCACACCAAGACCACTGGTCATTTCTTGGCTTGCCGCAGCCGCCGGAGGCTGGGTTGAGGGGTGCGCGGCACCACGACAATGCAAGAGCATTCTCCAAAATTGTCTTCGAGATCGGGTCCATTTGCCAAATTCCAGCCCCATTTCGCCACAACCGGCCACTCTGCCGCCACGTTGCAAGCCAAATTTCCGAGTAAACGATTCTTATCGGTCGAGTTGCTGCTCGGCTGAGATTTTGAATTTGGCCGTTGCACTTTCTGTGGGGGAAAGCCGTTGAGCAACTCGATCTCGAACTACTTCTCTGCCAAGGGGTGGAAAATCGCGAGCTTCGCATCGGGGCTGTCGCTTGCCATGTTGCTTGCAACCGGCTCTGTCAAGGCAAGCGAAAACGCAACCCCGTTCCTCGTGCCGAAACAGGTTGCGGCTGCCCCCGAAGGCTTCAACGGTCTTTGCTCCCGTTATTCCTGGGCGTGTCAGAATTCGCGCTCGTCGAACCTGAATGCTCGCAGCGCGCTGGATGTCGCCCAGCGTATCAATCTTGACGTCAACAGAGCCACACCGGAAATTGAGGATCGCGATCAGTACGGCAAAGCGGAAGTCTGGGCTCTTCCGACCCGTCGCGGTGGCGACTGTGAAGACTTTGCGCTGCTCAAGAAGCTCCGTTTGATCGAGGCTGGCCTTCCCGGTCAAAATCTACTGATGGCAACTGTTTTGGATCGTCAACTTCGCAACCACGCGGTCCTCGTACTACGCACGGAGAACGGCGACTACGTTCTCGATAATCTCACCAACAAGATCGTCCCGTGGCAGGCGACTGGCTATACGTTCCTGAAACTCCAAAACCCTACCTCACCCGGAGCGTGGGACGCAGTTCTCGCTGGCGGCGTCGCAGGGTAGCGTCTTCGCACCAAGGTTCGCAAACAGGGTCTGACCAAAACGCCACACCCGCGCCATATAGGCGCGGGTTCGTTGTTTCAGAGCCAGCCTAGAGACGCAGGGACTCAGTCGTTGCTTTCCCCGTGTTGGCCGCCCTCTTCGTCATCACCATCGTTCCTTGGGTCTTCACCCGACCGACCGACCGGCTTCGTGTTGCCAGGGTTCCCCAAATTGTCGTCAGACTCGTCGTCGCTCTGGTCATCAGACTCATCGTCGCTTTCGTCGTCGGACTCATCGTCGCTTTCGTCGTCTCCAAAGATAAAGGGCTGGTGCGGCTTTCCCCTGACCGTGGCAGTCGGATTCTCTGTCAGGCGCAATGCTGCATCGGGACAGACCTGGAACATACGTTGAAGCAGTGTCTCATAGTCCGGCCTGCGCTGGATCCGCGCCAGCGCGTCCCTTTCTATGAATTCCCATGCACAAAGGTTGTTTTCCGCAACCTGACGGTACGGAATGACTTCTGGTTCCACCCTGGCCTGGGCAAGCGAACCCGCGAAAGCCCGTTCCGTAGCTGAAACCGAAAGTACAAGAACTCCGGCCGCGGCAAAGCCGCGGACAAAACGTGTTGAATTTTTCATGACCCCTCCACCCCGAGTTGGAGCCAGCTACCCGGAAAAAATGCTTTGTTCGGTCCAAAAAACGGGCCCAGCAATGCCCTTTGACCGATAAGTATGGCCCCTCAACCAAGGTCAATATTATGACTTATTTTAGCCACTGTCATCTTATTTTGGCCTTAGTTGTTAATTTTCTACCTTCTTCGTTGCCATAATGGCTTAATGCCGCGATCCAATCGCCGCTGTTCGCTACTTCGCAACAATAACCCCTATGAGACGTTTCTCGATCTCAGGACACGTGCCGACTCGCACCCTCCGCGCCTGGCCAAATGTTTGTTGATTGACGGGTCAACCAAAACCTGAAAAAACCTCAACAAAGCTGGGATGAGTCATATGCCGAAAACAGGAATGGAACCCGTTCGTCGTGCGGGCCTCGTTGACGCCGCCATCATGGAAATCGGACGCATTGGCTCGCTCGAGGTCACGGTCGGTCAGATTGCCAAGCGCGCAGGTGTCTCAAGCGCCCTCGCCCACCATTATTTTGGGACGAAAGACCAGATTTTCCTGTCGGCCATGCGGCACATACTGTCCCTTTACGGTGAAGAGGTACGCAAACGTCTTGCAAACGCAGACACCCATCGGGCGCGGCTTGAAGGAATTATCGAGGCCAGTTTCGACGAAAGCAACTTCCGCCCCGAGGTCATCAGCGCCTGGCTGAATTTCTATGTTCGTGCGCAAAATTCTGATGAGACCGCGCGCATTCTTGGGGTCTACAAGTCCCGCCTGCGCTCCAATCTCCTCTGTGATCTTCGTCCGCTACTGGGGCCCGGGGCGAATGCGGCGGCCGAAGGGATCGCGGCTCTCATCGACGGTCTATATGTCCGGCAGAGCCTTGGTCATTCGGGGCCGAGCCCATCAGACGCGACCAGGATCGCGCTCGATTATCTCGATCTGCTGCTCGCCCGAACCGACTAGCCGGGGCAGATTCCCGTCATCGCCCGCTCTCAGAACAACCGGCGACCATTTCTTCGACAAGGTGAACAAAGCCCATGCGTGCTGATTATGTGATCGTTGGCGCCGGATCCGCTGGCTGCGCCATTGCCTACCGCCTGTCCGAGGCGGGACATTCCGTCATCGTGATCGAACACGGCGGAACCGATTGGGGCCCATTCATCCAGATGCCGGCGGCGCTCAGCTACCCGATGAACATGCCCCGCTATGACTGGGGATTCCGCAGCGAGCCTGAACCGAACCTTGGTGGTCGGCCAATGGCGGTACCACGTGGCAAGGTGATCGGTGGCTCATCTTCCATCAATGGCATGGTCTATGTGCGTGGCCACGCACGGGATTTCGATCACTGGGCCGAGGCCGGTGCTGCGGGATGGGGTTATGGGGATGTCCTTCCCTATTTCCGGCGCATGGAGTGCTGGCACGACAATGGCCACGGCGGCGACCCTGCGTGGCGCGGGGCGGACGGTCCCATGCACGTCACCAGGGGGCCGCGCGCCAATCCGCTCTATCAGGCCTTTGTCGATGCAGGTCAGCAGGCAGGGTACGAGCTGACCCCGGACTATAACGGCGAGAAGCAAGAGGGCTTCGGCCCAATGGAGCAGACCGTCTGGCGGGGGCGCAGATGGTCGGCCGCCAATGCCTATCTCCGCCCTGCCCTGAAACGCCCGAACTGTCGGCTCGTCAATGCGCTTGCCCGCAAGGTCCAGATCGCCGAAGGCCGGGCCACCGGCGTCGAGGTTCAGCGGCGCGGTCAGGTCGAGGTGATCGCCGCAAACCGTGAGGTCATTCTTGCGGCCTCTGCAATCAACTCCCCCAAGCTGTTGATGCTGTCCGGGGTCGGCCCCGGCGCGCACCTGTCGGAACTGGGAATTCCGGTCATTGCCGACCGCCCGGGTGTTGGCCAGAATCTCCAGGATCACCTCGAGGTCTATATCCAATACGCCTCGAAACAGCCGATAACCCTTTACCGTTACTGGAATATCTTCGGCAAAGCCCTGATCGGCGCGCAGTGGTTGTTCACGCGCACCGGACTTGGCGCATCCAACCAGTTCGAGAGCGCGGCCTTCATCCGATCGACCGCTGGTGTCGAGTATCCGGATATCCAGTACCATTTCCTGCCCTTGGCCGTGCGCTATGACGGAAAGGTCGCCGCCGAAGGTCACGGTTTCCAGGCCCATGTCGGCCCCATGCGCTCCCCCTCGCGCGGCGCGGTAACGCTGCGTTCGGCCGATCCGGCGCATCCGCCAAAAATCTTTTTCAACTACATGTCGACCGATCAGGACTGGACCGACTTCCGCCGTTGTATCCGGCTGACGCGCGAGATTTTTGCCCAGCCCGCCTTCGAGCCCTTCGTAAAACATGAAATCCAGCCCGGGGATCGGTCTCAGAGCGATGACGAGATCGACGCCTTCATCCGCGAGCACGCCGAGAGCGCCTATCATCCCTGTGGGACCTGCAAGATGGGGTCAGCGGACGATCCGATGGCCGTGGTTGACCCTGAAACCCGCGTGATCGGGGTTGAGGGGTTGCGGGTGGCCGACAGCTCCATCTTCCCGCGAATTACCAATGGCAACCTGAACGCGCCCTCGATCATGACAGGCGAGAAAGCCTCTGATCACATCCTGGGTCGCGCGCCTTTGCCTTCCGCGAATGACGAACCGTGGATTCACCCGAACTGGCGAGAGGCGCAGCGGTAGTTCCGCCTAGGTCTTGCCCAGGATGCTGGCTTCCATTGCTTGGCGCAGATCATCCGTGACGGTCGGCTCCAGCCCGAACCAGAGCTTCCAGGCGGGCGGCCCCTGGTAAAGCAGCATACCCAAGCCGCCGACGACCGTGTTGCCACGCGCTTCGGCTGCTTTCAGGAAGTCGGTCTTGAGCGGCGTGTAGATGATGTCCGCGGCGACAGTTTCCCGGGCAAGCTTGTCCAGTTTCAGGTCCAATGGCGGTTGTCCGACCATTCCCAGGCTCGTGGTATTCACAACCGTTGCGGCCCCCTCAAGGGCATCGTGGCGTCCCTCCCACGGAACCACGTTGATCGGGCCGCCGAAGTCCGCGGCGATGCGTTCCGCGCGATCACGGGTGCGGTTCACCAGCCGGATCTCGGGGCAGCCCTCGTGCAGCAGCGCATGGCAGATCGCCCGCGATCCGCCGCCAGCGCCCAGCACGACAGCAGGCCCCGCATTTCCGCACCAGTCCGGCGCGCCGTTCTTGAGGTTTCCGAGAAATCCCCGCCAATCGTTGTTGGTCCCGAAAAGTGCCCCATCCTCCCGCACCACGGCGCAGCTGATCGCACCGATCTTTCGGGCGACGTCGTCCAACTCGTCGACCACCTGCATGGCATCCAGCTTGTGCGGAATCGTCAGGTTGCAGCCCGAGAAGCCAAGCGGATGCAATGCCCGCAGCGCCGCCTCGACGGCTCCGGGCTTGATGGCGAGCGGCACGTAGGTCCCCTTCAGTCCCTGTTGCCGGAACCAGTAGTTGTGCATGAGCGGAGAGCGTGAGTGCATCACGGGCCAGCCCATGACACCGGCCATGTAGAACCTATCCTTGTCGATCATGAGCACCCCCGTCCAGCTTGGCGCGGAAATGATCCCACGTTCGCTGAAAAAGCACAGTATTCCAGAGCTTTCCGCGGCATAGTTCACGCTCTTCCTCACTGAAAGAATAGGGCGTTCCGATCTGCATCGCCATGTACTGGCGGTGCGCGTTTTCCTCGAGGTAGTTGATCAGCACGAAAGCCTCGACGATATCCTTGCCGGCCGTCACCGCCCCATGGGATTTCATCAATGCGGCCGGGCGATCCTGCAACACCTCGCAAAGCCGCGCCGACATCTCGGGCGAGTTGATCGAGTTCGGCGTATCCAGAACCCCAACCGGATAGAGCAGCGATCCCTGAGCAAACACAGGCAGGTAGTCGTGCCCGGTCATGGTCAGGTAGGTCGACCACTTGGGATGCGCATGGACAACCGCGCCAGCGTCGGGCCGCGCCTTGTAGATGCCCGCGTGCAGGTGAAACTCCAGCGGCGGCTTGCCGTTGCCCTCCAGCACGTTCCCGTCGAGGTCGATCCGGCAGATGTCACCGGCGGTCAACTGGCTGCGCTGGCTCGACCCGATGTTGATCAGCATCTGGTCGTCACCGACCCGGATACTGGCGTGTCCGTTGTAGTCGATGATCTCGGACTCCTCGAGCATGCGCAGGCAGTCGGCAAGCTGGATCTTGGCGGCTTCGATGTCGGCCTTGGTCATTGTGGCTCCTTGCTGTTACCAGCCGGTCTGATCGCGGATTTCGGAACGCCAGAGGTCCCAGGCGCGCATCCCGGCGGTGAGGTTCGGTTGATCCGCAAGGGCGCCCTCCCCTTCGGACAGGGCCGCCAGCGGCCCGCCGTTGGCCAGTGCCGTGGCCCAGTGCTGGATGCGGGCGCTGACCTCGGTATAGACGGCACGGAAGACGGCCACCTGCAGGCTGGGTCCGCAGGCCACGGAGCCATGCGCGCGCATCAGCGCGATATCCTTGTCGCCGAGCTTCTCGGCCAGGGCGACGCCCTTGGCGCAATCGCAGACCAACATGTCCGTCTCGCCGAATTTCTCGGATATGTCGAAGACCGGTACGCCCTTGGCAAGGAAAGCCGCGTTGTGGAACATCGCCTGCATCTTCACCTCGGTCAGGCCAAACGGGATCACCGAGGGAGAATGGCTGTGCACGACCGAGTTGATGTCGGGCCGCGCCTTGTAGATCTCGCCATGGATGAACCGCTCCAGGAAGCCCTTCGGCGCCTCCGGATCGCAGGCCGTGCTGTCGAGATCATATTCGACGATATCCTCGGGCGTCACCAGCGCAGGCGCAAGGCCACGCGACATCAGGTAACGATCCGGCGTATCCGGGTGGCGCATGGAGACGTGTCCAAATCCATCCACCACCCCGCGCGCGGCAAGGATGCGGCTTGCGGCGGCAAGGTCGGCCAGCAGGTCGGCGCTGACGAGGCCGCCGGATGCGGGAGTTGTCGTCATATTATCCCCCTAGATGATGACCTTGGTCATCACGCTGGCCGGAAAGATTTCCTCGGGCGTGAACTGGCGATGCGCGATGCCCTGCTGATAGGTGTAAAGTGCCATCTTCTCCCAGGTCGCGCGGTTTTCCTCCACGCCGAAGGGGAACGGGTCCTTGCCGAAGATGCCCTGCATCCGACGTGCGTAGATCGGCAGCCATGCCACGGGATAGCGCGACACGGCGGGGTCGAGGATACGCTCTACGCTGCGCCGCTTCGATTCCTGGAATGCGTTGAAAAGGTTGCGCGCGGCCCAGGGATGCGCGTCATGCACGCTCTTTTTCATGGCGATGATATGCATGATCGGCCAGACCTTGGACTCGGCGTAATATTCCTCTTCCATCTCGAGGAAATTTGGGAAGAGCCGCACCACGTCGGGATGCCTCTCAAGGAAACACGTTGGCGGGCGTGCGATGATGGCGCAATCCAGCTCACCCGAGGCCAGCATGTCGGAGAGTGACTTGTCCTTCACACGGGTGATCTCGACCCCGTCGGGGAGGTTCAACTCCACCTTCTCCTCGCGCCCGGGAGAGTTCGCTCCGGCCTGAACCCACTTGATATCCTGAAGCGGAATGCCCTTGTCGTTCTGCATCCAGCCACGCATCCAGACGGCGGCAGAATGCGCCCATTCCGGGCTGCCGACCGTCTTGCCGCGCAGGTCCTCGATCTTCTCTATCCCGGCTTTTCGGTTGACGTAGAACGAGCTGAAGCGGAACAGGCGCGAACAGATCACGGGCAAACCAATCAGGTCGCTGTCGGGCCGCGTGACCTGGGTCGAGAATTTGGCAAAGGACATTTCCGACAGGTCGAATTCCCGGTTCGCGGTCATCCGGGCGAAGCACTCATGATGGCCTAGCAACAGCCAGTTCGGGTCAATCCCCTCAGCTTTGACCTCTCCGGTGCGGAAATCGCGGAAATGGTCGTAATCCGTTGTGGCGATCGTCAGTTTCAGTTTCGACATGCTCCCCCCTGTCCCTTGGCACCCTATCAGTTTCTTATGGTTTGCAGGAACCAGCTATCCGGCACCTCGTGGCCCAGCCCTTTTGCCACGGCGGCCTCAAAGGCGCGCCCGGCCACGGCGTAGAATTGCGCGCCTTGCAGGTTCCCCCGCTCCGACCAGGTGATCTGCTCGTCCGAGGTCCGCCCCGGGCGGCAGCCTTCGTGCAGGTCTTTCAGCGTCACCCGCTTTTCCGGCAGCATGACCCCGTGCGCGCGCTTCTTCTTGCGCGGCTGACCACCTTGCACGCGCCAACTCAGGTATTCGTCGTCGAACTGAATGTCCTCAAGGCCCTCGGGCGCGGGCGCATCGCCGAAGCGCAGGTAGACGTCCACACGCTCCATCGTGCGGGCATCGGGCAGGCCGCCGCCTCCGATATTGACCACATGGGTTCCGGGCTCCAGCAGATCGCCATTCAGCACCGGCTGGGCTGCATCGGTCAGTGAGGCCACGATATCGGCCCCGCGATAGACCTGCTCGGGCGCATCGCAGACCTGAACGTCGATCCCGTATCGCTCCGCTATCCGGGCGCCAAAGGCGTCACGGTTTGCCTTGGTCGGGCTGTAGACTTGGAGTTTGCGGATATTTCGCGCCAGGCAGAAGGACAGCATATGCGTCTCGGCCATCCCGCCCGAGCCGAGCATCCCCACCACCTCGGCCTCCTTGCGAGCCATATGCTTGACGCCAAGGCCACCGTCCCCGCCTACCCGCATGTGTTGCAGGACGCCGTCATTGATCAGCGCCAGCGGTTCGCCGGTTTCCACGCTGGTCAGGAAGATCAGCCCACAAAACAGCCCGGGCTGCTTGCAGTATTTCTCTTGCGTGCGGGTGCCGTCGTCCGCGGTCTGGTAATAGAGCACGTCGGATTTCATCCGGATCGCGAAATACCCATCGGCCGAGCCGCCTTCCATGGTGCCCCAGCGATATTCGCGGTCGGGATCGCTGGTGGGGATCGAGATGTCGATCCTCGGGCGACAGACGGCCCGTCCCCGCGCGATGTTCAGATAGGATGTCTCCAGCGCGTCCATGGTCATTTCCATGGTCAGCACCTTTGAAATCGTCTCGTTGTCGAGGATCAGCAACGTCTCGCGCCCCCTAGAGGAGCCATTCGAGGAAGAACCCCTGGAACAACGAAAGCTCCAACAGCCAGATGAACATCCCGTACATCACGGCAAAGGTTCCACCGGCGGCAAACAGGGCATTCTGCCAACTGTCCCGGCTCGAGAATCGCACGAATGCCCCCACGATGACCGGGCCGCCAAGGATGAAGCCGAAACACAGCAGGATGACTGTGAAAAGCCCCAGCCACAGAAAGGCCTGTGCTTCCGATTGACCGTCTTCGCCCTGATCCTGCGCGGCCTGCGCCCCTTGCCTGGCCACATCTTCGGGCTTGCGCCTGAGATCAATCACCAGCTGCGCGGCACAGAGAATGGCGCCCGGCACGCCGATCAGAAGCGGCATGAAGCGCGCCTTGGTGGGCAGGTCCAATGCCAGAAGACTTGCCCCGGCAAAGATGACCAACATGACCATGGTGGTCGCAGTGCGGCCGTCAAACGTCATAATGGATCCCCTTGCCCCGCGGCGCCGTGCGCTGCCGCCAGATGTATGTTCCGATGGTCAGAACAATCAGCGCGATCAGAACCAGCGAGAGCGGTCGCAGGAAGAATGTCGGCCCCCAAATTGCCAGCGCCTTATGGATGGAGTCCTCGGCAATCGCGCCAAGGACCAGCCCGATCACGAAAGGCGGACGCGGCCAGCCATATTTCTTGAGGAAATAGCCAAGGATGCCGATCATGACGAGCAGCACCATGTTCTCCCACGCCGCCTCGGAAAGGTAGGCTCCCAGGAAGGCAAGCACCAGGACGAACGGGATCAGCAGCGTCCCACGCACGAAGACCAGCAACGAAAAAGCGGGCGCCATGGCCAGAAACACGAAGACCGACAGGATATTGGCCAACGCCAACGCCCAGATCAACGACCAGACAAGATCCATTCCTGTAAGCGCGATATGGGGCCCCGGCTGGATTCCCAGCATGACGAAAGCCCCGATAAGGATTGCCATCCCCGAAGAACCGGGAACCCCGAAGAACAGAGTAGGCAGCAGCGATCCGCCTTCCTTGGAGTTGTTTGCGGTCTCGGGCGCGATAACGCCGCGCACATCGCCCTTGCCGAAGTTCTCGGGGTTCTTGCAGGTCTGAACCGCGTGCCCATAGCAAAGCCACGAGGCCGCATCCCCTCCCAGGCCCGGGATCGCACCGATGGCCGCCCCGATGATCGAGGTCCTTAGCGTCAGCCACCAGTTACGGAAGACATCCAGTATGCCCTCGATGACCTGGCGCAGATCGTAGCGTGCCATCTTGCCAGAGACCTCGGCAATCGAGCCTCCCTTGACCCCAAGCGCCAGCATCTCGGGCAACGCGAAGAGTCCGAGGACCGCTGCGACGACGCTGACCCCCTCCCACAAGAAGAGTTGGTCAAAGGTGAAACGCTGCGATCCCGTATGCGGGTCGAGCCCCACCAGCGACACCATGATCCCCAGAAGGCCAACCGTGACGCCCTTCATGAGGCTGCGCCCCGAAAGCATGGCGATGAAGGTGATCCCGAAGATCGCCAGCAGGAAGAACTCGGCCGGGCTGAAGGCCAGAACGACGGGCTTGAGCACGGGCAGCATGGCGGCAAGGAATAGCGCGCCGATCACCCCCCCGATCCCGGATGCCCCGAGCGAGGCGCCAAGCGCCCGCCCAGCCTCGCCCCTTTGAGCCATGGGATAACCGTCGACGATAGTCGCGGCGTCAGGCCCGGTTCCCGGGACCCCGAACAGGATCGACGGGATAGACCCGCCCGTGTGGACGACAGCGTGCATGGACAACAGGAAGACGGCACCGGGCAGCGGTTCCATCCCGAAAACGAAGGGGATGAGCAGTACGATCCCCAGTTTGCCGCCCAACCCCGGAACCGCGCCAAAAAACATCCCGATCGGGATAGCAAGCAGGATGAGTCCCATCAAATATGGGGATGTGACGATATTGATCAGCGGCGAAAAGATGGCTTCCATGCCGAAACTGTGCTCCTCCCTCGCCGACGGACGAACCGCGACGCTCGCTGGCGGACCTTCTTGCCTGCCCGTCCAGTCACCGCAAAGTGTAGGCACAGGACCCCAACGTGGCAATTCGATTTTGGACCAGCGTTCCGCATACAGGAAATCCGGGAACGGTCCGATTGAACGAACGCCAACGGCATTGTCATCTTGATCAACAGCGCTGACAGGAGGAGACATCGCCGTGAAAGTCGGGTTCGTAGGCGTGGGCGCCATGGGCGCCGCGATGGCCGGTCATGTGGTTCGCGCCAATCACGAGGTCATGGCATTCGACACCGACACCGAGGCACTGTCCGCTGCCGCCATAGGTGACGTTCAGGCCGCGTCGGATTTGGGCGAGATTGCGCGGTTCTCGCAAATCGTGATCGTCATGGTCGCCTCCGACGATCAAAGCCGAACCGTGACCCACGCGCTACTCGATGCGGGTATCGCTTCAGGATCAACCATTGTCGTCACCGCCACCAACCACCCGAAAACGATGATCGAACTCGCGCGTGACTGCGCGGTGAAGGGCGTCGATTTCGTGGATGCCCCGGTTTGCTATGGCCTGCAGGGCGCGAAGAACGGAAACCTCATCTCACTTTGCGGCGGGGCGCCGGACGTTGTCGAACGGGTTGCGCCAATCCTCGAATGCTACAGCCGCAGCGTCGAGCATCTGGGCGACCATGGCTGCGGCCAATTGGGCAAGACCTGCAACAACATGATGCATTGGGCAGCCTGTGTAGCCAACTACGAGGTTCTGGCATTGGCCAAGGCCTGCGGGATCGACGCCCAGTCCATGCGGGAAACCCTTCTGAAATGCCCCGCCCGGAACACCACGCTCGAGCGTTGGGATACGACCCGGTTCACATGGCACCAGAAGGACATGGACGTCGCCTTGGAACTGAGCCAGCAGGCGGGCCTCGCCCTGCCCCTCTTCGGCGCCGTGGATCAGCTGGTTAAACGTCTGGGCCCCGACCGTGTGCGCGAACTGCTCCACGAGGAGAATGCCGAATACCTTGGCCTTCCAATCCCGGTCAGACCCTTGGCCGAGGTCGCGGGCCAAGACTGACACCCGTTTTTCTATACGGAACGCTGTGCCGTTGACGGGAAAAGGGGTGGTTTGTACTCTTTTTTAGTTTCGTGAACAGGGAGGAACGCGAATGTCAGAAACCTCCGATTCCGGCGCCGGCGTCGGCCACAACAGCGAAAAGCGGGAAAAGGTCGTTTGGGAGCGCTGGACCAAGAAGCGCACCTTTGTCCGCGCGCTTGAGGGCACCTACGGGCAGCTGAAGGAAGAACTCTACAACCAGCCGCGCGTTTATCGCACCAGCGACATGAAGTGGAAAGGCGGGCCCCAGAACTTCGGCAAGAAGGTCATCAACCCGCAGGCCAACCGCATCGCCCAGTCGATCGAGGCGCACGTGGATGCCTTCGCCCCCAAGGGCTATGGCCAGATCCACGGCCACATGAACTCGGCCGTCTTCTTCGTGTTGAAGGGCAAGGGCCACGACATCCACGATGGCCGCAAGCTGCCGTGGGAAGCTGGCGACGCGCTGATCGTGGAAAACGCTTGCGTGCACCAACACCTCAACGACAGTGACGATGAGACCTTCGTACTGGTGCTGAAGGCGAAACCTCTCTTCCTGTTCATGCACATGATCTTCCAGAAGATGGTGGAATTCCCGCCCGAAGATCCGGTTCCCGGACACGAAGATTACGCGCCCCCGGCCAGCCTGTGAGGAAGATGGTATGAGTATCGATCCGACAACCTTTGCCGACGCCATCGAACGTCAGCGCGCCAAGTCGGGCGCGCCGGAAGTCTCGTTCTACAAGGAGGCGCTGGAGGAGTCGCAGAAGTTCCGCAAGGAATACGACGACCGCGTCAACGTGGTGAAATGGGACACGATGCCCATGGAGCGGTCGGCTGACGGCCTCATCAAGCACATCATCAACGAGCGGATGGACACCAAGGAGTGCTGCATCGACATCTACATGCAGTTCATCGAGGCGGGCAAAGCCACCGGCACCAGCCGCCACCTCTCCGAGGAAATCGCCTTCGTGATCGAAGGGACCGGCCACGACCTGCATTATGACGTGCATTTCGAGTGCAAGACCGCCTTCGAATGGACCTGGGACACCACGCCCAAGAAATACGAATGGGGTCCGGGCGATTTCATCTACGTCCCGCCCTACGTGGCCCACAAGCGCGTGAACACCTCGGAAATCGAAGCACGCGTGGTGGTTTGCAACAGCCGTGTCATGAAGGCCATCGGCCTCGACTGGTTCGACCAACTCGAGCCAGCCGAGGGCTTCGAGGACGTCTGGGTTCCCCCGGCAGACGAATAACCGGGGCGAAGAACGGGTGATCCGGCCGCAAAGAGCCGGGCGCCCGATGTTCATCAAGGGAGTAAAGCCAATGAAAAAGACACTTGGCGCGGTGACACTCGCCTGTCTGACCGCCCTGCCCGCCTGGGCAGAGGGGTTCTACGAAGGCAAGACCGTCACCTATATCATCGCCACCAACCCGGGCGGCAACTACGACGCCTACGGGCGCCTGATCGGCCGCCACCTGGAAGAGCATCTTGGCGCCGACAAGGTGATCTTCAAGAACCTGCCCGGAGCGGGCCATATCATCGGGGCCAACACGCTATATGCATCCAAGCCCGACGGGCTGACGATAGGGACCTTCAACACCGGCCTGATCTACGCGCAGATCCTGCAACGCGAAGGCATCCAGTTCGACCTGAACGAATTCAGCTGGATCGGAAAGGCCGCCGCGGACCCGCGCGTGATGGTTCTGTCGAACAACTCGGGGCTCGGAAGCTTCGAAGATCTTGCGGCCAGTCAAAACAAGGTCCTGTTCGCGGCCTCCGGCGTGGGCTCGGCTTCGTTCACCGAAACCAAGATGCTGGCAGACGGCCTGGACCTGAACATCGAGATGATCCCCGGCTACCAGGGCAACGAGGGCGAAATGGCCATGCTGCGCGGCGAGGTCGTGGGCCAGGTCGGTTCGCTGAGCTCGCTCCAGCCGTTCATCGACGCGGGGAACGGGTTTCTTGCCATTGGGATCGGTGGCGACGTGCAACCCGCAGCCATCGCTTTCGCGACCACGGACAAGGGCAAATCCATCGTCAACCTTATCGCGGCGATGTCGACCCTGGGCCGCCTGACGGCGGCGCCTCCGGGCGTGCCGGAAGATCGTCTGGCCGAACTGCGTGATGCCTACATGGCCGTCATGACCGATCCGGACTTCCTTGCCGAAGCCGAAAAACTGGGCCTGCCGATCGAACCCTCCCCCGGCGACCAGGTTGATGCAATGGTCGAAGCCGCGCTGAACCAAAGCCCTGACACCGTTGCGATCATCTCGGCAGCCTTGTCGGTCGAAATCCCCACGATCAAGGTCACGACCGACATTCTTGCTCTCGAGGATCGAAACAAGGTCGTCACCTTCATGTCGGGCGATCAAAAGGTCTCGGGCGAGATTTCGGGGTCGCGGACTGCGGTCAGCCTCAACGGCGCCGAGGCCGAACGCGGCGACCTTGCTGTCGGAATGCACTGCGAGATCGAATACGATCCGAACAGCGACGTGAACGAGTTCAAGATGATCTCCTGCTCGGGTGAGGCCATGGCCGCAGCCGCGACGATGATGATGATCTCCAGCAAGATTATCGGCCTCGAAGATCGCAACAAGATCGTGACCTTCATGGCTGACGGTGCCGAAACCGTCGGCGAAGTCTCAGGTTCTCGCACGACGGTCACGGTGAACGGCAACGCGGCCGAGCGTGGTGATCTCGCAGCGGGCATGACCTGCGAGTTCGGCTACGAGGCCGCCGAAGAGATCGAGTTCAAGACCGTTTCCTGCACATCGAACTGAGCGTCAGACTCGGGACAACACACCTGCGGGGCGCCTTTGGGCGCCCCTATTTCATTCCCCGGTCAGGGTCCGGATGCGCCTGAGCTGCGGGAAGCCCTTCATCCAGAGCCCCGCCACAGCCAGCGTTCCCACGGCGCCGAACGTGACCGCCGCCACCGGTCCGATCAAGGCAGCCATGGCCCCGGCGCGGAACCCGCCAAGCTCGTTCGAGGCGCCGATGAATACCTGGTTTACCGCGTTGACCCGACCTCTGAGTTCATCAGGGGTCCAAAGCTGAATGAGCGTACCGCGGATGTAGACGCTGATCATGTCAGCCCCGCCCATCAACGCCAGCGCGATGACGGAGATCCAGACAGTCTTGGACAGGGCGAAAACCAGCGTGAAGGCCCCGAAGGCCATCACCGAGGCAAACATGATCTTGCCCGCGTGATTGGTGACAGGGCGGAAGATCAGAAGCGCCCCCACCGTGATAGCCCCCACCGCCTGAGCCGAGCGCAACAGCCCAAGGCCCGTTGGCCCCACGTCGAGTACATCGCGCGCAAAGACAGGCAACAGTGCCGTCGCCCCGCCCAGCAGAACGGCGAACAGATCGAGCGAGATCGCCCCAAGGATCACCTTCTCGGACCAGATGTATCGGAAACCGGCGCTGATCTTTTCCCAGGTTGCATAGCTCATCGCCTTACGTTGCGCCGGTTGCGGGATCGAGATCATCAGAACGACCGCTGCCAGGAGCAGCCCGAATGTCACGCCATAGGCCGCTGGCGGCATGAGTCCATAAAGCAGCCCACCCGCGACCGGCCCGCAGATCGTGGCGAATTGCTGCGCCGAGGTGGTGATGGCGATGGCGTTGGGCAGGTCCTTCGCCGGAACCAGGTTCGGAACGATGGCTTGCCGCGCGGGGTTGTAGAACGCTCGTGCCGCGCCAAAGAGGATCAGGAAGCCAAAGATCGGCAACGCGCTGCTGGCATCGCTCCGCGCCACGTAGAGCAGACCCGCCGCGGCCACCGCCTTGATCGCCAGGCAGACGCCAAGGATCATCCGACGCGGATAGCGGTCCGCGACGGCTCCGGTCACCAGGACCAGCAGCAGTGCGGGCATGAACTGCGAAAGCCCCACAAGGCCAAGGTCCAGCGGATCGCGGGTCAGGTCATAGACCTGCCAGCCGATGGCGACGGTTTGGATCTGCAGCGCGAAGACCGTGAAGATATGGGCGATCCAGTACCGCAGGAAGCCGCTATGCCGGAACACGGCAAAACGCCCTTCGCCTTCCTCTTCATCAGCCTTCGCGGTCATTTCGCGCCTTCCCTCACCGGTGCCGAGTGATCACGTCAACCAGCGCGGGCTTTCCGGACTTCACCACTTCCAGCGCACGCCGGATCGCGGGCGCCACGTCCTCGGGCTGGTCGATGGGGCCTTCCCCCCACATGCCCATGCCCTTGGCGATGGTGGCGAAATCCGGTTCCGGGTCGAAGATGTCCATGCCGATATGGGCCTTGTCCTCGTCGGTGCCGCGCATCCGGGCCATGCGGATCTGGTGGTGCCAGTCGTTGTAATAGGCGCGGTTGTTGAACATCACGATCAAGAGCGGGATCTCGTGCTTCGCCGCGGTCCAGAGCGCGCCTGCGTCGTACATCAAGTCCCCATCCGGCTGTATCGCCACGACCACCTTGTCCGACTTTTTGTGCGCCAGCGCCACGCCCAGGCTCATGCCGATCTGGGTTGAGGTGCCAAGGCCCTTGCCCGGGTGCCGGTAGGGCTTGTCGAAATCCCAAAGCTTGCGCGTCCACTGGCGCAGGGTCCCCGCGCTGAGAACCCAGTCCTCGTCCTTGATGACCGACCAGATCTCCTCGGCCAGCCGCGCGGTGGTCAGGGGCGAGGCATTGTGATCGGCTTTCGCCTCTTCGGCCCAACGGGCAAAGTTCTCGGCATGCCGGGCGGCGAAGACCTTCTTGCGGGCCTCGATCCGATCCGCCAGGGCCGGATCCGCGGCGATTTTCACCTTCGCGATCTCGGTCATTTGGGGCATGGCAACCCGTGGGTCACCCAACGCGCTGAGCGATTTTGGTAGATACCGTCCATAGTCCAGGGACCATGACCCGATCCCGATCTCGTGGAAGCCCACCTCCATCCAGGTGCAGTCCTCCCGGAGGTAGGAGGTCAGTTCGCGATTTGTGCTATCGAGCTTGGCGACGGCCTTCTCCCAATCCACCACGTCAAGCGCAAGGATCGCATCTGCCTTGCCCAGGCTCTCGGTGTCCATCGAAAGGTTCTGCGGATGCCGGTTCGGGAAGCAGAGCGACGAATTCACGTCCCAGACCGCCACGCCGAGGGTCTCTGCCAACTCAACCAGTTTCTCGAAATTGCCCGGATGACGGCCGGTGAATTCTGCCATGATATAGGGAAACTCGGCCTGCAGGAGGCGATCGACGATCTGCCCAAGCACCGCCGGGTCGGCCGCCATCGGCGCGGGCGCCTTCTGGACCGACGCATCCGGCAGCGCCAGGTCCTTGGTCAGCGGCGTCTCCTGCAGCATGGCGTCATAGCACAGGTAAACCGGCCCCGCGGGCTCGGTCACCATGGTGGAGTAGGCGCGCATGAAGCTGTCCGGCACGCCCTCGATCGAATGGGGCTGGTAGTCGAACTTGGTGAAGTTCCGCACCGCATCGCCCTGGCTCTGGGCGGTATGGTGCCAGTCGGAGCGCGGGCGGCGCTTGCTTTCGTCCATCGGACCCGTGGCACCAAGTATGAAAACCGGAGCGCGGTCGGTGAAGGCATAATAGATCGCCATCTGCCCGTGCAGCAGCCCGACGAGGTCATGCAGGATGCAGGCCATGGGCTTGCCCGTGGCGCGGGCAAAGCCATGGGCGATCTGAACGGCCGTTTCCTCGTGCTGGCAGACCAGCATCTTGGGATTGTCGCCGCCATAGTTGATCAGGCTGTCGTGCAGGCCCCGGAAGCTCGCGCCGGGATTGATGGCGATGTATTCGAAGCCATAGTGCTGCAGCAGATCGACGATGACGTCGGACTGGTATTTCTGATATCCCTCAGGCAATTCTCTGGCCATCTTCACCTCCCTCATTCGTTTCTTGTCAGTTGATTGGCACCGGCGACCCGAACGCGAAGATATAGCCGATCAGCATCGCGAGCGCCCCTGCCATGAACGGCACCAGAACAACCGACGTTGCGCGCAATCGCAGGAACGAGCCCCCCAGAAGCGGCACTTCGTAGATCAGGATGCGATGCGCCGCGAAGAGGCTCCACGAGGTCACGAAGGTCACCAGTGCGGCGCTTGAGGCACCGGCCTTGGCGAAGACCGCGGCGATGGCAAAGGCGATGACGGGGCCTGCCGGGACCAGCAAGCCGGTCGCAGCGGCGACAGGAAGCGCCAGAAGACCGGCGTCATGGCCAAGGTAGCCGGAAATCGTTTCCTTCGGGATCAGTTCCGCGATGAACCCCGCAGCAACAAGGGCACAGAGCATTCGGGGAACAAGCTTTGCAAACTGCTCGATCAGGCGCTTGAAGATGGGGCCGAAATCCTGCCCCTTGTGGATCGCCGTCACGATCAACGCCAGCAACAGCGCCAGAAGGACCAGAAACCCCAGGTTCATGCGCGCGCCTCGGTCTTCTGGCCGTCCGCATCCTTGACCCGCAGTTCGAACGGAAGCCGACGGGCAATCAGGCCTGCAATAATGGGCAGGGGCAGACTGACCAAAACCCGCAGGAAGGCAAATTCAGGCCCCATGAAGGGAACGTCCCACACCAGGATGCGCTGCAGTCCCAGCGTCGCCCAGGCGGTGATATAGGCGACCATCGCACCCCGATCCGCACCGGACCCGGCAAGGACCGCCAAGAGCGCATAGGCAGATGACGGGCCGCCGGGGGTGACGGTTCCGGCGGCCGTGGCCACCAGAAGCCCCTTCAGACCGCTTTCTTTGCCGACAAGGGCCGAGACTTTGTCGCGCGGCAGCAGAAACCAGATCAGCGCCGCGATGGACAACGCCACGACAACCCGCGGCATCAACCCCAGCAGCAACCGCCCGTCCCGTTCCAAAGCATGAAAGAACGCCTCGGGGCCGCGGATCGCATAGCAAGCGATCCCCGTCAGGACAGCGACAAGCAGAAACCCCCAGAACCCCTTTCCGAACCCGTCCGTCAGCACCGAGCGGCGCCATTCCGGGTCGGAGAGGAATTCGAGCGGCGGCAATTTCGCTTCTCCGACCTAATGGTGGTGGTGATCCGACCCGTGATGGTCGTGGTGATGGTGGTCATTGGCGCGCCGATGCGCCTCGACGATGGCTCCGGGTTCGGAATGTCCCGCAGTCATCGCCTCGATCACGGCGCGGAACAGGTCCGCCTCGGGCGGCAACTGCCCGGCGATGAAACCCGCAAGGCGGGCCAACGCGATCGCCTGGCTCGCCAGTGCATCGATGGTTTCGTCTTCTTCGGCGGCGGCAACGTCCGAAACGGCGCGAGCCAGACCCTCGCGGAAGATCTGGTCCATGTAGGCGGCACGGCCCTCGGCCTCGGCCAGACCTTTCGGGCCCGGGCCGCTGGCCCCGCCCTGCTCAATCCCGAGTTTGCGCGTCATCACGCGGATCTGGTCCAGAAGATCCTGCCCTACGACAACCTGTTCGTCGATTTCACCACACATACGAGCATCCCTTCAAAACAGGGCCTCCCTGACATCTCCGGGAGACAACACACCCTAGCCAGACACCCAGATCAGAGGGCGTGAAGGCTTTCCAGGGCAAGACCGCCCCCAACCCAGATCGCCAAACCGGCAATGGCCAGGGAGGTGGCCGTGCGCATCCAGGTCGCGCCCGACTGCAGCTTGTCCAGCGGATAGCTGGCAGCAGTGGTCAGCGCGGCCATTCCCGCAAGCGATCCGAGGCCGAACACCGCGAAATAGGCCATGGACTGGGCGACGCTTTCCGTCGCCGCGACCGTCAGAACCAAGAGGCCCGCCGACCCGGCCGCCCCATGGATCAGCCCGATGCCCATGGTCGTAGCATGGGCACGGTGGCTGTGGCGGTGATCGGAGTCTCGATGCGCCGCAGTTTCTCCGGCATGGCTATGGGCGTGGAAATGCCGCTCACCACCGTGGTCATGCACATGGATGTGGATCCGGTCACGGTGCAGTTTCCAAAGCACGCGCAGGCCGAGGCCGATGATCATCGTCCCCACGACCAGTTCAAGCAGCGCTTCGGTCCTTCCGGTGATCTGAAGGCCAAGAAGAATAACCGTCGAGCAGATCAGGAAGAGCGCCAGCGTGTGCCCCAGCCCCCATGCGGCGCCGCGCATGATCATCGCGCGTGGCCCCTCCTTGCGGTCCATCATGGCTGCAACGGCGGTCAGGTGATCGGCCTCCAGCGCGTGGGCCATGCCGATGACAAAGCCCAGGGACAGGAACGCCCAGCCCTGCGACAGGCTCAGCGCGATCCCCAGACCACCGGCCACGGCACAGAAGAGCGCCGCCGCCGGAAGCGATATGTTTCGTCCAAGGTTCATGCACGCAACGCTGTCAGCATCGCCGGGATATAGTCGTCATCGTTGGCAACCACCAGCACCCGAGCGAACCGTCGCATCGAGTTCACGACCCGGTCCACCTTGGCTTGGGGGGCGCTACCGCCAAGCGCCAACCCGGCGCACATGATGTTGCGGTGGAAGCACTCGCGCGCGATCACCTCGGCCGCGCCTTCGGCATTGCCGTCGGTTGCCAGCAGAACCACCACGTCCGCCCCGTCGATCTCATCGTCCAACCGGGCCGGAGACCCGTCCGGGTGGCTGAGTGGCAGGTCAGAGGCGTTCGTCTTCTCGGGGTCGATGGCCTCCTGCGTCGCCAGCGTCAGGAAATGCGCCCCGTTCCAAGGCGCCTCGGTGATCTTGTACATGGCTTCGGCCGCCGCCGGGTCCAGCGCAAAGATACGCGAGGCGCGGGTTCTGGAGTTCGGATACTGAACCCGGAACCGTGCCTCCTCGGCAGTCGCGGCACGCGCGCAACTGCCGAGCAAGGTCGGGTGGTTGGGATCGAAGAAGAGTTCCCGAAGGTCCATTGCCTATACCGACGTCTGCTTGACGCCGGGGCGCACGGTCAGGTCTTCCTTCATCGCTTCCTTGAAGGGCTGATCCTGCGGAAGCACCTTGGCGGCCGAGCGCACCTGCTGATGCGCCGTATCCCGCCCCGGAGGCATCACACCCTTGTCACGCAACGCGACCGCCGCCTTCCGCAGACGGTGACGCGCCATGATGATCCCGTTGTCGGTACTGACGAGGTTTTCCTTGGTACGATCGACGATGGGGCCCATGCTTTCCTGCAACGAGGCATCCTGCATCGCGATTCCCCAGATCCCGGAATAGGACTCGCCGCGTTTCTGCGCCTCACGATCCATCAGGTAGTCGTTGTCCTTGTTCTGGCGCGGACGGAAGGTGCCTGGGACGTACTGGTTGTGCACCCCGTAGCCGTCCATCATGGCCTGGCGCTCTTCCTTGGTCAGGGCACGGGTCGGGTGATAATCGAACGACCAAGCCCAGCAGTTCACGTCGTCGATCGGGATCCAGAAATGCCCGTGCACCGGGTGATCGCCCCGTGGCGGCACCATGGTGAACGACGGCATGACCCAAGGCGTGATACGCCAGTAATACTGGTCATTCTCCGCCATGCGACGCGCGCCGATGTAGAGGCCACCGTCGGATTCAACAACCTCAAAGACCGGCTTCTTGTCATTCTGGTTGTACTGGTTGCCCTTCGCGCCCTTGAACAGCGGATCGGAGGCCAGGCTTCCCGAGTGCAGGAACGACACGTGGCTCGAGTCGATGCCACCCTCCATCGCCTGGAGCCAGTTGCACTCCTGCCAGCGCTTCGAGGTATAGGTCTGCTCGGGCGGGACCTTGGCGAATTCCCATTCCGGCTCGGGCGGGCGGTTCTCCTTGTCACCCATATGGGTCCAGAGCACATCGCCGATCTTGATCAGGGGATAGCCGCGCAGCTTGATCTTTTCGCAGAAGCCGGATTCCTCAGGCTCGGACGGGACCTCGATGCACTGGCCGGTATAGTCGAACTTCCATCCGTGGTACGGGCAGCGCAGGCCGCCTTCCTCATTTCGGCCGAACCAGAGCGAGGCGCCGCGGTGGGCGCAGAACTCATCGATCAGGCCATAGCGACCCTTGCTATCACGGAACGCGATCAGGCGCTCGCCCAGAAGTTTCACGCGCACTGGCGGGCAATCGTCTTCGGGCAGTTCCTTGGCGAGAAGTGCCGGAATCCAGTACTGACGGAACATATCGCCCATCGGCGTGCCCGTATCCGTCTGGGTCAAGAGATCGTTGATTTCCTTACGAAGCATTCTTCTTGCTCCCTTTTTATCGGCCGCCCCTGTTCACGGCCTTTCCTCTCTTGGGGCACGCGCGCTCGCCCCTCCCTTTCGACCTCAAGACTTGGGCGGAAGGTCCGCCAGTTCCGCCTCGTAGGCCGCCTCCATCTTCGGTTCCAGACCATTCTTCGCCAGTGCGTCGGCGAACATACTGCGAACTTCGTCCCGCTCATCGGCATAGTCAATCTGGTCGCCGCCAATCCGCTGCGAGATCCAGGCCTTCGGAACACCTTGAGCGTTCCGAATGGCCACGCCTTCGTACTTGAACGCAAGGTAGCGCGCCGGGGTGGTGCCGGTGTTGAAATGCTGATGGTACCACATGTTCGGCGGCACGATCATTGAACCCGGCTTCCAGTCATAGCGCTTGGGCTCTTCCCCCTCGGGCCACATGAGGCTGTAGCCCTCGCCCGACAGGATGATCACATGCGCGCCCGGTCCATGGCGGTGGCACTTCTTGTAGGTGCCCACCGGGAACTGGCTGATATGGCTGTTCATGGAGCATTTGGCGAGCTGGAAGCGGATATGGCCGCCCCCTGCCCCGCGCTCCTTCGCCTCGATCAGCGGCAGGTTCACCGCGTCGGCGACGAAGTTCGTCTCCATCAGCAGGCCCTTCTGCTCACCCTGATCGGCGAAATAATCGGGTTCCCCGCTGAACCTGCCTTCGAAATCATGGGGCGTGTTGAACAGGAACTCGGGATCCTCGAACACGTTCATGATCGGCGGCATATTGGTCACCGCGACGTAGCGCGCGGGCTCGGTGCCCGAGCCGTTGAAATGCTGGTGGTTCGTGTTCAGCGGGATGCCGAAAATCGCCCCCGGCCCCCATTCGAAGCTGACCTTGTTGCCCTTGTCATCCCACACCACGGTGGAGCCGCGGCCCGACAGGATCAGCACCGTCTCCTCGAAAAGCTGGCGATGGGGCTCAAGCTTTCCGCCCGCCGGGATCTCCATCACGTAGCAATCGTTCGAGGTGCGCGAAGCGTCGTGGTTGAGGAAGACCGCGCTTCCGCCACGCCGCGCCCAAGGTTTCAGTTCGATCTCGTGAAGGCTCGGGACATAATTCCCGTTCATGATTTCCAACCCCTCGGACGCGATGAAGCGGGTGTAGGGCGTTTCCTTCTCGGTCTTGAACTTTTCGGCCAGCTTCTCGGAAACGATGGCGTGCTTGTTCATCAGTGCTTTCCTCTTGTCGCATCGACCGGGCGGAAGTGAAATTCCGCCTTCGGTTTTCCGTTGCCAAGACGATACGTCACGGTCTAGGGTCCCGTCAATGGACCGTCGGTCCACATAGGGGAACAAATAATGCCCGACGAAAAGAAACAGAAAAGCCATACCGTTGACGATCACATGTTCGGCGATTTCTACCCGCACGACCATGATGGCGACGCCGATCACGACCATGACGACATCGACCCTGGCCCACTGGAGGACAACCCTATCTGGCAGCGAGACAACGTCGCGTTGACCTCGGTCGGCATCGATATCGGCTCGGCGGGCACTCAGGTGATCTTCTCAACCATCCACCTTCAGAGGATGGCTGAAAGCCACGCCTCACGCTACGTGATCGTGGATCGCAAGACAGCCTATGAATCGCCCGTGCGCTTCACCCCCTATGAAGGCGAAACCCGCATCAACGCCGAGGCCTTGGGCACGGTCATCGACGACGCCTACGGAGAGGCGCGGATTCACCCCCGGGACATCGACACGGGCGTGGTGATCCTGACCGGCGAGGCACTACGGCGTGAGAATGCCGAAGCGATCGCCGGTATCGTGGCCGATCGCGGCGGCGATTTCGTCACGGCGACCGCCGGAAATCATATGGAAGCGATGCTCGCCGCCTACGGGTCGGGCGCGGCCAAGGCCAGCCACGACAAGAAAGCGCGCATCCTGAATGTCGATATCGGCGGCGGCACCACGAAACTGGCGCTGTGCGAGGACGGGCACATCCGCTGGACGGCGGCGCTGCATGTGGGCGGCCGCTTGATCGCGACCGAAAACGGCAAGGTCATCCGCGCCGAACCGACCGGGCGGCATCATGCGGCGGCGGCCGGTCTTGAAGTCACGGTCGGAGAGCCGTGCAGCCCGGACGATATGGCCCGGATCGCAGACCATATGGCCGATCTTTTGGTCGAAGCCCTGACCGTTTCCCCGATGCCCGAGCGCGTGCGTGAGCTGTTCCTGACCGACATCCCGGAAGACTTCGGCGACCTCGCCGGGATCATGGTGTCCGGTGGCGTCGGCGAATACGTCTCCGGTCGAGAAACGACCGATTTCGGGGACCTTGGATACCATCTGGGTCGGATTCTGCGCGAGCGCGCCGAAAACGGAGACCTCGACGCCCCGCTTCTGCCCGCAGCGGCATGCATCCGCGCCACGGCGTTGGGCGCATCGGAATATTCCGTTCAGCTCAGCGGCCAGACCAGCACCATCACCTCGCCCGGCCGCATCCTGCCACGTCGCAACATGCCGGTCCTGAAACCGGACCTGGAACTGACCGAGACGACGGAACCGGCCGAAATCGCGGCCCGCACGCTGGATCATTTCGAGGCCTTTGACCTCGACCCGGCAACGCACGAGGTGGCACTTGCGTACGAGTTCCACCTGGCGCCCGCCTACGGCCACATCCGGGCGCTGGCGGACGGGATCGCCCAAGCGATGCAGCCGCGCCTGAAGGGCGGGCATCCGCTCTATGTCATGATCGACGGGGACATCGCGCAAACCCTCGGCGGCATCCTGCGGGACGAATTGAAGATCGAAAATGACCTTCTCATCCTCGACGGGATCTCGCTGCGGGATTTTGACTACATCGATCTTGGCAAGATCCGGCTCCCGTCCTTCACGGTACCGGTCACGGTCAAATCGCTGCTTTTCTCGGAAGATCCGCGCGGCCCCAGACGACAAGAGAAAATCCAGTTTCAGCCGCAGGATCATGGCCACGGGCACAGCCATTCCCATGGGCATCATCACCATCATCACCACGGTCACAGCCACGACTGAGGCGATAATGCCCAATTGACACCGCAGGTTGTCTTGCATCTAAATGGAACGGAGTTCTTTCTAGCGGAACACGTGAGGCAATGACAGACGAGAACAAATCCGGCTCCCGGAAGGAAATCAACAGAAACCCGCGCCGCGACAGTTCCAGGCTGTCGTCCGTGACGACGGCAATTCACCTGTTGAAGACCTTTACCGAGGAAGACACCGAGTTGGGCATCAGCGAGTTGGCCAAGCGGTTGGGCGTTGCAAAAAGCACCGTTCACAGGCTTGCCGGCACCCTTCTGGAAGAGGGCCTGCTGCAGCAGAACCCGGAAAATGGCCGCTACAGCCTTGGGGTCGGGCTGTTTTCGCTCGGCTCCTTGGTTCGGTCGCGGCTGGATGTGACAGCTGAATCGAAGCTCATCCTCAACGACCTGCGCGAGGCAACGCAGGAAAACGTGCGCCTGGCGGTGCTGGAACGTCAAAGCGTGGTCTTCCTGCACGACTTCGAAAGCCCCCAGACCCTTCGTCTTCGGTCCGGAACCGGGCAGTTGAAACCCGCGTTCTGCACGGCCGAGGGGCTATGCCTGTTGTCCGGGCTGCGGGAGCCGGAGCTGACGAAGTTCATGGCCTACCCCCGCACCGCGCGCACCGACAAGACCATCACCGACGAAGAGGAACTGCGCGCCCGCATCCGCAAGACCAAGCGCCAGGGCTATGCCACCGAGGACGAGGAATGCGACGACGGCACCCGCTGCATCGCCGCCCCGATCTACAATGGCGAGGGTCGGATCGTCGCCGCGGTCGGGATCGCGGGCCCCCGTGTCCGCATCCGCAAGAGCCAGTTCGCCAAGCTCGCCCCCGTGGCGCAGGAATCCGCGCAGAAGATCTCGGAACGGCTCGGCTATATTCGCCGCCAGCCGATCTACGTCTGAACCCGAACCAGGAAACGACGGAACATAAATCACCCATGGTCAAGATCACCAAACACCCCGACGGCCCCGAGTTCGATTGCGCCGAGGGAGATACGATCCTGCGCGCAGCCCTCAGGGCCGGGGTCGGCATGTCCTATTCCTGCAACGTGGGCTCCTGTGGAAATTGCCGGTTCGAACTGATCGAGGGAGAAGTCGAGCATCTGCGCAAGGACGCGCCCGCCTGGTCCGAACGCGACCTGAAGCGCAACCGCTGGCTGGGCTGCCAGGCCCAGCCGAAGGGAGAATGCCGGATCAAGTTCCGCGAGGACCCGGGCGCCATCAGCCCGGACACTCCCGAACACCGAACCGCCGAGCTTGTATCGGTCACCCCCGTCACCCATGACATCAGCGAATTTGCTTTCCGTGTGGACGGGACCGACAGCTACAGCCCCGGACAATACGCCCTTATCACCGCGCCCGGAATCGAAGGCGGGCGGGCCTATTCCATGTCGCGCCTCGCCGGTGACGGGACATGGCGCTTCATGATCCGCAAGGTTCCGGGTGGTGCCGCGACGGGCCACCTGTTCGAGGCAGCCAAGCCCGGGGATACCCTGTCCATCGACGGCCCCTACGGCACCGGTTGGCTGCGCGAGGATTGCCCGCGCGACATCGTGCTGATTGCTGGCGGCTCGGGCCTGTCACCGATGGTCTCCATTGCCGAAGGCGCCGCTGCAGCAGGAATGCTCGGGGACCGAAGGCTTCACTTCTTCTATGGCTGCCGCACCGAGGATGACCTCTTCAACCCCGAGGATATTCTGGGCGCAGAAATTGCCGGGAAAACCAGTTTCACGGCGGCCTTGTCCGAACCGGGGTCCGGCTGGACCGGCCCTACCGGTTTCATCCACGACGTCGTGCGCGACACGCTGGGCGAGGCCATCGCCGAGGCCGAGATCTATTTCGCCGGGCCTGCCGTCATGTCCGCCTCGATCCAGAAGATGGCGCATGAGGCGGGCGTCCCGATGGACCGCCTGCATTTCGACGAGTTCTACTAGGCCGCAGCCAAGGCGGCACAAAACGAGGGGGAAGAATGGGCAATCTGAAGCTCACCTTGGGCTGCTGGGACTATGACCGCGTCGCCGCCCTGATTGACGGCCGCGTACGCCCCAACGGCATCGACCTGACGTTCTTGAACATGATCGTGGAAGAGACGTTCTTCCGGATGCTGAGGAACCGGGAGTTTGACGTCTCGGAGATGTCCATGTCCTCTTACGTCGTGTCGCTGTTCAAGCCCGAGAAACCCTTCGTCGCCATCCCGGTCTTCCCGAGCCGCTTCTTCCGCCATTCCTGCATTTACGTGAACGCGGATTCGGGGATCGAAAGCCCCAAGGACCTGATTGGCAAGCGGATCGGCACACCCGAATACCAGATGACCGCGCCGGTCTGGATCCGGGGCATCCTGTCGGATCACTACGACGTTCCAGTAGACAGCGTGACCTATGTGACCGGGGGCGAGGAAGCACCCAACCGCGACGAAAAGCTGAAACTTGATCTGCCCCCCAACATCAAGGTTGAGCGGATCGGCCCGACCCAGACGCTTGCACAGATGCTGGTGACGGGAGAGATCGACGCGCTTCATACGGCGCGCAAGCCGTCGACCTTCGACGGGGTGAAGGTGAAGCGCCTCTTCCCCGATTTCGTCCCGGTCGAGCAGGCCTATTGGCGGGAGACCGGCATCTTCCCGATCATGCACGTGATCGCCATCCGCCGCGAGGCCTACGAGGAAAACCGCTGGATCGCGATGAACCTCTTCCAGGCGTTCCGCGAGGCGCAAAAGCTCTGCTACGAGGGGTTGAAGGAAACCGCCGCGCTCAAGGGCATGCTGCCCTGGTTCAACGCCCATGTGGAAGAAACCCTGGCCCAGATGGGTGAGGATTTCTGGCCCTATGGCGTTGAGAAGAACCGCAAGACGCTTGAGACCTTCCTGCGCTACCACCACGAATCCGGCCTCTCCCCCCGCGTTCTGGGCGTGGAGGAGATGTTCGCGCCGGAAACCCTCGAGGAGTTCGTCATATGAGCAAGGTCACCATCCCCCAGCTTCACGAGATGAAGCGGAACGGCCAGAAGATCTTCGGCGTCGTGGCATGGGATACGCATATGGCTGCCATCGCAGATCGTGTGGGAGCAGAGATCGTCTCGGTCGGGGATACCGTGGGCAAGAACATGTGGGGCCATGACACCATGTTCGAAATCACGATGGACGAGATGATCGTCGTGACGAAAGCGGTGCGCCGGGGCGTCAAGAACGCGCTGGTGAGCGCGGATTTCCCCTATGGCCCCTTGCAGGAAGGTCCGGATGAAGCCGTGCGCGCCGCGATCCGATTTGTCAAAGAGGCCGGCGTGGACCTGATCAAGCTCGACGGCGCCGCGGATTACCCCGAGGCGGTGACCGCCCTCACCCGCGCGGGCATCCCGGTCTGGGCACAGTTCGGCCTGACGCCGCAGACGGCACTGGCACTGGGGATCCCCTACGAGAACCAGGCAGGCGCGACCGAGATGGACGAGGCGACCGTCAACCGCCTGGTTGACGAGGCGAAGATGCTGGAAAAGGCCGGGGCGGCGCTGCTCGACTTCACCAATTCCGGGCCCGTCGCGGGCCCAAAGGCGGTCGAAGCCGTCAAGGTGCCTGTCATCGGCGGGTTCGGTGGCGGGCCGTGGCTGGATGGCCGGGTGCGGCTTGCGCAGGCCGCGGTGGGCTACAACGTGGCCGCGCTCGACAAGGAACCGACCGGCTATGCCAACGTGGCGCGGGTGATCCACGATGCGCTGAACGAATGCGCAGGCGACGTACGCGCCGCGCGCCAGATCAAGGGACAACCGGGGAGAAACTGATGCCCTTCGCCGAAATCGACGGAATTTCCACGCGGTATGAGGTCATGGGCGACGGACCACCGCTCCTGATGTATTCCCCCGGCGGCTTCGACGCGCGGATCGAGAAATGGACGGACCTCGGCGTCTACAAACGGATCAAGCTGCTCGATCATCTGCCGAAGCATTTCAAGTGCATCACCTTTGACCGGCGCGAGAACGGTCAATCCGGCGGCCGGGTGGAGCGGATCACCTGGGACCATTTCGTACGCCAGGGTGCGGGGTTACTGGATCACCTCGGGATCGAGAAGGCGCACCTGATGGGCGGCTGCATGGGTTGCTGCCCTGTGGCGGCCTTCGGCGTCGCCCTGCCCCACCGGACGCTCTCCATGGTGCATTACTGGCCCGTGGGCGGCGCGAATTACCGGATCAGCGGGCACCAGCGCTTTGCCCGCCACCTCGCCTTTGTCGAGGAGAATGGGCTGCGGGCCGTGGTCGATCTGGTCAAGAGCCATGACAAGAACTTCAGCGCCGATCCACGCGGCGGCCCATGGGGGCAGCCGATCCGCAATTCCGAGGAGTTCGCAACCGCCTATGCCGCGCTCGACAAGGCGCAATACCTACTGACGGTCACGGCCATGTATCGCGGCCTGATCGACCGGGACACCGCCCCGGGCGCCGAACCCGAGGATTTGATGCGTCTTGATATCCCCTCGCTCATCGTTCCGGGCGCGGACGGGTTTCACGCGACCTCGGCCGCGCGATACCTGCAGGAATGCCTGAAGGGATCGAACTACTGGGACATAGCCGTCGATGACCAGACCGAGGCGAACGCCCCGGCCCGGATCATCGAGTTCCTGAAATCTGTGGGCTGACGGTCAGCCCACCAGTTCCAGCACTTCCTTGGCGAAAAGCGACGCAAGGTCGGGCTTTTCGCTGATGATCCCCTGCGAAAACACATGTGCAAGCAGGCGTTCCAGCGTGCCGGCATTGGGCGCGATGCCATAGGGCAGCGGATCGTCCATGACCTCGCGCACCGCGTCGTGGACCTTGTCGACACCCGTGAGGTCGCCCAATTGCCCGGCCTTGAGTGCCGCCACGTAGCGGCGCTTGGACTCCGCAAAGGCATTGAAGAGCTGCGTGGCAAGCCCGGGGTGCGCCTCCAGCACATCGTCGCGAACCACGACCAGGTGGTTGATCGGGTAGAGCCCGGTCGCCTTCAGCGCCGCCAACCCTGCCTCGAACGGATTCTCGATGATCGGTGCCAGCCCCTCGCCCTTGGCCGGAAGGCCGACAGCGGCCGGGATCTCACCGCGCAGAAGCTGATCCTCGAGGCGACCCTCGCCGCCCAGTTCCTCGACATTGGCAGGCGGCACGTAGTCGGCCACGTGCTCGTCATCGGACCGCGCCCAGGTTACCTTCGACAGGTCCACGCCGTATTCCTCGGCCAGGATCGCGCGGGCCCAGACGCCAGTTGTCACCGTGTAGCCCCGATTTACCCCGACGCGTCGACCCTCCAGGTCCTTCGGATTGTCGATACCCGCCGCCGCGCTCTTCGCCATCGACTTGTGATGAAAGTCCCGCACAAGAAACACCGGGATCCCAGTGATCTTCGCGCCATGAGCCTTGGCACAGATATAGGTGGTCAGCGCCATTTCCGATACGTCATAGGCCCCTTCCCGCACCATCCGGCGGAAGGCTTTCGGCAGGGGCGAAACCTCCTCGAAGGCAAGCTCGTAATCGGGCAAGGTTACCTCGCCTTCCTTCAGGGCGCGGTTGTTACCCTGCAAGCGGGTCACGGTGGTCAGGCGGGTCTTCGTCATGTCTTCCTCTTTTTCAGCAGCAATCAGCATCGCCATCGTCCACAAGCGAAGGTTTCAGCCAGGCAACGGGCAGGTCGGCGGCGGTCACCTCGCGCACCGGTTTGAACACGCGAACCCGGTAGCGCTGACCGTCAGACCAGAACCGGATCGTGGTGTCGAGATCGGGAAAGCCGGGCAGCCCCGAGGCCGCTTCGGAGACCAGCACGAGATCATCGCCCACCAGCTCGAAACGCGCGCGGATTTCATCCTCCACGCGTTCAAGATGGACGAGGTTGTCCGGATTTCCCCCAAGCCTCTGAAACATGTCCCGTTTCGTTCGTGCAAAATGACATTGTTCCTTTATGCGGAACTTTGTTCTTGAATGCAGTCTGCCGCTTTGCTAACCCGTGGTCAATGTCGAACTGAAGGAGGCGCCCTTGTCTGAGAAAGTGCTTGCCGCGGTCCGGACCGCCCCCGAGACCACCGAATTCCGGGAGTTCGACATGCCGGACATTCCTGATGACGGCGCGCTTCTGAAAGTCGAAGTGGCCGGCATTTGCGGCACCGACGTCAAGTTCTACTCCAAGCCACCGATCGACGATCCCGTGATCATGGGGCATGAGAATATCGGCTATATCGCCAAGGCGGGAAAGACCTTCCAGAAGCGTCGCGGCCTCAAGGAAGGAGACCTGGTCTTCGCCGAACATTACGTCGGCTGCATGAATTGCGAACATTGCCACCGGGGCGACTATCGGCTCTGCATGGCGACCGACTGGCGCAAGAACCCCGAGGGCATCCGCTTCGGCTATACCTCGGCCAAGCGCGCGCCGCATCTGTGGGGCGGGTTCGCGCAGTACATGTACCTTCCGTGGAACTCGGTCCTGCACAAGGTGCCTGCTGGCCTGTCGCCGGAACTGGCGGGCGTCGTCACGCCCATGGCGAACGGCATCCAGTGGGCTCTGTTCGACTGCAAGGTCGGCTATGACAGCCGCGTTCTGGTGCAGGGGCCGGGGCAACAGGGGCTGAGCCAGGTGGTGGCCTGCAAGCAGGCAGGTGCATCGCTCATCATCATCACCGGCACGAACGAGGACAAGAAGCGCCTCGAGGTCGCCAAGAAACTCGGCGCCGATTACACCATCAACGTCGAGGAAGAAGATCCGCTGGAGCGGATCAACGCCATCACCTCGGGCGAGGGCGTGGACGTGGCGCTGGATTGCACCGCGGGCGCGGGCACGATCCCGACGCTGCTGGGCATCGAGGCGCTGAAACGCAAGGGCGGCACGCTGCTGATCCAGGGCGAAGGGCTTGCCGAATTCCCGAACTTCCCCTTCGGCAAGATCGCCAACAAGTACATCACGGTGAAGGCCGCGCGGGGCCACAACTACGAATCTTGCGAGTTGGGCCTGCGGCAACTCAATTCCGATCGCTTCCCACTGGATCTGATCACCACGCATCGCTACGGGCTCGAACGAACCCACGACGCGATCAAGGCGGTGGGTGCTTCTGGCGAGGTGATCCACATGTCCCTCATGCCCTGGGAGTGAGCGTGTCGGCGGACGCGACAGACCGCACCGCGGCCGTCCCTGTCACCGTCGTGACCGGGTACCTGGGCGCCGGGAAGACGACGCTCATCAACCACATCCTGTCGGCCAATGCCGGGCGCCACTATGCGGTGATCGTCAACGAGTTCGGCGAGGTCGGCATCGATGGCGAGTTGATCGAGACCGGGGACGAGGAACTCATCGAACTGAACTCGGGCTGCATCTGCTGCGTGGTGCGGGGCGACCTGATCCGCACCCTGCGCAATCTGCTGCGCGAGCGTTCGGATCTGGACGGCATATTCATCGAGACGACCGGCCTCGCCAATCCAAGCCCGGTCATCCAGACCTTCGTGATGGACCAGGTTATGGCCGCGAAATGCCGGTTGGATTCCGTGGTTGCGGTGGTGGATGCGCTGCATCTCCGGGAGCAATTGACGCACAGTCCGGACGCCGCCGATCAGATCGCGCTGGCCGATCTTGTGCTTCTGAACAAGGCGACAGAGGCGGACGACACCCCTGCCCTTCAGGCCAAGCTGCGGCGCCTGAACCCTTTTGCGGACGTTGAAATGACAGACCGCAGCCGGATCGACCCAGCCCGCCTGTTGAACCGCAACGGCTTTGATCTGGGCAATGTCGCCGCGCGCCTTTCGGACGCGCCAACTGACGACCATATCGCGGCGGGCGGGATTGCCAGCGTCACCGTGACCGAGGATGATCCGCTGGATGCCGAGCGGCTCTCGGAATGGCTTCAGAGCTATCTCGCCGTGCATGGCGCGGATATCCTGCGCACCAAGGGGATCGTGAATGCCGAGGGCGAGGATAGAAAACTGGTCGTCCAGGCGGTCAACATGATGCTTGAGGGCGATTTCACGACCGCCTGGTCCGAAGGCGAAACGCGGGAAACGCGGATCGTCTTCATCGGGCGAAATCTGGATGCGGCGGCGCTGCGGGACGGGGTCAGATCCGCCACCGTAGTGCCGGTCAATTGAGGGAGAGTTCCATGGGAGTAGTCGTCACCAACATCAAGCGCGCGGATCGGGACGCCGCCGACGCGCTTGCGAAATACGGGGTCGCCACGGTGCACGAGGCGCAGGGCCGCGTCGGCCTGATGCACCAGCGCATGCGCCCGATCTACCACGGCCCTGCCATCAGCGGCACCGCCGTGACCTGCACCCTGCCCCCCGGTGACAACTGGATGATCCACGTCGCCGTGGAGCAATGCCAACCGGGCGATATCCTGGTTGCAGCAACCATTTCGGAATCCCACTCGGGCTATTTCGGGGAACTGCTTGGCACCGCGCTGAAAGCGCGTGGCGTGCGCGGGCTGATCCTCGACGCAGGCTGTCGCGATATCGACGAGTTGGAGGAGCTGGGGTTCCCGGTCTGGTCCCGCTCGATCTCGGCCCATGGCACGGTGAAGGAGACCATCGGCGACGTCAACGTACCGGTCTCGTGCGGGGACGCGCTGGTCAACCCCGGCGACGTGATCGTGGCCGACACCGATGGCGTGGTCGTCGTGCCGCGCATGAAGGCCGCCGAGGTTCTGGCCGCCTCGCAGGCCCGGATCGAGAAGGAAGAACAAAGCCGCGCCCGCTACCAGGCCGGGGAGCTTGGCCTCGACGTCAACAACATGCGCGGGCGGCTGGCCGAAATGGGCCTCGTCTACATGGATCAGAAGGACTGGGAGGCGCAGCAATGATTATCGACTGCCACGGCCACTACACCACCGAGCCCCCGGCCTTCATGGCCTTCCGCAAGGCCCAGATCGCCCATTTCGAGGATCCGAAGGCCAACCCGGCCCCGGTGATGGCCGAGATCACCGACGACCAGATCCGCGAAAGCATCGGGCAAAACCAGCTCAAGGCGCTGAAGGATCGCGGCGCGGACATGACGATCTTCTCGCCCCGCGCCAGCGGCATGGGGCACCACATCGGGGATGAGGCCGTCTCGAAATCCTGGACGCGCATGTGCAACGACATGATCCACCGCGTCACGCAGCTTTTCCCCGAGAATTTCATCGGCGTCTGCCAGTTGCCGCAGAACCCTGTCGCACCGATCAAAAACTCCATCGAGGAATTGGAGCGCTGCGTGCTGGAACTGGGTTTCGTCGGCTGCAACCTCAACCCCGACCCGACGGGCGGCATGTGGACGGGCAAGCCGCTCACCGACCGGGAGTGGTACCCGTTCTTCGAGAAGATGGTGGAGCTGGAAGTCCCTGCGATGATCCACGTCTCGGGCAGTTGCAACCCGAACTTCCACATGACCGGCGCCCATTACATCAACGCCGACACGGCCGCCTTCATGCAGTTCCTGCAAGGCGACCTGTTCAAGGACTTCCCGGAGCTAAAGCTGATCATCCCCCACGGCGGCGGCGCGGTGCCCTACCACTGGGGCCGATATCGTGGGCTGGCGGACATGATGGGCAAGCCGCCGCTGCGCGAGCACGTGATGAAAAACGTGTTCTTCGACACCTGCGTCTATCACCAGCCCGGCATCGACCTGCTGTTCGAGGTGATCGACATCGACAACATCCTGTTCGCCTCGGAAATGTTCGGCGCGGTCAAGGGCGTGGACCCGGAAACCGGGCATAACTTCGACGACACCAAACGCTATGTGGACGCTCTGGGCCTGTCGGACGAGGACCGGAACAAGGTCTATGAAGGCAACGCGCGGCGGGTCTACCCGCGCCTGGATCGCGCACTCACGGCACGCGGTCTCTGAACCGCCTCGCGGACTGCGACAAAGCGTTGCAGTCCGCGCATTCCCGCCATGCAATTGACCTGAATCAATTGATTACACGGCGTTTCTCCCTATGTTGCGCTGCAGAAAAAGGGGAAGAAGCTATGACCGTTTCTGTTCAATATTCTGCACCGACCGCAAACCTGCAGGACCTGATCGCCGCGATCGCCCCAAAGCGCGGGACGTTCGATCTGCTGGGTCTGGTGTCCGGCTATCGCGCCTATGCGATCTTCACGGAACTGAACGCCAAATCCGACGCCGAGCTTGCCGCTTTGGGCCTGAAGCGTCAGGACGTGGCTCGCGTTGCCATGAACGAAGCCTTCGACAAGGCTGCCTGAGGCGCCCTTGAATCACCCGGTCCGGCCCCGCTTTTGAGGGGCCGGGAATGCCCCTCCTGACTTCGCATCGAGGACGGAAGGCAACTAGATCAGCGGCGCTGACAGCGCCCCGATCACGCCCTCGGACGCTCCGAGAAACTCCAGCAAGATTACCGTATCTGCAGCCAGCGCCGCCGCGCCCAGAACGGCCAGCAGGATCGAGAAGATCACCCATCCGTCGAACACCTCGTGTTCCCGATTGATGAGCGCATTGAAAATCAGACGGAACACCACCGAAAGCCGCTGGATCGGAACGACGACCGCCACGGGCGCCACGGCCAGCGCGAGGTAGCGGAAAAGCTGCGACAGCGCCACGAAGAGCGTCGAGAGCAGGAACCACCCGATCGAGGCCCGGTCGAGCCCGCCCATGTAGCTGCGCCCGCCCGCCATCAGCACAAGCACGGCCACCACCACCGACGCTGCAACGTAGGACACCAGCACACCCGCGACGCTGTCGGCCAGATCGCCCTCGGCCCCAAGACCCACCGCGATCAGCAAGGGGCTGGTGCCGTAGCCGAACGCACAAACCGCGCCCCAGAACGTCCCCGACAGATAATCTGGCTCGAACCCCTTGGCCTTGCCCGCCTGCGTGGCGGCCTTGCGCCGCCGGACCAGCATCATTGGCCCGAAGACCACCAGCAGGATGCCCAGGACGTTCACCAGGTTCACGGTCTCATCCAGGAAGATGAACCCCAGCACCAGCGCGATCAGGATGCTGAGTTGCTGCACCGGGGTCGAAAGCGTCGCCCCCAGAGTCTGCGTCGCCCGGTAGTTCCCGTACCGCCCGATCACGAAATGGACGATCCCCGCCGCCGTCATCCACCCGAAGGTCGAGACCGGCCAATCCGCCATCGCCTCGAACCCGCCCATGGCAAGCGCGAACCCTACGAAAAGCGGCACCCCCAGAGGCACGGTGATCGCCATGCCCTGAAGCACCGTGGATTTCAGCACGCCACGCCGCACCGTGGCATTGTTCAGGCCGAAGAATGCGGCCGAGGCGAAGGCGAGCAACGCTCCGAACATCTATGGTACCCGTCTGGTGGCAAACCCGGGGCGATCACCCGCCCCGGAACAGTATCAGCCCTTCTTGCGCAGGTATTCCCGCACGAGTTCGGGCGTGAGCGTCACGTTCGGATCGTATTCCGGCGCGTTCTCGATCTGCTCCAGATCGTTCAAGCCACATTGCTTGAAGATCCGGTTGATCACCGAGATCAGCCGCAGCGGCCGGTCCGGATCGGCGTTGAAATGCTGGTGAATCGTGTTCGGAGGCACGTAGATCACGTCGCCCGCCTCGTATTCCCACTTCGAGACCTTGTCTTGCGGCTTCCAGAAATACTCGTCGGTTATCTCCACGTCGCAATCCTGGTGCAGGTCATAGCCGCGGCCTTCGACCACGTAGAGGCACTCCTCGGCTAGGTGGCGATGCTTGCCCGATTTCGAGCCCGGCGGGACGATCTGCATATAGGCGTCGACCGTTTCCATCCGGGTGTTCATGCTCTCGTTGATGAGATGCTTGAGCAGCCCCTGCCGCGACATTTCCCACGGCATTTCATGGGGATGCACCACTTTCTTGCGCTTGGCATCCCGCGCCGGGCGCTCGGCCGCATCTTCCAGAAGATCCTGGTAGAGCGGCATGTTATCGGTTCCGTCGATCCAGGCGTTCGTTTCACCCCAGGCCATGGTCAGTACCCTCCCTCGGGATGATTGTGGTCTTCTTCCTCCTCGCGCACCTCGAAGCCCTCACCGCCGGGCGCAGGCACGGTCGAGCGCGGCTCCACGGTCTTCTGAAACAGCATGTTCATGAAGACGAACATCGGTTTCGTTTTCAGAACCAGGGCGCGCGCTGGCTTGGTGTCGGATGCGTTGAAATGTTGGTGCACGCAGTTGTTGTGCACGATCGCCACGTCGCCGGCTTTCCAGTCGTAGCGTTTTTCGTCATGGATTTCATAGCCTTCCCCGTCGAGGATGTAGAAGGCCGCCTCGTTCACATGGCCATGCTTCTGGCTTTTGCCACCGGGGCCGTATTCTTCCAGGTGAAGATGGAAAAGCTGCGAAATCCCGTCCTTGGGCTCCACGTAGTGGCGCGAATAGGCCTGCGGCCCGTCGACGAACTTGATCTCTTTTGCCTTCCGAACGCGAGGCATGGAACGCAGGCGCTCCAGCTCCTTGGTGAGGTTGTATTCGCCCTCGATGCTGCGGACGAAAATCCGGTTCTTCTGGCTGTGGTAGTAACCCTGCGGCTCGGCCTCGTTGGTTGCCTCTTCCGCGGGCGCGCTGTCGGTCTTCTTGTCCATGGCAGGCTCTCCTCTCTTGAGGGATGTTTTAGCGCGGGATGAAATTTCGAACAACTTTCTTCTATGCGGAACCTGAGCTTGCCGACGGGAAAGTAGACGCTAAATATCCCATCTAAGCCAATGAAACGATGTTATTTTCCACGATCAACGCAGAAAGAGGGACGTCGAAATACCGGAGCAGGAGACGCAAAAAAGCTGGCCCTATTTCTTGCATACGGAACGCCGTTCCGATAAAAAGTCGATGACTCACAATCACGAGGAAACTCATGTCCGAGACCCAGAACCTGATCGAGCTCTGCGCTCAAAGCGATATTGCCGAGGGTGAAGCAATCAAGGTGGAAACCGGCGATCTGGAACTTGCAGTCTACCACGTGGGCGGCAGATTCTACGTCACCGACAACATGTGCACCCACGGCCCCGGGGAGCTTTCCGAGGGGTATCTGGACGGCTACGAGATCGAGTGCGACTTCCACCAGGGCAAGTTCGACATCCGCAATGGCGAGGTCGTCGCCCCGCCCTGCATCCTCAAGCTCAAGACCTACAAGGTGGTTCCGCATGACACCGCCGTGGTGATCGAGGCCCCGGCAGACTAAATCGGAATACTATCGGAATACTATCGGACTTTTATCGGAATTCCGTCGGACTTTTCGCCCCGAAACCCCGCGCCCACCGGCGCGGGTTTTCATTTCAGGCCTCTCCGCCCCGACGCCACTTCACCCGGCGCAGGCTGGGCAGCAGGAGGGTCAGCACGATGAGCAGGATCAGGATGACGGACTGCGGCCGCCCCGCCATGAAGGCCAGCATCTCGTTGTCCGAGATCATCCGCGTCTGGTGGAACGACCGCTCCGCGGTTTCGCCCAGCACCAGCGCGATCACAAGTGTCAGGCGTGGATAGTCGAACCGGATCATCAGGTAGCCAAGCACCCCCATGATCATCGCCAGAACCACGTCGCCGGGTTTGCCGTCCAGAACGTAGACCCCGGTCAGCGACACGGCGACGACCACCGGCACCAGCACGTGCACGTTGACATAGGTGATCAACACCAGCCAGCGCGCGAAGATCAGCCCGATGACCGATGCCCCGACAGCCGACAGGGTCAGCGCCACGATCAGGCCGTAGACCTCGCGCTCGTTGTTGAGCAGGATCGACGGGCCGGGGTCGATCCCGTGCAATACCAGTATCCCCAGAAACAGCGCCGTCTCGGCGCTGCCCGGGATGCCGAAGGCAACCGTCGGCACAAGCGAGCCGCCATCCTTGGCGTTATTCGCGCTTTCCGGCGCGATCACGCCCACGATGTTCCCCTTGCCGAAACTCTCAGGGTTCTTCGAGGATTGAACGGTCGAGGTATAAGCAATGAACGAGGCAACCGTGCCGCCCAGCCCCGGGATCGCCCCGATCACCGTGCCGATGGCCGAGCCGCGCAGAAGAACGGTCCAATGAACGAAGACCGACTTGATGCCCTCGCCGATGCCCGAGATCCGCTGTTTCGCCTCTTTGGCTACCCCCGCGACCGATCCGCCCTTGAGGCCCAGTTCGATCATCTGGCTCAGCGCAAACATACCCGTCAGCGTTGGCACCAGCGGAATGCCATCCCACAGGTAGTCCGTATCAAGCGAAAAGCGGATCTCGCCCGAAACCGTGTCGGACCCCACGAAAGCCAGCATCAAGCCGAAGCCCCCCGCGATCAGGCCGCGCAGCAGTTTCCCACGTGCCGAAACAGCAATGGCCACGAGGCCCAGAAGCGTCAGCAAAAAGAACTCCGCCGGCCCGAAGGCCAGCACCAGCTCGCGCGCCACCGGGATCACCAGAAGCAGCGTGAAAAGGCCAATCAGGCCACCAAGGGCCGAGGCCGTGGCAGACGCACCGATCGCCATCCCCGCCTTTCCCTGCTGGGCCAGCGGGTAGCCATCGAATGTCGTGGCTGCATTGGGCGCGGTGCCGGGCGTATTGAGTAGGATCGCCGTGATCGAGCCCCCGAAAGAGGTCGCCCCCATCACCCCGCCTGCGAGGTACATCGCATCGAGTGAGTCCATGGAAAACGTGACCGGGATCAGCAGCGCAAGCGCCGTCGTTCCCCCAAGCCCCGGGATCACCCCGAAACAGAGGCCAAGCAGCACGCCCAGCAGTACATAGATCGCCGAGCCACTGGAAAAGACCGTCATAACCGCATCAATAAGGACATCGAAGCCCATGAAACACCGCCAGAAACTGGAACCGGAGCGGCGAACCGCTCCGGTTGGTTGATTTTCGTCTGATTACTCCAGCACGTCCTTGTACTGGGTATAGAACTCCATGAGGTTCGACATGATCGCCGAAGCCTCGTCTGCGCCAACCGGGTCGAGCGGACGGTTCGAACTGGCGGACCATTCCTGGACAGCGGCCGAATTGGCGGCTCCGATCAGCGCCTCGGACAGCTTGGCCTGGATGTCGGCCGGGATGCCCGGAGGGCCGCCCACGATCCGGCGGAGGTCGAAATTGGCGAAGTCGGTATAGCCAAGTTCGGTCGAGGTTGGCACATCCGCCAGGGTGCGCTCATTTTCGAAGGTCATCAGGATCTTGACGTCACCCGATTTCTGGTACTTCAGAAGCGAAGCGATCGGCTTGATCGTCGCATCCACCTCGCCCCGCATCAGGCCGACGATGGTATCTGTCGACCCCTTGTAGCCAGTCACGTTCATGATCGGGCAGTCGATCAGGCTCATGGAGATCCGCGCCGTCACCGACGAGGTCGAGGCCGGGCCGGTGTCGGAGTGCTTGAACGGCTCTCCCTGGCTGCAGAGTGCCTCGAGGCTGTCGAACTCGCTGTCGGCCTGCACGGCCAGCGCGTATTTCGATGTAGCGAGGTTGCCGATCCAGGTCACGTCCGTCAGGTCATAGCCCGAGGACTTGCCTAGAAGCTGCGGCACGGTCAGGCCCGGCACGTTCCAGATGCCGATGGTGTAGCCATCGGGATCGGCCCGGTAGACGGTCGCGGCACCTTTCTGGCCGCCCGCGCCGGGGATGTTCTCCACGACGACTTCGGCGCCGAGGATCTTCTCCATTTCCGGCGCTACGGCGCGGACATAGCTATCAAAGCCGCCGCCGGGGCTGTAGGGCACCACGAAGGTGATGGGTTTCTCGGGCCAGTCGGCCAGCGCGGCGCCGGTCGTGGCCAGCAGGGCCGCCGCTGCGACGGCTAGGCCGTGGGTCAATGGATTGGGCATTCGGAGTCTCCTCTCTCTTGGGTTATGATCGCGTCCCGAGACAGGGCGCGATTTCTTGTTATTATCCAGTTGTATGGGGCCAGCTGCCCCAAGTGAAAAACGGGAGACGCATCATGGCCGAACCTTGGGACAGCCACCTGTCCGCCTCCGATCGTGAGATTTACGAGATCACCGGCTATGGCGCCGGTCCGGGATGGCCCGCGCGTCCGGCGCTTCTGGTGATCGATGTGACGCTGGACTTCTGCGGCCCCGAAGGCGCCAGCGCCGCCGAAGCCGCCCGCCAGACCCGCACCGCCTGCGGGCCGCGCGCCTGGACGGCGGTTCCAAAGATCGCGACGGTTATCGCAGCGGCCCGCGCCGCGGAACGGCCCGTGATCTACACTCGGCGCAGCGAGGCCCGCCTGGCCAAACGCCGCGCCATGAACGCCCGCGCGAACGAGGATCGGCCCGAAGGCAACGAGATCGTCGCCCCCCTGGCGCCACGACCCGGCGACCTGATCACCGGCAAATCCAAGCCGAGCGCCTTCTGGGGCACCGGGCTGGTCGAGAAACTGTCGGACATGGGCTGCGACGGGGTGATCCTGACGGGCGGCACCACCTCGGGCTGCGTCCGGGCCAGCGCGGTCGACGCCTTCAACCACGACATCCCCGCGATCCTTGTCGCAGATGCCGTCTTCGACCGGTTCGAGGCCAGCCACGCCATGTCGCTTTTCGATCTTCAGGCCAAATACGCGGGCCTGTGCACCGCGGCCGAGGCCGCGCAGCGCCTGCGTGCTATGTAGCCCGCGCCCTACCACGCGCCGAAGCCCTTCGGGTCGAACAGCACCCCGCGATAGAGCGCGTAGTCGAGCAGAACTTCGAACACCACGACGACAAAACCCAGCACCGCCAGAGCGGTCAGGATCGACGATTGCCAGCTCTGCTTGCCCCAGAACCGCATGTAACCGGAAATGAACAGCGGCACGGTGGGAAGGATCCCGATCATCAGCATCGAAAGGATGCATCCGATCATCCAGCCGGTCATCGCCAGTTCGGACCGGAAGGCCGGATCGTGCGACATCTCGCGGTTGCGGAAGTCGGCCCCCAGCGTCAGACGCAGGATCGGCGAGACCCGCGTTTCGAGCCTCGACACCAGGTCCAGAAGCGCCAGCACCGCCGTTGCCACACCCACAAGCGTCGGCATCAGGCGCGGTCCCTTGCTGTAATCCTGCGCCCAGATCGCATAACCGATCGCCACCGCCATGACGATCAGCGGCGGCCAGATGGAGCGGATCTTTTTCGGCACTTCGGTCTGGTCTGACATCACACTCACGCCGTTGGAAAGAGAAGGGATTTCACCACCACGGGGGTTGCGCCCGTGGCCCTGATCACTTCGCCGATATCGATGAAGTCGAACTCGGACAGGGCGATTCCGTCAATGGAAACGATGGCGCCGGGCACGTTTTCCTCGGTCCGGCACTGCATGCCCAGAAGGCCACCGATATCCCCGTCCACCACGAGGACCAACGGGTGTCCCTGCTCCAGCACCGGGTGCAGCCCACTCACCAGCCCCGAGGCCAGCGCAGACAATCGCGCGTAGCTGGCCGAGCCCTGCCACGGCAGCGCCACGGCGACCGGCCGTGCGCCTTCCGACAGGTCCATGCGCGAAAGCGCTTCCTCCACCGCATGCCTCACCTCGCCTGTGTAGATCTCGTCACCAAGGTCGATCTCCGGGGCGATTACCGCGATATTGCGCAGCGGTAGCGCGTCGGCGGGATCGAGGAAGATGGTCGAGCCGCTGACCTGCACCGTGTATTGCGAGGCGCCCACCACGGTGGCCCGGATCCCCTGCCGCGCGGGCAGGATCGCGCGGGCCCAGTCGCGCAGGCGCGCCTCCACCGCAGCCGCGAGTTCGGGTCCAAGATCGCCCGAAACCGCGCCCGGCCGACCGATGAATTCCGAGACCCCGCCAGAGAATACCACGGCAGGCCGGGCCCCCGACAGATCGAGCGGCGGCAGTCGCAGGAAGTCCTCTTCACCCTGCCCCTCCAGCACCGCCAGAAGTCGGTCCGCCATCACTCCGGCGACCGGCGAACGCTCGTCTGGCGACAACGGGTCACCCACCGATTTCGACAGACCCGCATCCTGAAGGTGCCGCGCGCCGAAAGGCTCCAGCCGCGCGATACGCCCTGCCTCGTCAAAGGCGACCAGCCGCGCACCCACATCCATGGCGGTGCGGGCCTTGACCTCACCATCTTCGCATAGCGCGATCTTCGTGGTACCGCCGCCGATGTCGATGTTGAGAACCGGGCCATGCGCGGCAGACAAGGCCGCCGCGCCGGAGCCATGCGCCGCCATCAGGGTCTCCAGGGCGTCGCCCGCGCTGACGGCCACGAATTTCCCGGCCTCGGCGGCGAAGAGCTCCCCAATCGCACGCGCATTACTGCGCCGCGCCGCGACCCCGGTCAGGATCAACGCCCCGGTGTCGATCTCGTCCGGCTGAAGACCCGCCGCCCGGTATTGCTGCTCGATGAAAACGCCAAGCGCCTCGGCATCGATGGTGTTCTCGGTCGCATAGGGGGTCAGCAGGATCTCGGATTCGAACTCCACCCGCCGTTCGGCCACCACGTAGCGCGTGTCCATCCGCTCCAGCACGATGGTCGAAAACAGCAGGTGCGAGGTGGACGAGCCGATATCGACGCCCACGCTCTTAAGCTCGATCTCGTCTTCCTCGATGAGGCTCCGCGACGCGCCCGAAAAGAAGACGCGCCCGCCCGGATCGCTTTCATCGTGGAAGGCGGAGAACTGGTTCATTTGTCCGCAGGCTTCTCGTAGAGCGCGGGGTCCATGCGGCTCTTGCCACCGGACTTCGCGATATGGGCCTCGAACTCGGCCCGGATATGCGGGTCTTCCATCCAGTAGGGAATCGAGGTGCCGCCTTCGGTCACGTCCATGGCGGTATAGTCGATCTGCTTCTCGCCCGGCGGCAGGCCGGTCACGAGGCTGGGATGGTTCGGCCCGAACCAGGCGCTGAGGCGGAACGGCTCGTTCGAGGTGTTGAAATGCTGATGATACCAGCGCGCCCCGCCCGGCGCGGCGCTGACAAGGCCCACCGGTTCGTAATCCACCCGTTTCACCTTGTCTGCATGGCCGTCCTTCCACGGGTTCACGCCGCATTCCTCGGGCCAGGTGTAGGTGTAGCCCTTGCCCTTCACGCAGACGAGCACCGCCGCCGAGGTATGGGCATGGGCCTTGGAATAGCGCCCGGTCTCGTGCTGGCCGATCCAGAGGTAGAACTTGTTGCCGGTCATGAAGGGCTCCACCCGCCGGTAGCCCGGTGAGCGGCGGTTATCCAGCGGCAGCTCGCAATTCATCACGTCCGGCACCAGGTTCGTGCGCCGCATGGCAAGGCCGCGGATCGGGTCGGGCTCAAGCTCTTCGTTGGGTTTGTAGAAGTCCTGCTCTCCCGAGAACCGGCTGGTAAACTGATAGGGGCAGTCGAAAATGAACTTCTTGTCTCCCACCAGGTTCATCAGGTTCGGCGCGGTGGTACCGCCCAGCAAAAGAGCCGGAGAATTCGTGGCGTTGACGATGCGGTGATAGGCATTGACCGGAATCGAAAAGAGCGAGCCGGTTTGCCATTCGAACACGTGCTTCGGGCCGCCCTCTTCCAGCCAGACCTCGGTCGAGCCACGCCCCTCCACCACCAGGTAGATCTCTTCGTAGATGTGCTTTTCGACGTTGAGCGCCCCGGCGGCGGGCACTTCGACAACGTAGTTGCCCCATTTCCCCTCGGTACCGTGCAGCTGGATATAGGAGCCGCGCCCGCCCATCCGGGGCCAGGGCGCAAGCGGCAAGTTCTGGACCTTGGATATCCCGACATCACGGAAGACGGGGATCCCCTCTTCCTCCATGAACCGGTCGTAGTCCATCTGCGGCTGACCGAATTTTCCGAAGCCTGCCCGTTCGCCACGCACCGGTTCGTGCCAGTGCACCGCGCCATCCATGTCGTGCGGCATCGCCGAACTCCTCCCAAAGCCCAACCGGGGCCGACTGTGCCTTCTCGACGCGGAAAGGTCAATGCAAATGGAATGGCGTTTCGCATGAAGGAACGGTCGTCATTTCGCGAGGCTCTGGGCGGGGACAGCTTTTGACAGGGGGCGAGCGGGGGAAATAAGTTTCAAACGCCGTTCCATATAAGAAAACAAACGGGGAGAGACGCGCATGGCCAAGGATCCCGATCGGCGAAAAGCGGAACCTGTCGAGGGGCCGTACGACGAAACCATGTCCTGGGGCTCGGACGTCCCGGCAGCGATGCTCAGGCAGCTTGGCATCCCCTATATCGCTCTGACCCCGGGGGCGAGCTATCGCGGCTTTCACGACAGCCTCGTGAATCACTTGGGCAACGAGCGGCCCGAAATGCTGCTTTGCCTGCACGAGGAACACGCGGTCGCCATCGCCCATGGCTATGCCAAGGCCACGGGCCGCGCCATCGCGGTGGCGCTGCATTCCAACGTCGGGCTGATGCACGGGACCATGGCGATCTTCAACGCCTTCGCGGACCGGGCGCCGATGATGATCCTTGGGGCCACCGGGCCCATGGACGCGACCGAGCGGCGACCGTGGATCGACTGGCTCCACACGACGCAGGACCAGGCGTCGCTGGTCCGGAATTTCCTGAAATGGGACGATCAGCCTGCCTCGACCGCTGCCACGGTGGAGGCGATGCTGCGCGGCTGGAAGATGACCATGTCAGCCCCCCAGGCCCCGGTCTATATCAACCTCGACGCCAGCGATCAGGAGGCCCCGCTTGAGGCGCCGATCGCCCTGCCCGACCCGGCCCGTTTCGCCCCGCCACCGGCCGCCGTGCCGGATAGTGCGAGCGTCGTACGGGCGGCCGATATCCTTGCCAAGGCGAAGAACCCGGTGATCCTGTTCGGCCGTGGCGCCCGCACCGAAGAGGCCATGGCCCTGCGCCTCGCCCTGTCCGAGCGGCTGGGCGCGGCGATGCTGTCGGACCTCAAGGCCGGGGCCATGGTGCCCACTGATCATCCCAACCACGCGGGCCCGCCGTTCAACAAGCTCTCCCCCACCGCGCGCGCGGTGCTGGAAAGGGCCGACGCGATCCTCAGCCTTGGCTGGATCGATCTGGGCGGCGCGTTGAAACAGGCTTTCGGGGATAGCCCCGTCGAAGCGCGGATCATCCACGCAAGCCTCGACAGCCACCTGCACAGCGGCTGGAACCAGGAGCATTTCGGTCTGCCGCCGATCGACGTGGAAATGCTCTGTGATGCGGACGCCGCCTGCCTCGCGATCCTGAACGCGCTGCCCGAAGGAGCCGCCAAGACGGCTGAAATCCCTCCGGTGCCCGCGCCAAAGGAGGGTTCCGGCGAGGCGCTCACCAATCGCGACGTAGCCCGGGCGCTGAAGGCCGCCGTGGGCGATACGCCGGTGACCTTCGCGGGGCTGGCACGAAGCTGGCCCGTGGACCTCTGGCCGCATAGGCATCCGCTGGACTACCTCGGCAAGGATGGCGGTGGCGGCATCGGCAGCGGGCCGGGTCTTACCATCGGCGCTGCGCTGGCGTTGCGCGACAGCGGGCGGATCGTCGTGGGGTCGCTGGGCGATGGCGATACGCTGATGAGCGTCAACGCGCTCTGGACCGCCGCCAAGTACCAAATCCCGGCGCTGTTCCTCATCGCAAACAACCGAAGCTACTTCAACGACGAGCTGCACCAGGAAAACGTCGCGATCCGGCGGGGCCGGAACCCGGCGAATGCCTGGGTGGGCCAGCGACTCGACAATCCAGCGCCCGACATCGCCGCGCTGGCAAGGGCGCAGGGCGTCGGCGGGATCGGCCCGGTCAGCACCGAGGAGGAATTGGCCGCAGCACTGGCCGAGGCCGTGGCCGAAGTCCGCGCAGGGCGGCCATTCCTGGTGGATGTGCATATCGACCCGCGCCAAGGCCGCGAGACGGCCGTAAAGCGCAATACCAGGGGCGCGGCCTGAAAAACAAAGCGCGGACCCGAAGGCCCGCGCTCTGGAAAGGCGACTCTCCCCTGACGCCTTTCAGAAATCCCGGTAGCCCGCGAAATATCTGAAAAGCAGACCCCGGTAAAGCTCCACATCAAAGCCGAATTCGAACACGACGAATATCATTACCGTGGAGACCACGGCAACCGTTGCCGCCAGCTTGAACCGCTCTCCGGCACGCCACATCAGGAAGAACGAGAAGATCAGAAGGCCGGCATAATGGCCAAGCGCCATGATCAGCACGAGCAAACCGGCCATCCAGCCCGACATCGCGGCGACCTTGTTCACCCCCGGTACTTCGCCCCTGAGCGCCATCCGTAACCGGTGGCCAAAGTCCGCATATTGCCGAACCTTGAAGAGCCGCCGAGCGTGGATGACGATCAACAGGAACAGCGGCACCATGATGACGAAGGGCGTGCGCGAGGAAACCAATTGGTAGCTCAGCGCTTCGAAAAAGGCCGCGATCACGACGAGGCCAACGACGGCGAGGAACACGATCTCGAGCGTCAGCATATTGGCAAGCTTCGCCTCGGCCTCTTCGCGGTTCTCGGCCTCTTCGGCTTGCGGCATGAGGTTCGGGTTATCGGTCATGGGTCAAACCTTCCTGCGACGGTCGCGATAGATCGACCAGACGTTGGCGATGAGGAAAATCGCCGTGATGGTCATCAGCACCAGCGGGATCGGCTGGAACACGAAATACGGCCCGTCAAGCAGCAGGGCCAGATAAAGGTTTTTCTCGACTGCAAAACCCAGCACGAAGCCGATAAGCAGCGCCGCGCGGCTGTAGTTCAGGATTTTCATCAGGTAGCCGAAAATCCCGAAAAAGATGGCCACGCCGATATCGAAGACCGAGGCGTTGCCCGCAAACGCACCGGTCACGATCACCGCCATCAGCACCGGCACCATGATCTCGGCCCGGATCGATGTCGCCCGGCTCAGCGGGTTCACCAGGAACATGCCGACGATAGTGCCGATCAGGTTCCCCAGGATGATCGTGAAGATCATGATGAAGATGATGTCCACGTTGTCGTTGAGCATCCGCGGCCCGGTTTCGAGACCCAGGATGAAAAGGCCCGACAGCAGGATCGCCATCGAAGAGGAGCCAGGGATGCCGAAGGCGATGGTCGAGGCCAGCGCACCGCCCTCGACCGCGTCGTTCGAGGCCTCGGGGGCGATCACACCCTCGACGTTGCCCTGACCAAATGTCTCCTTGGTCTTGGAGGTCTGCTTGGCGTGCCCATATGCCACGAAGGCGGCGGGTGCCGAGCCGAGCCCCGGAATCAAGCCCATGGTCGTTCCGATGGCCGAGCAGCGCATCACCAGCCACCAGTGCTTGAAGGCAAGCCCGATCCCCTTGAAGATCTGCCGCTGGGTGTCACCAGCCGAAAGCGCCTCCGGCGTGTAGCGGGCGAGCGCCCCGCCGCGCCTGTAAAGATCAATCATCTCGGCCACGGCGAAAAGGCCGAGGATCACCGGCACCAAGGACAGCCCATCCGCCAAGCGGTCGGAGCCCATGGTGAAACGGTGCGTGTTGGTGACGTTGTCCACGCCGATCATCGCCAGCAGCAGCCCGAGAAGCGCCGCGATCAGGCTGCGGGTCATGTCCTCCTTGCCGAGCACAGCGACGAAGGTCAGTGCCAGGAAGGCCAGGACGAAGACCTCGGGCGGACCGAAGAACAGAACCACCTCGCGCAGCACCGGGATCAGAAGGCCCAGAACGACCGCGCCGAAGGTGGCGCCAAGGAAACAGGACGCCATGGCCGCACCGACCGCGATCCCCGCCTCGCCCTTGTCGCGCATGGGCGGACCATCGAGCAATGTCGCCGCGTTCTGCCCTGTTCCCGGCGTTGAAAACAGGATTGCCGTCAAACCGCCTCCCTGCGCCACGGTCGCATGGGCGCCGAGGATGAAGGCAATGCCCGCGCTGGGCTCCATGGTGTAGAGAAAGGTCACCGCCATCGCCATGGCGAAATGCCCGGACAGGCCCGGGATCACGCCAATGATCAGCCCGAACAGGGCCCCGACAACCAGATAGGGCAGCACGGTCAGGCTGACGGACTGGAGAAATCCGCTCATCATGCCTTCAATAACGGTCATGTCTCACCTCTTCTCATGAGGGTGTTTGAAAGCGGCCCCCGCCAACGTGCAGCGGGGGCCAAGGTTTGCACGCCTCGCGTCAGGCTCAGAGCTCGCCGCGGATCGCCGCCACGAACAGCTTGCGCGTGGCGTCATCCAGATCCGTTGCTGCCTTGGCAATCTCACCGGTCCGCGCACCATCGGCGAACGAGAGATCACGGCCGGATTCTTCCGCCTTGGCAACCAGTTCCGGATCGTTTATCGCCTTGGCAAAAGCATCGCGCAGGAATGCCAGGCGATCGGCCGGCACACCCGGAGGCGCCGCGACAGGGCGACCAACAGCCGAGAGGCCTTCCCAGGACGTGAGGATCTTGGCATTGCCCGCAGGATCGTCGGACTGTGCCGCGATATCGAACACGCTCGGGATACCTTCCAGAACGCCGGTGGCTTCACGCTCACCATGCAGGATCACCTGGTGATCACCCGACTCGATACCCTTCATGGCAGAGCCCAGGGATCCCCACATGCCGTCCACGTCGCCACGCAGCATGGCGGTACGGATATCGCCCGACGAGTTGAAGCCGTGCACCACGTTCTGATCCATGCCAAAGACATCACCCACGATGACCGCGTCCACGTAGGTGGAGCCGCCAAGGCCCGTTGCCCCGATCACGGCGGTCTCGCCATCGCTCATCAGGTCTTCGTAGCTGTCGATGCCGCTGTTCGCGGCCACGACCATGACGCGCGCATCGGCCACGATACGGCCAAGATAGTTGTAGTCGGCGACCTTGTAGTTGGCGCCCTCGATCTCGGCCAGTTCGTTGGTGACCATGGCCGACCCGTTGATGATACCGATATTCAGGCCATCGGCGGGCGAATTGAATATCTCCACCGCGCCCTTCATCCCCCCGGAGCCGGGCATGTTCACGATGTCCACGCGCGCGCCGGTGTATTTTTCCATGTAGGGCGCCAGCAGACGGCTGTACTCGTCATAGCCACCGCCGGGCTTGTACGGCACAATCCACTTGATCACGTTGTCCTTGTAGAACGCCGCCGCGTCCTGCGCGAAGGCCATGCTGCCCGCGGACAGGCTCGCCCCGGCCACGACAGAAGCTGCCAGCCCTTTCAGAAACGTACGTCTCATAGTCTTCCTCCCTTTTGTTGTCCCGGGGTTCCCCGGGTTAGTCACGGATGTCCTGCAGGAACCACTCCGTCGGTATTTCCCGCGCCTCTCCGGACGCGAGAGCCTTGCGATAGACGATCTGCCCGATCGCCGAGAATTGTAGGCCCTGATTGCCCACATTCCGATAAAACGTGATCTCTTCGGGCCGGGTGCGCCCCTTGGCCTGGCCCGCGACCAGCGCCGCGAAATCCGGCTTGTCGCCGCCCTTGCCGCGATCCTGGAACTCCGGGTCGTCTCCGCCAAAGCCGGGACGCGGGTTCGGGGCCGGGATCCGGGCCATCTCCTCCTCGGTGCCGCCGATGAACGCAGCCGGAGAATGGCCCCTCTCGGCCTGGAACCGCTTGGTCTGCTTCATCTGCAGCCCCGCGGTGCCCTGCCGGATCACCACGTCAAAAATCCCGGTCGCGTCTTCCGGCATCTCCCTGCGGCCCAGATTGGTCACATGCATCCCCGGCTTGATCCATGACGCATCATAGACGGGTTCCATCGAGTCGGTGCAAGAACTGAGAATATCACAATCACGCACCGCTTCTTCGGCGCTGTCGACGGCGGTGACCTCGATCCCCAGCTTGGCGGACATTTCCGCCGCATAGGACTCTCGGTTGGCCTTCGTCGGGGAATAGACCTTGCAGCGCTTGATCGGGCGCACCTTGGCGAACGCCTCCAGAAAGGTCCGCGCCATGCCGCCCGAACCGATCATGCCCACCGTCTCGCTTTCTGCGCGCGAGAGATGCTTCACACCCAGCGCCGCGCCTGCGCCGACGCGCATGTGCTGCAGCGCCCCGTCGTTGATGAAGGCCAGCGGTTCGCCCGTCTCGGTCGAGATCAACAGGATCAGCCCGCAATAGGTGCCGGGCTCCATGCAGTATTTTTCTTCGGTCCAGCTTCCATCCGGGGCCTTTGGCCAATGGATGATGTCGGACTTCATGCGGATCGCGAAGAACCCGTCATTAGCCCCTTCCATGGTGCCCCAGCGAAAATAGCCATCATCGCGCTGGCACGGAACGTACATATCGACCCGGGGACGATGGATGGACCTGCCACTGGGCAGCGCTACGAAGGCGCGTTCCTGCGCCACGATGCACTCCTCCATCGTGAGCATACGCGTCACGAGATCATTGTTTATGATCAGCACGCGGCGGTTTCCTCCCTAGACACCGGCGTCCAGTCCTGTTCGTCATGGTCAGCCTAAATCTCGCGCCCGTTCCCCGTCAATGGGACACCGGTCCGAATAGCGGAACGATTTGCAGAGCACCAAGGGGCAATCAGGCCTGGCTAGCCCTCTAGTTGACCGCAACCAGACCAACACCAGCCATCGCCAGAATCGCAGCAAGCGCCACGGCAGGGCTTGGCAGGCGTTCGCTGCGGAACAGGAAGACGGACAGGAGGATCGAGATGAAGATCTCCAGCGATGCGATCATCACCACGGTGGTCACCCTCTCGTAGGCCAGCGCGGCAAACAGGAAGATCTGCCCGAAAGAGACCATCACCGCCGCAGCGACGATCCATTTGTCCAGATGGCGGAACATACCCCGGAAATTGCTCCGGTGCCGGGGTGACACAACCGCCAACGCGGCGAAGACCGTGAACCCGACCGAGGCACTGAAGAAGGTGCCAAAGGCCGGTGACGGCATGACCTCCAGCCCGGCCTTCCGCGCGATATAGGCCGAGGCATAGGCCAGCGCACCAAATACGCCGAACAAATAGGCGACCGGCGGCGGCGCCTCCACCGCCAGTTTCCCCTTTTGCCGCACACTCTCACGGATCAGCAGCGCGAAGGCCAGCGCGATGGCTACCATCCCCCACCCATCGAAACGCGTGATGGGTTCGGCCAGCAGAAGCGCCGCCAGCAGGGCTGAGAAGAACGGATTCAGACGTTTAACCGCCGTGGACCGGGTAACACCCAATCTCCGGATCGACTCGAAGACCAGCGTTCGGCCAAAGACCATCGCCGCAAGCCCCGCGAAAGCGAACATCAAAAGTCCGTCGACGCTCAACTCGGCCTGGGTGCGTCCCGCCTCAAGCAATAGCCAGAGAACCGCCGAGATCCCCATGGTCACCAGGACCGAGAACATCACCCCCTTGTCGCCCCCAGACCGGGAGGTCCGCGAGATGAAGTTGTTTGCGAAAGCAAAGGAGGCCGCCGACATGAGGGCTAGGACCTGCCCCAGCAGGGCCAGGTTCTGAGGTGTCTCGGATTCCACGGCCTACCCCACACGCGCCTTGGCCAGCGCGGCCCAGACGCGGTCCGGCGTCGCTGGCAGTTCGAAATCGCTCACCCCGACCCGGTGCAGCGCATCCGTCACCGCCGAGGCGAGCGCCGCCGTGGCCCCCACGGCCCCCGCCTCGCCCACGCCCTTCACCCCGAGGGGGTTCATCTGCGTGGGCACCTCGAAACTCGCAAGCTGGAAAGCTGGCAGATCGGACGCGCGGACAACCGCGTAATCCATCAGGGTGCCACTGAGGATCTGGCCACTCTCGTCGAATTCCATGCGCTCTCCCAAGCCCAGCGACAGGCCCTGCGCGATCCCGCCGTGCAACTGCCCATCCACGAGTCGGGGACTGAGCACGCGCCCCACATCCTCGACCGCAAAATAGCGGGTGATCTCGACCTTTCCGGTCTCGGGGTCGATCTCGACCTCGCAGATATGGGTCCCATTTGGGAAAGTGGCCGCATCGGGCGTGAAACCGCGCTCCACCACCCAGCGCCCCTCGGGCTGCGCCGCGGCCAAACCGGCAAGGGTCACGTTTTCGTTACTCCCCTCGCGATGGAACACCCCTTCGCGGAAGGCAAGTTCCGCCCCGTCGCAACCAAGTTGGCGCGCCGCAGCCTTGCGCCCTTCGTCCTGTATCTCGTCCAGAACCTGCCACAGGGCCGATCCCGCCACGGTCAACCCCGAAGACCCACCACTTCCGCGCCCGAAGCTGATCGCCTCGGTGTCGCCCTGGTGATAACGGATCGCTCCGGGCTCGATCTCCAGTCTCTCAGCCACCATCCGGGCGAGCGAGGTCTCGTGCCCCTGCCCCACGGACATGACGCCGGGCGCGAGGATGACCGTCCCGTCGCCCTCGATGGTGACACGGGCGAAATCGGGCTTGGGCTGGCGTAGTGGGCCGCCCGCGGATTCGATGCAATTGGCGAGACCGAACCCATGCAGCCGCCCTCGCGCCTCGGCCTCTGCGCGACGCGCCTCCCGACCCGCGCCCAAAGCAAGCGCCTTTTCCATGACCGCCGGGAAATCCCCGCAGTCGATGACAGTACCAAGGCCGGTCGTGGCAGGCATCTGCGAAGGATGTACTAGGTTCCGCTCTCGCAACTCCACCGGATCGACCCCGATCTGACGAGCCGCCCCATCCAGCACCCGCTCGATGGCATAGGTCGCTTCGGGCCGCCCGTTGCCGCGAAACGGCGCCAGGGGCGCCCGGTTGCTCAGTTCGCCCCGAATTTCCACAGAGACCGAGGGAATATGATAAACGCCTGTCATCCCGTTGATATTGTTTGCAACCCCCTGCGACCGGCGGCTGGGATAGGCGCCCACATCGACCACAAAATCCGCATCGAGCGCCAGTATCGAAAGATCCTCATCCAGCGCCACGGTCACGCTTGCCCGTGCCCCGCGCCCCTGAGCATCGCCCAGCATCGCCTCGGATCGCGTCGAGCGCCAGGCGATCTCACCGCCGAGCTTCCGCGCCGCCCAGCAAAGCGCCGCATCCTCGCGCGTCATGAAGCCCTTCAGCCCGAAAGATCCGCCCACGTCCTGCGCGACAACGTGGATATCGCCTTCGCCCCAGAAGAGCTGCGCGGCAAGCTGTGCCCGCATCGCAAACGGGTTCTGCGTGCTGGAGCGGTAGTGAAGGCGCCCCTGCCCGTCCACTCGCGCGATCCCGCCGCGCGGCTCAAGCGCCATGGCGGTGACACGTGGCAGATCAACCTGGACACGCGCGACATGCGGGGCCGCCGCGATGATCCCGTCGGTCGTCGCGCGGTCGCCAAGCCGCTTGCAAAAGGCCAATCCAGAGACGGGCTCGGCAGCGTCAAAATCAACCACGATCGCCTCGATCGCATCAGCGACCGCCGCCTCGGTGTCCGCGACTACGATGGCGATGGGCTCTCCGATGTGTCGGATCACGTCCTCTGACAGGATCGGCTGCGGGAATTGGCCGGGCGCACCGCCATCATCGCGGGACATCGGCGTATGCTCGATTGGCCCGACGCCTGCCTCACGCAAGTCCTGCCCAGTGAAAATCGCCGCGACTCCGGGGATTTCCCGCGCCGCCGCAATGTCCAGGGTAACAATCCGCCCCGAGGCCAAGGGCGACCTCAGAAAACCTGCGAAACGCCCCTCCGGCCCGATGCAATCGGACAGGTAGCGCCCCTCTCCCTTCAGAAGCCTTGGGTCCTCGCGCCGCTTGTCGAACACGTCCGTCATGAGATGCCGCTGGTTTCCAAACCTGCGATACTCTTACAACGGCGAAAAACGAGTTTCAGTTATTTTAGAACGGCGTTCCGTATAGGGGAAATTTCGAAGTCCTCTAGACCGACATCGCTTCCATCAGCCTGTCCCGCTCCAAACCGGATTTTGGCCCGCTCAGCTTCACCACGCCGCGTTCCAGAACATAGAATCTGTCGGCAATCTCGTAGGCGAAGCTGAAGTATTGCTCGACCAGCACGATGGCCATGTCGCCGCGATCCCGCAGGTAGGCGATCACGCGACCGATCTGCTGAATGATGTTGGGTTGGATGCCCTCGGTCGGTTCGTCCAGCAACAGAAGCTTCGGCCGCGTGATCATTGCCCGGGCAATGGCAAGCTGCTGTTGCTCCCCACCCGAGAGGATGTCTCTTATAAACATCTCC
>JABURR010000083.1 GCA_014762635.1 Paracoccaceae bacterium
GTGCGCGAGTTCCTGACCTGCGTGCTGATCATCCCGAGCCTCGTCTGCATCCTGTGGATGGCGGTCTTCGGTGGTGCCGCGATCGAGCAGGTCCTGGCCGATCCGGCAGGCAGCGCGGTGAAGTCGAACGTGATCGACAGCTACAGCCCGGAGCTTTCGCTCTTTGCGATGCTCGAAGGGCTGCCCATGGCCTCGGTCACCTCGACCATCGGGATCATCCTCGTCGTCGTGTTCTTCGTGACCTCGTCGGACTCCGGTTCGCTGGTGATCGACACGATCACGGCGGGCGGCAAGGTCGACGCCCCGGTTCCGCAGCGGGTGTTCTGGTGCACCTTCGAGGGCGCGGTCGCGATCGTGCTTCTGATTGGCGGCGGGCTTGGCGCGTTGCAGGCGATGGTCATCTCGACCGGTCTGCCGTTCACGCTGGTCCTGCTCTTGATGTGCTGGGCGATCCTCAAGGGGCTGCGGTCGGAATAGGCCACCCCGATTGATGCAATCCAAATGGCGCGGCCCTTCGGGGCCGCGTCTGCTTTTGTTTGCCCGGCTTGACGCCGGGCGAGGGGCGCTATCTCCGGGCTGTGGCGCGAGTTGGCGTCGCCTTGGTGAATGGTTCCCGTGATGTCCGATACCTCTCCGTTGATTTTCTGGCTGCGGCGCGATCTGCGCCTGTCCGATCACCAGGGCCTGTCCGCTGCGGCGGCCTCGGGGCGGCCGGTGATCCCGGTCTTCATTCACGATGAAACGGTCGAGGCGCTGGGCGCGGCGCCGAAGTTCCGGATGGGTCGGGCGCTGGAGGAATTTTCCAAGACGCTGGAGGGGATCGGCTCGCGGCTCGTCTTTCGGCGGGGCAGGGCGCAGGAGGTTCTGGACGCGCTCGTTGCCGAGACCGGAGCGGGCGCAGTCTGGTGGTCGCGACTTTATGACCCTGAAGCACGCGAGCTGGACGGGGAGATCAAGGGGGCGCTGAGGGCGCGCGGGATCGAGGCGCGCAGCTTCTCGGGCCATCTGCTGTTCGAGCCCTGGGAGGTCGAGACCAAGACCGGCGGGTTCTACAAGGTCTATTCTCCATATTGGCGGGCCGTGCGCGGCAATGATCCGGGCAGCCCGCTGCCACGGGTGAAGGCGCTGCGCGGGCCTGACGTCTGGCCACGCTCGGACCAACTGACCGACTGGCGCATGGACGCGGCGATGAACCGTGGCGCCGCGGTGCTGGCCCCGCACCTGACCGTGGGGGAAGAGGCCGCGGCGGACCGGCTGGGCAACTTCATCGACGAGGGTATCGCCCGCTATGGTGAGCTTCGGGATATCCCGTCCGTGGACGGGACCTCGCGCCTGTCGGAGAACCTGACCTATGGCGAGATCAGCCCGCGCGCCTGCTGGCATGCGGGGATGCGTGCCATGGAAGAGGGGCAACAGGGTGCCGAGAAATTCGTCAAGGAAGTGGTCTGGCGCGAGTTTGCCTATCACCTCGTCTATCACACCCCCTGGATCACCCACGGAAACTGGCGGCGCGAGTGGGATGCCTTCCCCTGGAACGAGGATGACACCCGCCCCGAGGTGCTGGCCTGGAAGCAGGGCCGCACCGGTATTCGCTTTGTCGATGCGGCGATGCGCGAGCTGCATGTGACGGGCTACATGCACAACCGGGCGCGGATGATCGCGGCCTCCTACCTGACCAAGCACCTGATGACCCATTGGCGTGTCGGGCTGAAATGGTTCGAGGAGCACCTTGTGGACTGGGACCCGGCCGCGAACGCGATGGGCTGGCAATGGGCGGCGGGATCGGGGCCCGATGCCTCGCCCTATTTCCGGGTGTTCAACCCCGAAAGCCAGCTTGAGAAGTTTGATCCCAAGCGGACCTATGCAAGGCGCTGGATCGCCGAGGGGCAGCGTGACCCGGGGCAGGATGCGCTGGCTTATTTCGACGCGGTTCCCCGGCGCTGGGGCTTGTCGCCCGAGATGGCCTATCCCGCGCCGGTGGTCACCGCCGAGGCCGGGCGCAAGGCCGCGCTGGCCGCCTATGAGACGCGAAGTTTCTGAAACGGGGCGAAAAATCCGGCCGCGCGCTTGCCATCTCTGGAAACGGGCTAAAATTCTTGTTTCGAAAGAGTGCCTTGGACTAGGCTTCAAGGAGGTAGTGAGGGTGGGCATGGATTTTTTGACGACGACCAAGGGGCAGCGCGACCTTCCAAGATATTTTTCTCCGGTCTTCGATGTGGCGTCGAGGATGGAAAACGGGCGGCTTGATTTCGTCCTTCCCGACGGGCGGCGGTTCCGGGCCGATGGCAAGAACCCCGGGCCGGTGGCCGAGCTTGATATCCACAACCCCGACATCTTTGCCCGCCTCGTGCGGGAGGGGGACCTGGGGTTCTGCGAGGCCTACCTTGAGGGCTGGTGGTCGACGCCCGACCTGCAGGCCTTCATGGACCTCGTGCATGCCGATAATGACGAGATGTACGATGGATTCCCCGGCATGGGGCTGGTGCGCACCTACGAGAAATTCCGTTTCTGGCTGCAGTCGAACTCGCGCCGGCAGGCGAAGAAGAACATCTCGTACCACTATGACCTGGGGAACGATTTCTACGGGCTGTGGCTGGATGACACGATGACCTACAGCTCGGCCTATTTTTTGACGGGGCAGGAGAGCCTGGAAAAAGCGCAGATCCAGAAATACGCGAGCATGGTCGATGAAATGGGCGCCCAACCCGGCGATCACGTGCTGGAGATCGGCTGCGGCTGGGGCGGGTTCGCCGAATACGCCGCCAAGGAACGGGGGCTGAAAGTCACCGGGCTGACGATCTCGAAGGAACAGCACGATTTCGCGGTGGAGCGGATGCGCCGGGCGGGGCTGTCGGACAGGGTCGAGATCAAGCTGCAGGATTACCGCGACGAGCGCGGCCATTACGACGGCATTGCCTCGATCGAGATGTTCGAGGCGGTGGGCGAGAAGTACTGGCCGGTTTATTTCGGCGTGGTGCGCGAGCGGTTGAAACCCGGCGCGAACGCGACGCTTCAGATCATCACGGTGCAGGATCGTCGCTGGGAGGTTTACAAGCGCGGGGTCGATTTCATCCAGAAGTACATCTTCCCCGGCGGAATGTTGCCGAGCCCGAACGCGCTCAGACAGGAGGTGGAGCGTGCTGGACTGGCCGTCGCGCGCTCGATTGAGTTCGGAGAAAGCTACAGTCAGACCTTGCGGCGCTGGCATGACACGTTCAATGAACGATGGGACGAGGTGCAGCGCCTGGGCTTCGACGATCGGTTCCGCAAGATGTGGAACTTCTATCTGACCTCTTGCGCAGCGACCTTTCACAGCGGAAACTGCGACGTGACTCAGATAACGATACAAAGGCCCGTATAATCCCGTGATGCCCACTGGCTCAAAACTGACCGGATTTGTTTGTTTCGGTTTTCTTGCGTGGTTCACCGCAGGTGTTCTTATTGGGACGTTCGATGAACCAAAACAGACGGGCTACATGCCCGAAATCGTCGCGGTGCTTGGTGCACTGGCGGGATGGCGGGTCATGGGGCCGCGCACCGGCGATGGGTACAACGGCGCCGCGGGCGCTGGCCTGACCACATCCGCGGTTATGACGGTCTGGAGCGTATTCACCTTCGCGCTTTACGAGATGATCGTCGAGTCGACCAAGATGCGCTACGACGGGCCGATGCAGGCGATCATCGGCATGTTCGAGCTCTGCATCGAATACGGTATGTGGCTGATCTCGCCTGAAGTCATCGGCACACTCGTCGTGGGCGGCATCATCTGCGGATTCATCACCGAGTTCATCGGGAAGCGCTGGGCCTGACGCCGGTGACACCACTTTTCTTCTACGGAACGCTTCAGCATCTACCGCTTCTGGAGACGATCCTCGGTGGGGCGCGGGCCAAGCTGACGCCCGCGTGGTTCCCCGATCACGAGGTGCTATGGGCAAAGGATGAGGCCTTCCCGATGATCCAGTCGGCGCCGGGGAAACGTGCCGAAGGGCTGCTGGTCGAGGACCTCGATGCGGATGGCGTCGCGAGGCTGGATTTCTACGAACTTGGCTTCGGGTACGAGTTGCAGGATGTCACCGTGGAAACGGAGTCAGGCCCGGCCCCCGCGCGGGTCTATTTCCCTGAGCCGGGGCTTTGGACGCCCGGCGATCCCTGGAGCCTGCAGGATTGGGCGGACCGCTGGGGCGATCTGACCTGCATTGCCGCGAAAGAGGAACTGGAGCATTTCGACGCCGGGTTCTCGGCCGAGGAGGTGGTGCGCCGCGATCCCCAGATCCGCCAGCGCGCCGCCGCGCGTCTGAATGCGTCCCTTGCCGAGCCCCCGGCAAAGGTGCGCGCGGATCTCGGGCGCGGTGATATCTCTGTCACCAGCCACACGCGTCCCTACACGGAATATTTCGCGGTCGAGGAGATGCGGCTGACGCATCGCCAGTTCGACGGCACCACCAGCCCCGAGGTGCGCCGTGCGGCCTTCGTGCAGGGCGATGCGGTGACTGTGCTGCCCTATGATCCGGTGCGCGACCGGGTGCTGCTGGTCGAACAGTTTCGCTTCGGCCCCTTCGTGCGCGGCGACAAGCGCCCCTGGCAACTTGAGGCCGTGGCCTGGCGCCTCGATCCCGGCGAGACCCCGGAAGACACCGCCCGGCGCGAGGCGGCGGAGGAATCCAGCCTGAACCTCGGTGATCTGCATCTGGTGGCGGAATACTATCCCTCTCCGGGGGCGATCACGGAATATGTCTATTCCTACGTGGCGATGGCCGATCTGCCGGATGGGGCGGGCGGTATCGGTGGGCTCGATACCGAGCATGAAGATATCCGCAACCACGTCCTGTCTTTTGCCGACGCCTTCGCGCTCATCGCCTCGGGCGAGATCGTCAACGCACCGCTGATCCTGACGCTGCAGTGGCTCTCAACTCACCGCGAGCGGTTGCGCGGCGCGGGTTGAGTTCGGGCCGGGGTGGCCCTACTAAGTTGGGGTAATCGCCAGTCAAAGGGGGCTCCATGCAGGTCTATAGTGATCTCGCCGAAACCATCGGGCACACGCCGCTCATCCGCCTGAAGGCGGCCTCCGAGGCGACAGGGTGCGAAATCCTCGGCAAGGCGGAGTTCCTCAATCCCGGCCAGTCGGTCAAGGACCGCGCGGCGCTCTTCATCATCCGCGACGCGGTGGCAAAGGGCCTGCTGAAACCCGGCGGCACCATCGTCGAGGGGACGGCTGGCAATACCGGCATCGGGCTGGCGCTGGTGGGGGCCTCGATGGGGTTCAAGACGGTCATCGTCATCCCCGAGACCCAGAGCCAGGAAAAGAAGGACATGCTGCGCCTTGCGGGGGCCGAACTGGTGCAAGTTCCCGCCGCGCCCTACCGCAACCCGAACAACTACGTGCATTACTCGCGCCGCCTGGCCGAGAAACTGGCCGAGACGGAACCCAACGGCGCGATCTGGGCCAACCAGTTCGACAACGTGGCGAACCGGCAGGCGCATCTGGAAACCACCGGCCCCGAGATCTGGGAACAGACCGACGGCAAGGTGGACGGGTTCATCTGCGCCGTGGGCTCGGGCGGGACGCTGGCGGGCATCGGCATGGCGCTGCAGCCCAAGGGCGTGAAGGTGGGGCTGGCCGACCCGATGGGCGCGGCGCTCTACAGTTTCTACACCACGGGCGAGTTCAAGTCCGAGGGCGGTTCCATCACCGAAGGCATCGGGCAGGGGCGGATCACCGCCAACCTCGAAGGCTTCACCCCGGACATGTGCTACCAGATCCCCGATGACGAGGCGCTGCCGATCGTCTTCGACCTGCTCGAGAACGAAGGGCTCTGCCTTGGCGGGTCCTCGGGCATCAACATCGCCGGTGCGATCCGCATGGCCAAGGACATGGGGCCGGGGCACCGGATCGTCACGATCCTCTGCGACTACGGCAACCGCTACCAGTCCAAGCTGTTCAACCCGGCCTTCCTCAAGGAAAAAGGCTTGCCGTACCCTGAGTGGCTCGACGCTGCCCCGCGCATCCTGCCAAGCGCCTTCGAGGACGCATGACCCGTGCGCTGACGTTCTTTTTCGTTTGCCTGCTGGCGCTGCTGCCTCTGGCGACACTGGACGTCGCGCCTGCACAGGCCCAGCAGCAGGAAACGCCTGCCACCCAGGCGCCCGACTACGAGGCCTGGGAAGAGGTTGCCCAGCGTGCCGAAGAAGCCACCGAGGCGCAGCGCGCCTCGAACGCGGCCTTCGAAGGGCTGCGCGAGGAAATCGCGAAATGGCGCGAGGTCTTCCTCACGGCCCAGACCACGAACCAGACCCGCGTCGAGACCCTGCGCAGCCAGATCGCCGCGCTTGGCCCCGCCCCGGCGGAAGGTGAGACCGAGGCCGCGGAACTGGCTGACCGCAGGCGTCAACTCAACGAACAACTGGTCCGGCTGGAGGCCCCGCGAAAAACCGCGGAAGAAGCCTACAACCGCTCCGACGGTCTGATCCGCGAGATCGACGCCATCATTCGCGACCGGCAGGCGGATGCCCTGCTCAAGATCAGCCCGTCGCCGGTCAACCCGGCACGCTGGCCCGAGGCGCTGACCGATCTTGTCGGGTCTTTCGTCGGCGTCCTGACCGAGACAAGCTCGTTCTGGGCGCTGCCCACCAACCGCGAGGAGATGCGCGCGAACCTGCCCGCGACGCTGACCTACCTGGTGCTTGCGCTGGTGCTGCTGGCGCGCGGCCGGGGCTGGATGGAGACGCTGACCTACCGGATCCTGTCGCGCACCGGGGCAGGGGGGCGTGGCGCTGCGGCCTTCATCGTTTCGCTCGGGCAGGTGATCCTGCCCTATGTGGGCATCCGCGCCCTGATGGAGGCGCTGGATTCCACCGGCCTGATCGGGTTACGCGGGCAGGTTATGACCGACGCGCTGCCCACGCTGGTGCTGACCCTTTTCGGCGCGCGCTGGCTGGGTGTCCGGCTGTTTCCCAAGGTCGAGCAGGACGGGACGCCGCTTGTCCTCACCCCCGAGAAACGCGCCGAGGGTCGGTTCTACGCGGCGCTTCTGGGCCTGCTTCTGGGCATCGACCACATGCTGCGGGCGCTGGCCGATTACGAGGATTACAGCGAGGCAAGCCGCGCGGTTCTGTCCTTCCCGATCCTGGTTGTCGCGGGGCTCATGCTACTTCGCTTCGGGCAGTTCCTGCGGGCCTATGGGGCGACCGAGGGGGATGAGACCGAACTGAGTTTCCGCGAGCGGCTGATCCGCCTCGTCGGTCGCGCAGCCATGCTGATCGGGCCACTGGGCATCGCCCTTGCGGCCATCGGCTATCACGACCTTGCGGATTTCCTGGTCTTCCCCTCGATCCAGACGCTGGCGTTGTTCGGGCTTCTCGTGGTGCTGCACCAGTTCATCGTTTCGCTCTACGCCTTGGTCGCCCGGGTGAACGAGGATACCGCGGGCGAGGCGCTCATCCCGATCCTGGTCAGCTTCGCCATCTGGCTGGCGGCGGTGCCCGTCGCGGCGCTGATCTGGGGGGCCCGCGTCGCCGACCTGACCGAGGTTTGGGCCCGCTTCCGCGAGGGATTCGTTCTGGGCGAAACCGTGATCCGCCCCACCGATTTCCTGGTCTTCGTCTTCGTCTTCGTGATCGGCTACCTGTTTACCCGCGCCCTGCAGGCGGTGCTGAAGAACACCGTTCTTCCCAAGACGAAGATGGACTCCGGCGGCCAGAACGCGATCCGCGCGGGCGTGGGCTACGTCGGCATCTTCTTCGCAGCACTTGTGGCGATCTCCACCGCGGGCATCGACCTGTCCTCGCTGGCCATCGTCGCCGGTGCGCTTTCGGTCGGTATCGGTTTCGGCCTGCAGAACATCGTGTCGAACTTCGTTTCGGGGATCATCCTGCTGATCGAACGCCCGGTGAAGCTGGGCGACTGGGTCGAGGTCAACGGACAGATGGGCTACGTGCGCGACATCTCGGTCCGCTCCACCCGGATCGAGACCTTCGACCGCACCGACCTGATCGTGCCCAACGCCGACCTGATCCAAGGCACCGTCACGAACTATACGCTCGGCAGCCTTACCGGCCGGGTCATCGCCCGCGTGGGCGTCGCCTATGGCACCGACACCCGCAAGGTCGAGAAGATCCTGCGCGAGATCGCCGAGGCCCACCCGCTGGTCGCCATGCATCCGAAACCCCGGATCGTCTTCATGGCCTTTGGCGCCGACGCGCTGGAATTCGAGATCCGCGCCATCCTGCGCGACGTGAACTACATCATGGACGTGCTTAGCGATTTTAACCACGAGATTGCCAGGCGCTTCGGCGAGGAGGGGATCGAGATCCCCTTCGCCCAGCGCGACCTCTGGCTGCGCAACCCCGAGGCGCTGAAGAAACTCGTCCATGACATGGAACGCGACTCGGACGACCCCGAAGACCCTGACAGCGACGGAGACACCCCGTGACCCGACCCCTGTTCCGCGAAGACGCCTATCTGCGCGAGGCTCCCGCCACCATCACCGCCGTGACCGAGGCGGGCCTCGTCCCCGACGCCTCGATCTTCTACGCCCAGGGCGGCGGCCAGCCCGGCGACACCGGCTGGCTCGACTGGGAGGGCGGCACCGTGGAAATCGCCAATGCCGTGAAGGGCGAGGGCGACGCGATCATCCTCGTCCCCGCCGAGGGCGCGGCCCTGCCGCCCGTGGGCGCCACCGTGACCCAGCGCCTCGACTGGGACCGCCGCTATCGCCACATGCGCGTCCACACCGCGCTGCACCTGCTGTCGGTCGTGATCCCGCTCCCCGTCACCGGCGGCGCGATCACCGCCGAGAAGGGCCGCCTCGACTTCGATATGCCCGAGGCCCCCGAGGACAAGGAGGCGGTGCAGGCCGCGCTGCAAGAGATCATATCGCGCGATCTGCCCGTGACCGAGACCTGGATCACCGACGCCGAGCTTGAGGCCAACCCCGGCCTTGTGAAAACCATGTCCGTGAAGCCCCCCATGGGCCAGGGCCGCGTGCGCCTCGTGCGCATCGGCGAGGGCGAGGACCAGGTAGACCTGCAACCCTGCGGCGGCACCCACGTCGCCCGCACTGGCGAGATCGGTGAGGTCCGCCTCGGCAAGATCGAGAAGAAGGGCCGACAGAACCGCCGGGTGAGCCTGCTGCTGGGGTAGGGGGCGGGTCCCCGTCGGGCACATCAATCGCGATGAGCCGCGACAGCGCCGGCCCGTGGGATGGCGCAGCCGACAGCTTGGCTGCAGAGCTTTATGGCCACCAAACTCGTCTTTGACTGAAGCTACGCGCGTGCGGTCCCAAAGCGCCAGCCCGCCCGGACGGGCCGGCGCTGTCGCGGCGGGGCTGACGCCCCTTGTTCCGCTCCGGGGTGGCTGCCGATACCGCGACCTCCCGTCGCATCCACAGAGCCGGGCGCGCCTCTACCTCCCCCGGCATTGGAAACGCATCACAGGAGCGAACGCGACATGTTCAAGGGACTTCCGATTTCCCTCGCGCTGATCATCGCCGGAATGCTGGGCGCCCCCGCCCTCTTCCTCGCCATCAGCTGAGGGTGCAGGCCCGGCCCCGGTGGGCCGCACAAGACATGCGAGGGCGGCCGTGGGGCCGCCCTCGTGCTATCGGCGGGACGTCCGATAAAAACCCGATAAAATTCAGATAAAATTCCGATCGGGGTTTTCGGACCTTCCCTCTCCCCGACATGCACCGAATGGTGTAGCATGCGTGGCGGGGCAGCACAGATCGAAGGCAGCGCATGGGCCGTTTTTTCCTTGTCATCCTGATACTCGTCGTCGCCTACTTGGGCTGGCGGGAATATGACCAGCCGGGTTCTCTCCGGCGCATGGGCGAACAGGTCCGCGCCTCCGCGCCGAGCGCCACCTCCGCCTCGGGCACCGTCATCGGCGGCATCAAGAACGCCGCGGGTCGCGTGGGGCAATAGGCTGATATTTTAGAAAAAATCGGCGTGCGTGGCGTCCGTTTCCGAACCGGGGCCAGTCCGTTCCCGGGTTTTCTGTTGAATTATGTCAAAAATATGTCAATCTGACCCGGGTCACGGCGGTCTCCCCGCCCGTGGCTGTGGAGGGGCAAGGATTTCGAGATAATCCACGAGATGCTTCGGGATCAGGGGGCGATCCCGTTCCCGAAGTTCAGGGGCGGCCGGCGGGGGCACTGACCCGGTCCCGCCCCCGCGGTAGGGTGTGACCCCGCCCTACCGCGTGAACTTCTTGTACTTGATGCGCTTCGGCTCCACCGCGTCCGGTCCCAGCCGGCGCTTCTTGTCTTCCTCGTAATCCTCGAAGTTGCCCTCGAACCATTCCACGTGGGCCTCGCCCTCGAAGGCGAGGATGTGGGTGCAGATCCGGTCAAGGAAGAAACGGTCGTGCGAGATCACCACCGCGCAGCCGGCAAAATCCACCAGCGCGTCTTCCAGCGCGCGGAGCGTCTCCACGTCCAGGTCGTTGGTCGGTTCGTCGAGCAGCAGCACGTTGCCGCCGGATTTCAGCAGCTTGGCCATGTGGACGCGGTTGCGTTCCCCGCCTGACAGCAGGCCGACCTTCTTCTGCTGGTCGCCGCCCTTGAAGTTGAACGCCCCGCAATAGGCGCGGGAGTTCATCTGCGCGTCGCCCAGTTCGATCACCTCGGCACCGCCGGAGATTTCCTCCCAGACGGTTTTTTCGGGGTCGAGCGCGTCGCGCGACTGGTCCACGTAGCCAAGCTTCACCGTGTCGCCGTAGGAGATCTCGCCCTCGTCGGGTTGTTCCTGGCCCGTGAGCATCCGGAAGAGCGTGGTCTTACCGGCGCCGTTGGGGCCGATGACGCCGACGATGCCGCCCGGCGGCAGGCTGAACGAGAGGTCCTCGATCAACTGCTTGTCGCCCAGGTGTTTCGACAGGCCCTCGACCTCGATCACCTTGGAGCCCAGGCGTGGGCCCGAGGGGATGATGATCTGTGCCTTGCCGACCTTTTCGCGCTCGGACTGATCGGCCAGTTCGTTATAGGCGTTGATCCGGGCCTTCTGCTTGGCTTGGCGGGCCTTGGCGCCCTGGCGGATCCAGTCGAGTTCACGCTGCAGGGTCTTCTGGCGGGACTTGTCCTCGCGGGCTTCCTGTTCCAGCCGCTTGGCCTTCTGTTCCAGCCAGCTCGAGTAGTTGCCCTCGTAGGGGATGCCGCGGCCGCGGTCGAGTTCCAGGATCCAGCCGGTGATGTCGTCCAGGAAATAGCGGTCGTGGGTGACGATCAGGATGGTGCCCTTGTAGTCGATCAGGTGCTGCTGCAGCCAGGCGATGGTTTCCGCGTCCAGGTGGTTGGTCGGTTCGTCCAGCAGCAGCATGTCGGGCTGTTCCAGGAGCAGCTTGCACAGCGCCACGCGGCGTTTTTCACCACCCGAGAGACTGTCGACCGAGGCATCGTCCGGCGGGCAGCGCAGGGCCTCCATCGCCACGTCGATCTGGCTGTCCAGGTCCCACAGGTTCTGCGCGTCGATCTCGTCCTGCAGCTTGGCCATCTCGTCGGCGGTCTCGTCCGAGTAGTTCATGGCAAGCTCGTTGTAACGCTCGAGGATGTCGCGCTTGGCCTTCACCCCCTCCATCACGTTGCCGCGCACGTCGAGCGCGGGGTCAAGCTCGGGCTCCTGGGGCAGGTAGCCCACATGGGCGCCCTGGGCGGCCCAGGCCTCGCCCGAGAACTCCTTGTCCCAGCCTGCCATCACGCGCAGCAGGGTCGACTTACCGGCGCCGTTGACGCCCACGACGCCGATCTTGACGCCGGGCAGGAAGCTCAGGCGGATGTCCTCGAACACCTTCTTGCCACCGGGATAGGTCTTCGAGACGCCGTCCATGTGGTAGACATATTGATAGGATGCCATGATCGTCCTCCGGTCCTGCAATTTCGCCCGATCTATCCAAGCAGGGCGCGAAGGGCAATGGGCCCCCGGACTCGCAGAGAAGTTTCACCGCTTCGCATACCCATGGGCAGGCCCTTGCGATCCCCTGTTACATCCCGATCACGTTGCGGTGTTTCTTCGGTCGAATGTGGTTGCCTTGGCAAACCGGCTTGGCTAGCGTCCGTCTCAAGATGGGGCGACAAACTTGAACCGTGGAGTGACCATGAAGAAACTCGTCCTGACTTTTCCTCTTATCCTTGCGGCCTGCGTGAGCCCGCTGAACCAGTGTATCCGGTCGGCCTCGGCAGAGTATGACGCACTGGTGTCCGAGCAGCAGACCCTGCGGCAGAACGTTGCGCGGGGCTATGCGATCCACACCCAGTCGGAGCCCTACCAGACGGCAAGCACCTGCACCCGCGAGGTGCAGCGTATCGGTCGGATGCCCGATGGATCCTCGGGTCAGGTGACCGTGGAGGAAAGCTATCCCTGCACCACGACGTCCTACCGCACTGTCGAGACGCCGATCGCGATCGACACGCAGGGCTCCATGGATCGCATCGCCGAGATCGAGCGGCAGTTGCCCGCCGCCCGTGCCCGGCGCGATGTGGGTGTTGAGCAGTGCCGGGCTGCAAACCCGGCCTGATCGCGGGGCGCTTAACCCGACCTTAAACACGATTGCGCAACCCTCCGGCATGTTCCGGAGGGTTGATGCGCGCCGTAGTCCTGTTCCTGATCCTTGCCACCCAGCCGGGCGCCGCCCTTGCCGGGGCCTGGTCGCGTGACGCCGGGGAGGGGTTTGCCTCGCTGCAATACCTCGCGGCGGATGGGGAGATGCCTGCGTTCGTGTCGGGCTACCTCGATGTCGGTCTGGGCGGGAATTTCGGTTTCGGGCTTGAGGGCGGCGGCAGCCGTGGGTCCGAGAAATTCGGCCGCGCGGTCTTGTCCTATCATTTCACGGTGGAAAGCCTGCGGGCCTCGGTGTCCGGTACTTATGGCTGGCGCTGGGACCTTGGCGCCGGAGAGGGGGAGGAGGCCCGTGCTGGCCTGCACCTCGGCGCCGATCTGCCCCGTGCGGGATGGACGGCGGCAGACCTGACCACGGCCTATCGGGCGGCGGCGGGCGAGACGATCACGAAACTCGACATTACCGGCGGCTGGCGCGATGGCGCAGGCCGGGGCTGGGTTCTGCAATTGCAAGGGCGCAGCGATGGCGTTCAGGAGAGCGCCGCGCTGGTGCCGAGTGTCCTGCTGCCGCTTGGGGCGCACGCGAACCTGGAACTCGGCGCCAAGGCGGGCATCTGGAACGACATGCGCCGGTCACTTCTGATCGGCACCTGGCTGGAGTTCTGAGCCTCAGCCGAAGCTTTCCACCACGTCGTACATTACCGGCTCGAATCGCGAGCAAAGCGCGGCGATGCGCCGGTTGCGCGCCCGCATCTCGTCCGAGCGCAGCATCGCCTGGAAATCCTCGCGCTTCTGCCACTGGGAATAGTTGGCGATCCGCGTCTGCGCGTCATTCACATGGATGCCCGACCCCACGAAACCCGGCTGCTTCGAGATGAAGGCGGAATAGGCATCGGACAGCTCGTCCAGCAGGTCCTGGCAGGTGCCGGGCGTCACTTCGAAAGTCGTGATGACGGTCTGGAGCGCGGCTCCCTGCGAGATCTGTGGCATCTGTGCCTCCCTGTGATTGGAGACCTATCTTACCACATGAACCGGCATTTGCGCATGGCGCACGACGCGGGCGGCGGTGGAGCCCAGGAAATAATCCTCGATCCCCGGCCGGTGCGACGCGATCACGATGCAATCGAACCCATGCTTCCCGGCATATTCGGTGATGGCGGTCCCGGCGTAGCCCGAGATCACATCCACATCTACGCCCGCCGCATCGCCAAGGGTTTGCTTCATCTGGGCCGTGACCGCCTCGCGGTTGGCCTCAAGCCCGCCTTCCGGCAGGTACTGGGCGATATAGCCGGGGACCGGCTCAACCACGTGAAGGGCGGTGACCTGCCCGCCCTTGTCGACGAGGTACTGGGCCACTTCCACGGCTTTCGTCGTGGTCTCTCCGTGGTCGAACGCCACGGGCACGAGGATTTTCTTGTACATGGCAAAGGCTCCCTTCTTTCGCTGGAAGGATACCCCGCCGGGGCATTTGCTGCCTTGATGTGGATCAGGAGATCAGTGCAGCCCCGCCGCGCCATTCTTCAGGATCACCGGGACGATGATTTCCTCTTCGTCCTGCAGGTGGCGGTGCAGCATCTTCTGAAATCCCAGCACCTCGCGTCGGAAAGCGGCGGACCCTTCGCGCATCTTGGCATCGTCATCCAGCGCGCCAAGCACCCCGTTCGCCCCCTCGGCAAAGCGGTTCAGGATACCGTCCATCGCGTGGTGATCCTTGTCCAGCATCTCGAACCCGCGCTTCAGCCGCGTGTCCAGCTTTTCCAGAACCGGGAAGTAATGGTGATCCTCGATCTGATGATGGCCGTGAAGCTGGTTCACCAGCATCCCGCCGAAACGCGAGAGTCGCCCGGCATAGTCGCGCGGCGCGATCTTGCGGTCGATCATCGCCTTTGCGTCCTGGTCCAGCATCTCCATCAGGCGGCGGAACATCATGTGCCGCTCCAGCCAGAACTGGACGAGGCCCGAGAAATTCGGATGCGCCTCCCATGCGTCGCGCGGGTAATCTTCCAGCAGCACGCGCAGCGCGTCGGGCAGAGGGCCGCGTTGGTCGAGCGGGGTATAGGTCATGATCTCTCCGGCAGGTGGTGCCGGACACATATGGGGCGATAGGGCCGCTTGCCAACCCGTCATCGCCGCGCTGGCGCCCCGCGCCGGGATGTGGCTTATTCGGACCCATGACCAAGAAGATCGACCCGATCCGCCCCACCGATGACGAGGCCCGCGCCCTGGCCCGCGACCTGATCTCGGGCGCCCGGTTTGCCGCGCTTGCCGTGTTGCTTCCCGACGGGATGCCCCATGTCTCGCGCGTGGCGCTGGCCACGGCGCCCGATGGCGGGCCGGTGACGCTGATCTCAAGCCTCGCGGTTCACAGCCAGGCGCTGACGGCCGATCCGCGCTGTTCGCTGATGGTGGGGGAGCCGGGCGCCAAGGGTGATCCGCTGACCCATCCGCGCCTCACCCTGCAGGCCCGCGCCCGGTTCATCTCGCGCGACAGCGACGATCACGGCGCCCTGCGCGCGGATTATCTTCAGAAACGCCCCAAGGCCGCGCTCTATGCGGATTTCGCCGATTTCAGCTTCGTCCGCTTCGAGGTGGCCGAGGCGCTTCTGAACGGCGGGTTCGGCAAGGCCTACCGGCTGACGCCCGAAGACCTTGCCCCTTGAGCGGCCGGGATCAGACCGGCTTGTCCATCCGCGCAGTGACCTGCACCGTGCCGTGGCAGGCCACCGGCCAATCGAGCCGCACCTGGGTCTTCGCCGCCCCGTAATTCGGCATCACGATCGGCGCCCCGTGAACTGGCGCACCCGTTCCATCGGCTAGGTCGGCTTCCGCGACCACCGCGCTTACCGTCCGCGCCCAGCCGCCAAATGGCAGGTAGCCGCCCACGTCCAGCACCCAGGCCGCGCTGTCGGTGACCTGGTTGAACTCCAGCGTCACCGGGTTGATCGCGGGCTGAGCGATGCCGTTGAAGGTGTTGCCCTCGAAGACGATGTTGCGCGATCGTCCGAAATCGAGGCCCGCGATGCTGTCATCCACCCGCTCGATCCGGTCGGTGGTGCCGTTGATCGACAGAAAGGTGTTCCCGGTGACCGACAGCCCTTGCAGGAAATGCCCGCTGCCATAGGGCTTCACCACCAGCCAGCTGAACCAGCTTGCCGCGTCGTTCACGGTGAAGATGTTGCCGGTCAGCGTCAGCCCGCCGAAGGAATACTCGGCCCCCAGGTTCGGCGCCGCGTCATGCTCATTGGTCCACTCGATGAAGCTGTTGTCCACGTAATTCCCGGTGATCACCGATTTGAGGTTCTCTTGCGTGAAGACGAACCCGGCCTGGCGCGGCGTGTCGGTACCGCTGTCGCCCTGGAACCAGTGGTTGCCCACGATCAGGTGCCCGGTGCCATGCATCACCGCCGTGTGACCGAAACGCACGAAGCGGCTGTTGCGGACCTTGCTGTCATTGGCATTGACGTTGAACGCGATCGAGGTCCGGTCGATTGCCAGCAGCGCCTGCTCGTTCGAGATGAACTGGCAGCGGTCGATCTGCAGGTCCTGGCACCCCAGCCCGATCGAGGTCACGCCCCGGTCGCGCGGCTTGGTGACGTAACAGTCGTTCATCTTGAAGACCGACCCCTGCGGCGCCAGCATCACGCCGCTGGCAAAACCTGAACAAAAGAAATCGATATCGGTGAGTGTCATCCGGTCAAGCCGCGCGAAGCCCGAGAAATCGAGCACGTATTTGAACCGCTCAAAGCTGTAGCTCTGCGTGGCGGCAGGTCCATGCAAAGCCTGGCTCAGCGTCAGCGTGCCCGCCCCCACGTTCACGGCGGTCACGTAAACCTCGCGCCCCACGCCCGCACCGGTCAAGCGCGCCCCCACCGGCACCTGCGCGATATTGGCGACATTGCTCAGGGTGAAGGGATTGGCCGGGCTGTAATCGGCCTGCGAACTCGCGGTATCGGGCGCCCAGGCGGGCCCGTCGATCACGTTGAACTGGCCGTTCCGGATCACCCGGCGGATCGAATAGGTGGTCTGGTCCGGCACCGCCGATTGCATCTCGATGGGCGCGTCCAGCTCGATCCGCCGCCCACCCAGGTCAAGCGACTCGTGATCGGTATTGCCCAACAGCGCCTGGAACGCCTTGCGGAAGGCCAGAACCTCGTCCCCGAACGCGTCCACGTAACTCGGCAGATCGAAGTTCTTCTGCAGCGACAGCCGCTTGTCATCGGGCATGGTCACCGTGCCCTGGAACCGCGCGGGGCTTTCAAAGGTCACGTTCTGACCCAGGAAATATGTCCCCGACGACACCAGCACCCGCCGCCCCGCCGCCGCCGCATCCGCCGCCTCGAAGGCCGCGGAATCGTCCGTCACCCCGTCGCCCACCGCGCCATAGTCGCGCACGTCGACCCAATCCATCATGTCGCGCAGAAAGGCCGAGGTGATGTCCTCGATCACGATGTCATCGACGCGCACCACCCCGCCCGTGGCCCCGGTCAGGTCCAGCCCGAAATGGCCATAGATCGCGCCATTGCCCCAGACCATGTCCACCCCGCCGCGGTTGCCGGTGCCGATGATCGCGCTCACCTCCACAACCTCGCCATAGGCGGTCAGCGTCGTGCTCGCCCCGGTCTCCACCAGACC
>JABURR010000020.1 GCA_014762635.1 Paracoccaceae bacterium
ACCAAACCCTGAACAGAGCTAACTCATAAACGCGGACTCTAAGGGGAGCAGGTCAATTGGGCAAAACTCGGCCCTCCGCCCAGATCAAGACCGTGCGCTTTCATCCCGGTTATCATTTCTCTGAGCCAGTCAATCTGGACGGTTTCGTCGTCATCGACAAAGGTCAGGTAGTCCATACCCTCTTCCAGAGCCGCGTCGAGAACCGCGTTGCGCGCGAATGGGATACCCGGCTCCGTCTCCAGATCATAGCGAACCGGCGCGGCGACCGAGGTCCGGAAACCATCCACAACATCACGGGACGCTTTGGACTCGTCGTTTTCCACGATGAAGAACTTGATTTCCGTTCTTTCCGGAATTTCCATCCGGACGAAACTGCCAAGCAAATCTGCAAGTTTATCTGAGCGTCGACGGGTGATTGCGCCAACCGCAATTCGCATGGGGTCAGATGTCAACTCGTAGAGCGACCCCAATATCGCGAATCTGCCGCAAACACAAAATAACGTTTCACGCCTTCACTGTTGGTTGGATCAGAAATCCAGGTTCTCCACGCTCAATGCATTGCGCTGGATGAATTCCCGCCGCGGTTCGACCACGTCGCCCATGAGCTTGGTGAAGAGGTCGTCGGCCTCGGCCAGATCCTCGACTTTCACCTGCAGAAGCGTCCGCGCCTCGGGGTCCAGCGTCGTCTCCCAAAGCTGGTCGGGGTTCATCTCGCCCAAGCCCTTGTAGCGCTGTAGGGATAGGCCTTTTTCACCCTCGGCCAGGATTGCATCCAATAGCTCCGTCGGCCCGTGGATCAGGACTTCCTTGTCCTTGCGAACCAGCTTCGCGGGGCTGGAATAGACCTCCTGCAGGCTGGCGGTGAAGCCGCCAAGCTTGCGCGCCTCGCCCGAGCGCAGCACCGGCCCGTCCAATGTGCGGACCTCTTCGACCCCCCGGACGATTCGGGCAAACCGCAACCCGTGATCCTGGGTGATCCGGCCCTGCCAGCCACGCTCGTATTCGACCGCGACCAGATCCAGCCGTTCCGCCACGCGATCAGCCGTGCCCTGTAGATCCGCATCCACCTGACCCGGCTCGAAGGCCCCGGCGATGGCGGCCTGCTCCAGCACCATTTGCGGGTAATGCGTTGGAAACGCCTGCAGAACCCGGCGCACGTTGCGCGCCTCGTCGACGACGCGCACCAGGTCCTGGCTGGTGATCTCCTCGCCCGAGCCAAGGCGCAGCACCGCGCCCTCGACGCCCATGCTGACGAGGTAATCCTCCAGCGCTGGCTGATCCTTGAGATAGACCTCGGACTTGCCGCGCGCCACTTTGTAGAGCGGCGGCTGGGCGATGAAGAGGTGGCCGTTCTCGATCACCTCGGGCATCTGCCGGAAGAAGAATGTCAGCAGCAGAGTCCGGATATGGGCGCCGTCCACGTCCGCATCGGTCATGATGATGATCTTGTGGTAGCGCAGCTTCGCGATGTCGAACTCGTCGCGCCCGATGCCGGTGCCCAGCGCGGTAATCAGCGTGCCGATCTCCTGGCTCGACAGCATCCGGTCGAAGCGCGCGCGCTCGACGTTGAGGATCTTGCCGCGCAGCGGCAGCACCGCCTGGTTGGCCCGCGCCCGGCCCTGCTTGGCCGAGCCGCCGGCGCTATCACCCTCCACCAGAAACAGTTCGCGCCGCTCGGGGTTCTTTTCCTGGCAATCGGCCAGTTTGCCGGGCAGCGAAGCCACGTCCAGCGCGGATTTCTTCCGCGTCATCTCGCGTGCTTTACGGGCAGCCTCGCGGGCCAGCGCCGCCTCGATGATCTTGCTCACGATCATCTTCGCGGGGCCGGGGTTTTCCTCGAACCACTCCGCGAGCTTTTCGTTCATCAGGTTCTCGACCGCCGGGCGCACCTCGGAGGAGACCAGCTTGTCTTTGGTCTGGCTCGAGAATTTCGGATCGGGCACCTTGACCGATAGGACGCAGGTCAGCCCCTCGCGGGCGTCATCACCCGTGAAGCTGACCTTTTCCCTTCGCGCGATGCCGCTGGAACTGGCATAGAGGTTGATCGAGCGTGTCAACGCGCCCCGGAAGCCAGCCAGATGGGTGCCGCCGTCGCGCTGGGGGATGTTGTTGGTGAAGGGCAGGACCGTCTCATGGTAGCTGTCGTTCCACCACATGGCCACCTCGACGGTGATCCCGTCCCGTTCGCCAATGATGAAAATCGGCTCCTCGATCATCGAGGTCTTGTGCCGGTCGAGGTAGCGGACGAATTCCTTCACCCCGCCTTCGTAGAACAGTTCGCTGCGGAGCGGTTCCGCCGGGCGCTCATCCTCCAGCACGATCCTTACACCCGAGTTCAGGAAGGCCAGTTCGCGCAGACGGTTTTCCAGCGTCTTGAAGTTGTAGTCGAGGTTCGAGAAAGTGGTGGTCGAAGCAAGGAAACGCACCTCGGTTCCGGTGCGGCCATTGGCGTCGCCCACTTCGCGCAGATGCTCCACCGTCTCGCCACGTTCGAAGCGGGCGTAATGCTCCTTGCCCCGCCGCCAGATGCGCAGCTCCAGCCAGTCGGACAGTGCGTTCACCACCGAAACGCCCACGCCATGCAGACCGCCCGAGACCTTGTAGGAGTTCTGGTCGAACTTCCCGCCCGCGTGCAGCTGGGTCATGATGACCTCGGCCGCCG
>JABURR010000027.1 GCA_014762635.1 Paracoccaceae bacterium
TTGGACGCTAGGCGACAGCCCCGTTCACCTCAAGCCTCATCGCTCTGACAAAACCCAACGTAGAAGTCGAGCGCCGTCAAGCCCGGCTCAAGGAAAAACACGTCCCCTCCGATGGCTCTATCGATGAGTGCGAAGAAGGCTGCGTAGTCCGTGTCGGCCTGCGCCCGGTGCGAAGCGTCGATGCACCTGGAAGCAGGCACAGCCCGAGGGCCACCGGCCCGGGTCTCAGCGCTCAATTTTCCAGCGAGAACCCGTCGTTCTTGTCATCAGCCTGATAGGTGTCGATGATTTCGCCCATCACGTCAGAGACGGCTTGCTGGTCGCCCAAGCTTGTCTGATGGTTTTCGATCATGATCAGGCCTTCCGCCCCTTCGGCAAGGGTCATCTCGACCTGCAGCCAGTTCCCGATTGCGTAGGCGTTGGAGACCGCCGGAAAACCAGGATAACCACCCGCTCCGCCAAATCCCTGGCCCGAGCCGTCGGGGCCCATCATTTGCATGTTGAGATGGTTCGACCGGCTTCTCTGATCGAAATTCCAAGGCCTGGCACCGATGACAAAGGTCGTCTCTCCGGCGACTGCTTCAATCGGAAGCACGAGGGCGATACAGGCAAGATGTAGGAGTTTCATTTTGACCTCCGGGAAATCCGTAAAGAATTGGTTTGCGTTTGCCCCCCGCTGTGCCCGAACCTCCGGTTGTGAGAGGTTCGGGCGGGGAGCGTTCACGGCCTCAGTTGATCCCGTCAATCGAGACGCTGAGGTTGTTGCCGACAGCGGTCGAAAGCGACGAAACGGCGGGGCTTCCCAGGGTCCTGAGCCCGACTACGTCGGCGAATGCGACAGCATCGACTGTCGAGGTAGCCGTAGTCACAGCATAGGCCGATTGGATATTGTTCCCGATAAGGAAGCCGTCGGACCCGGAGGTTGTCGCGATATTTGCAGTCAGATTGTTCGCAACGGCCGTCGCGTCGGAATCCACCGTTCCGTTGATGACGCCCGTGGTCGTCGCCGTGGCCACCAGAAGACCCGGAAGGCTCACATCCGCGATGCCCCCGGTCAGCCCGGACAGGAGCGACGCATCGGCGCCGCCAAAAACCTGGCTCGCGTCAAGCTGCATCGACACATCGGCCTCGAAAGACGCGCTGTTGCCAAGGGCGCTGGCCGAGGTCTCGACCTCGATAATGTCATCGGTCGTCATTCCGCCCAGGCTGACAATATCGTTGCTGATGGCGGTCGATGAACTGGTTGCTGTGAAGTCACCCAGAGCGGATTGCTCGCTTTCGACCTGCTCAAGGCCGGTCGGAGAGATCGCTATATCGCTGACAGAGGTGGTCGTGACAGTCGAAACGACGTCGGCGTTCCAATTCCAGGTCACCGTGTCGAAGGCGACCGCAGGCGAAGCGGCGGCCAGAGCGAAAAGCGAGATGCTGACGAGTTTGAGTTTCATGATGTTTACCTTTGGACTAGTTACTGGGTGAGAATTTGCCCGAGGGCGCTGGGTGCCTCGGTGCTTCCCGGCTGACATTGCACTTCGTTGCTGGCCGGGAGGCCGAGACCTTCGGTGAGGATCTGGTAAACCGCCATTTCCACCACCGATCGTACTCCGAGTTGCAGGGGTTCGTTCTTGACCCGCCCGGAGTCGAATTCGACAAACTGGTTTCCGAAGAAGCGGAAGACACCCGCCTCGTATTCGGTTCCGACGATCTGCTTCTGCAAGCTCGTCACGTAGACCGTTTCAAAGGAATGCATATCCACGACCCGGACATCGAGACCCACATTGATCATGGCTGTCCGCCGGCTGCCCCCTATTCCGGCGACGTAGAGGCGAGCGCCCCCGGACATGATGTTGTAGTTCAACTCGGTCAGCGCCCCCAGCACCACGAAATTCGCCGGGGCAACCGTGGCATGCACGCCGGACCGGGTGATCAGGTCCTGCTTCACAAGCTGTTGTTCGGTCAGCGCAATCCGCGGATCCAGCCGCTCGGTCAGGCGAACCTGGCCGGTTCGGAAGAATGCGCTGATCATCATCTCCGAGACCCCTTGGGTCAGTTCGGCGCTATTGTTTACCTGATCATAGGCCAGCCGCCCGGTCTTGTCGCTGATCTGCCCGACCGCGAACGTCGGCTTGCGTTGAGTTTGAAGCTGCGACAGCTGTGACAAACAGGCGGAATAGGGTGTCATGTTGTTGGTCACCGGCGGGCCGACCATCGTGGACCGGTGAGCGCTTGGATCGAAGGTCTGAGCACATCCGCTCGCCGTGATCGCTGCTGCTAGGAATGCGCCGCGGAGTCGGGCGCGTCCGGACTTTGTGAATGCGGGGCTGTGCATCGCTATCTCCTGAAGTTCCAATTCTTTGTGCCACGACGCTCCAGAATCCCAAAACATGCAAAGGTATGAATTCTTCGAAAAAAGGAGGGGTCAGCCCTCCTTTCGGATAGGATTTCGGGGGCGATCCGCCTTGCTCAATCCCGCTCGCACCGACCACCCTGCTATCCCTGTATTCAGCCCGCCGCCGCATCCTCCTGCCCGTGCGCACACCGGCGGACGGGCCAGACCCGGATGCCCCCCCGAGGTCACGTTCCCCAAGACCACCCCGAAAGGGTGCAGGGAATGTCCGC
>JABURR010000022.1 GCA_014762635.1 Paracoccaceae bacterium
GCTTCTCTTCATTGTCTGTCTCCTTCGTCGGAGAACAGGCTAACCTCAAATCGGGAACTTTTCAGGGGAGCAGGTCAAGAGGTTTGTCGAAGGGAGTCTTTGCCGTCTCGCCACACCACTTCGGGGTCGATTCTATCTGATCAAGGCACTTTGCAAATTTGCCGATGCAGCGGGCACCCTGATCGGATTGATCGCAGGCCCTTCAAGACATTACGGTGGGACAAACTCGGACTTCCACTTCGATAAGTAGCCGACTATTTCGAGTATTCTTCTTAGAGGATTCCTCCGGATTCTTGCCCATTCCGCAGTGCGTTGGTTGTTACAAATGGCAAAGCTCTACTTCCACTACTCCACCATGAACGCGGGCAAGTCGACGCTGCTTCTGCAGGCGTCGCACAACTACCGTGAGCGGGGGATGGAAACCTACCTGATCACCGCGCAGTTCGACAATCGGGCGGGCGACGGGCGGATCGGCTCGCGCATCGGGATCGGGGCCGAGGCCGATACCTTCGCGCCGGGCGAGGACATGTTCGCCAAGATCCGCAACCGTCTTTCGCAGGGGCCTGTCGCCTGCATCTTCATCGACGAGGCGCAATTCCTGGAAAAGGATCAGGTCTGGCAACTGGCCCGCGCCGTGGATGATCTGGGCGTGCCGGTCATGGCCTACGGTCTGCGGGTGGATTTTCAGGGCAACCTATTCCCCGGGTCGGCCGCGTTGCTGGCCCTGTCGGATGAGATGCGCGAGGCCCGCACCATCTGCCATTGCGGCAAGAAAGCCACGATGGTGGTCCGGCAGAATGGCGACGGCCGGGTGCTGACCGAGGGCGCGCAGGTGCAGATCGGCGGGAACGAGACCTATGTCTCGCTCTGCCGTCGCCATTGGCGCGAGGCCACCGGGGACCGCACGCCGGAGTGAACTGCAGTTTCAGACCGGGTTCGGCAGCGGCTTTCCGTCGAAGAAGGCCACGAGATTTTCCACCGCCATCATGCCCATCGCCTCGCGCACCTCATGCGTCGAGGTGCCCATGTGCGGCAGCAGCGTCACGTTTTCGAGCGCGATCAGCGCCGGGGGCACGCGCGGTTCGAACTCGTAGACATCAAGGCCCGCTCCGGCGATCCGGCCCTCCTGCAATGCGGCGATCAGCGCGGCTTCGTCCATGATGTCCCCCCGGGCAATGTTGACGAGATACCCGGTGGGTTTCATCGCGGCCAGCGCCTTGGCGTCGATGATATGACGGGTCTCGGCCGTGGCGGGCAGGGCAAGCACCACCACGTCGGCCGTCGCCATCACCTCGTGCAGACCGTCGAGCTGCCGCGCGGGCATTCCCGGATCCGCGACCTTCGAGCGGTTGTAGAATACCACCTCCATCCCGAAACCGAAATGGGCGCGGCGGGCGATAGCCTTGCCGATCCGGCCCATGCCCACGATGCCGACGGTCTTGCCTGTCATGTGCAGGCCGAGAAGCTGCGTTGGGTGCCAGCCCTCCCACTGCCCTGCGCGCACCATCCGTTCGCCTTCGCCCGCGCGACGGCAGGTCATCAGCATCAGCGTGAGGGCGATATCCGCCGTGGCATCGGTCACGGCACCGGGCGTGTTGCTGACCGCAACGCCTGCCGCTTTGGCGGCGGCCACGTCGATATGGTTGTACCCAACCCCGAAGTTGGCCAGCAGCCTGGTGCGCGGTTGCGGCACCTTCCGGAAAGCCTCGGCACTGAAGGCGTCGCCGATGGTCGGGAGAATGCCGTCATAGGCCTGAAGCACGTCGACCACCTCGTCCAGGCCCATGGGTGCTGTGTTGTCGCGCATGGTCACGTCGAAACGGGCGCGGGCGGCATCCAGCACCGTTTCGGGCAGGCGACGCGCGATCAGGATCCGTTCCATCAGTACATCCTGCCGCCGATCGGCACGTCGAGGTCGGGGGTCAGCATGACCACTTCATTCTCGGCATCCGGTACGCCAAGAACCAGAACCTCGGACATGAACTTGCCGATCTGGCGCGGCGGGAAATTCACCACGGCCATGACCGTCTTGCCCACGACGCTTTCGGGATCGTAATGCCGGGTGATCTGGGCGGAGCTTTTCTTCTCGCCGATCTCGGGGCCGAAATCGAGCCAGAGCTTGATCGCGGGCTTGCGCGCCTCGGGGAAGGGTTCGGCGCGGGTCACGCGGCCTACGCGGATGTCGACTTTCAGGAAGTCGTCGAAGCTGATCACGCTCATGCGCCAAGTTCCCGTGAGCGGTCGGCAGCGGCTTTGACCGCGCGGCGCAGAAGGTTGGGGAAACCGGTTTCCTCGTCCATCAGAACGTTGAGAGCCGCGGCGGTGGTGCCTTTCGGGCTGGTGACGTTGATGCGAAGTTGCGCCGGGGTTTCGTCGGAGTCCTCGGCCAGAAGCCCGGCACCGCCCACGGTGGCGCGCGCCAGTTTCATGGCAAGCTCTGGGGCAAGCCCTTGCGCCTCACCTGCTGCCGCGAGCGTCTCGATCAGGTGGAAGACATAGGCGGGGCCGGAACCCGACACGGCGGTGACCGCGTCCATCTGGTCTTCGCTATCCAGTCGCACGGTCTGCCCCACCGCAGACAGCAGCGCCTCGGCCAGGGCCATCTCGCCTTCACCCACCTTGGCATTGCCGATAAGCGCGGTGATCCCGCGCCCCACCGCGGCGGGGGTGTTGGGCATGGAGCGGACGATGGGTGTCTCGGCGCCGAAGGCGGCCTCAAAGGCGCGGATGGGGGTGCCTGCCGCGATGCTGATGAAAAGAGAGGTGCCGCCGCCGAGGGCCTTCAGCGCCGGGAGCGCCTCGCCCATCATCTGCGGCTTCACGGCGATCAGGACCACGGCCGGATCACCGGGCAGATCCGTGTTGAGATTGAGCCCGGAGAGCCCCTTCACCCAATCCGAGGGGTTCGGGTCGATCACCCAGACCGAAGTGGCGGGAAGCCCACCCTTGAGCCAGCCCTGCAACATCGCCGATCCCATCTTGCCGCAGCCCAGAAGCACCAGCCCGCGTCGCGCAACATCATCCATGTTCATCTGCATGTCCCCGTTGTTTTTAGCGACCCTATCGGCAGCGGACGGGAAGGAAAACCACCCGCTCGCGGGGCGCAAAGAAAAACCCCCGCCGGTTGGGGCGGAGGCGTGATCTTACAAAAACTTTTCGCTCAGGCGCGGCCGTAAGCCTCGGCGATGGCGACCTGCATCGCCTCTTCGGGGGTCTCGCCGCTCCAGGCGACAAGCTGGAAGGCCGGGTAGAAACGCTCGGCAGACATCACTGCCGTGGTGATCAGCCGGTCGATCTGCTCGGGGCCCGCCACCTGCCCCCCTGCAAGGACCAGCCCGTAACGGTAGACCATCAACTGCTGCTGACCCCAGTAGGTGAAGGCCCCGGCCCAGCAGAGGTCGTTCACCCGGTTCAGCGTCTCGTAGATCTCGGGCAGGCGTTCGGCCGGTGGCTCCATCTCGAAGCTGCAGACCAGGCGCAGCGTTTCGTCGTAGCCCGACCATGCCAGCGTGATCGAGTAGGTGCGCCACTGTCCTTCCACCGCCATCGCGATCTGGTCGTCGGCGATCCGGTCGAACTCCCACGAATGGTGTTCGGCGAGGTACTCGACGATATCGATTGGATGGATGTCTTCAGAGTGAAGATCGTGTTCGGAAAGTGACATGCCCGGCCTCATTGGTTGTAGCCCAGCGGGTCTACGCGCCCACAAGAGCTAGGTGCCTGCTCAAGGTCCGGCGGGCTGTTACCGCCGCCCTTACAAGATATGGTGTGATGAAAGCCGCCACCTGTAAAGGGTTATTTTCCCTTTGCGTGGCGCCACCCGGGGCGATTCAGGTGGTTATCCACAAGAAAACGCGCCCCCGGGCCGGAGGCGCGCTGTTATCCCCAACGGGGACGGGATCAGGATTTCTTGGTGCTGCGCGTGGTCTTTTTCGGGGCCGGTTTGGCCGCCTCTTCCAGCGCCGTGAGACGTGCCTTCAGCGCCTCGTTTTCCTCGCGCGCCTTTTGCGCCATGGCGCGAACCGCGTCGAATTCCTCGCGGGTCACGAAATCGTGTTCCGCAAGCCAACGGTCGATGAAGCCCTTCATCGCCGTCTCGGCCTCGCCCTTGGCGCCCTGTGCCACACCCATGGCGTTGGTCATCAGTTGCGAAAAATCGTCGAAAATCTTGTTCCGGGTCTGCATTGGCCCCTCCGAATTTGCTGCCCCCTATATGGGGGAGCCGCGCGGCGGCGGCAAGGTTGACTTCCCCCGCCCGGCGTGGACAAGCATTGCACCATGATGATCGCTGCGCTTCCCTTCCCCGAGATTTCGCCCGACCTGTTCTCGTTCGAGATCGGCGGCTTTGCCTTCGCCCTGCGCTGGTACGCGCTGGCCTATATCGCAGGCATTCTGATTGCGTGGCGGATGGTCGTCCGCCTGGTGCGTGCGCCGCGCCTCTGGCCCGGTGAGGCGCCGCCCATGACCGCGACCCATGCCGAGGACCTGCTGACCTGGATGATCCTCGGGATCATTTTCGGCGGGCGGTTGGGCTTCGTGATCTTCTACCAGCCGGGATATTATTTCTCGAACCCGTCCGAGATCCCGATGATCTGGCAGGGGGGCATGTCCTTCCATGGCGGGCTGCTGGGCGTGGTTCTTGCCGGAGTTCTTTATTGCCGCAAGCACGGGTTGCCGATGATAAAGGTCGCCGACGCGGTGGCGGTTTCTGTGCCGCCGGGACTGTTCCTTGGGCGGGTGGCCAATTTCATCAATGCCGAGCTTTGGGGCCGTCCGACCGATCTTCCCTGGGGCGTGATTTTTCCCGGCGAGCGAGCGCAGTTCTGCCCCGGCGTGGTCGAGGAGCTTTGTGCGCGGCACCCCTCGCAACTATACGAGGCTGGGCTTGAGGGGCTGGTGTTGGGCGCGGTTCTGCTCTGGGTTGCCTGGCGGCGCGATTGGCTCAAGGTCCCGGGTCAGACCATGGGTCTGTTCTTTGCGGGCTATGGGCTGTCGCGTTTCGTGGTCGAGTATTACCGCCAGCCCGATGCACAGTTCATCACAGCTGACAATCCGCTGGGCCATGTGATCGCGCTGGGCCCCGTCGGGCTGACCATGGGGCAGCTTCTGTCTTTGCCGATGCTGATCTTCGGGCTGGCAGTGATCCGGTGGGCGCGCCGCCGCGCATGACGCCGCTGGCCGGGATTCTGGCCCGGCGCATCCGCGCCGAAGGACCGATCACCGTGGCCGATTACATGGCCGAATGCCTGCTCCACCCCGAACATGGCTATTACGCCACCCGTGACCCGCTGGGCGCAGACGGGGATTTCACCACCGCGCCCGAGATCAGCCAGATGTTCGGCGAATGTCTTGGATTGGCATTGGTGCAGGCCTGGCTCGATCAGGGGCGGCCGCCGCAAGTGGTTCTGGCCGAGATCGGCCCGGGACGTGGCACGCTGATGGCCGACATGCTGCGCGCGACGCGGGCTGTGCCGGGGTTTGCCGAGGCGATGGGGGTTCACCTGGTCGAGGCCTCCCCGGTGCTGCGCGAGAAACAGCGGCAGGCCCTGCCCGATGTCGAAGTCACCTGGCATGACCGGGTTGAGACGCTGCCCGAGGCGCCGCTTTTCCTCGTGGCGAATGAATTTTTCGACGCGCTGCCGATTCGTCAGTTCATCCGGGATCCGGGTGGTTGGCGGGAGCGGCGGGTGGCGCTGGAGGGTGAGGCGCTTGTCTTCGGCGCCACGGACCCCGCGCCGCTGGCCGATCTGGCGCACCGGCTGGAGGACACCGGCCCCGGCGACATGGTCGAGATCTGCCCTTCGTTGCCCCCGATCGCCGGGGAGGTTGCCCGGCGCGTCGGCATCCATGGCGGGGTAGCGATCTTCGTCGACTATGGCGACTGGCGTTCGAAAGGCGACACGTTGCAGGCGCTGAAGGCCCACGAATATTGCGATGTTCTGGCCGAGCCGGGGCTGGCCGACCTGACCGCCCATGTGGATTTCGAAGCGCTTGCAAAGGCCGCCGCGCCCCATGCCGCCGTCACCCGCATGACCCCGCAGGGCGTTCTGCTGGAACGGCTTGGCATCACCGCCCGGGCGCAGGTTCTGGCGCGTGGGCTGTCGGGCGCGGCGCTCGAAAGCCATATCGCCGCTCATCGGCGCTTGACCCACCCCGAAGAAATGGGGAGCCTCTTCAAGTCGATCGCCTACCACCCAAAGGGCACGCCGCCACCGCCCGGATTTGACTGAAACACATGACCCTCGAGATCATCACCTCCGCGTCCCTGCGTCCGTTCAAGCACGGGTTCTTCACCCGCAGGGGGGGCGCGTCTTCGGGCGTCTATGCCGGACTCAATTGCGGGGGCGGATCGTCGGATCAGTGGGATATCGTGGCAATCAACCGCGCCCGTGTGGCCGGTGCGATGGGCGTGGACGAGCCGCATCTGACGACGATCCACCAGGTCCATTCCGCCGAGGCCGTCGTGCTGGAGGAACCCGCCCTGCCGCCGCGCCCGCGCGCGGATGGGCTGGTGACCAACACGCCCGGCCTGGCCATCGCGGTGCTGACCGCCGACTGCCAGCCTGTGCTGTTTGCCGATGCCGAAGCCGGCGTCATCGGCGCGGCACATGCCGGGTGGAAAGGTGCGATGGGTGGCGTGTTGGAGGCCACGCTGGCGCAGATGGAGGCGCTGGGCGCCGAGCGAAAGCGGATCAACGCGGTAATTGGCCCCTCGATCAGTCAGCGTGCCTACGAGGTGGGACCGGAATTCCTCGAACGGTTCCTCGACGAGGATCCTGACAATCGCCGCTTCTTCGCCAGCGGCACGGGCGACCGTCACCAGTTCGATCTGCCCAGCTATGGGCTTTTCCGGCTGCGCGAGGCCGGGGTCGCCCGGGCGGAATGGACCGGGCATTGCACCTATTCGGACGCTGACCGGTTCTTTTCCTACCGGCGCAGCGTCCATGCGAAAGAGGCCGACTACGGCCGTCTGATTTCAGCAATCCGACTGTGAGTCGCTTATCGGTCTGAATCTGGCAACGATTCGCCTCTTGGGGCCCCTCTCTTTGACACATTCCTGACGCAATTTGCCCTGTCGTGCGGAGGCATGAGAAAGTCCCATGGCGTTGCAAAGACGCAACGCTCTGGATTCGCTGCCTTTTGGACCGGCCGATATCAGCAGGGCCGGATCTTTTGGGCCCGAAAAATATTTTGATCTTTGCCCAAATCCGGCCATTGCCAGACCCAACTGCCCTGCGACTTTGAAACTGAAGCGAAAGACGGGGAACGTACAGGCTTAGGGCGATGGGACGCCCGAACGAGGACAAAAGGTGCAAAGATGACCAAGACCGCGCGTTGGATGGAAAAACTGATTGAAGCCTCGGCGGAGGCTGACGTCGCATTTCCCTGGACCCGTGGCACAGGCCGCGCTCTTGAGCGCGTCCGCGGTTTCGATCCGTTCGAGCCGGTCGCAGCCGAATAAACGAGGGCGAAAGGTACCGGCCTCTCCCAACCGGTACTGGCAACTTCAGGACGACCGCCGAAAGGCGGTCGTTTTTTTATGCCTCCTGGGACAGCCGGTCCTCGAGAACATCGAAAGGAACGCCGGGCTCGTCCTTGGCGCAGCGGATCACCAGCGAGGTCTTCACGCTGACGACGTTGTCGGCCGCGGTGAGTTGCTCGGTGAGGAAGTTCTGGAAGGTCGATAGATCAGGCGCGACGCATTTCAGGATGAAATCCACTTCGCCGTTCAGCATGTGGCACTCGCGCACAAGCGGCCAGTCTCGGCAGCGCTGTTCGAATTTCGAAAGGTCCACTTCGGCCTGGCTTTGAAGTCCAACCATGGCGAAGACCTGGACCTCGAACCCCAGGCGGCGCGAATCCACGTCGGCATGGTAGCCCCGGATATAGCCTGCCTCTTCCAGTGTGCGCACACGTCGCAGGCAGGGTGGGGCGGAGATTCCCACCCGGCGCGCCAATTCCACGTTGGTCATCCGCCCGTCGGACTGCAGTTCCCGCAGGATCATGCGGTCGATTTCGTCGAGTTTCGATGCGGACATGGCGACTTCCCTGCTATTTTTTCCATCTTGTACGCGGCAAGACCTCGGCACGCAATATTATTTCAAGAGGGCGCAATATCATTATCGCCCTTCGCCGCGTCCTCCGGTCGCCCTCTCAAGGGGTTTTCGCGGCGCGACCCGGCGACTATATCGGTCAGACCAGATTAGAGGGGCATCCAGAAATGGCCGAGACAAAGCACAGCAAGGTTCTCATCATCGGGTCCGGACCGGCAGGATATACCGCGGCAGTCTACGCTAGCCGCGCCATGCTCGAGCCGGTGCTGATTCAGGGCATCCAGCCCGGCGGCCAGCTCACGATCACCACCGAGGTGGAGAACTGGCCCGGCGATACCGAGGTACAGGGCCCCGACCTGATGATCCGTATGGAAGAGCACGCGCGTTCGGTGGGGACCGAGATCGTTTCGGACCATATCTCGGCGCTGGACCTCTCCAAGCGTCCCTTCACCGCCACCGGTGACAGCGGCACCATCTACACCGCCGACGCGCTGATCCTTGCGACGGGTGCCCAGGCGCGCTGGCTGGGCCTGCCAAGCGAAGAGAAGTTCAAGGGCTTCGGCGTGTCGGCCTGCGCCACCTGCGACGGGTTTTTCTATCGCGGACAGGAGGTCGCCGTGATCGGTGGCGGCAACACCGCTGTCGAGGAAGCGCTGTTCCTCACCAACTTCGCCTCGAAGGTGACGCTGATCCATCGCCGCGACGAGTTGCGCGCCGAAAAGATCCTGCAGAACCGCCTGTTCAAGAACCCCAAGGTCGAGATTCTCTGGGACCACGAGGTCGACGAAGTCGTCGGTGCCGAGGATCCGCTGGGGGTGGAAGGCGTGCGTGCGCGGAATGTGAAGACCGGCGAGATCACCGAGGTACCCTGCAAGGGCTTCTTCGTGGCAATCGGCCATGCCCCGGCCTCGGAGCTGGTAAAGGACCAGCTGGAGCTTCACCATGGTGGCTACGTCGTCACCAAGCCCGACTCCACCGCGACCTCCATTCCGGGCGTCTTCGCGGCGGGTGACCTGACCGACCATCAGTACCGGCAGGCCGTGACCAGCGCCGGCATGGGCTGCATGGCGGCGCTGGAAGCCGAGCGTTTCCTGGCCGAGCAGGAACACGCGGCGGAAGTGGCGGCGGAATAGACCTCAGCCGGGCGGCGACTTGCTTTCGCTGAAAACCAGAGTATATCCCCCCGGATTTTGTCTGAATTAGGGGGTAACTTTGGCTGGCTTTTTCGATCTTGCTTTGGCGAACCTGGGATCGCCACTGATCCTGAGTTTCATCCTTGGCGTTGCGGCGGCTCTGGCCCGCTCGGAACTCTCGATTCCCGAGGCAACGGCCAAGGCCATGTCGATCTACCTGTTGTTTGCGATCGGCTTCAAGGGTGGGGTCAGCGTCGCTGACCACGGCTTCGATCCGGCACTGGCGAAAACCCTGTTCGCGGGGATCGTGCTGTCGGCGGGTCTTCCTTTCGTTGCCTATGCGCTTCTCAATGTCCTGACCGGGCTTGACCGCACCAATGCCGCTGCGGTCGCCGGGCATTACGGGTCGATCTCGATCGTGACTTTCGTGGCGGGCACTTCGGTGGCCGAGGCCAACGGGTTTATCGCAGAGGGCTTCATGGTCGCGGTGGCTGCGGCCATGGAGGCGCCCGCGATCCTTTCGGCGCTCTGGCTTATCGGACGCTCAGGCTCGAACCGTATGGACGGTACTCTCTGGCGCGAGATCCTTTTGAACGGATCGATTGTGCTTCTTGTCGGTGCGTTCATGATCGGCCTGCTGACCGGAAAGGACGGACTGGCCGAGATCGAGGCCTTCATCGTGACTCCGTTCAAAGGTGTGCTGTGTATCTTCCTGCTGGACATGGGCCTGGTCGCGGGCCGCGGCATCCGGGAAAACCGCGATATGATCCGGCCAGGTCTGTTCGCCTTCGGCATCCTGATGCCGGTGATCGGATCGTGCTTCGGCGCCGCCGCTGCGGCGTTGATCGGCCTGTCCGTGGGGGGCACTCTCTTGCTGATGGTCTTGTCCGCATCCGCCTCGTATATCGCCGTTCCAGCGGCAATGCGGGTGGCCGTGCCCGAGGCCGACCCGGGCATCTACCTTACCCTTTCGCTGGGGATCACCTTCCCCTTCAACCTGACCATAGGGCTGCCACTCTACCTTGGCGTGGCCCGAATGATCTCGGGAGTCTGACATGTTGGAAATGCACGACGCGAAACGAGTCGCATTCATTATCGAAACGCCGATGCAGAATCGTCTGACGGGGGCGCTCGAAGAAGCTGGGGTGACCGGCTACACGATCCTTCCCGTGTTGGGGGGCTCCGGTGCTTCCGGGCGCTGGAGCCGCGAAGGACAAGTGGGGCGCGCCGGTGGAATGGTGCAGGTGATCTGCATCATCCGACCAGAGCGGCTGGAACCCTTGCTGGAGCATACCTTCAAGCTGGTCGAGCGCCACATCGGGGTCGTATCGGTGGCAGATTGCCAAGTGCTTCGGGCCGAACGGTTCTAGGAAATACGTCTTTCCCCGGCCGATGCTCATGTGTCGGCCGGAATATTATTTTGAAAATCCCCGCCAAACGATGATCCTGATCCCATTCTGGCGACCTTTTCGCAACTGTTGGGCTTCTCTTTCCAGAAACCGGCCCGAGTGCTTGAATACGCCATCCCGCGCGGTCTAAAGCCCGGTCCGAAATCCAACCGACTCAATTTCCGATAGGCATCCGCCCATGCAACCCGCCAACCTCGTTCCGGTCCCCGAACTCTATGTCTCGTACGAAAGCGCCCAGAAGCTGAAGGTCGAGGCCGCGCAACTGACCAGCTGGGATCTGACCCCACGTCAGATCTGCGATCTGGAGCTTTTGATGAACGGCGGGTTCAACCCGCTGAAGGGGTTCCTGTCGGAGGCCGACTACGACAGCGTTGTCGAGAAGATGCGCCTTGCCGATGGCACGCTCTGGCCGATGCCCATCACCCTCGACATCTCCGAGGACTTCGCCGCCAAGATCGAGGTGGGGCAGGATATCGCCCTGCGCGACCAGGAAGGCGTGATCCTCGCGATGATGTCGGTCACCGACAAATGGGTGCCGAACAAGGCGCGCGAGGCCGAGAAGGTTTTCGGTGCGGATGACATCGCCCACCCGGCGGTGAATTACCTCCATCACAAGGCGGGCAAGGTCTATCTGGGCGGGCCGATCACCGGGATCCAGCAGCCGGTTCATTACGACTTCAAGGCGCGGCGCGACACCCCTAACGAGTTGCGCGCCTATTTCCGCAAGCTGGGCTGGCGCCGCGTCGTGGCCTTCCAGACCCGTAACCCGCTGCACCGGGCGCACCAGGAACTGACTTTCCGCGCCGCGAAAGAGGTCGAGGCGAACTTGCTGATTCATCCCGTTGTCGGCATGACCAAGCCGGGCGACATCGACCATTTCACCCGCGTGCGCTGCTACGAGGCGGTGCTGGACCAGTATCCGGCCTCGACCACCTCGATGAGCTTGCTGAACCTGGCCATGCGCATGGCCGGCCCGCGCGAGGCGGTCTGGCACGGCCTGATCCGCAAGAACCACGGCTGCACCCATTTCATCGTCGGCCGCGATCACGCTGGCCCGGGCAAGAACTCCGCGGGCGAGGACTTCTACGGCCCCTACGACGCGCAGGACCTGTTCAAGCAATTCCAGGACGAGATCGGCATCGAGATGGTGCCCTTCAAACACATGGTCTACGTGCAGGAGAAGGCGCAGTACTTCCCCGCCGACGAAGTGCCTGAGGGTGCGACCGTGCTGAACATCTCGGGCACGGAACTGCGCCGTCGTCTGCAGGAGGGGCTTGAGATCCCCGAGTGGTTCTCCTTCCCCGACGTGGTGGCAGAGCTGCGCCGCACCAAGCCCGCCCGCGCCAAGCAGGGCTTCACGGTGTTCTTCACCGGCTTTTCCGGCTCGGGCAAATCGACCATCGCCAACGCGCTCATGGTCAAGCTGATGGAGATGGGCGGACGCCCGGTGACGCTGCTTGACGGCGATATCGTGCGCAAGAACCTCAGCTCGGAGCTGGGCTTCTCGAAAGAGCACCGCGACCTCAACATCCGCCGCATTGGCTTCGTGGCCGCCGAGATCACCAAGAACGGCGGCATCGCCATCTGCGCCCCGATCGCGCCCTATGGCACGACTCGCGCCGCGGTGCGCGAGGATATCGAGCAGTTCGGCGCCTTCGTCGAGGTGCATGTCGCCACCTCGATCGAGGAATGCGAACGCCGCGACCGCAAGGGCCTCTACCAACTGGCGCGCGAGGGCAAGATCAAGGAGTTCACCGGCATCTCGGACCCCTATGACGTGCCGGAAAGCCCCGAGCTGCGTCTGGACACCGAGAATGTCGATGTCGACCACTGCGCGCACCAGGTTTTCCTGAAGCTGGAACAGCTCGGGCTGATCGGGGCCTGATCCCTTATCCCCAGAAAACAAGAAGGGCGCGTCCGGTCATCGGAGGCGCCCTTTTCCGTTTCGCGATGTCGAAGCGTCAGTGCACGTTCACCGGCGACATGTCGTTCTGCCGGGCCAGCACGAAGGCCAGTTTCCGGTCCCGCACAAGCGCCAAGCGCTCCCCTTCCGAGCTATGCACCGCGTAGAGGTGATCAAGCCCCGCAGCCTGCGCGCGCACATCCTCGGGCAAGTCCGCGACATCCACCGGGCGGACGTAGACGATATTGTCTGTCGTGTCGGGCAGGTTTTCGTATTTCACGTCCATGGCTCTTACCCCTTACTGATTTCGATTGTTTTCACCACCTTCTCGGGCTGCGCGCGGCTCAGGTCCACGTGGAGCAATCCGTTCTCCATCGCGGCACCGGCCACTTCGACGCCATCGCCGAGCACGAAGGTGCGCTGGAACTGCCGCGCCGCGATCCCGCGATGCAGGAAGATCCGACCCTCGGAGTCGTCCTCCTGGCGGCCGCGCACCACAAGCTGGCGGTCCTCAAGCGTGATGGTCAGGTCATCCTCGCCGAACCCGGCCACGGCCAGCGTGATCCGGAACGCATTCTCGGCGGTCTGTTCGATATTATAGGGGGGGTAGCCACCGGCATCGGCCTTGGCCGTCCGTTCAACCAGTCTCTCCAACTGGTCGAACCCCAGAAGAAAGGGGTGAGACCCCAACGTCATTTTCGTCATCGACACGTCCTTGAACAAGCGACTGTGCAACAGGATCCCGGCATTCCGGCGATCCTGATGGAAATATGGGTTTTCACTCCTGATCCCGCAAGAGGCTTGCGCCAAACCATGCGGTTCTTCTTGGAGGTTCAGCGCTTTGCCAGTACCTTGAAGGCATGAGTTCCAGACGAGTCGCCCGGGTGATCCCATGAACATGCCGCCCAGAATGGAAACCGACGAAGTCCTCCGGGTAAAGCTCGAGGTCCTTCGCCGGGAGCATCGCGATCTCGACCAGGCGATTCACGCGCTGCAGGAAAGCGGCATGGCCGATCCACTGCGGCTGAGGCGCCTGAAAAAGCAGAAATTGCAGCTCAAGGACCAGATCTCCCTGATCGAGGACCGGCTGACCCCGGACATCATTGCGTAGACCCGCCTATTGGCTATAGTGCGCGCTCATTTTTCGGGGACGGTTGAATGAGCGATGTGAAAGTGGGGATCATCATGGGCAGCCAGTCGGACTGGCCCACGATGAAACTGGCAGCGGAAATCCTGGATGAGCTTGGCGTGAGCTACGAGACGCGGATCGTCTCGGCGCACCGCACGCCCGACCGGCTCTGGGACTATGGCCGCAGTGCCGCTGGGCGCGGATTGAAGGCGATCATCGCGGGTGCCGGGGGTGCGGCGCATCTGCCGGGCATGACCGCCTCGAAAACCCGTGTGCCGGTGATCGGTGTGCCGATCCAGACCAAGGCGCTTTCGGGGGTCGACAGCCTCTATTCCATCGTCCAGATGCCGCGCGGCTACCCGGTTGCCACCATGGCCATCGGCGCGGCTGGCGCGGCTAACGCGGGTCTGATGGCCGCGGCGATCCTGGCCAACGAAGACCCGGCCCTGGCCGAACGGCTCGACGCCTGGCGCGCGGCGCTTTCCGCCTCGATCCCCGAGGAGCCCAGCGATGACTGAGGCGCTCGCTCCCGGCTCCACCATCGGCATTCTCGGCGGCGGTCAGCTTGGCCGCATGCTCTCGGTCGCCGCGGCCCGGCTGGGCTACAGGACCCACATCTTCGAACCCGGCGCCGAACCGCCCGCAGGCGACGTGGCGCACCGCGTGACCACCGCCCCCTACGAGGACGAGGCTGCGCTGAAGGCCTTCGCCGAGGCCGTCGACGTCATCACCTACGAGTTCGAGAACATCCCGACCACGGCGCTGGATTTCCTCGAACCCCTTCGCCCGATCCGCCCCGGCCGCCGTGCCCTCGCTGCCAGCCAGGACCGGTTGGTCGAGAAGGCCTTCTTGCGCGACCTCGGGCTCGGCACTGCGCCCTTCTCGGCCGTCGATGATGAGGTGGACCTTGCCGAGGCGATCGACGAAATCGGCCTGCCCGCGATCCTCAAGACCCGCCGCTTTGGCTACGATGGCAAGGGCCAGGCCCGGATCAACACTCCGGACGAGGCCGCCGCCGCGCTTTCCGATCTCAAGGGGGCCCCGGCCATCCTCGAAGGCTTCGTCGAATTCACCCACGAGGTCTCGGTCATCGCCGCCCGTGGTATCACCGGAGAGGTCGCCTGCTTCGATCCCGGCGAGAATGTCCACCGCGACGGTATCCTGCACACGACCACCATACCGGCCCGGCTCAGCGCGGGGCAGCGCGCCGATGCGGTTCTGATCGCTGGCAAGATACTGAACGCGCTGGGCTATGTCGGGGTCATGGGGGTCGAACTTTTCGTCACGCCCAAAGGCCTCCTCGTCAACGAAATTGCGCCGCGCGTCCACAACTCCGGTCACTGGACCCAGAACGGTTGCGCCGTCGACCAGTTCGAGCAGCACATCCGCGCGGTTACCGGCTGGCCATTGGGCGACGGAACACGCCACAGCGATGTGACCATGCTCAACCTGATCGGCGATGACGTGGACCGGGTGCCCGACCTGGCCCGCGAAACCCAAACGGCCATCCACCTCTACGGAAAATCCGAGGCGCGCCCGGGCCGCAAGATGGGCCATGTGAACGTGATCACCGGCCCGGCCTGATCTTTCTTCTGTTCGGAAAATATCCTCGGGGGTGAATGCGCGCGCCGCGCGCAGAGGGGGCAGACAGCCCCCTATTGCTCCCGCACGATCCTGAGCCCCAGGTCTGTCATCCAGACAAGCGCGTCACCCAGAGTCATCTCGCGATCGAAGGTCCCGGTTTCCAGGAACGTCGCGGTCTCGGCGATCACCAGTGGGCTCAACATCATGAAGGTATGGGTGACCGGCAAGGTGATATGGTCGGTCATACCGGGCAGTTTCGTGCTTTCCACCGAGACCTTGCCATCGTCCGGGCCCTCGATGATCTCGGAATAGATCGGGTTCAGCGTCCGGTCCCCGGCGATCACGCCAAGCTCGAAACCCGGGAGTCCCAGAGCATTGGGCACGCTCTCCGGACCGGTGCCTAACTGCAGGCCTGCAGGCCCGTTCAACCACTCGAAAGGGGCGAGGTCGCCGAAGGCATCCACCAGCTCGCTGCCCTTGTTGGGCGGGCCAAGCATGACCACGCGGCCCATCTCGGCCGGCCGGTTCTCCTCAAGCCAGGCGCGGACGAGAATGCCGCCCATGGAATGGGTGACGAAATGCACCCGCCTCTTTCCGCACGCGCGGACCGCGGAGGGCACCGCCAGATCCACGAGGTCGGCGATGTCCTGTTTGGTCGAGGGGTAGCCCTGGTTGACCACCTTGTGGCCAAGCAGTTCGAACACGTCGCCCATTACCGCCATCGAGGCCGGGCCACGTGCCAGACCGTGCAGCATGACGATGCAATCGGCCCGCGCGGTGGCGGGCAGCAACATCAGGACAAGGGAAAGGGCGCGGAACATGGTATCCATATAAGACGCGTCCGGCCCACGCGGTAGCGGGTCGGACGTCACGTCATCTTCCCGGGATCAGCGGTAGACCTGGTCCTCGGTCGGGAAGCTGCGGTCCTTCACCTCCTCGGCATAGGAGCGCACGGCGTTCTCGATTTCCTCGTGCAGGCGGCCGTAGACCTTGACGAATTTCGGCGGCTTGGGGTTCAGGCCCAGCATGTCTTCA
>JABURR010000013.1 GCA_014762635.1 Paracoccaceae bacterium
CGACGGCCTTGCGGACGTCACCTTTCTTCACGCGGCCGCGCGGGATGGCTTCCTTGACCGAGACGACGATGATGTCGCCCACGGACGCGTATTTACGCTTGGAGCCGCCGAGGACCTTGATGCACTGAACCCGGCGAGCACCGGAGTTGTCAGCGACATCCAGATTGGTCTGCATCTGGATCATTGGGTTTCTCCCGACCTACAGGGCCGCCTCTCAGGACATTGGCCCCAGGGTTTCGATCAAACCGGGTTGTGGTTAGCCTTGGGCTACCACCTCCCAGCGTTTCGTCTTCGAGATGGGGGCGCATTCCTGAATGCGCACCATGTCGCCCACCTTGAATTCGTTCTTCGGATCGTGAGCCCGGTACTTCTTGGACTTACGAATGGTCTTTTTCAGAACCGGGTGCGTGAAGCGACGCTCGACCGAAACGGTGACGGTCTGGTCGTTCTTGTCGCTGGTGACGGTGCCTTGAAGGATACGTTTGGGCATCGTTTACGCCTCCGACGCGGCTGCGGCCGCTTTTTCGTTCAGAATGGTCACGACACGTGCCGTGTCGCGGCGCACCTGGCGCATGCGCGCGGTGTTCTCGATCTGGCCGGTGGCCTGCTGGAAGCGCAGGTTGAACGCTTCCTTTTTCAGAGCGGTGAGCTGATCGCGGAGCTGGTCCGGCGTCTTGTCACGCAATTCCTTGGCGTCCATCGCCATTTCCTTTCTTCAACATCACCGGCGGGCCCAAAATTGGGTCACCCTGATTCCGGTGGAGTCCAACTAGTGAAGGCGCTCCAATAGACGGCGCGCCTTCACATGGCAACCCCTGCCGTGTCCGGCAGGGGATATTTCTTACCAGTCTTCCCGAACGACGGTGCGGGTCTTGATCGGCAGCTTCATCGCGGCGAGGCGCAGGGCTTCGCGGGCGATGGTTTCGCTGACGCCGTCGATCTCGAACATGACACGGCCAGGCTTGACCTTGCAGGCCCAGAAATCGACCGAACCCTTACCTTTACCCATCCGAACTTCGGTGGGCTTCGAGGTCACCGGCGTGTCCGGGAAGATCCGGATCCAGACGCGGCCCTGACGCTTCATGTGGCGGGTCAGGGCACGACGCGCGGCTTCGATCTGGCGGGCGGTGATCCGCTCGGGCTCGACCGCTTTCAGGCCGTAGGTACCGAAGTTCAGGTCAAAGCCGCCCTTGGCCTGACCATGGATCCGGCCCTTGTGCAGCTTGCGGAATTTAGTGCGCTTTGGTTGCAGCATCTATTCTCTCCTTACCGGCGGCCGCCGGCGCCACGGGGCGCGGGACCTTCCTGGAGCTCCTGCTGGCGACGGTCACGGGCCGACGGATCGTGCTCCATGATTTCGCCTTTGAAGATCCAGACCTTGATGCCGATGATGCCATAGGGCGTCTTGGCTTCGGCCAGCGCGTAGTCGATATCGGCGCGGAGCGTGTGCAGCGGCACACGGCCTTCGCGATACCACTCGGTCCGGGCGATTTCGGCGCCGCCGAGACGGCCGGCAACGTTGACCCGGATGCCCAGGGCACCCATGCGCATGGCGTTCTGCACCGAGCGCTTCATGGCGCGACGGAACGACACCCGGCGTTCGAGCTGCTGAGCGATCGATTCCGCGACCAGCGCGGCGTCGAGCTCGGGCTTGCGAACTTCAACGATGTTCAGGTGCATCTCGCTGTCGGTCATGTTCGACAGTTTCTTGCGCAGGGTCTCGATATCGGCGCCTTTCTTGCCGATGATCACGCCGGGACGCGCGGTGTGGATCGTGACGCGGCACTTCTTGTGCGGACGCTCGATGATCACACGGCTGACGCCGGCCTGCTTGCACTCTTCACTGATGAACTCACGGATCTTCACGTCTTCAAGCAGAAGATTGCCGTAGTCCTTGGTATCGGCGTACCAGCGGCTGTCCCAGGTGCGGTTGACCTGGAGGCGCATGCCGATCGGATTGACCTTGTGACCCATTAGGCTTGCTCCTCGACTTGACGGACCTTGATCGTGATCTCGGCAAAGGGCTTGATGATACGACCGAACCGGCCACGGGCACGCGGACGACCGCGCTTCATGGTCAGGTTCTTGCCGACCCAAGCCTCGGCGACGATCAGTTCGTCGACATCAAGGTTGTGGTTGTTCTCGGCGTTGGCGATGGCCGACTGAAGGCATTTCTTCACGTCCGCCGCGATACGCTTCTTCGAGAAGGTCAGGTCCGAAAGAGCCTTGTCGACCTTCTTGCCGCGGATCATCGCTGCCACGAGGTTCAGTTTCTGCGGGCTGGTCCGAAGCATGCGCAGTTTGGCCATCGCTTCGTTTTCAGCCACGCGGCGGGGGTTCTTTTCCTTGCCCATGACTTACTTCCGCTTCGCTTTTTTGTCGGCGGCGTGACCGTAATAGGTCCGCGTCGGCGCGTATTCACCGAACTTCTGACCGATCATGTCTTCCGAGACGTTGACGGGGATGTGCTTGTGGCCGTTGTAGACGCCGAAGGTCAGGCCCACGAACTGGGGCAGGATCGTCGAGCGGCGCGACCAGATCTTGATGACTTCAT
>JABURR010000010.1 GCA_014762635.1 Paracoccaceae bacterium
GCACAATGCGACGCCGTTGGGGTGGAGCCGTCCACACCATCAGACGAATGCGAACGCGTCTCTGCCAGGACAGTGGCGCAGTCTCTTATGCTGCGCAAAGACCGCACCACTCGGCAAGAGCGGCCGTGCGGTTTTGCTTGAAGTGGTCTCGTTTGGAGAGGCTGCGATCCTGGTTGAAGACGGAGGAGTGCACGGCCGCGCATTTCGGGAGACTTCGCATACGCCGGAACCGTAGTGCATCAACCTAAGGGTTGAAACGGGTCATCCTCTCGGTTCAAAGACTGGATTTGGACCCGGCGGAGGATAGTTTTCTTAATGTCAGCGTTACATCCGTCTCGATACGAAAGGGCCGCCCCCCCGCAGGGCGCGCTCGCCAAAGAGAAAAAGGAGAAATGTTATGAAAACTTCATTGATGGCAATTTCGATCGCGGTGCTGGCTGCCACAGGTATGCATGCGCAAGATGCAACTGCCGACACCGGGGCTGGGCTCGAACAACAAACGCAGGGTGAAATTGGCGAAATTCTCCTTGCGCAGGCCCGGACCGAAACGCAAGTGATGGCGGCGCTTGAACTGCAGGGATATCAGATTTCCGATACCCGCCGTAGCTTTTTGGGGCGTACGGTAATCACCGCTCAGAACAACATTCACATTCGCGAGGTCGTCATGAGCCGCGCAACGGGTGAAATTCTCTCTGACCAGATTGTTGCGGTGCTGAAAGGCGCCGCCGCAGCCGATACGACCACAACAGCCAATGCCGAAGGTGGCGCGGCTGGAGGCGATGCCGATACATCCGTCGATCTGTCGACCGGTATCAATCTTGACCTTGGTCTGACATCTGATAGTGACAGTGTCAGCAGCAGCGAGGGTGGTGGTGCCAGCCTCAGTCTGGGTAATTAAGCAGCCGTATTGGAGGCAGGGCGCAAACGCGCTCTGCCTTTATCTTTCAGAGTAGGGGAGTCGGCATGTTAAACCGTCCTCGTAGGCTTGTTCTTGTGGCAAGCATTATTTCCATCGTGCAAGTATTGTGTGGCCTAGTCTTTATTGCCGAGCTTTTTTCGGATGTGTTCGGCCTACGTAGCTGGGCGTTGGATTGGCAAGCGCGCGAGGTTGTCCAGCTGACAGCGGTTTTCGGCCTTATATTGGGCGGCATCGCAAGTCTGCTGTTTCTGAGAGCGAACCTGCGCCATGCGCAAAACGTCGAGCGCCAGCTGCAAGCGGCCTCAGGCGCTTTCCACCTAGCGATCAACGCACAGTTCGCCAACTGGGGCCTGAGCCGCTCAGAGTCCGACGTAGCGCTTTACGCCATCAAAGGCTTCAACAATCCGCAAATCGCTGATCTGCGCGGCACGTCTGAGGCAACGGTGAAAACGCAGATCAACGCAATTTTTCGAAAGTCTGGCGTTCAGAGCCGATCAGAGCTGATGGCGCACTTCATGGATTTACTGGTGGATCAACCCAGTCGGTACTGTCAGAGCAATCAACCCGAAATCTCCCTTCCCGCGCCATCCTCTGTAGGAAAGACGCAAAACACTGCTCTGTAAGGGGAGGGCCTTGCAGAGCGCGACGCAGGAGAACAACCTACCATTATCCAGCCTAGAAAATCAGTTTAATCTGACAAGACCAGCCCGGGTCAAGCGGGCCGCCCCAGGTGTTGAGGTGCTCGCACCTAGGCATGCATGAGCCGATACCCCCAAACAACAGACCACGAGAGCGATGCCCAGGAAAAAGCCTGCCCCGCGCAAGAGCGGATATACCTGCCATGCCAACACAGATGGCCCTCAATTCACGGCGTACGCAGCTTGGCGAGCGACCAACCGAGGCACGAGGGAAGCACCAAATTCCGAAGGTTGGTCGCAACTCGATACCGCCCTGCACCTGCCCGAGGGTGCTTGGACGAAAATGCGGCGTACCCGCAGGATCAGTGCGACCATCATTGCCGGCTTCCTGGTTGCCTTGGCTTTTAGCACCGGTCTCTGCAGCCAGTCTTCACGCAAGATCGGCCTGCTGAGCGCAAGGTACTCTGGGCTGATCTATGCCGAATTGAGGTCCTACCCGACCTGGCCCATGCCCTGAGCTTCAAGCCCCGGGCCAGGGACGGCGAGCCGTCCGCTTGGCATCCCGGGATCGCCTCGACCTCCTCGAATATCTTGAGCTTTTTGAGACTGGCGTGCGCGATGCAATAGATGACAGGTTGCGCTGCCGCTACGATGAACTTGTTAGTTAAATTGACGGTCGTGAGAACTTGGATGCAGTATCCCCCTTATGTGAACTTTCACGGCACGCAAATGTCAGATTCCATGCTGACTCAAGATATTGCTCGCACCTGCAGCGAAGGTCGGCTTCCCGCCCCTTTTCCTTCACCACCGCGCCCCGTGCGTCCGTGCGACATGTGCGACACGCGGCCTTCTTTCGACGTCGCCGGAAGGCTGGCTTGGGTCCGTGTCGCACGGTGTCGCACATTGCGACCACGATATGCGCAAAAGGAAAGCGCCGCCCGTTGCTGGACGGGCGACGCTTGG
>JABURR010000007.1 GCA_014762635.1 Paracoccaceae bacterium
GCCGACGATAGCTAGCGCACTGTAGTGTCTCAAACGAGGTTTCTCTGACATGACCCTCGGCGACCATGGTGGCGCCGCGCCTCAATAGCTTCGCGGCAGGCCGAGAACATGCTGGCCTAGGTAGCCGTAGATCATGTTCTTGGAGATCGGTGCGGTCTGGTAGAGCCGCGCCTCGCGCCATTTGCGCTCGATCCCGTATTCGCGGGCGAAGGCGAAGCCGCCATGGACCTGCATGCAGACCTCGGCCGCCTGCCAGGAGGCATCGGCGGCAAGGAGCTTCGCGGTATTGGCTTCTTCAGCAGCTTTGGCTCCGGATTCGAAGACTGCCGCGGCCTTGGTCACCATGAGTTCCGCCGCCTGCGCCTCGGCATAGGCCTTGGCGATGGGGAACTGGATGCCCTGATTGGCGCCGATTGGCCGCCCGAAGACAACCCGCTCATTGGCGTAATCCACCGCCTTCTTCAGGAAGTACTTGGCGTCGCCCACGCATTCATAGGCGATCAGGATCCGCTCGGCGTTCATGCTGTCGACGATATATCGGAAGCCCTTGCCTTCCTCCCCGATCAGCGTGTCGGCCGGAATCTCCAGGTTGTCGAAGAACACCTCGCAGGTGTTGTGGTTGATCATCGCGTCGATCTTCGAGAGCGAAAGGCCGTTCTTCCTGGCCTCGTTCATGTCCACCAGGAACACCGACATGCCGTCCGAACGCCTGGCGCATTGGTCGGCGGGCGTGGTGCGGGCCAGCAGAAGCATCAGGTCGGATTCGAAGGCGCGGCTAGTCCAGACCTTCTGACCGTTGACTATATAGGTGCCGCGGTCGGTCTTCTCCGCCTTTGTCTTGAGCTGGGTCGTGTCGCTACCGGTCGTCGGCTCTGTGACGCCGAAGGCCTGTAGGCGAAGCTCGCCGTTGGCGATCTTCGGCAGGTATTTCTCTTTCTGCTCGGGTGAGCCATGGCGCAGGACGGTGCCCATCGTATACATCTGCGCGTGGCAGGCGGCCGCGTTGGCGCCGCAGGCATGGATGGTCTCCAGAACCGCCCCCGCAGCCGAGATCGGCAGGCCTGAGCCGCCGTATTCCTCGGGGATTAGGGCGCCCAGAAAGCCCGACTCGGTCAGGGTCCTCACGAACTCGGTCGGATAGGCATCCTCGGCATCGCGCTTCTGCCAGTAGTCGTTCGGGAAATCCTCGCACAGCCGCGCGACGGCATCGCGAATGTCCTGCCAGGCAGGTGCGACGGGCATACTCAGGGTGTCGGGGTCGATGTGGGTCACGGTCATCATCCTTCAGATTACGTTTTGCTCGCGGAGGGTGGCGATCTCGTCCGGGCTCAGGCCAGCCTCGCGCAGGACCTCGTCGGTATGCTCCCCCGCATCCGGAGAGGAGACATAGATCGAAGCAGGCGTCCGGGAAAGCCTCACGGGTTGCGCAACAAGCCTGGATTCGCCGCGCACCTGGTGATGGACAGGGGCCGGCATTCCAAGGTGTTGCACCTGCGGGTCAGCTAAGACCGCGTCCATCTTGTAGGTGCTGTCAGACGGTTTCGAACTCGTCTCTGCTAGGCCAGTAACGCTGTCCTTTATCCCGCGCCAAGTTCGCGCCACTCGGCAAGAGCGGCGCTTCGGTTCATCTTGAAGTTTTCGCGTGAGCAGAGGTGGCGTTCCTGATTGAAATGGTTGTGCACTGAGGAATGGACGGCAGCGAATTTCTGCAGACTTCGCATACGCCGGAAGCGAAGCATCGCACGTTCCCTTCGTCGGAACGGCAGGTGCGAATTCTCTACCCTGTTGTTCAGCCAGCGAACGGTTTCCTGACGATCCAAGGCACCGATTTCCTTCAGTGCAGCGCCATAGGAGCGTAGCTTGTCCGTGACCAGGACTTCCGCCCTACCGTGCTTGCGCATTACTTTCTTTAAGAATTTCAACGTAGCCTTCTTGTCTCGGCTCTTCGTGACGAAGCTCTCGAGGACTTCGCCCTCGTGGTCGACGGCGCGCCAGAGAGAGTGTGTCTCACCATTAATTTTCACAAATATCTCGTCGAGGTGCCAGCGCCAACGGCTGGATTTCATGCCCTGGATCCTGCGTTTTCGGATCTCAGCGGCAAACATCGGACCGAAGCGATGCCACCAATATCTGATCGTCTCGTGACTGACATCGACGCCGCGCTCGTGCAACAGATCCTCGACATTCCGGAGCGACAGCGGGAAACGAATGTACAACATCACCGCCAGGCGGATGATTTCCGGGCTGCTTTGAAAGCCCTTGAATGGGTCGGGTCTGCTCATCCTCGGACGCTACGAACCCGACCTCCCATTCTCAAGACCAATCCGTCTGACTGAACCCGCGCCAGCTCACGGGATTACGATCGTCTCTCTGGCAGATGGCATAGCCCGAGCGCCCGGGAAAACGGGAGAAAACAGGAAAAGAAGGACTGTGACGACAGAGGTAGGGGTGGGTGGCGGAGTGGACAGGACCGGGATCGAACGTTCTCCACTCATTCTTATCACCTATGTGACGGCGGCGGGTATCCGCAAACATCCCACGTGCCTCCTCTTCTTCAACTTCTGCAATCAGGCATGTTGCTCCGGGCGTGATATAGCGGAGAGATTGATTGCGAGCTCGCGTGGGTTTCCTTCGTGAGCGCCCGTCCTCTTCAGCATTGCCATGAAGTCTTCCGGGTTCGGCTGCCCAAGTGCGAGCCGGTAGTAAAGCAATTCCTCGAGCATCTCCTCCTTTCGCTTCGATCGTAGACTGAAGCTCCAGTCGAAAGTCACGCTGACCGGCTTGCCGCGTTCGGGAAGCCACCAGCGCTCGAGCCCGGTCGGTCCGGATGACTGCTCGCCAGCTAACGCGAGCAGCTTAGAAAAGGGGCTGCCAACTGTCGTATTAGCGAGCGCCTCTTGGCCATAAGTTCCTGCGAGCGACTGCCGGACGGCGAGGCTTCCGTAGCGGGCGATCCTGCCTTCTCGCTGCTCAAAATCGACGGGATCGCGGGGCAAGTCCCAGTGGACGATGCGTCGGCACCATTGGTGGAAGTCGAGTCCCTCTTGGCCAATCGAGGTCGTGCACAGTATATGAGGCCAGAAGGGCGAATTGAAGGCGCGCCGCAGCGTGTCGCTGCGAAGACGGCCGACCTTCCTCGTGCCGGACCTCCTCTGCTCACCGCCAGAAAATGGGGTCACCGCCTGGACCGGCACTCGCAGCTTGCGGTTCTTCCCACGCCGGAACTGGACCAGGCTTGGACGGTCGAGTAAGCAGTCGCCGAGCTGTTCGAAGATCTCGAAGCCTTTTGCACCGCCGAGCTGACCGAGCAAGACTATCTGCTCGTCTAATACTGCCTCAAAACAACCCTTGAGTATCGCATCTCTGAGCGCAGCGGTGTATCTGGCATGCTTTGATGTGCCGAGGATGAGATCGGCAAATACGCGGTATCCAAGGTAACCACGAAGCCGGTTCCAGGCGAAATCAAACACCCGGCTCACCTGCTTCTTTTTCTCCATTGGTATATCGTGTCGACGTGCGCAACGCGCGACGATCGCGCCCGGCGCTGAGAGTAGGTAGTCTGCCAGCGCAGCAAGTTCCGCAGGAGAAATCGAGGAAATTGCTCCGATCGTATGCCAGTCCCTCGACTTGGAATTTCCCCGCGCAATCGATGCGGTCGCAGCGATGCGATTGAAATGTTGCTTCGAGATAAAACACTCGAGACCGGCCGCCACCATCCACGTAGGCCGCTTTTCCTTTCCATTCAGTCGAATGTGCTTATTCTCTAGGTGTGCCCGGAGTTGCCGCACTGCATCGCGGCGCACCGTTGCGAGGGTGTAGGATTCCCGCTTCAATGGCTCGATCGCATGGGACAGGTGCGGCCAAGGCATAAACATCCCGATCAGCGCGCCGCGCTCTGTACCTCCCGGTCGCAGCAGCGGAGGTGGTGATTTTGTTCCGGCGGGACGGATACCGCTGAGCAGATGAATCGAGAGGAGCGCGGAGATGGACGTTGGTGCTCCACGCCACTTGCTGAAGAGCAGCGTCTTCCCCGGCGGGGCCTTTCTCGCGGACCAAGGGCCTTCGAGTCTCCACCAAGCCATTGTGGGGGACTGCCACGGCAGGCTCAGTTCTCGCGGACCACCCGCCATGCTTATCAACGAACGCAGTTGAGGGTGGGCCAGTCTGCCGCGGCCCGACCCTGCCTCGAAAGGCGGAGACTGCGCATCGCAAAGCGGCTTCCAGACCTGGTAGCCGTGAAGTGTCTGGGCAGGATAGGGAATCGAGCTCCATATCTGCGGTGCCCACCCAGCGAACTTGCTCCCGCAATTTGTAGCCAAATGGCGGAACAGCCGCAGGTCGTTTGCCTCGATGGTGATTTTGGGTGCCTCGCGTTCGAAGGGGTCCTCTTCGTGGACAAGAGCTCGTTCGGTCCTTGCCATGAGCGGTGCGAGGAGCTTCTCAAGTCGGGTCTTCGCCGCGATTACGGCCTGCCTGATCTCATCGGGTTTCCCCGACATCTTCAACGCATCTTGGTAGCTGCGCATAGCCTCTTCGACTTCGGCGCTCTTGTCTGCGTCATTGGCGAGGAAGCCAGCCAGATCGACTAATGCCTTGTAGTGTTCGACCGGATGGATCTCATCCCCGTTGAGTCTCCTAAGTCGATAAGGGGTTGCTGACAGAAGAAGGACTGCAGGCGGCTTTTCACCACCCAGGAAAGCTTCGACCAGAAGTCTGTGGATGTGTGCGCGTTCAAGCTTTAGCGGATCTTTTGTGTCCTCATTCTTGGGGATTATAAGATCAGCGTAGCGATGGAACTCGTCCAGCACGATCAGGTCAGGTCGCACCTTCTTCGAACGCAGCGCGGCCAGTGCAAGGATCGACCGGAACCGGCCCACGAACTCTCCTATGTCGATATGCTTCTGGTTTAGCCATTCGACGACGACGGTTTCGAAGTTACCCTTCGGGCAACAGAAGACGTCGCGCAGCGCCTGCTCGATTGCGACAAAGGTGTAGCCAGCGAGATCCGGCGCTCGTTCTTGGAGCAGGCGCCGCCCGCCCTTCGCATGCTCCTTGTCCATACGGTCGACGACAGTTGAGATCCGGTCGTATCGATCAAGGAGACGCCGGATCAGCGCCCTTTCGGCCTTTCGCCCGGTCCGTGGTCCCGGCTTCCAGCCGGGGAGGCTCGTCCCCGGAGTGAAGGTGTAGATTCTGAAGCCGCCGCCTTCGTCGGGTGGCGAACCCGGCACCAAGGCCAAACGATCGGCGCCAGGGAAATACTTCTTCTCGTCGATACCGGTCAAAGAGACGAACTTCGGTCGATTCTGACCGACGATCTCGAGGCTGGGACAGAAGTACATCACGTTCAGGCTGCGGCGCCTGGCGCGCAGGCCCTCGGCCACCGAGCGGGCGATGATCGTCTTACCCAAACCTACCTCGTCTGCGACGAGGAAGCGTCTCGGGCCGTCTGCCTCGAGGCGCTCAAGGGCAACCTGGACCGTTCGACGCTGGAATTCCGCTAACATCGTCACGATGCGACGCCGATGGCGTCGTGGACAGCCTGCAGGAACGGGCGGACCTCCTCCACGTCGGCGAGCGCCGCCATTCGCTCCTCGTCGTCGGGAATGGCTTCAAACACTTCCACGAATGAGTCCAGCATTACCATCATTCTCTCGACTCGGGTCTCAAAGCCATTGGGATCGCGCGCCCATGCGGCGAGCATGGTCTCAAGCGTGAAAATTTGAACTGACTGGCCCGATGGGTTTCGCTGGTGGCGCTGAACGTTTTCATCGGACCACCGCTGTCCGCCGGTTCCGTCGACACCATCGAGAAGAGATCGCAACCAATCGCGGAACCTGTTGGCACCAACATATCGCGCGAGCAACGCGCGATCTCTGCGTTCAAAGTCGACGCCGTCGATCTCAAGCGTCTGGATCCAAGTGCGGCTCACTTCAGGGCTACCGAGGCTGCTAGCGCGAAAGTTTACGAGTGATGTCTGCTCGCTGGTTGGAGACGCTTTCGAGAGAAGCAAAAGTGATGGTACACAAGTTTGCAAAGTGGTCCAGGAGTTAGGATCAAGAAACGGCGATACTTCGAACCGCGCTAGCTGCAGAACCTTGTTTCCCTTGTCGCCGATCAACAAGTGCAAGCCATCATTTCTGTAGGAGAGGCTGTAACGGCATTCGAGAAATTGGCTGATAAGGTCGTCAAGTTCCTGCTCTGCTCGCTCCTTTTCTTTCTCCGCAGTGTCATCCAAATCGACTGTTGCAAGGTCAATGCCGCCCCCGACGAAGGCGTAAAGCGAGTTCGCGAGCGCTGGATTATCGACGTCCAGGATCGCGACGGCCTCCGCGTTGGGGCCGTTCAGACCGCGTCCCGTCAAATTTGCGCTTCCTAGCATCAGCTTGGTGCGACCGCCCTTGGATAGCGCGAGGAGCTTGGCGTGGATCCCGGTGGAGGGAGTGTCGTGGAATTCGCCGGCTTCCGCTTCCTGCTGCTGTTCGACCGACACTTGAGCGGCGGGCTCCGGGGCGGTGTCGACACGGAACTGCACACCATCGAAGGGTGCGCAGGTCTTTCCGGCCGATGCCGTAGTCAGTAGAGAGAGGTGACGGGCACCGGCCTTTACCACTTCCGAAAGGCCACGCCGATCGATGAAGGGGCTGATCGCGCATCCTCTCTCTGCGCGTGCCAGTAATGGCGGGTCGATGAAGCGACGCCGCTGGCCGTGGCGGCGCCAGAGGATGCTCTGCACAGTTACGCCTGGAGGTGCCAGCCAGCGTGCGGACCTCAGTTCGGCAAGTTCGGTAGTCGAGAGATGCGCGTCCGAAAGCAGATCATTGGCGAGGCCATAGATGTCCGGCACTCGTCGTGCGGACTTTGCCTTGGACGTCACTAGCGTCAAGCCGGCATCGAGATCAGTCGATCCCGTGAGATTCCGGCTCCCGATCCAGAACCGCCACTCGACGCCTGCATCCGAGACGTACCTCACCAGCGCCGTTTTGGGATGCCAGCTCTCCCTACGCTCGTTCGAGGCCACGGCGTGCACCATTGTGTCCAACAGGGGCAGCACCGATCTGTGTGCACCGGGAGCTACCACGCGGCTCAGCTGGTGCAGGACCAGGAGCTTGCCGCGCATTCTGTCGAAGGCTTTCACTAGACCGAGTGGCGAGGCCTCGAACTCAGTCTCAGTGTCGCTCCCGAGCGCCAGAACGAAGCCGAGCATTGCTGTCAGGTCTAGCGAGTAGGTCGTGACAACCGCGCGCGATACCGTTTGTCCCAAGCTCGGGCGGAAAGCCCCGAAAATTGAGATGCGGTCCTCGCGCCGCCCGAAGGTCATGATGCGCTCCTTACGCACTTGATCATGTTGCGTACGACCGGCCATCGATAGTCGAGCGGGGTAGCTATTCCCTTCTGCCAGTCCCTCCGACGCTTTTCGTTGATAAGGTAGGCCCGCGCGTCCTTCAGGTCGCGCTCGCGGATAGTCAGCGCTTTGGCGATGGCGTCCAGAGGTCGCCGTTCGCGGACCCAGTCAATGATAGTCTCCATGAACTTGACGAGGTTGGCGTCGATGTGGGTCTCGGTCCGGAGCGCTCCGACATCGAGATGGAGTGCCTTGTCTCGGTGCTCCTCTATGAGCTTAGTCAAGGCTTCGGCGTGTCGATAATCCGCGGCTCCGAGATCTGTATTGCGCATTTGCTCGATCAGGGCGGAGTGCGCCGCTCGGGCGATGCAGACAAGGGAGGCCGCACACTCGGCAAGCGCGAGGGCCTCGCGCTCGCGTTTCGTGGCAACGCTACGGACCTTTGCAGACCATAGCGATGCGGTCGTGACTCCTTGCTCGGTGAGCCTGCTGAGCAGCGGTTGCGTCCCGTTGTGCCCGGCACCCTTCCAGAGCTCTCGTAGGTATCTAGCCTCAGTACCGCGGAGCGCGAAGTCGAGCCTACCGGTTTTGTTGCGCCAACCTGGCGGCGACGCTGGCAGCGCTTCGAAGAGTTCCAAGACTGTCGATTTGCCGTGATCACCATCCTCCCTGGTAACCAAGTGTGGCCACACGCCCCTAAGCTGACTTTCTGTGGGGGCGTCAATGAGGCCCGCGACAGGCCTCACCATTCGCCACGAGCGGAGCGCGGCCCAGTAGATCGTGCTCGCCCGGACGACCGGCCGCTGACCAGCCTCGTACTTCATCCAGCCCGAGATACCCGACCCCTCCAGCGTCTTGACGGACTTAATGAGGCGGCGGGAGTAACGCTGCTCGATCTCGAACAGACGATCGACCGAGAATCGTTCGCCGGCCGTGTCGGCAAGCAGCTCCTGATAGGACCAGGCGACGAAGAATACGTACCGGATCTGGGCGTGCTGGACCGAGGTCCCCGGGAAGAAGCGATCGGCGAACGCGAAATGAATCGGGGCGAAACCAAGCTCGTCCCGTGTCCCATCGGAAGAGACGCTGGTCAGAAGCCGGTTAGCAGCCGCGCGGTCGGCCTCCGACAGCATAAACCAGCCGATTACCGGCTCTGCGCTACCCATAGTAACATTCATCGGACCACAAGTCGGGCTGCGTGAGGGCCAAGCGTCGTAGCATGGGCACAGCCCATGAACCGCATCAGATCGCTGGCCGAAAACAGAAAAGTGCCGCCGAATTCCCGCATAACACGCCTTGCCCCTAATGCTCCGCGACGTCTGCGCAGCCCGCAGCAATCAAAGCTTCGGCACAGGCGTCCATCTCATCCGGGGAACGGGTTGGATCATCAGCCTCCCCCCGGGGCACGAAGAGCACGAGCCCGGCCCGAGCCCGGGTAAGCAGCACGCGATAGCCATTCAGCCGAAAGCGCTGCTTCTCGGTGTCTCGTGCAATCTGCCATCGAGGCGCGCGCATCATCCGCGGCAGCCAACCCTGGTCGGTCCAAATCAGGTCGCCGCCCCAACACAGACAGGCGTAATCCAACTCGAGCCCCTGGCACCCAAACTCGCTCATCGGCGTCTCGAGCGCGCCGGCGCTCCGGAAATCGGTGAAGGGCTTCAAGAACCAGTGGCCTATGGGATGCAACTCATTCGACCGTGGGGAAGGCGGCACGCCTTCGCCGACGAGGCGCACGGCGCCCGAACTGGCAAGCAGGCCGACTGTCCGGCCGCCCCTCCGACGTTGCCGGAGCCATTGCTTCGCGACGGAGAGGTCACGCGTTATCAGGGCCGGTGGGGCATCCATTCTGGCAGCTAGGGCCTTCGCCTCCGCGATGTCGCCATCCAGAAGACGCGCCACCCACTGCGCATGAAGGGGGTTTCGATACGCCCGGATGGCGTTTTCCAGGTGCAGGGCTGACTCCCGTCGAACCTCGACACCGCCGAGCCCGCCCTCGGCGAACATGCCGGAACCGGGAACGTCCGGCCCGCCATCAAGCGCCTGGGGCGCGGCAACCACACGCCATGGACTGCCCGCGCTTTGAGCTGAGCGCAGCGCCTCCCCCCAGAGAGCGAGACCGCCTTCGCCGCGATTGATCTCTTGGCCAGGACCGACAAGGCAGACAAGGCAGGCCCAGTCCAAGCGATCAAGAATCTCTAGAAACAGTTCGGGCTCGGAACTCGGTCTGCCCATTAGCTCCTTGCCGACGTCGGCATCCCAGGCGCGCTGGGCCTCGTCGAAGACGATCACATGCTCCGGCGGCGGTGCGCCGTCCGTGTGCTCCTTCAAATAGCCAAGGAGGTTCTGGATAGCTGCGTCAGCGAAACGTCGCGCCTCGGTCTTCGTCATCGCGCCGCGCGCAGCACTGTCTTCCGCCAAAGCTTCGGTCAGCACATGGACCAATGGGCGGTTACCCGAAAGAAGTGCCGCAGGACGGGTCCCCGATCGGCTCTTGAGTGCGAGGTCCAAGCCGAGAAGCGTCTTACCGGCGCCAGGTGCGCCAGTCACGAAGCACACAACTTTAGCGCGCGACGCCTCAGCGTCGGCGGCGATTTCCTGCAGCGACGCGGCCGCAGCCTGCAACTCTGCATCCGCCGCGTCGCCGCGCCCGATATCTGCGATCTCGTGCCCGGAGTAGAGCGCTTGAGCAGCCTCGACGATGTTGGGAGTCGGTCGGTACGGCGAGTAGTCGAACCCGTGCGCGTCAATCGCGGCGGCATGCGGATCGACATGGCTATGCAGAACCAGAAGCGCGTCTGCGAGCGTCTCCGCATTGGCTTCCATCAACGTGCCGACGCCTTCGACCAAGGTCGTCGCCGGCGGCGTCGCCCGCGCCCGCTCAGCGCACAGGATCGGCAGGATCAACCGCTGCTGTGATGCCTCGTGGAAATCGCAGAGCGATTGCGCATAGCGTTCCGTCTGGACTCGATCGGCGCTCTGAAACGCCGTCGCGTTGATCTTGAATTCGATCACGCCGACGACGCCGGGCGCGAGAACAACCGCGTCGATCCGTTTTCCGAGCCGCAGCAGCGGGATTTCGAGGAGGAGCTGCCAGTCGTCGCAGAGCGAACCAAGCTTTGCGAAGCTTTCCTTCAGGATCTCGATTTCGCGCTGCCAGGCACGTAGTTGTTCGGCCTCAGCGGCGGCGTGGAAGGCGACGTGACGCGACGACAACCTACCGATGATTGCGTCATCGTCGGTGATGCGAAACGCTGAAACCGGCGCAGCGTAGAATGAACGGCCTGTGCGACGGTCGGACGTTTCCGGCCGGTCAGTCTCGTCCAGGTCCAGGGATAAGCTCATTGTGCGCCACGCCACTTCCTAAAAACTCATGAAGTCATAGGACTTAGCATAGTTCGCAAACGGGCGGACTCACAAGAGCAGCGATCTGCGGAAGGCTACTGCCGCGCCTGCTCTCGCATCACAGCATAGTCCGCCAGCATCTCGGCGATCGCTGATCCTTCCGGAAGCAAACCGAGTTCCGCGGCCGCCCGAGACTGAAATTCCTTGCTGTATTCGACGACCGGCGTACATGCCCCTTGTCCAACGACGTCAGAACTTACCGTCGCGCAGCCGCTCAGCCAGATCGTCGCGAGAACGAGGGCGACGCGCCGACGCCTCGAGCATCCTTCTCTGTGCGTCACGGGTCTTCTCCATGGTCTCGAGTTGCTCGGCCAACCGGCCGGCGAGCTCGCCGGAGCGGCGCAGGGCCAGCAGGAACAGAAGGATCGCAAGTGCGGTGACGCCGTAGCGGAGCGCCGCGCGCGCCCATGCCGATCCGAGGAACGAAGCGACAAGCCACCGATCACCGCCGCCCCCGCTTCCAGTCGTCCAACCGCGCGTAGATCGTGACTACGATGCCGCAAAGGCCGCACGATCGGCCGTGGTCAGGAGCCCAATGTCGTAGAGCGGGCGAGCCAACGACGCCATTCCCGTCTGGCCGTTGCCGACAGAGGAGGCGGGCGCCGCGGTAGCCCCGGCGGTGGGACGGTGTCTTCGGCCCCGGGTCCGTTGAAGCTCAGGGCGCTGGGAGTGGGCTTGCGACCGCGCCGGGGCATCAGACCCCTTCTGGCGCGACCTCAGTATCGCGCGTTGCCATCCGCTCGGACCGCGTGGCTTCGAAGCTATGCCCTTCGGTCTCGTGGTATGCTTCCTCGCCAGTGAGAGCCTGCCATCTCTCAACCGCGACATCCGCATAGGCGGGGTCCAGTTCCACCGCGTAGCAGGCGCGCCCGCAGCTTTCCGCCGCGATGATGCTGGTGCCCGACCCCGAGAACGGCTCATAGACCGCCTGGCCGGGGGAGGAGTTGTTCAGCATCGGCCGGCGCATGCATTCCACGGGCTTTTGCGTGCCATGCACCGTCTCGGCGTCCTGATCCCGGTTCGGGATCGACCAGAGCGTCGACTGCCGACGATCGCCTGACCAGTGGCCCTTGCCACGCACGACATACCAGCAGGGCTCGTGCTGCCAGTGATAGTGTCCCCGGCTCAGCACATGTCGCTCCTTGGCCCAGATGATCTGGCTGCGGATGTCGAACCCCTGCGAGACGAGGCTCTCGGCCACGATCGTTGCGTGCAGCGCCCCGTGCCAGATATAGGCCACATCCCCGGGAAAGAGCGCCCAGGCCTCCCGCCAGTCGGCCCGGTTATCATTGAGCACCTTGCCGGTACGCTTGGTCCGGGAGGCTCCGGCCTCGTTGCGCCAGGCCGGGTCGTAGTTCACGCCAAATGGCGGGTCGGTGACCATGAGATGAGGGCGCACCCCGCCCAGAAGCCAGTCCACCGTAGCCGCATCCGTGGCATCCCCGCAGATCAGGCGATGGGTGCCCAGCACCCAGAGATCCCCCGGGCGCGAGACCGGCGTCTCGGGCAGTGGTGGCGTGGCCTCTTCCTTGGGATCCCCCGCGCCGTGGTTCAGCAGCGCGTCGAGTTCCCCACCTTCGAAGCCCAGGTCGGCCAGGTCCACGCCGAGCGCACCCAGATCCGCCAGTTCCAGCGACAGCAGCTCCCGGTCCCAGCCCGCGGCCTCCGCGAGCTGGTTGTCGGCCAGCACATAGGCCCGCTTCTGCGCTTCCGAGAGATGCGCCACTTCGATCACCGGCACCCGGTCCAGCCCCAGCCGCCGCGCGGCCATCACCCGAGCGTGCCCCGCGATGATGCCGTTCCCGCCATCGACCAGTACCGGGTTGTTGAAGCCGAACTCCCGGATCGACCCGGCGATCAGCGCCACCTGGTCGTCCGAATGGGTCCGGGCGTTGCGGGCGAAGGGGATGAGAGCCTCAACCGGTCGCATCTCGATAGCCCGTGCTCCCATGCGCTCCTGACCTGCCACTTGCCCCATCTGACCCCCGTCGGGAATTGCGCTGCTTCTAAGGCAAGGATAACATACCGGATAACCACCTGTAATCATGACGTTAATTGTCATTCGACGACAGGGGGTGACAATTTGCAGAGCCGAGGCCAAACCCACCGCGCAGGCGGGCAGGGGGATAACGTGGGACAGAGGCCGGTCGCCTGCCTTTCAAGGGGAGAGCCACATCCTGGATCGGGGGAAGGTGCGGGCGACAGATCGCCTTCAGCTGTTGAGCAGCTTCTTTCGAGCAGCGTATTCTTCCGCGTCGATCTCACCCTTCGCAAAACGCATGTCGAGTTCTACAATCGCGTTTCTTGGGCCGTGTTGCGGCGCCTGGGCATCGAAGCGACGGACGAGCCAGATCACACCTGCAACCACGAGCCCCAGGACAATCAGCCAAAGAACCGGCCCGAACATCATTCCGAAGCCGTATCCATATCCCCAATCCATCATGTGACCGTATTCGCCGGGATCGGCCATGGCAGGCTGAACCGACAGGGCCAGCAGCATCGCAAACCGTCTCATGAAGTTCTCCAATTCTGTCGAATGCCTGTCTGGCCTATACCCGCCGGATCCCGCGGTCATTGACCTAACGCAAGCAATCCGCTTGCCGCGCACGGAAGACCTGAAGTAGCCATTCGCGCGCGTCGCACCACCTGGAACAGGCTTCTGGAGCGCTATGGTTGGCTTGTGCCGCAAGAGCCCGGCACGCTTGTCCTTAGCGCGGCAAGGAAGGAGGCCTGGCAGAGCGTGCGCGCCGAGGCCGAGGTCAGACGATAGGACCGGCGGGATGATGCCGGGCCGGGCACAAGGGTTGACCCGGTCGCAGATCGGCTGTTAGCGTGATCACACTCTTAGGGAACCCCTACACCACCACTTGCGAGAGCGCCGCCAGGTATCGACCGGGCGGCGCTGTCGCTTTGGAACCGCCGTGGTACCAGCGTGGGACAAGGACCTCAGCCAGCCTTCCGGCAACGTCCAAGGAAGGCCGCGTGTCGCACGGTCGCGCGGGGGAGACGGTGGTGAGGAAGGGCGGGAAGCGGTCATTCGCTGCGGTCAACATCAAGGTCCGAGTTGCGGGACGTAGCTGCCGTTTGTGGCAGAGAGATTACTAACGCCAGATGAATGCGATGGCCTAAGGCGCCCAGCTATTCCCTAACCATGAAGCCCAAGGTTTCCGACATCTGTTGTTCAAAAATAGGGTCGCTCGGAATCGGAAAGGTATTCGCGCTGTCCAGTTCCAAAAAAACAGCACCTTGGATCCCCGCAGCTACACGTCGCCCTTCGGCCGCAGGGTGTAGGGCGCCCAACCGTGGATGTATGACCAACGTAGGACACTTGACCAGCGGCAGGCTATTAGTCACGTCCACGTTGTCGATCAGTTTACGCTGAAGCAGGGCCTGCCGTGTAGTGCCCGAATGCGCGATTTGAAGGATCAAGTCAGTCGTTTCGTTGTGGCTTGCACCAGGGAGGACCATCGTTGCCCAGGCACGCATGAAAGGGTTGTCAGGATTACCCCAGCCGCCGCTGTTCAGAAGTGCGATGAACGGGTCGTGTTCAGCAGACTCCGGTGCCCCCGGACGCAATGCACGACCACGGGCATATGCGCTCCATAGCACCATCCTGAGGAACCGCTCTGGCATGCGTGCAGCGGCTTGTGCGGCAATTGCTGCGGATTGAAGTACAGCGACGATTGAAAAACAATCCAATTCTGCGGCATCTGCCACCGCGATCAAGTCGTCAACATGTGTGTCAACGGTGTCGTGCTCATCGATCGGGTCGGACAATCCGGAACCACGGATGTCATATCTTATCAATCGGAAACGCGATGCGAGACGCCGCAATATTGGGGTCATGAGCGGTGAGCCCCAATCCGTTTCAAGATGTGAAAACTGATGCCACGCCAAAACCAAGGGCGGACCTTCCCCCGCACTCGACCACGCAATGCTTCGCCCGTCTTTCGATTTCGTGTAGCGAATTGTCTGCCGTATCTCAGGCTGAAAGTCTGGCGGCGCGCTTCCCGTCTCCTCGACCGCGGCGACAAGCTCAAATCCGCGTCGCGGCACTGTCCGGATGACCTTCTGGGCCGAGCCTGTGTCGCCGACCGCCATCCTGGCGGCATTGATCCGCGCGCTTATGGTCGCGTCCGATACAAAGCGTCCGCCCCAGACCTCCTCAATCAGGTGATCCTTGGTCACCAGTGTCCCGGCATGCTCGGCCAGAACTCTCAGAATATCGAAGACCTGCGGCTCCACCGGGATGTTTTGGTCACCGCGTTGCAGGACCATTCTGTCGGTGTTCAAGGTAAGGCCTGCAAAGCCATAGATCATTTGAAAACCTAAATCCTCGCCTCACAAAGGGACAATAGAGTGGTTTCTTTAGGTAAGGCAAGAATTTGGAAAAGGTACCCAAAAGGCGACCTTCAAGCTGACACGTGAACGAGTGGTAAGCCATTTCCAGAATGCAAATGGAGGCTACTATGCAAGACACAACCTTGAAAATGGGCGCACCGCAGCATCGCGATCGCATGGGTGGACATGAGCTGGTCTGCATCAACCAGTTCCGGATCGATTGACCTGCTCCCCTTAGAGTCCGCGTTTATGAGTTAGCTCTGTTCAGGGTTTGGT
>JABURR010000081.1 GCA_014762635.1 Paracoccaceae bacterium
CCCTTGTTGCCGTGACGGCCGGCCATCTTGTCGCCCGGCTGCAGCTTGCGCTTCACCGCGACGAAGACCTTGACCATCTTCATCACGCCCGGCGGCAGATCGTCGCCACGGCGGACCTTCTCGACCTTGTCCTCGAACCGGTGATCGAGGGCACGCTTCTGTGCCTCGAACTGGGCGTTGAGGGCTTCGACCTGTGCGGCTTCTGCTTCCTCGCCGAGGGCGAGCTGCCACCACTGGCCACGGGTCAGGCTGTCCAGCAGATCCTCGGTGATCTCGGACCCGGCCTTGACGCCCTTCGGCCCCTTCACCGCGGTCTTGCCGAGGATCATCGACTTCAGGCGCGCGTAGATGTTGCGCTCGAGGATGGCGAGCTCGTCGTCCCGGTCACGGGCCAGACGCTCGACCTCTTCACGCTCGATCTGCAGCGCACGCTCGTCTTTCTCGATGCCGTGACGGTTGAAGACCCGCACTTCGACGATCGTGCCGAAATCGCCCGGCGGCAGACGCAGCGAGGTGTCGCGCACGTCCGAGGCTTTTTCACCGAAGATGGCGCGGAGGAGTTTCTCTTCCGGCGTCATCGGGCTTTCGCCCTTCGGGGTGATCTTGCCCACGAGGATGTCGCCCGGCCCAACGTCGGCGCCGATGTAGACGATGCCCGCCTCGTCGAGGTTGCGCAGGGCTTCCTCGCCAACGTTCGGGATATCGCGGGTGATCTCTTCCGGCCCGAGCTTCGTGTCACGGGCGGCGACTTCGAATTCCTCGATATGGATCGAGGTGAAGACGTCGTCGCGCACGATACGCTCGGAGATCAGGATCGAGTCCTCGTAGTTGTAGCCGTTCCAGGGCATGAACGCGACGACCACGTTCTTGCCGAGGGCCAGTTCGCCGAGATCGGTGGACGGACCGTCCGCGATCACCTCGTTCTTGCCCACGGTGTCGCCCACCTTCACCAGCGGACGCTGGTTGATGCAGGTGTTTTGGTTCGACCGCTGGAATTTGCGCAGACGGTAGATGTCCACGCCCGGATCGCCCGGCGCCAGATCTTCGGTTGCACGGACAACGATACGCTGGGCATCGACCTGGTCGATGATGCCGGCACGGTGTGCCATGATCGAGGCACCCGAGTCACGCGCGACCACTTCTTCGATACCGGTTCCCACGAAGGGGGCCTCGGCCTGCAGAAGCGGAACGGCCTGACGCTGCATGTTCGAGCCCATCAGAGCGCGGTTCGCGTCGTCGTTTTCCAGGAACGGGATCAGCGATGCGGCGACCGAAACAAGCTGCTTCGGCGACACGTCGATCAGGTCCACGTGCTCGTTCGGCGACAGGGTGTATTCACCGGATTTCCGGGTCGACACCAGGTCGTTCACGAAACGGCCGTCGTCATCCAGGCGCGCGTTGGCCTGGGCCACGGTGTGGCGCATTTCCTCGGTGGCGGACATGTAGGTCACTTCGTCGGTGACCTTGCCGTCCTTCACCCGGCGATACGGGGTTTCGATGAAGCCGTACTTGTTCACGCGAGCAAAGGTGGCCAGCGAGTTGATCAGGCCGATGTTCGGACCTTCCGGCGTTTCGATCGGGCACATCCGGCCATAGTGGGTCGGGTGCACGTCGCGCACCTCGAAGCCGGCACGCTCGCGGGTCAGACCGCCCGGGCCGAGGGCCGACAGGCGCCGCTTATGGGTGATCTCGCTGAGCGGGTTGGTCTGGTCCATGAACTGGCTGAGCTGCGACGAGCCGAAGAACTCGCGCACCGCGCCGGCCGCCGGCTTGGCGTTGATCAGGTCGTGCGGCATGACGGTGTCGATATCGACGGACGACATGCGCTCGCGGATCGCGCGCTCCATGCGCAGCAGGCCGACGCGGTACTGGTTTTCCATCAGTTCGCCGACCGAACGCACACGGCGGTTGCCGAGGTGGTCGATGTCGTCGATGTCGCCCTTGCCGTCGCGCAGTTCCACCAGCGCCTTGATACAGGCGATGATGTCTTCGCGGCGCAGCGTGCGCTGGGTGTCCTCGGCGTCGAGCGCGAGGCGCATGTTCATCTTCACGCGGCCCACGGCGCTGAGGTCGTAGCGCTCGGAATCGAAGAACAGCGTGTCAAACAGGGCCGACGCGGCGTCGACGGTGGGCGGCTCGCCCGGGCGCATGACACGGTAGATGTCCATGAGCGCGGTTTCCCGGTTCATGTTCTTGTCCAGCGCCATGGTGTTCCGCATGTACGGGCCGACATTGATGTTGTCGATGTCCAGCACGGGGATATCGGTGATGCCGGCATCCATCAGCTCTTTCAGAGAGCCGCCCTTGACCTCACCATCCTTGTCGATTTCCCAGGTCAGCTCATCCCCGGCCTCGACGTAGATCGCGCCGGTTTCCTCGTTGATGATGTCCTTCGCGACGTAGCGGCCGACGATCTGGTCGAAGGGCAACAGAAGCTCGGTGACCTTGCCATCGTCCTTCAGCTTCTTCACCGTCCGCGGCGTGACCTTGTCGCCCGCCTTGGCGATGACTTCGCCGGTCTTGGCGTCCACCAGGTCATAAGTCGGACGCGTGCCGCGCACGCGGTCGGGGAAGAACTTGGTCACCCAGCCCTTGTTCTTCTTCAGCTTGAACTCGACGGTGTCGTAATAGGCATCCATGATGCCTTCCTGGTCGAGGCCCAGCGCATAGAGCAGGGTCGTGACCGGCAGCTTACGGCGGCGGTCGATCCGCGCGAAGACGGTGTCCTTGGCGTCGAATTCGAAGTCCAGCCACGAGCCGCGGTAGGGAATGATGCGGCAGGCGAAGAGCAGCTTGCCCGAGGCATGGGTCTTGCCCTTGTCATGGTCGAAGAACACGCCCGGGCTGCGGTGCATCTGGGAGACGATCACCCGCTCGGTGCCGTTCACGATGAAGGTACCGTTCGGCGTCATCAGGGGCATGTCGCCCATGAAGACGTCTTGTTCCTTGATGTCCTTGACGGATTTCGCCCCGGTATCCTCGTCGACATCGAACACGATGAGACGCAGCGTCACCTTCAGCGGCGCGGCGTAGGTCATGTCGCGTTGCTGACATTCCTCGACATCGTATTTCGGTTTCTCGAGCTCGTAACGGACAAACTCCAACACGGAGGTCTCGTTGAAATCCTTGATCGGGAACACCGACTGGAACACGCCCTTGATACCCTCTCCATCGAGGGGCTCGGGCTGGTCGCCGGAGTTCAGGAACAGGTCGTAGGAGGATTTCTGAACCTCGATGAGGTTCGGCATCTCCAGGACTTCACGAATTTTGCCGTAGTATTTGCGGAGTCGTTTCTGGCCAAGGAAGGTCGAAGCCATGCGCGTCATCACCTTTCAAACTTTCGCTGGCACACCAACCGCCGGGGATACGGCGATGTGCCCTCACGAAACAGGGGGTCCGGGTCTATTCCTGGCAACCGTCCCACCGGTTGCCGCCCGACTTCCGAACCGCGCCCTGGGAAGGGTCCATGTTCGGACCCTTGCCAAGACAGGTTCGGCTGGGCCCGGAAAAGCCGGACCCAGCCAGTGTTTTCTTGCGGCGCGTCGTGCGCGCCCCAGGGCCCTTAGGCCAGCTCGACTTCGGCGCCAGCGTCGGTGAGCTTCTTCTTGATCTCTTCGGCCTCGTCCTTCGAGACGCCCTCTTTGACCTTGCCACCGGCTTCGACCAGGTCCTTGGCTTCTTTCAGGCCAAGACCGGTGATGCCACGGACTTCCTTGATCACGTTGATCTTCTGGGCGCCGGCGTTCTTCAGAACGACGTCGAATTCGGTCTTCTCCTCGGCAGCGGCGCCAGCGTCGCCAGCAGCCGGACCAGCCATCATCACAGCGCCGCCGGCGGCGGGCTCGATGCCGTACTCGTCCTTGAGGATGGTTTTCAGTTCCTGGGCTTCGAGAAGCGTGAGGTTCACGATCTCTTCGGCAAGTTTCTTCAGATCAGCCATTTTTCTGTTCCGTTCAGTAAGATGTGTTCCAACGCGCGGTGTTCAACCCCACGCGGGCTCAAGAGGCTCATGCGGCTTCCGCACGCTCCTCGATGGTCGACAGAATGCTCGCGATGTTCGAAGCAGGGGCGCCAATCGCACCGGCGATGTTCGAGGCAGGCGCGCCAATGCAGCCCACGATCGAAGCAATAAGCTCCTCACGCGACGGCATCGAGGCGACGGCTTTCACACCGGCCGGATCAAGCGCCGTCTCACCCATGGCACCGCCGAGGATCACGAACTTGTCGTTATCCTTTGCGTATTTCTCCGCAACCTTGGCCGCAGCGACCGGGTCTTCGGAGTAGGTGAGAACGGTCATGCCCGTCAGGAGCTCGGCAATCGAAGCGGCCGGCTTACCCTCAAGGGCGATCTTGGCGAGCTTGTTCTTGGCAACACGAACGGACCCGCCAGCTTCGCGCATACGCGCACGCAGGTCCTGCATTTCCGCAACCGTGAGACCCGCGTAGTGGGCAACCACTACGACGCCAGAGCTTTCGAAGATCTGGCCGAGTTCCTCGACCACTTTCTCTTTCTGGGCTCTATCCACAGTTTCACTCCAAGTTATGGAGGGGGTGACCCTCCGGCTCGTAATGTGCCGGGATAACCCGGCACCCGGGTCCTTACGGGTCCTTCGCAAAATCGCCCCCAGGTGAAACCCAGGTCATTTTGTTCATTTCCCGTCTCAGGCAGGAATTAATGCCCCTAGGGGCGACCCACCGTCTCGGACGACATATCGGCGCCACAAAGTCTCCTTCGGGACGCCGACGCGAGGGCATTAGTTGATTCGGGAAGGAATTCCAAGAGCAAACCGCATTCGACCGAGATGTTCCGGCCTTTCATGCTGCCGAAGAGAGATCATCGCCCAGATACGTGCGAATCTTCTCCAGAAGATCGTCCCGCGAGACCGGCTTGGCAAGCCAGTCCGTCATTCCGGCCTGCAGGTAGTCCTCGACCTGGTGCGACAGCACGTTGGCCGTCAGGGCAATGATCGGAACCTGGGCCTGGCCGGTTCGGCTTTCGCGCTCCCGGATGCGGCGGGTGGCGTTGACGCCATCGAGGTGCGGCATCTGGATGTCCATGAAGGCGATGTCGAACCGCTCCCGCGCCATGGCCGCGATCGCCTCTTCGCCGCTGCTGCACAGAGTCACCTCGGCCCCGGCGCGGGTCAGCATCCGCTCGACCAGGATCCGGTTGGTGCGGTTGTCATCCGCCACCACGATGCGGAGCGGGTAGCCCGCGGCTGTCTTGAGCGGCCGCCGGGGCGCCGCGACAAGGCGCTCGGGCAATTCCTCAAGCAATGCATGGCCGAGCATGACGCTGAAGGTGAAAGTCGCGCCCGCGCCCTTTGCGCTGCGCAATGTCACGTCGCCCCCCATGTTGCGGGCGATCTGGCGGGTGATCGACAGGCCCAGACCGGTGCCCCCGAACTCGCGCGAGGTCGTGGCGCTGGCCTGGGTGAAGGGCTTGAATATCTGCGCGGCCTCCTCCTCGGAGATCCCGATCCCGGTATCTTTCACCGACACTTCCAGGCGGATTCTCTCCCCGCGCAGGTAGAGGCTGTTCAGGGCGATCTCGACCCGGCCCGACGCGGTGAACTTGATCGCGTTGGCCACCAGGTTGTAGAGCGCCTGGCGCAGGCGCAGCGGGTCCCCCCTGACCGCGCGCGGGCATTCGTCGGGACAGATCAAAGTCAGGCTCAACCCCTTCTCGGTGGCCATCGGGCGATAGAGGTCGCAGACCGCCTCGACCAGTTCGTGCAGGTCGAAGGGGATGAACTCCAGCTCCATCCGCCCGGCCTCGATCTTGGAGATGTCGAGCACGTCGTTGATCGTGGCCAAAAGCACGGAACCGGAATCCTCCAGGACCCGAAGCATTCGATGCTGCTCGGGCGCGAGTGGCGTCTCCGCAAGCTCGTGCGCCATGCCAAGGATACCGTTGAGCGGGGTCCGGATCTCGTGGCTGACATTGGCCAGGAACTGGCTCTTGGCCGAGTTGGCCTGAGTTGCTTCTTCCCGCAAGCGTTGCTCGCGGGCCTGGGCGCGCCCGGCCATGTAGATCTCGGCGATGAGATAGGCGGCGATGACCAGCACCAGCCCCAGCATCCATCTTTCCAGCCGGGCCTTGGTCTCGACCGTGGGGGAGCCGTTCACCGCCAATTCGCGGAACCCGCTGCCATTGATCCGCTCGATCCAGATCATGCGCAGGCCCGAGGCAAGTGTCTCAAGCCCCGCCGACAGCGCGACAAGGCGTTCGGGCACAAGGCCGTCTTCCTCGTAGATCCATTCGTCCTGACGGTTGAGGAAATCCTCGTAGCGGACAAGCTGGGACCGCAGGGCCGGGTGCTGGGCGACATCGGTGTTGCGCGCGATGTCGACCCTGCTCCAGAGCAACTCGTAGCGCAGGATGACGTCGTCCTCCGACGTCTCGCCACGCTTGAATTCGGACAGCACAAGGCGGAGGTTCTGTGTCTCCAAAAGAAGTTCGCTGACATTCCAGGACATGGCGCCGGCCGCGAACATGAGCTCCCGCTCGGCCTTGTCGATCCGTTGCCGATGCATGAAGAGCGCGGCGACCAGCGCCACCGCAACCGTAAGCGCCGCAAGGGCGCGCAGGATGCGGACCATGCGCAGATCGCCGAAGGGCATGTCAGTCCCTCACTTCGATCCGGTTCAGTTGCCAGATCATCTCGTTATCGAAGGGTTTGAAGGCCACCTCTTCCTCCGACAGGGGGAAGACCACCCAGATCGGACCCTTGTCGCGGACCCGCATGACCTTGCCGTTCTGGACCATGGCCAGAAACACATCGTGCTCTGCGGCAAGGGTGGCTTCGAATTCGACGGAGTAGTCGTTGATCGCCGACGCGCGCAGGATGCTTCCCGTGGCACCAACCGCCTCGAGCAGGGAGCGCAGGCTGGGCCCGGCGAAAACCTGCGGTCCTTCGGTGAAGGAGGTGTAGGTCTCGACCTCTTGCCAATCCAGCGCCTCGAGCATGGCGCGATCGAACCGCGCCGTGCCCCCCTCACCGTTGTGGTTGGAAATCTCACCACTCACCGTCAGCAGAACGCGCCCCTGGGGCAAGGCCAGTTCCCCGGCCGTGGACGTTCCCGCCAGAACGATGGCAACCATAGCCAGGACACGCGAATTCCAAAATCTCATGGCGATCCCTCCACATGGCGCCGCATCAACCCGACAGGCAGCGTTCCAGAGAGACGTTAACCATTTGTGAAATTTACCCGGCCCAAACGAAAAGGGCGGGCCAGAACGGCCCGCCCAGTCTTTTCATTCGATCCGCCGCTTACTGCGCAGTGGCAGATCCCAGGTCGATCGACACGCCCGGACCCATGGTCGAGGAGATCGAGACCTTCTGCATGTAGGCACCCTTGGCGCCCGAGGGCTTCGCCTTGTTCACCGCGTCCACGAAAGCACGCAGGTTCTGGGCCAGCTTCTCGGCGTCGAACGAGACCTTGCCGATCCCGGCGTGGACCACACCGGCCTTTTCGGCCTTGAACTGGACCTCACCGCCCTTGGCAGCCTTGACTGCCTCGGCAACGTCCATGGTCACGGTGCCGACCTTGGGGTTCGGCATCAGGTTGCGCGGGCCGAGGATCTTACCCAGGCGACCAACGACCGGCATCATGTCCGGGGTGGCGATGCAGCGATCGAACTCGATCTTGCCACCCTGGATGGTTTCCATCAGGTCTTCGGCGCCGACGATATCGGCCCCGGCTGCCTTGGCTTCATCCGCCTTCGGGCCTCGGGCGAAGACCGCCACGCGGACGTCCTTGCCGGTGCCGTTGGGCAGGGTCACCACGCCGCGGACCATCTGGTCGGCGTGACGCGGGTCGACGCCCAGGTTAAGCGCGATCTCGACGGTTTCGTCGAACTTGGCCGAAGCATTGCCCTTGACGAGCGCGACGGCGTCCTCGACCGACAGGTCTTCCTTGCCGGCGAAGGCTTCCCGCGCAGCGCGGGTACGTTTTCCGAACTTAGCCATTTCGATTACCCCTTCACCTCGATGCCCATCGACTTGGCCGAGCCAAGGATGATCTGCATTGCGCCTTCCACGTCATTCGCGTTGAGGTCCTTCATCTTGGCCTCGGCGATTTCGCGCAGCTGGGCTGCGGTGATGCTGGCGATGGTCTCACGGCCCGGGTTCTCGGCGCCGCGCGGGCGGTTACGCTTGCCCTGCGGCTTAAGACCGGCAGCCTTCTTAAGATAGAACGACGCCGGGGGCGTCTTGATTTCCATCGCGAAAGACTTGTCCGTGTAATAGGTGATGATGGTCGGGCACGGCGCACCCTTTTCCATCTCCTGCGTCTTGGCGTTGAACGCCTTGCAGAATTCCATGATGTTGATGCCGCGCTGACCCAGCGCAGGACCAACCGGCGGCGAGGGGTTCGCTTCGCCGGCCTTGATCTGAAGCTTCAGAGTACCGGCAACTTTCTTGGCCATGTGGCCTCTCCTTCTTGCAACGCCCGGACCGACGCGTCGGCAGGGCTTGGGTTGCGTGGTCCGGTCCGGCGGTCGCGACCGCCTCGCCTCCCACGATCATCACGTCAGCTCTGCTTGGAGACCTGCGTGAATTCCAGTTCGACCGGGGTCGCCCGGCCAAAGATCGACACCGCGACCTTGAGGCGCTGGTTGGCGTCGTCCACGTCTTCGACCATTCCGTCGAAGCCTTCGAACGGGCCGTCGTTCACGCTCACCTTCTCGCCCACGTCGAACGAGATCAGCGTGCGCGGCGCGGCCTCGCCTTCCTCGACCCGGTTCAGGATCGAGTTCACCTCGGCGTCGCGCATGGGCATCGGCTTGCCCTGGGCGCCAAGGAACCCGGTGACCCGGTTGATCGAGTTGATCAGGTGGTAGCCGCGGTCGGTCATTTCCATCCGCACCAGCACGTAGCCGGGCATGAAGCGACGCTCGGTCGTGACCTTCTTGCCGCGGCGCACCTCGATGACTTCCTCAGTCGGAACAAGCACTTCCTCGATCTCTTCCTCGAGACCGGCATCGGCGACAGCCTGCTTGATCTGTTCGGCGATCTTCTTCTCGAAGTTCGAGAGAACGCTCACCGAATACCAACGTTTCGCCATTCTGACTTGCCCTTGCTACGGCGGGGTCGAGACCCCTGAAATCATCCAATTCTCGCGATCCCCCAAGCAAACGAAAGCTGCCGCGCGAATCGAAATCCTGCGGCACTAAGGGGAAGATGCAGGCGCTTTACAGGGGCCGGGACCCGAATTCAAGGGGGCGTACCCCGCCCGGATTCCGCTATCGGAACTCCATCGGACTTTTATCGGAATTCCATCGGACTTTCATGCCAGACACGCCCCCCACCCACACGGGATGACGGCGACGGGGCACGAAAACCGTGCGTGTCAGGTGCCCAGAATGACCTGCAGGCCGGTACGGATCATCAGGTCGATCAGGAAGAAGAAGATCGCGGTCAGGGTCGACATCACGAACACCATGACCGTGGTCAGCACCACCTCGCGGCGGCTCGGCCAGACGACCTTGGACACCTCGGCCCGCACCTGCTGCATGAACTTCAGGGGATTTGCTGCTGCCATCGTTCTTACCCGATCCTCATCTTGTTTGCCGCAGATACGCGGAACCGGGCGACGTTTCAACCCTGCAAGGCAATTGCGGCCGGTGCTTCGACATCCGCGCCACAGGTTTTTCGCGACCGGTCTTGCAGCGAGCGCCGCGAATGCCCATATCGAGGGTGTGAGCGTGGCTCACACCTTCCCGACATTGCGACAAACGACCCGCCCTGCGGGCCACATCCGCGCGACGCGTTCCGTCCGCTCTTGCCGCACTGTCCTTCCCACGAAAAAATCAGACAGAGGAGGTCCCATGACCGAATTGATTCAGGCTGCCGAAGCCTTCGCCCGGGAACGCCACCAAGGCCAGCTTCGCAAGGGCGCGGCACAGGAACCCTATATCATCCACATCGAAGAGGTCGCGCATCTGACCCGGGTCTGGGGCGGGTCCGAGGCCGCGATTGCCGCCGCATGGCTTCACGACACGGTCGAGGATTGCCCGCCAACGTCCCTTGAGGAACTCGCCGATCGCTTCGGCGCTCAGGTCGCAGGGCTCGTCGCGGAACTGACCGATGACAAGAATCTGGGCAAACAGGCGCGCAAGGATCTCCAGATCGCCAACGCACCGAAGAAGTCGCCCGAGGCCTGCCTCGTCAAGATGGCGGACAAAAGCTCCAATGTCGGATCCCTGGCCAACTCGCCGCCCGCCGATTGGCCGCTTGAGCGTCGTCTGAAATATATCGAATGGGCCCGGGACGTCGTCACCGCCCTGCCGGAGAAGCCCGAGATCGCACTGGCGGAATTCCTCGATCGGTGCGCGCGCGCCGCGCAGCGTGCGCAGGCGGATTTCCCCCGCAGCACCTGAGCCGATCAGGCCCGGTCCTTGGCAGTTTCACGATGTCTTGGAAACTGGCAGGGGCAGCAGGACTCGAACCCGCGACCCTCGGTTTTGGAGACCGATGCTCTACCAACTGAGCTATACCCCTAGGCCGTGTCAGGCAGATACGACAGCCCGCGCCCGGTTGCAAGAGCCACAGTGTCACTCAGGCGGCGGGGCCGGTTCGAACCAATGCCGTTGCACGATCCAGACCCAGGGCGCCTGCGCAGTATGGCCCGCGTCGGATGAAAAGCTCATGGTGAAGACGTTCGCATTCAGCACCAGCACGATCATCGCGTGACCGAGGCCGAAGTGCTCTGCCAGCCGCTCCCGCGCGCCAGGAACGCGCAACAGGATGATCCCCAGCGCAAGGAATCCCGACAGGACCGAGGCCGCACCGAAGCGCGCCACGTCGATCGCGACCAGGTTCAGTGTCACCGGGGCCGCAATCACCGCCAGAAGCGCGAGTCGGTCGATTTCGCGCCCCTCGCCGATCATCTTGCCGCCCAGCCACCAGATCCACAGCGCCATCAGCGTCAGCGGTACCCCGTCGAACATGTACATGGCCCGCTGCGCGCCGCTGCTCTGGGATTCCGCAGTGAAGGTCTGATGTGCTGACAACGCGTCTCCCGCCACGGCAAGGTTCACCTCGTCAGGAACAAAACCGGCGCGGGCGCGCACGCTGTCGATGAAAGCCTCCGCCAACGCCGGATCCAGATTGGCCTTGGTGAAGAGCGCAAGCACGATCACCACCGAAGCCCCCACGGGCAGGAACGCCCGCCAGCGCCGCGCGGGCGACTCGGCCAGCCAGATGTCGAAGGCGATGAGCGCCAGGAAATAAGGGACCATGATCTCGTGCACCAGCGCCCCGAGCAGCAGGAGTGCGGTGCGCACCGCCAGCCCCGCCACACTGGTTGCCGGTACCGCCAGCGCGAGCACGACCAGCACCATCAGGATGCTGTCGAGGTAGCCCGTCGCCCCGATGAAAGAGGTGAAAGCGAAACTGTTGAACACGATGATCAGCAGCAGAAGTTGCGGGACCCCGCCGGCCAGCCGCTTTGCCGCCATGACCCCGAACGCCACCGCGCCAGCCAACGTCATGCAGAAGGTGACCAGGCGGATCTGCTCGACCGTGACCCGGCCGGGAAGGATCATGCTCAGCAACTCTCCGGTCAGACCGCGGCGCAGAAACCCGAAGTCATAGCTGAACAGAAGCTGCGTCGCCGGGTAGGACCCGGGCGGCAACAGGTGATTGACGATTGCCAGGACGAAGGACACCGCCGCCGCGATCTGCAATGTCTTGATCTGGGTCTGCTCGTTCACGTCTGGCCCGCCTTTGTTTCTGCCGGGTCAGTTATCCTCAACACGCGCGTGCCTTCCAGCACCGCACCTGCCCCTTGGCGGGTTTTTCCTGCAGATGTGTCAGGCAGGGCGCATCTTCCACGGATCACTGCCCCCGGCCGGAATCTCCGGCAGCGAACCATGCCCCCTGTTCGAACCAGATCCACGGCGCTTGCGCCATGTAGCCCGTGCCAGAGTTGAATTCATAGGTGAAGAGGTTCGAACTCAGCACGAGCACGGCCAACGCGTGCCCGAGGGTCAGCGTCTCGGCCAGACGTGCCCTCGCACCGGGCACACGGACAAGGATCAGCCCGAGCGCCAGAAAGCCCGACAGCGCCGCCGCGCAAAAGAACCGCGCCACGTCCACCGCCACCATGTTCAGGCTGAGCGGCGCGAGCAAGACGAGCAAGAAGATCAGGCGTGCCCCGGCCTGCCCGTCGCCAAGAAGCCGGGTGCCGAGCCACCAGATCCAGAGAACCATTGCGCCCAGGGGAACACCATCGAAGAGCAGCATCGTGTTATGCGACGCATGCGCACGATGCTGTTCGGCAAAGGCCAAGTGATCGGTCATGCTGAACGCGATGGTTTGCAGGCCACCTTCATGCGGGGCGAAAGCCGCGCGGGCTCTTACGTTCTCGACGATTTTCGCACTGATCTCGGGCGTTACGTCGCCCAGGGTGAACAGCAGGATCACCGCAGAGCATCCGGCCACCACCGGGAGAGCGGCACGCCAGCGTCTTCGCCCCTCCTCCGCGAGCCAGATATCGAGGGCGATCAGCATCATGAAATAGGGAACCATGACCTCGTGAATCAGCGCACCGAACAGGAGCAGGGCCACACGCATCGCCAATCCCCAGTTTGCCTCGGACGGGCTGGCCAGGGCCGTTGCTGCGAGGACCATCAGCAGCCCGTCGAGATACCCGGTCGATCCGACGAAGGAGCTGAAGGCAAAACTGTTCAATGCAATCAGCATGAGCAGCATGGTCGTCAGACTACCGCGCATCCTGGCAAATAGCGCGACATAGAAGGACGCAGCACCGGCCAGGGTGATCATGAAGGCCGCGAGGTAGATCTCCGGAATCCGCACCCGGTCCGGCAGCACGAGAGACAGCAATTCTCCGCCCATCCCGCGGCGGACAAATCCGCCATCATAGGTAACCAAAAGCTGGGTGGCGGAATACTGAGTTGGCGGCAGCAGGTGGTTCGCCAGCGCCAGAACCAACGACAAGATCGTCAGCCCGCGAAAGGTTCGCAGAGTGGAATCCTGCATCTGAACTGGATTCGGCTTTGCCAACGTTTCATTCGGCGCAGCAATCACGCTCAAAAACCCCAAAAGGTTATTATTTTTTAGTCCTTCTTGAAGGGCATCCGGGACTCAGCTGCATTCAAGAAAAACCTCGACATCCGTACGTCATTGAAACAAGGCGACCGTTCACTTGACCTAGACGGCTCCAAAGCTGAACCAGGCCTCGTGCTCCAACCAGACCCACGGCGCCTGCGCGGTGAAGGCCATACTTGCGTTGAAGCCATAGGTGAAGATGTTGGAACTCAGCACCAGAACCGCCAGTGCATGTCCGAGGCTCAAACTCTCGGACAGTCGCTGCCGGGCGCCGGGCACGTGAACCAGAATGAGGCCCAAGGCGAGAAATCCGGCCAGAGCCGATATGGCGAAAAACCGCGCCACGTCGATCGCGATAACGTTCAGGCTGAGCGGCGCGAGCAGGACGAGAAGAAAGACGAAATGCGAGAGCGTGCGCCTTTCACCCAGCAGTCGCGCACCAAGCCACCAGATCCAGAACACCAGCGCCCCAAGCGGCAGCCCATCGCAGACCAGCATCGCGCCATAGGCATCTCGGCTCCGATATTCCTCGGTGTAGGCGCTGTGATCGGCCAAGGTGTAGGTGACGGTGTTCATGACCACATCGTGTGGCACGAAGCCGGTCCGCGATCGCATACCCTCCATGATGGCCGCGCCGTCCTCGGGCCGGACCTCGCCAATGGTGAAGAGCAGGACGACCATCGTACATCCCACACCCACCGGCAGAAGCGCGCGCCAGCGGCGGCGGCCGGCCTCGGCCAGCCAGATGTCGAAAGCGATGAGCATCATGAAATAGGGCACCATGACTTCATGCAACAACGCCCCCAGGATCAGCGCGCCGAGTCGCACCCCCAGGCCCCAGGCGGCCGTCGGCGGACTCGCCAGGGCAGCCACCACCAGCACCATCAGCACCGCGTCGAGATAGCCGGTCGCGCCCACGAAAGTGCCGAACGCGAAACTGTTGATGCCGATCAGCATGAGAAGGCTGGGCGTCAGGCCGCCCTGCATCCGGGTATAGAGCCCGAAGCAAAACGCCAGAGCCCCGCTGAGGGTGACGGCGAAGGTCGTCAGGTAGATATGTGGAATGCGCACCCGGTCCGGCCAGATGTAGCCCAGCAACTCTCCGGCAAGTCCACGCCGGACGAAGCCGAAATCGTAATTCAGCAGTAGCTGCGTCGCGGCGTAGGGTGTCGGCGGAAGAAGGTGATTGACCAGCGCAAGTCCAAGCGAGAGCCAGACAAGCACCCGGAGCGTGCCCAAGGAAGATGTAGCCGAGATCTCGAAAGGAAAACGCCCGGAAAGCTCGATAGCTTGATCAAATCGCTGCTGATGTCTCATAGATTGACTATCTTGTATTAAATATCTCCTTAAGGGTTATATCTCATCGCACATAGGTCAAGAAAAACCTGAACAACTCAGTGCTTTACTGAAAATTTGGTGCGTGCTGCTGGAAAATCATCCAGCCAGCCGTGAATTGGGTCAACACCGGCACCGGTCGTGCCTGGCCCGGGCTCATCGAATGTCACGATGCCTTCCATGACAAAAGGCAATCTCCGATGGGACAGCGGACAAGAGAAAGGCCGCCCCGAGGGGCGGCCTTGGACGATCATCCGATCGTTTGGATTACTCGGCGATCTTTGTGCCGGCGCCGCTCACGTCCGCGGACGTGAGCGTTTCCGAAATTACTCGATGATCTTGGAGACGACGCCGGCGCCGACGGTGCGGCCGCCTTCACG
>JABURR010000012.1 GCA_014762635.1 Paracoccaceae bacterium
CGTTCCAGATCTGGGTGAACTGCCAGATGACGGTCACCACGATGATCGGCAGCGACAGCGGCAGGAAGATCGACCAGAAGATCCGGAAGAACCCTGCCCCATCGACCTTGGCAGCCTTGGTCAGCTCGGACGGGATCGACACGTAGTAGTTCCTGAAGAACAACGTGGTGAACCCCAGCCCGTAGATGACATGCACGAAGATCAGCCCGGGGATCGTTCCGGCAATGCCCATCATGCCAAGCAGTCGGGCCATGGGAAGCAGGACCACCTGGAACGGGATGAAGCAGCCGAACAGCATCAGCGAGAAGATGATGTTCGCGCCCCGGAACCGCCACTGGGCGATCACGTAGCCGTTCATCGCGCCGAGAAGCGTGGAGATCGCGACCGCCGGGATGGCGATGAGGATCGAGTTCCAGAAATAGGGCCGCACGCCTTCGCACTGGATGCCGGTGCAGGCACCAGACCAGGCGGTCTTCCAGGCGTCCAGGGTTGCGTCCCGCGGCAGGGCTATCAGGTCGCCGGTGCGGATCTCCTCGAGGCTTTTCAGCGACGTGGTGATCATCACGAACAGCGGCATCAGGTAGAACAGCGCGAAGAGACCCAGCGCGATGTAGAGAATCCAGCGCAGGACGATCTTGCCGATCTGGCTCTGGCTCTTGGCGGGGATGGTGTGGGAGATCGCAATATCAGTCATCCTTGGACCTCAATTCCGAATAGAGATAAGGGACCACGATCGTGAAGACGACCATCATCATGATCATGGCGGAACTGGCGGCCTGGCCGATGTCGCCGCGCGAAAACGCCATGGCGTACATGTAGGTGGCCGGAAGATCCGTGGCGTAGCCCGGACCGCCACCCGTCAGGGCGATGACAAGGTCGAAGCTCTTGATCGCGAGATGCGCCAGCACGATGAAGGCCGAGAGGAAGATCGGCGCCATCGAGGGGATGATGATGGCGGTATAAACCCGCCAGGTGGGAATCCCGTCGACCTGCGCGGCCTTGATGATTTCGCCATCCACGGAGCGAAGGCCCGCAAGGAACAGCGCCATCACGAAGCCCGAGCTCTGCCAGATCGCGGCCAGCACGACGGTATAGATCGCCATGTCGGGGTTCACGAGCCAGTCGAAGGTGAACTCCTCGAAGCCCCAGCGCCGCACCATCGCCTCAAGGCCCAGGCCCGGGTTCAGGATCCATTTCCAGGCGGTGCCGGTGACGATCATCGAAAGCGCCATCGGGTAGAGATAGATCGTTCGGAGCGCGCCTTCCGTGCGGATGTTCTGATCCAGAAGGATCGCCAGCACGAGGCCCAGCACCATCGCGATCACGATGAACAGGATGCCGAAGACGAAAAGGTTGTTGATCGCCGTATCCCAGCGCGGTGATGCAAACAGACGCTCGTACTGGATGAAGCCTTCGATCTCGTATTTCGGCAGCAGGCGCGACCGTGTCAGCGAGACCCAGGCTGTCCAGGCGATAAAACCATAAACAAAAACGAGAACCGCAAGGAACGAAGGCGCAAGAACCAGCTTCGGCGTGTTTTCTTCAAGCCATTTGGTCATTGTTGTCCTCCCTGGTTGTCCCGCCCCCTCCGCTCAGAGGGGGCGGGGCCGTGCTTACATGCTGTTGGCGACGGCGTCGGCCAGCATTTTGACCGCGTCAGCCGAGGACATGTCCGAGTTGAAATGCGCCGTCACCACGTCGGTGATCGCGCCCGACTGCGCGCCGCGCAGGGCCATGCCGTGGGCATAGCTGGGCAGCAGCGAGCCATTGGCCGAGCTGGCAGCCATGTCATCGGCCGAAAGGTTCGCGCAGCTGTCGAAGTCGTCCAGCGACACGTCGGTACGGGCCGGGATCGAACCCTTGTTGAGGTTGAACACCTTCTGGAAGTTCTGGCCCACGATCAGCTCGGCCAGCAGTTCCTGACCGGCGATCTTGTCGGCGCCGTCCACGTCGAACATGGCAAAGCTGTCCACGTTGTAGAGAAAGCCGTCACCCGGAACCGACAGGCAGAGGAAGTCCTCGCCCGGCACCTTGCCGGCGGCCAGGAATTCACCCTTGGCCCAGTCGCCCATGATCTGGAAGGCGGCCTCGCCATTCATGACCATGGCGGTGGCCAGGTTCCAGTCGCGGCCCGAGAAGTTGCTGTCGACGAAGCCGCGCATGGTGCGCATCTGGTCGAAAACGGCGACCATCTTGTCCGAGGTCAGCGTGGCCTTGTCCAGGTCGACAAAGGCCTTGCGGAACCCGTCCGGGCCAAGGATGCCCAGCGCGACCGCCTCAAAGACCGTGGCGTCCTGCCAAGCCTGGCCACCATGAGCCAGCGGAATGATCCCGGCGGCCTGCAGTTTCTCGGCGGCGGCGTTGAACTCGTCCCAGGTGGTGGGCATCTCGATGCCGTTGGCCTTCAGAACCTCGGCATTGGCCCAGATCCAGTCGACGCGGTGCACGTTGACCGGTGCTGCGCACCAGGTGCCTTCGCACTTCATGTGACCCGCGATCGAGGCGGGCAGCACGTCGGCCCAGCCCTGCGCCTCGGCCACGTCCGAGATATCGGCCAGAACGCCCTCTTCGTACCACTCCTGGATCGCCGGCCCCTTGAGCTGAACCGCCGTCGGCGCATTGCCCGACAGAACACGGGCGCGCAGCGCGGTCATGGCCGCATCACCGCCACCACCGGCCACCGGCATGTCGGTCCAGGTGCCGCCACGCGCGGCGAACTCTTCCTGCAGCACGGCCACGGACTTGGCTTCACCGCCGGACGTCCACCAGTGCAGAACCTCGGCCTCGGGCCCTGCGACAGCCGCGCCCGATACAAGAATTGCGACGCTGGATACAGCGCCCATGAGATAGGATTTCATTTTGGATAGCCTCCCTTAAGCATACCGTTTTTGAACTCGGTGACCTGATTGAAGCGGATTGTTTCCCAGCCATGCAATCCGATCATGGCCGGTTCCCTCCCCGATAGGGCAAAAAATCGACCCGCCTGTTACAGGTTGTTACGTTCCCCGGAATTCTGTTGCATGCTGTTACAAAGCGGCGCACCCAAACGGACGGACAACCGCTGGGGGAGGAGGTCTGAAGGTGGCGATTCCACGTATCCTTGTAGTGGATGACGACCCGGACATGCGGCAGATGATGACCCAGTTCCTGCGTCAGAACGGGGCCATCGCCCTGCCCGCCGCAACCTATGCCGAGGTGCGCGGCCACCTCGATGGCGGGCGCGTCGATCTGATCCTTCTGGATGTGATGCTGGGCGACGAGAGCGGCCTGGACATCTGCATGACCCTGCGCAAGGAACAGGATGTGCCGATCATCATGGTCTCGGCCCTGTCGGCGGATCATCAGCGCATGGCGGGCTACGAGGTCGGCGCGGATGACTATATCGCCAAGCCCTTCAACCCCGAGCTTCTGCTGGCACGGATCAAGGCGGTGCTGTCCCGCGCCAAGCGGGCCTCGTCACTGGTCCATCGCCGCAACACCAGGAAATTCCTCTTTGCCGGATGGACCTATGACGCCAAGCGCGACGAGGTCCTTTCCCCCGCGCGGGTGCAGGTGCCGCTGTCGCGCCGGGAAACCGCCCTTCTGCAGGCACTTCTGGCCAACCCGCACATCCCCCTGACGCGCGAGGAAATCGCCGCCGCGCTGGATGTCACCGGGGAAAGCACCCAGACCGGCGAGGCGCTGGGGCGCGCGATCGACGTTCTGGTGGGACGCCTGCGCTCGAAGATCGAAAAGAACCCGAAGGACCCGCAGATCCTGAAGACCGAACGCGGCGTCGGCTACGTCTTCGGCGTCGATGTCGTGGTCGAGGACGCGTGACGGCGCGGTTTCGAAAACTCCGCGCGATTGGCACGGCCCTTGTCGTCGCGCCGTTTCTTCTGGGCGTCGGGGTGGCCTGGCTCTGGATGCAGTCGAACGCCGACTGGCGCGCGCATCAGGACCGGGCGCGCCTGGCGGGTGTGCTGTTTCACAATGCCCTTGCGACCGACACCCCCCAGTCCGCCGGGGTCATGGTGATCCCCTTGTCGCCCGGCGATCAGGCCCTTGCCTCCAGCGGCCAGTTCTCGCGCCTGTCCGGCGCGCCCTCCCCTGCCCGCCTGACCAGCGTGCCGATCCCCGCCGACGCGACCGCTCCGGCCCTCAGCCTCGCGATCCTCTCGCGCGACCTTGTCTACCCGCTGGCGAACCTGCCCCCGCGTGACGGCCAGAGCTCGGCCGAAATGACCGGAGAGGTCTTCCGCCTGCTCGCCTCCTTCTGCAGCGATCCGCTGGTCCTTGCCCAGATGGGCGACGCGCCCTGGGTCCGGGTGGAGGGGGCCAAAGTCTTGGGCTGCGACGCAGCCCCCGCCGACCTGCGGCTTGTCTCGCTGCTGGCAGCGGCGATCATGCTCGCGGCGCTGATCACATTCGCGTTGAACACCTCCGCCGATTTCACCCGGTTCGCGGAACTGCTTCGCTCGCGCCGTCACCTCGGCGGCCCCGACACCTACGAGATCGCCGGACCGCAGGAATTGCAGGACATCGTTGCGGCGGTGAACAGCTACCTCGAGGCCGAGCGCAAGCAGATCGAGAACCGCGCCGCCGTGCTTTCGGGCGTGAGCCACGATCTGGGCACCCCCGCCACGCGTCTCAGGCTCCGCTCCGCGCTGATCCCGGATGGTGAGTTGCGCCAGAAACTCGAAGCCGACATCGACCGCATGACCGGGATGATCGAAAGCGTGCTGACCTACACCCGCGCCGAGATGAGCGTCGAGGACCCGCGCAAGCTCTCGCTCAACGCGCTGATCGACGCGCTCGTCGCGGATTACCAGGACATCGGCAAACCCGTCGCTTTCCGCGAATCCGACGAGGTTCTGGTTCAGGGCGGGCGCTCCCTTTTCATGTCGCGTCAGGGTCAGACGGTCATGGTCGGCAACCGCGAGGTTGTCGTCACCGCGCGCCCTGTTCTTCTGCAACGCGCCATCGGCAACCTCGTCGACAACGCCCTGAAGTTCGGCCGCCGCGCCACGCTGTCGCTCGAGATGGATGCCGAGACCGCGACGATCATCGTCGAGGACGAGGGTGGCGATCTCTCGACAGATGACATCGAGGCGCTCGTGGCCCCGTTTCGCCGCGGCGAGAACACCGCCGCGATCGAGGGCTACGGCCTGGGCCTTACCATCGTCGCCACCATCGCCACGGCCCACGGCGGCAGCCTGACTTTCGAAAAAGGCGCCAAGGGGCTACGCGCCAGGCTGACCATCCAGCGGAGCTAGATGCTACGGAACTTCAACCGGAAAGCGGCCGACGTGGACCCGAGCTCAGATCGGGTGATGACAGGCGACCGAATGGCCCGTTTCGCCTTCCACCAATTCGGGGGGCGTGCTGGTGCATTGGTCCGACGCAAAGGGGCAGCGTGCGAGGAAGGCGCATCCCGTGGGCGGGTTCAGGGGATCTGGCAATTCGGTTTCCCGACCCTCCGGCGCTTTCAGGGCGCGGCCCACCACGGGCGCGCTATCGGCCAGCAGTTTCGTATAGGGGTGCCGTGGGTTGGAGAAGATCTGCTCGGCAGGTCCCACCTCGACCACCGACCCGAAATATAGCACAGCAACCCTGTCGCTGACCGCCTCGACCACGGCAAGGTCGTGGCTGATGAAAAGATAGGTCAGGTCGAACTTCGCCTTCAGGCCCGCCAGCAAGTTCAGGACCTGCGCCTGCACGGAGACATCCAGCGCGGAAACCGGTTCGTCCAGAATCAGGATCCGCGCATCGGCGGCGAGCGCCCGGGCGATCCCGATCCGCTGGGCCTGTCCGCCCGAGAATTCGTGCGGGTAGCGGTCGAGGAATTCTTCGCGCAGGTTCACGGCGGCGAAGATCTCGGCAATCCGCGCGGCCCGCGCCTTGGCGTCCATCCCGTGCAGGTTCCTGAGGGGCGCCTCCATGATCTGCCGAATGGTCTTGCGCGGGTTGAGGCTGCTGATCGGATCCTGAAAGACGTACTGGATCTTCCGCCCGAACGTCGCCGGGTCGGCGTTGTCCAGCGGCTCGCCCTCGATCTCGATCTGACCCGTGGTGGGCTCCAGCAACCCCACGAGCATCCGGGCAAGGGTCGATTTCCCGCAGCCCGATTCCCCGACGATGCCCAATGTTTCGCCCGTCTCGACGGTCAGGGAAACCGGCTGCACCGCCCGAACGAAGGCACGCGGCGGGCCAAGCAGGCGCTTGCCGACGGGAAAGGTCTTGGACAGGCCCGACAGTTTCAGGGCAGCGGTCATTGGGCGGCCTCCGTCGCGATTTCGGGGTCGATGCAGCGCACGGCGCGGTCAGGCCCCTTGGGTACGAGCGTCACCTCCCCTTCTCGGCAGGCATCCGTCGCCTTGTGGCAGCGGTCCGCGAAGGCGCAGCCTTGGGGCAGGTTGTCGACGACCGGCGGCAGACCCGGAATGGCCGCCAGTTCACGCCGCCCGCCCCCAAGCTCGGGCACGCAGGCCATGAGCCTTGCTGTGTAGGGATGCGCCGGGGCGCCAAGGATCGCGGCGGTGGGTCCTTCCTCGACAATGCGGCCCGCATACATCACCGCGACCCGGTCGCAAAGCTGGGCCACCACGCCGAAGTCATGGGTGATGAAGACGATGGCCAGCCCGCGTTCGCGCCGCAGATCATCGAGCAGCGACAGGATCTGCGCCTGCACGGTCACATCAAGCGCGGTCGTCGGCTCATCGGCGATGATCACCTCCGGGTCGTTGGCCAGCGCCATGGCGATGCCCACCCGTTGCCGCATGCCGCCGGACAATTCGTGCGGATAGCTGTCGATCCGGGTTTCCGCGTTCGGGATGCGGACCGACTTGAGCAGGTCGATCGCATGGGTGCGCGCCTCGTCGCGCGACGTAGGGTGATGCGCGCGGACCGCCTCAATCAACTGCTCGCCCACGGTATAGAGCGGGTGCAGCGTCGCCAGCGGGTCCTGGAAGATATAGGCGACCCGGTTGCCGCGCAGCCGCCGCAGCGTTTCGTAGGGTGCGCCGATCAGGTCCTGCCCCTCGAAATAGACAGCGCCTCCGGTGATCACGCCGGGTGGAGAGGCGACGAGCCCCATGACCGAAAGCGCCGTGACCGATTTGCCCGATCCGCTTTCGCCGATGATACCCAGGCACTCCCCAGGTCGCACATGCAGGTCCACGCCGCCCACGGCCTTGTAGACCCGGTTCTTGACGTGAAACTCGGTCTTCAGGTCCCGCAGGGCGAGGATGGCTTCGTCTTCGGTCCGCGGCTGCGGGGGTACGCTGTCGCGCCGCACCAGCGTCGCGGGCATCGGGCGGCTCAGCGCGCCGGACTTCAGCCGTGGATCCAGCGCATCGCGCACCCCATCGCCCAGCAGGTTGATCGCCATGACGATGACAAGGATCATCGCGCCCGGAACGACCGAGGTATGCGGGTTGGTGATTAGCGCCGAACGCGCCTCGCCCAACATGGAGCCCAAGTCCGCCTGCGGCGGCTGGCTGCCCAGCCCGAGGAACGAGAGGCCCGCGGTTTCAAGGATCATCCAGCCGATGGTCGTGGACATGGCGATCACGATCACCGGGATCACGTTGGGCAGAACCTCGGTCACGATGATCCGCACATCTCCCATGCCCGAAAGCCGGGCCGCGTCGACGAATTCCTTGTGGGCGATGCTCACGGTGACGCCACGGATATTCCGCGCGAAGAAGGGGATGTTGACGGCGGCCACGGCGATGAGGGCGTTCAACAGCCCCGGGCCCAGCGCTGCGACAATCGCCAGCGCCAGCAGGATGTAGGGAAAGGCCATCAGCATGTCGACGCCACGCATGATGATGTTGTCGGTCCGCCCGCCGTAGAACCCCGCCACGATCCCGATCGCCGCGCCGATGGTTGCCGCGATGAGCGCTGCGGCGACCCCGACCGCAAGCGACAGGCGCGTCCCCCAGAGAAGTCGGCTGAGGAGGTCTCGGCCCAGATGATCCGTGCCCAGCAGCCCCGCATCCCCAAGCGGGCGTTTGAACCGGTCGGCGGTGTTGGTCACATCCGGGTCGGCCAGAGGCAACAGTGGCGTGATCAGCGCCAACACCACGACCAGCGCCATGACGACGAGGCCTGCAAGCGCAAGCCGGTTCCGGGAGAGGAGACGCAGGAAGCTCATGTCTTGATCCTCGGGTCCAGAAGGCCCTGCGCCACGTCCACCGCGATGTTGAACATCACGTAGCAGGCGGCCACGAAGACCACTCCGCCCTGCACCAGCAGGATGTCGCGCTTCAGGATCGCGTCGACCAGCATCCGGCCCACGCCGGGCCACTGGAAGACCATCTCGATATAGACGGCGCCCGACAGGACGAACCCGGCCTGGATCCCCAGGACCGGGATGATGCTGACCATCGCGGCCCTGAGCGCATGGCGCCAGATGACGGACCGCTCATGCACGCCCTTGGCCCGCGCGGTGCGGATGAAATCCTGGCGCATCACCTCCAGCATGGCAGAGCGTGACAGCCGCGCGATCACCCCCGTGGCCACGACCGCAAGCGCCGATGCGGGCAGGGTCAGGTGGCTGAGCAGGGCCGAAAGATCGCGGGCGCCATAGATCGGCCACATGCCCGATACCGGGAACCACCTCAGGTTCACCGCGAAGATCAGGATCATCATCATGCCGAGAAAGAACGACGGGATCGAGATTCCCAGCAGAACCGCGAAGGTGATCGCCTTGTCCGCAAGCCCGTATTGCCGGGCCGCCGACACCACGCCCGCGGCAACCCCCAGCACGGAACAGATCACGAAGGACGTTCCCGCCAGGATCAGTGTTGCGTTGAACCGCTCCATCACCTCGTCCAGAACCGCACGGTTGAGCGAGAACGACCGTCCGAAATCACCCTGCAGCATGTTGCCGAGCCAGATGAAGTACCGTTGGACAAGCGGCTTATCGAGGCCCAGATCGCGGTTCAGCTTCTCCACGTTTTCGGGCGTCGCGTAGGAGCCCAGGATCGCCGTTGCCGGATCGCCCGGGATCATCGCCATGATCAGGAACACGATGATGGAAATGCCCAGCAGCACTGGAATGGCCGAGAAAAGTCTTTTTAGGATGTAGCCTGCCATGCAACTCGTCCCGGGTCTTGAAACGCAAACAGCCGCGGCACGACGGCCGCGGCTGCCTGTCTTGTCTGATCTTAGTTCTTGGTCACGTCATCCAGAAGCAGGAAGAACGACGGCTGCAGAGAGAAATCGCCGACCCGGTCCGAGGTCACGGCATTCTGCTTCCAGTTCGCGACGAAGACCCAGGGCGCATCTTCCTGCACGATGGTCTGCATCTCTTGGTAGAGCCGTGCGCGCTCGGCCTGATCGGTCGAGGCCCGCGCCGCTTCGAGCAGTTCGTCCACCTTCGGGTTGGAGTAGTAACCCGAGTTGAACCCGCCCTTGTCCGGCCAGGCATCGGTACGCAGGGCCAGGAACGGCAGCGTGTCCGGGTCGTTGGTCATCCAGGCCATCTCGGCCATGTCAGCCTTGCCTTCCAGGCCCGGGTTCACCTCACCAAGGAAGGTGTTCCACTCGTAGGTCTCGATCTTCACATCAAGGCCCACCGCCTCAAGATCGGCCTGGATCGCGGTGCCCATGGCAACGGGGTCCAGCATGCCCGAGCCGCCTTCGGTGACATAGAAGGTCAGCTCGGCGCCCTCTGCCCCGGCCGCGGCGATCAGTTCGCGCGCCTTGTCCGGGTTGTAGGGATAGGGTTCGAGGCTATCGTTGTAAGCCCAGGCAAAGGCCGGCGGGGTCGGCCCGGCAGCCACGGCCGCGGTGCCTTCCAGCACGTCGTTGACGATCGCTTCCTTGTTGATCGCGTAGTTCGCGGCCTGGCGGACACGGACATCGGCGAACGGGCCTTCCTTGGCGTTCAGGATCAGGAACCAGACGTGCGGCCCGGCCTGTTCGTGCACGGTGAAACCGTCGCCCTGGAATTCCGACAGGGCCACCGGCGGCACCTCGACCATCAGGTCGATACCGCCTGCCAGCATTTCGGCGGTGCGGGTGTTGGCATCGGTGATCGGGCGGAAGACCACGGCCTGAAGCTCGGGCGCGCCGCCCCAGTAATCGGCATTGGCCTCGACGACCACGGCCTCGTTCGAGCGCCATTCAGCAAACTTGAACGGCCCCGTGCCCGACGGGTTACGACCGAATTCGGACCCATGCTTTGCGACCGCCGCGGGCGACACGATCAGGCCGGTCGGATAGGCGAGGTTCGACAGGAACGGCGCGTAGGGCGCATTCAGCGTGAACTTCACCGTCAACGGGTCGACCACCTCGACCGCTTCCACCGCCGAGAAGAAGAAGGCCAGCGGGAACGGCCCGGTGTCGTGATAGGGGTGGCCCTCGTCCAGCATCCGGTCGAAGTTGAACTTCACCGCCTCGGCGTTGAAGGCCGAACCATCGTGGAAGGTCACGCCGTTGCGCAGATTGAAGGTATAGACAGTGCCATCGTCGCTTATGCTCCAGTCGGTCGCCAGCGCCGGTTCGACTTCGAGCGTGCCGTCCTTGTAGCGCACCAGCCCGTCATAAACGTTCATCAGGATGCGGAAGTCGTTCACCGCCGTCACCGCCGCCGGGTCGAGCGCCTTCGGTTCGGCGATCTGCCCCACGATCAGCACGTCCTCGGGGGTCTGCGCCTGCGCGGGCAGCACTCCAAGGCCAAGGGCGAATGCCGCGGTCGAAGCCAGCAGCGCACGCCGTGTCAGTTCCATAAGCTTCATCGGTGATCCTCTCTGTTGTCCGTCTAATTTATAATGATTAATTGAATTCAGTCAAATTATCATGATAAATGCAAGAGGAATGTTACAAGAGAGCCAGCATGACCTTTTCGATTCTGACACATGACCGGGAAACAGGCACTTTTGCCGCCGCGGCCGCCACGGGCAGCCTCTGCGTGGGCGGCTGGGTGCTGCGGGGGGATGTCGAGTCGGGCCTTGTTGCCTCGCAAGGGACAGCACCCAGCACCTTCTGGCGCGATGACGCGCTGCGCCGGATGTATAACGGGGAAACTGCCCAAACAGTCGTCGGAGACCTGACCGGCGAAGATTCGGGTCGCGGGCATCGCCAGATGATCGCGCTGGACCGAACAGGTGGCACCGGTGGGTTCACGGGTGGCGACAGCGTCGCCTTCGCCGGGCATGACTGTCAGCCGGGCCTTGCCATCGCTGGCAACATGCTGAGTTCCGAGGCGGTTCTCAGGGCATTGAAGACCGGGTTTGAAATGACTGGCGGTTCGCCGGTGGAACGGATGTTCGCCGCGCTCGAGGCCGCCGATGTCGCCGGCGGTGACGCCCGCGGGCTTCAATCCGCGGCACTTCTCATCCTGTCGCCGGAGCATCCGCCTCTGGACCTGAGGATAGATTTCCACGAAACTCCGATCGCAGCGCTGCGCCAGCTTTGCGATCACGCGCACCGACAGCCTTACCATGACTGGTTGTCCGAAGTGCCCGTTCTGTCCGACAGGTTTCGACGTCCCTAGCGACCCCTCATTCGGCCATGAAGCGCCGCATCAGCTGCGCCTCCTGCGCCACCATCATCGCCTCGGCGCCCGCCATGTGAGAGGCCATGATGGACCGGGCCCGCTCCGCATCGCCTTCGCGCAGGGCCTGAACCAGCTCCATCTGGTGCTGCCTTCCCCGCCGCCAGAGCTCGAAGTTCGGTGGCTCGTAAAGGCGCCGATAGACCGTAAGATCAGTCAGAATTCGCGCCATGAAGCCGATCACGAACCCCAGCAGACGGTTCCCCGCAAACTCCGACAACCGCGCGTGGAACGACAGCGACGAGACGTGCTGTTCTTTCTCTTCTTCCGCGGTCCGTGCAGGCTCCGGGTGGCGTTCGGCCAGGGCCTGCAATTCATCCAGCTGCGCTTCGGACAGCTTGCCCGCAAGGCTAGAAGCCAGTTCCGGCTCCAGCACCTTGCGCATCTGGTAGATGTCGCCCAGCGACAGGTCCTGAAAATAGAAATAGTTCGCCAGAAGGGATCTCGCCCGTTCGGCCGTAACCTGCCCCACGAAGCTGCCGCCACCGGGACCGGTCCGGGTAACGATCAACCCCTGCGCCTCGAGGATCCGCATCGCCTCGCGCACGGTCCCCTTGGAGACCGCGAAGATCTCGATCATCTGCGCCTCGTTCGGCAGCTTGTCGCCCTGCTTCAGATCCCGTTCGACCACCCACTGCTTGATTTCCTCGGCCACCCGCACAGGGCGGGATCGCTTGGGCTGGTCAGTGGGCTTGCTGCTTCCGTCCATTCGGCGCCTCGATTTTTATCATGATAAAAATATAGACATTGCCCCCCTCAATGTGTAGCGCATAATTTATCATGATAAATGGAGGTGCGCATGAACTGGGGGGAGGAAGCCCAACGCAGGCTGATCGAGATTTCCGGATGCAGCACCGATACCGATGGCGTGACGCGGTTTCCCTTTACAGCGGAACATGAAGCGGCCAACCGCCTGATCACCGGCTGGATGGAACGGGCCGGTCTCTCGGTCCGCATGGACGCCGCAGGCACGCTGATCGGCCGAAAAGACGGGCCGGACAGCGCCCCGACCTTCCTGATCGGATCGCACCAGGATTCCGTCCGCTCCGGCGGGCGGTACGACGGGATCATGGGGGTCGCTCTGGGCTGTCTTGCGCTGGAAAAGCTTGCCTCGGACGGGACCGCCCTGCCCTTTGCCGTCGAGGTTCTCGCCTTCGCGGATGAAGAGGGAGTGCGGTTTCCGACCGCCCTGCTCGGCCCCCGTGCGTTGGCTGGCACGGTTGATCCGGCGGTCTTCGAGATGACGGATCGCGCGGGCACGACCCTTGGGCAGGCGCTTCGGGATTTCGGCGGCGAGCCGGCGTCTGTCGCCAGCCTGAAGCGAAGCCCGCAGGAAACCCTCGGCTACCTCGAAATCCATATCGAGCAAGGGCCGGTTCTCGAACAGGCGGGCACGCCCCTGGGCATCGTCACCGGCATCTGCGGCATCGAGCGCAACTCGGTCACCTTCACTGGCGAGACCGGTCACGCCGGGACGGTACCCATGGCCGGGCGGCGCGATGCGCTGGTGGCCGCCGCGGACTTCATCGCCGCGATCGACAAAGCCGCGCGCGACCTTGACGGTCTCCGTGCCACCATCGGCACGCTCAGCCTCAAGCCCGATGTGGTGAATGCGATCCCCCGCCTTGCCGAACTGAGTCTCGAAATCCGGGACCTCGACGATGCGCAACGCGCAGAGTTCGCGCAATTCGCAGTGAGGATCGGCAATGAAATCGCGGCGCGCTCACAGACCGGGTTCGAGATGGTCCAGACCTATCGCCAACCAGCCGTCCCGTGCAGCGCCCCCTTGATCGAGCGCCTGTCGAACGCGGCGCAGGTCGAAGATCGCCCTGCCCCGCACATGCCATCGGGCGCCACCCACGACGCCTCGGCCATGGCCGACCTGTGCCCGATTGCGATGCTCTTCGTGCGCTGCAAAGGCGGCGTCAGCCACACGCCTGAGGAATTCGCCGCCCCGGAGGACATGAACGCCGCGATCCTTGCAGCGGCGCGGTTTCTGGCGGAGCGGACTCCAATCATCTCGGAAGTACTTGGGACATAGAGATAGACGCGGCCCCTCGCCAACTCACCGTAGGCGCGCGGCGCCAATTTCTCGTGTGCAGGATCCGGGGGCTTTTCGACCGCATCACGTTTGGGCGTCGGAAAGATTCCCGCGACAAATCCGAGGGGCGTCAAACGAGCCCCGAGGAAGAATGCAGAAAAAGCCAACCGCTTGCGGGCCTGGCGCGTGCTGGTCACGTCATATCTGATGAAGTGCTCTTCACCCGGTGAGGGCGATGTAGGCAGTCGGAAAAGTCCGATAGAATTCCGATAAAAGTCCGATAAAAGTCCGATTTGAATTTTTCCCGGGAGTCCGTTGGGCGACCGTGCCGCAACCCCTTGCAAACAAGCGCCCCCATGCGCTAAACCCCCGCCCACGGAGAGGTGGCCGAGTGGTCGAAGGCGCACGCCTGGAAAGTGTGTAGGCGGGAAACCGTCTCCAGGGTTCGAATCCCTGTCTCTCCGCCACCCACCCCTATCTCTGTCAGCACAGTCTTTCTTTCCCTGTCTTCTC
>JABURR010000091.1 GCA_014762635.1 Paracoccaceae bacterium
GGCCGAGCGCATGATGAAGCGCTTCCAGAAGGGTCAGTTCAACATGAACGACCTGAAGTCCCAGCTTGAGCAGATGCAGAAGATGGGCGGCATGGAAGGCATCATGGGCATGATGCCGGGCATGGGGAAGATGCAGAAGCAGATGACCCAGGCCGGGTTCGACGACTCCATCATCCGCCGCCAGATCGCGCTGATCCAGTCCATGACCAAGCGCGAACGCGCCAACCCCCAGGTACTTCAAGCGAGCCGCAAGAAGCGCATCGCCAAGGGCGCGGGGCTTGAAGTGTCGGAACTGAACAAGCTTCTGAAGATGCATCGTCAGATGGCCGACATGATGAAGAAGCTCGGCAAGGGCGGCATGCTGAAACAGGCGATGGGCGCCATGTTCGGCAAGGGCGGCCCCTCGCAGGCCGAAATCGCGGCGGCCCAGCAGCAGATGACTCAGGGCGGCGCATTGCCCCCGGGCATGGGCCTGCCCGGCATGGGCGGCGCCCTGCCCCCCGGCCTCTCCGGGTTCGGGAAGAAGAAGTGACCACGGCCCTGCCGCATATCCCCACGCTCGAAACCGAGCGTCTCGTCCTGCGCGGTCCGCGCATGGAGGACCTGTCCGCATGGGCAGCTTTCGTCGCCTCCGACCGGTCCCGGTTCGTGCGCGGCGACGACACGCGGCTGAACATGGCCTGGCGCGGCTTCGCCCATGTGGCGGGCATGTGGATGCTGCGCGGCTTCGGCAGCTTCGTCTTCGCCCCCAAGGACCGCCCGAATGAGCCGGTCGGCATGACCGGCCCCTGGTATCCGGTGACCTGGCCCGAGCCGGAACTCGGCTGGTCGGTCTGGACCGAAGACGCCGAGGGCAAGGGCTACGCGCAGGAAGCCGCCCGCGAAGCCCGCCGCTTCGCCTACGAGGATCTGGGCTGGAACACTGCGGTGTCGTTCATCGACCCCGAGAATGACCGCTCCATTGCGCTGGCCGAGCGGCTTGGCTGCACCCGCGACGATGCGGCGGCGACCCCGGACTTCGACGGCAAACCGGTCCTGACCTACCGCCATCCGGCCCCGGAGGCGCTGCAATGACCGTCGCCTTCCGCGTCCCCGAGATCGAGACCGAGCGGCTTCGCCTGCGCCTGCCCAAGGCGTCGGACCTGCCCGCGCATGTGGCGTTCCGCACCTCCGAGCGCAGCCGCACGGTGGGCGGCCCGTTCGATGCGGCGTCGAGCTTTCATCACCTGGCGGGTGTCATCGGCCAGTGGCAGCTGCGCGGCTATGGCCGCTGGATGGTCGCGGACAAGCAGACCGACGCGCCGCTGGGGATCATCGGCATCTTCCACCCCGACGACTGGCCCGAGCCGGAAATCGGCTGGAGCGTCTACGAAGGCGCCGAGGGCCGGGGCATCGCCTTCGAGGCCGCCGTCGCCAGCCGCGACTTCGCCTATGGCGCGCTGGGCTGGGACCGGATCGTGAGCCTGATTGCACCCGACAACACCCGCTCGATCCAACTGGCCGAGCGCATGGGCGCGGCCCGCGAGGATGTGTTCGAGCACCCGGTCCACGGCGCGCTCGACATCTGGGTCCACCCGGCCCCGGAGGCGCTGCAATGACCGCAAATGTCCGATGCAATTCCGATAGAATTCCGATGAAATTCCGATACGGGAAATTGGCCGCATGAGCACCGACGACATCACCCGCGCCGCCCAGATCCTGGCCGACCACCGCGAGTCCATCGACCGGCTCGACGCGATCCTCGTCTACACCCTGGGCGAGCGGTTCAAGCACACCCAGGCCGTCGGCAAGCTGAAGGCCACGCATGACCTTCCGCCCTCGGACCCGGACCGGGAAGCCAAGCAGATAGAGCGTCTGGAGTGGCTCGCCAAAGAGGCCGATCTCGACCCGGAACTCGCCAAGAAATTCCTGACCTTCATCATCTCGGAGGTCATCCGTCACCACAACCAACACCGGAAATAGGCGGCAACCCCGCCAGCCACACACCAAGGAGACTATTGATATGGCTATGAAAATTCGGCTTGCCCGCGGCGGCTCCAAGAAGCGCCCCTTCTACTCGATCGTCGCATCCGACTCGCGCATGCCGCGTGACGGCCGCTTCCTCGAGAAGCTCGGCACCTACAACCCGCTGCTGCCGAAAGACAGCGAAGAGCGCGTGAAGATGGACGTCGAGCGCGTCAAGGAATGGCTCGCCAAGGGCGCCCAGCCGACCGACCGCGTTGCGCGTTTCCTCGAGGCCGCTGGCGTTCTCGAGAAGAAAGAGCGCAACAACCCGAACAAGGCCGTCCCGGGCAAGGCCGCGCAGGAGCGCGCCGAAGCCAAGGCCGCCAAAGCCGCCGCTCCGGCGGAAGAGCCCGCTGAAGAAGCCGCCGAAGAAGCCGCGGCGGAATAATCCGCCTAGGCTGCGCCCATGTTACGCATGTTCGCGCTGATCTTCTTTATTGCAGGGGCATGGTTCGGCATGCGCATGGAACGGTCCCTGCAGGAAGACCGGTGCATTGACATGGGCGGGGTCTTCGACAGCCGGGGCATCTGCGAAGGGTTGCGCAAATGAGCGACCGTGTCTGTGTCGGCGCCATCGCTGGCTCCTACGGCGTCAAAGGGGAGGTGCGGCTGAAAAGCTTCTGCGCCGATCCCGAGGCGATCGCCGACTATGCGCCGCTCTTCACCGAAGACGGCGCGCGCTCTTTCGATGTCTCGATCACCCGGTCGATCAAGAACGGCTTTGCCGCGCAGCTGTCGGGCGTCTCCTCGAAGGAGGCGGCCGATACCCTGCGCGGCGTCCAGCTTTTCGTGGACCGGGACAAGCTTCCGGACCTGCCGGATGACGAGTTCTACCATGCCGACCTGATCGGCCTGGAGGTGCTCGACACTGGAGGCACCCGGCTCGGCTCCGTGCGCGCGGTGCAGAACCACGGCGCGGCCGATCTTCTTGAAATCGCCGGGCTGGGCCTTAAGAACACGGTCCTGCTGCCCTTCACCAAAGAGGCCGTGCCCACGGTCGACCTCGCCACGGGCCGGATCATCGTGGACCCGCCCGCGGGGTTGTTCCCCGATGAGTGACACCCCGTCAAAATCCCACGGCCGCATTTCCATCAAGGCCACCGCGCAACCGCGCGAGCTGATGACCGACCGGCCCGAGCTGCACGGCGCCTGGGAGGCACGGATCATCACCCTCTTCCCCGAGGTGTTTCCCGGCGTTCTGGGCGCCTCGCTCACCGGCAAGGCCCTGCAGGAGGGGCTCTGGCGGCTGAACACCGTCGATCTGCGCACCTTCGGCGTGGGTAAGCATCGCAACGTGGACGACACGCCCGCTGGCGGCGGCGCCGGACTGGTGATGCGCCCCGACGTGGTGGGCCGCGCCATCGACCAGGCCCAACGCGGCGTGCCGGACGACCGGGACCGCTGGCCGCTGGTCTACCTCAGCCCGCGCGGACCGCGGTTCGATCAGCGCATGGCCGAGCGGTTTTCCCGCGCGCAGGGCATGACTCTGCTTTGCGGCCGGTTCGAGGGCGTCGACGAACGCGTGATCGAGCATTATGGGATCGAAGAGGTCTCGCTGGGAGATTTCGTCCTCACCGGCGGCGAGATCGCGGCACAGGCGATGATCGACGCCACGGTGCGGCTGTTGCCCGGCGTCCTGGGCAATGCCGCCTCGACCGAGGAGGAAAGCTTCTCCGCCGGGCTGCTGGAACATCCGCAATACACCCGCCCCGCCGAGTGGAAGGGTCGCGAGATCCCCGAGGTGCTGCTCTCGGGCCACCACGAAAAGATCGCCCGATGGCGCCGCGAGATGGCCGAGAAGCTGACCCGCGAACGCCGCCCGGACCTCTGGGCGGCGCACCAGGCGCGGGCCACGTCCGGGGACGCGGGTAACGACTGATCCCGGGGCAAAAACCCCGCCCTGAACGGGCTGGCCATTTCGCCCGCCCGACCCCTTGCCAGCAAGGCCCGATTGGCCTAAACACCCCCCACCCTGAGACGGAGATCCGACTCGGGGACTCTTGGTGTTGCGCCGAACGCATCGGGTTTTCTTCTGCCCGGCCCTGCAATCGGAGCCTCGCAACGGCGGGAGACACAGGAAAGCAATGTCGACCTGAACTCTGGCGGGCGCCGCGGCGGACCCGGACGAAGACCAAGAGCTCTGAGGCGCGCAGACCTTCACGGAAAAAACCGTGAGCGAACTAGGAGATTTGCGATGAATCTGATCGCACAGCTGGAAGCCGAGCAAGTTGCCACGCTCGGCAAGGATATTCCGGATTTCAAGGCGGGTGACACCATCCGCGTCGGCTACAAGGTGACGGAAGGCACGCGCTCGCGCGTCCAGAACTACGAGGGTGTCTGCATCAGCCGCAAGAACGGCTCGGGCATCGCCGGCTCGTTCACCGTCCGCAAGATTTCCTTCGGTGAAGGCGTGGAGCGTGTGTTCCCGCTGCACTCGACCAACATCGAGTCGATCACCGTCGTGCGCCGCGGCCGCGTCCGCCGCGCCAAGCTCTACTACCTGCGTTCGCGCCGCGGCAAGTCGGCCCGGATCGCGGAAGATTCCACCTACAAGCCGCTCCGCGGCGCCGAAGCGTAAGGAGAGGCGCGATGAAAAAGGACATCCATCCCGACTACCATGTCATCGACGTCAAGCTGACCGACGGCACCATCATCCAGATGCGCTCGACCTGGGGCAGCGAAGGCGAGCAGATCTCGCTCGACATCGACCCCTCGGTGCACCCCGCCTGGACCGGCGGCTCGCAGCGCCTGATGGACACCGGCGGCCGCGTGTCGAAGTTCAAGAACAAGTACGCCGGCCTCGGCTTCTGAGCCTGAGACCGCAGACGTCACGGAAAACGCCGCCCCACCCGGGCGGCGTTTTTCTTTTGGTGTCGGGGAAGGCTTTGGGGGGGAGCGCGTAGCTGAGGTGAACCCGCGTCCCTCGATCACCGCGACGGGCATCAGGCCGAGCCAGACGTATTCGCGGATAAGCGCGCCCGTCGCCTCGTCAAACTCCGCGATGCGGTTGCCGTCGGGTGTCCACTTAACCGGCTAATCCAACTCCCGGCATATCGGAGCTCCCACCGGAACTGCCTTCCATCGAAAGCAATACCATGGTCACATAAAGGGTGGCTGCGTAATTGGAGGTTCGTCCGTGAATCAGAGCGCGCTCAGGAAATCAATGTCTCCTGAATTCACTCCACGTTCCAGATAACTTTCCCGGTGCGGTCTGGATCCAAGAAAAAATGATGGTTTTGCTCTTCAATTGCATATATCGCACTTAGAAGGTATTTTTTATCCATGTCCGTCTTGCCCGGCAGAGCATTTTTCAGGGCTTCGAGCATGTTTCGATCCAAGCTGTAGGCAAGCAACCCTGCAGCACTTAACCTGACGAATTTGCTTCTATCCTTCAATGCTTTCAATCCCAGTAATTTTGCATCTTCGGACTTTCGTGCAAAGGCTATGCAAGAAGAAACGATGAAATCCCTCCCGGTCGCGCGGGAACATTTTCCATAAGCCTCCAGCATAACTTCCGGAAACCTTTCTCCCAGAATTGATTTGAGCTGCGTCCGTGCGATCGCTGCATCCTCGTCTCTGGAGTGGCAAATCCGTTCGATGAGTTGGTCAATATCCGGCATTTTCGCATTCCTTATGGCAACATATTGAAAATTCCGACTGCATTTGGATCATTTCGAGAAATGTCGGCCCGATGTTTGGCGCTCTGGCTTGCGCGGTGATCATACTCCACACAGTAATGCACGCACCCATTAGGGGTATTTCGATCATACTGTATGTCGGGCTTCGTATTTGCAAGCTTGTTTCCATTAACATCAACTTGGGCCTGATGCTTTCTAATTGTGCTATTATCAACACTCGGATCTTGCCTGAGCCTTCGGATTTCGTCGTCAATAGCCTGATTATGAGCAGGTCCACCATGTGGCGGTCCATTGCCAAGGTTTGGAGCCGGTCCACCAGGTCCCTGCGGGGTGCTCGAACCATTTCCCGGGCCATTTCCCGGCATCATTCTCTTGAAACCCGGAAGTTTGTTCAAAGGAAGCTTACTTAGGAAGATCTCAGTCAGGATGTCGCAAGGATCGGGGAGGCCTTCGGTCCAATATTGAACAAGCAAGGTCAGACCGCCGATCACGCCTGCGAGGCAACGGGGATTTACGGCGCACAAGATGAGTGGGTTTTCCCCATTGGGATCAACGTAGGTATTTGGATTCTGCAGTGCATACCCGTACAGGCTGGCGCCCGCGACCAGCCCCAGCGGGTCGGCCTGGATGTAGCGGCCGGTGGTGGGGTCATAATCCCGCATCCAGTTCTGGTGCAGGCCCGACTCGGCCTGGAACCACTGACCGGGGAAGCGCAGGTCCATCGGGGTTCCGCTGCTCACATGCACCCCGCCGAAGGGCAGGTAGCTGGCCTCCCACAGCTTCGCGCCCGTGCCGTCGGTGGCAAGGACCGGCCGCCCGATGTGATCGGTGCGCACATGGTAGACCTGCCTCCCGGCGCGGCCTTGGCGGCCGCGCGTTTGCCGCTGATGGCCTTCCACCGGAAGGCCCTCCGGGCGCGGCTCACCCCTCGATCACCGCGACGGGCATCAGGCCGAGCCAGACGTATTCGCGGATCAACGCGCCCGTCGCCTCGCCAAACTCCGCGATGCGGTTGCCGCCGGGGCCATAGCCGAATGGATCACCTGCCCCGTCTGGGTCAGGCGCCGGATCACCTGCTGGCCGCGCCAGTTGTAGGCGTATTCCCCTTGCGAGGCGGATGATCGCAGGCGACGAATTGAGGAACTTCAAAGCTGAACGCTTCGTCTTGCCACGACGCTCGCCCGCGCTCCAAACCGCATCAACACAAGTTCGCCCGACACGACCAAAGGCAAAACCGAGATAGAGTTCAAGCCATGATGTTAGATCCAGATACCAATACCCATAAGAAATCCAGTTAAGGACCAAAATATACCTGCAAGTATAGGAATCCAAAAAATTTTTGTAGACACGGAGACAATCAGAGAGAAAATAGGCACTGCCACGAACAAAAAGATAAATGAAAATCCTGGTTGGGCATGCAAGCCATCCGACGCCACGATAAATGCCGCCGGTCCAATAATGGAATAAAAAATCCCAAGGAGCCATTTGTATGAGTAATAAGGAGCAGTGTCTACGAAAAACGCCCACGCCAGAGAAGTTGCAATCACGGCAAAAACAAAAAGGCCAAATTGCCTAAAGATATTCTCTATCACTTCACGGGTGCCTATCAGTTTGATTCTGTCCGTATTTCTCTGGATTTCCGTAGAAATAGTGTGGAATAACGTCCTTCCATATATGTGAAGGACTCCAAGGTTCGGTGCCTCCTCCATAGTTGTAGGAGTAGTTCTGTTCCCCATCCACAACTGTGTCCTCCATCAACTCACCACACGGATCGTATTTGCACTCCCAACCCAACTCGTGGCGCCACTTTCCTCTTTCTGAATCGTATACAAAGCCAAAGCCATCTCGAATAGGCGCATAGTTTGGGCACCAGTTGTTGCGGTTTCGGTTGTAATGCTCATCTTTACTTGGAAATCCCCAAGTCCATTCCCCCCTCGGATCCACCCACCGCAGCGGGTTCTGCAGAGCATACCCATAGACGCTCGCCCCGTCCACGAGCCCCAGAGGGTCGGCCTGGTTGTAGCGGCCGGTGGTGGGGTCGTAGTCGCGCATCCAGTTCTGGTGCAGGCCGCTTTCGGCCTGGAACCGCGCTTCGCTGGGCCGGGGAAGCGCAGGTCCATCGGGGTTCCGGTGCTCACATGCACCCCGCCGAAGGGCAGGTAACTGACCTCCCACAGCTTCGCGCCGGTGCCGTCGGTGGCAAAGACCGGCCGCCCGATGTGATCGGTGCGCACATGGTAGACCTGCCTCCCAGCGCGGTCTTGCGACCGCGCGTTCGCCGCTGACCGCCTTCCACCGGAAGGCCCTCCGGGCGCGGCTCACCCCACGATCACCGCGACGGGCATCAGGCCGAGCCAGACGTATTCGCGGATAAGCGCGCCCGTCGCGGAAAATCCTGCCCCTGCCCCTCTCCCCGCTTTTCACCGCCGCCTCCACAACATAAGGTGTCGTCCAAGTACGAACCGGCAAAATCGGGCACGAGGCAGCAGCAGTGGCGCATATCATCGTCGTCGGCAATGAAAAGGGTGGCGCGGGCAAGTCCACGGTCTCGATGCACGTGGCGACTGCGCTGGCGCATATGGGGCACCGGGTCGGGTGCATGGACCTTGACCTGCGGCAGCTGAGCTTCGGGCGCTACCTCGACAACCGTTTCGTCTTTGCCGAGCGCGAGGGGCTGACCCTGCCGATGCCGCGCTTCTGCGCCTTGCCCGAGGTCGACCCCGCCACCGTGGCCGAGGGCGAGCATGTCTCGGACCACCGACTGGGCGCGGGGATCAAGGCGCTGGAGGGTGAGAGCGATTTCATCGTGATCGACTGCCCCGGTTCACACACCCGGCTCAGCCAGATGGCCCATTCGCTGGCCGATACGCTGGTCACGCCCTTGAACGACAGTTTCGTGGATTTCGACCTGCTGGCTCGGATCGATTCCGAGACCAACAAGATCCTCGGCCCCTCGGTCTATTCCGAGATGGTCTGGCACGCGCGCCAGTCCCGCGCCCAGGCGGGAATGAAACCGACCGACTGGCTGGTGGTGCGCAACCGGCTTGGCAACCAGTGGATGCACAACAAGCAGCGCGTGGGCGATGCGCTTTCGGAGCTGTCCAAGCGCATCGGTTTCCGCACCGCCCCGGGCTTCAGCGAGCGCGTCGTGTTCCGCGAGCTGTTTCCGAAGGGGCTGACGCTGCTGGATCTGAAAGGGCTCGGCGGGATGGGGCTCAGCCTCTCCAACGTGGCGGCACGGCAGGAGTTGCGCGACCTGATCACCGCACTGAAGCTGCCCGGCGTGAAGGTCACGTTCTGAACCGGCAAGGCAACTCGCCTTATTATTGTCCCGAATCTTTTGCGCAATTCGGGGGTCATGCTACGCTGACTCCGATCCAGCGCCGAAAGGGACATCGCCATGTCGCGTTTTCACCTTGCGTTTTTAACGGTCCTTCTTGTTGCACTCCAAAACCAGACCTCGCCCGCACAGGCCCAGGCGCCCGGCCCCGATGCCTTTGCCGCCTACATGGACGGCGCAGCGGAGTTGGCAGAAGCACTCGACCGAACTCAGTTCGACATCGAGGCGCTGTCCTTTGAACTGGCGGTCGAAGACCCCGAAGCCATCGCCGCGCGGGTCGATGCCCTGGTGGCGACCCAGATCTACCGCGGCGCCCTACGCGGGGCCGAGGGCACCCTGCGGGCGGGGGCCGGCAACAGCCTCGACCAGGCGCTTTTGCTGCATCGCCTCCTGATCGACGCCGGGCAGGAGGCGCGGATTGCCCGGGCGACGCTGAGCGAAGAAGAGGCGCAACGCCTGATACTGTCGGCGTCCGCCCCTGAGCGCCCAGCCCCTCTGGCCGACGCAGAAGCGGGGGCCGCCGCCCTCGCGCGCATGGAACTGGCCACCGGTTCGCCGGGGCTCCTCGATCCCCTGTCCGATCTGCTGAACGGCCGCCTCGAAGCACCTGAGGCGCCTGAAACCGTGGTGGCCGAGGCCCGGCGGATAAGCGAGGCACTGGGAGATGCCATGCCCGACGGATCGGCGCTGGATGCGGTGCTGTTGGAGGAGGCGCGCGAATATTTCTGGGTCCAGACCCGTTTGTTCGGCGGAGACCCGTGGAAAGACCTCCATATCGCCTTCGCTCCAAGTGATCTTCCAACGCCCGACAGCTATGTAAGCCTGCCCTTGCATGATGACCTCAAGCATTGGGTGGAAATTGCGTTCCAGTTGGAAATCCGGGATCAGGACAAACTCAAGCTACAGGACCTGATGCAGAGCTTCTGGGTATCCGCCGCCGATCTTTCCGCCCGGCCCATCGTGGTGTCGATTCTACCCGATGGCATCCTGAAGGACCCCGAGATCGGGACGGTGGATGCTACCAAACAGACCACTTTCTATTTTCCGTTGCTGAACGGGGAACTGCCCCCGGGGGCTCTGGCCTTCACCCGGGAGGGGCTGACCGCGCCGGCCGGAGATGTGCTGGAAAGCGGCGGCATGGCCTCGATCATCGCCACCGGCGCGGCGCAGGTCTCCGCGGCTGGAGGGATGCTTCAGAGCCTGGGCGGCGGTGGAGGTGCGGACGACCTGCCCGCCAACACACCGATGCGCGACGTCACCGGGCTTTGGGCCAGGATCACCATCCAGGCCCCCGGCGGCGAGCGCAAGACGATCTGGCGCCCGATGTTCGACAGGATCGGTGCGGATCGGCGCGCGGAGGACTCCGTCTACGTGCCCGAAGGCGCCCCGGCGGCCGAGATCGCGGTTCTGGGCCAGTGGATGGTGATGATCATGACCGGCGGCACCGGCCCTGCCGAACTGGTCGCTACGCAGATCGAACGCGCACAGCAGATGGCCCCGATGATCATGGCCGGGGATACGGAAATGAACGGTCTGCCGACCTCGAATCCGGCGATGCATAGTTTGATGACGGGCATGTTCGATATCGCTGCACAGGCAGGGTCGGCAAGCTCAGGCGGCTGGACATACCGGGCGGCACCGCAAGTCCTCATCACCAGCCAAACCTACACACGGGAGGGCGAGAACACCCTTCAACGCTCTGGCATTGACATCGTCGAGACCGGGCGTCGCGCAGTTGGCGAAGATGGCAAAGCGCTACCCATTGGCGCCCTCGGCGCTGGCGTCGCCGAAACGATAGCGGAACGAGCCATGGCGGACGCTATTGCCGTAAACGGCGGCAGGCCACCGATCTCCACATCGGGCAGTTGGGACATTCTCAGCACCACCGACAGCCTCGTCCCCGTGCGTGGAGAAAGCGATATCCCCGAGCAATTGCCCGGCACGCGTGCCGCAATGGAGGCAGAGTTGAAGCTTGGAAGGATCCTGGCTCTCGCTGACGGCGACAACGCGGCTTGGTGGCGGATCGATCCGCTGAGCGGCGCAGCGATCGGCGTGGATCGGTTCGGAGGTGGTGCTGAATCCGCCGATTACCTTTCGTTGGTCGATGCGATCGTGACAGGGGTGTTCACCGGCTATGGCGCCTCCCAATGCGAGGGTTCAGGTGCTGCATATGCCTGCTGCGTAGGAGCAAATTTCGCATGGGGCTTGATCGGATTCGGGGTTCTTTTCAAGGCGTCGGAGGGCATCGTCGCCCTTAACATGGCGGATGCATATATGGCCGGAGCTATCGGCTTTGGGACTGGGGTCGGAGTTTCCGCATCACAATGGAACCCCGTTCAAGATTTGGCGTGCGGCAAATGAAGTGTTCGAAAATACCGCAAAGGCTTGGCTTCGCTCTTCTCGTGGGACTCGGCTTTTTGTCACCCGCGCTTGCCCAATCCGACGACCTTCTCGCCCGGGTCGAGCGCACGCGCGAGGTCATGGCCGCGAGCCCGGTTCTGCAACTTGGCGAAACGCCGGTGGACGTGGCCTCGGACGACGGGCAATTCTTCTGGATCGAGGCCCCCGGTCCGGGCCTCTACCGCATCGCGCTGGACGAGCCCGGGGCGATCAAGCTCATGTTCTTCGCCAATGCCGATGGTCGCTACGACGGCGAAACGCGCGAGTCGGTCGTCGCCAACCGGGCCAATGGCTATGTCGCACCGGAAATGGGTCCGTTCCTTCTGACCGGGCGCTGGCCCTATCTTCTCAGCGTCAACACGCTTGGCCCGGCGAAACTGCGTTTCGAACAGGTCGAGGCCTTCGACACCCTGTCTCCGCTCCCGGAAAAGGACAGCGCAATCGGGACCGGCATCCACCTGCTGGAGCTCTCGGGTGAGTTGCGGCTCTCCCTCCCCGACCCGGAAAGCCCGCTGCGGATCGAGACCTGGACGGAACCGCGCACCAAACATGCCAGTGAAGTCGGCCGTATCCCGATCGAGCAGGGGCTCTTCCCCTATGATCCGGACAAGGACGTGCGCCTGTCCCTCAAGACCGAGGTTCAGGATGGCCAGCCCGCGGCCCTGACGTTGTTGCGCATCCTGCCATCGGGTGACGAGTTGGACGAGACCGAACCCAACCGCGACGATCCCGATACCTTCGACCTGGCCAAGGGATATCGCGGCGTGATGCTGCGTGGTTCGGACTTCGACACTCTGACCTTCACCTTGGACGCGCCGCGCGAGATGTCGTTCAAGGTCACGACCGAGGCCATCTGGGCCGATTTCCAGGTGATGCTTGAGCGCGTCGAGGATCGCGATCGGTTCACTGCGCTCTTGCGAAGCTCTGAAAGGGGCGTTGCAGAGACTGGCCCCCTGAGCCTTCCGGCCGGGGATTACCGGCTTCAAATCCAGAGCGAGAACCAGAGCGAACAGCACATTCCCTACGACGTGGCGGCAGCCGATGGCGCGCCCGCCAAGCCGGGTCACGAAATCGAGCCCAATGACCATGCACGGGCCGCCGTGGCGCTGCCGCCAGAGGGAACGTTGCGCGGGCGGGTGGCTGCGGATGACATCGACTTCATCGCCTTCTCGGTCGATACGCCGGACCGCCTGTGGCGCGTGTTCAGCCTGGGCGCAGACCGGCTGATCCTGCACGGCCATGGCGGCACCATCGCCGATGTCTCCGCCATCAACCGGCGCGCCATCGCCGATGCGCTGGCACTGGTGCCGGGCGATTACCTGGCCGAAGTCCGCGGCACGGGCGATTATGCCTTCCGCGTGATGGAACTGGGCGAACGCCCCGAGGGATACGAAGCCGAACCGAACGGCGGCGCGGCGACGGCGCAATTCCTGACTTTCGGTCAGACCGTCACCGGCAATTTCCCCTGGTCGGACGACACCGATGGCTACCAGTTCCGCCTGAACGCCGAAACGCCGGTCGAGATCGTGATCGAGCCTTCGGGCGACGGGCCGATGGACGCGAAGCTTCATCTGGGCAACACGCAATGGGCCTATGATCGGGATTTCGAACCGGGCCAGGGCACCTATGTCTTTCGCGGCAAGCTTCCGGCGGGGGATTGGTTCATCTTCCTGCGGGCGCTCTCCAACAACACCCGTGGCAGCTACCGGTTGACCGTCTCGCACCTGCCCGATGTCGCCGATGACGAGTTGGATTTCACCCCGCTGACCGCGCGTCCGGTGCCGATGGACGGGGATGTTTCGGGCAGCGTCGGCGCCTTCGATGCGGTGGACAACCTGCTTGTCCGCCTGCCCGAGGGCGAGGGCACGGCGCTGGTCACCTGCACCGGCGGCGGACGCAACCCGGGCTGGAGCCTCTGGCCGTGGTCAGGCGGCAAGAAGTTGGACACCCCGAAAGGGGGGATGATTTTTGCGGATTACCCCGGCGATCTGGGCGGCGCGGCGCGGATCTTCGTGGAAGGCAGCAACGCACCGCAGGATTATGCCTGCTCCGTCCGGTTCCCGGCGGACACCGCCAACCTTCCCGCGCCAACCCCTGCGGGAACCGATGAGGTGGTGACCATCGCCCCGGGGCAGAGCCTCGAAGGCACCCTGACGGCGGAGTTGCAACGCCAGACGCTCAAGTTCGACATGGCCCCCGGGGATATCGGGCTGATGGCCTGCTTCGACGCGGATGGGCAGGGTTTCGAGCCCAGAAGCGACAACTGGCGCGCCTATGATATGGACGTGGTGCCCCACGAAAGATTTGCGCCCATGGTGCCGATATACGCAGGCAACGAGCCCCGGCTTGAACTGCGCGCGCCCAACCGCGGCGAGCCACCCTTCGACTGGCGCTGTACGCTTCTGGGGCTGGACGACCTGCCCCGGCTGGCATCGCAAGGCCCGCTGGCAGAGCTGACCGTCCCGCCCGAGGCCGCGCCGACCCGACCGGAAAACACGCCCGAGCAGGCGGGCGAGCCGCCCAGCCTTGATGCGCTGCTGGCGCTTGTTCCGCCCGAAAGCCAGCCGTCAGGGGATCTTCCCGTGGCGATCACTCTCGACGAGGTGCCGCCGCTGGCGGCCTATTCCAGCTACGGGCAACGGCTCGCACTTGGCGCGGAACTGCGCAACGAAGGCGACACGGCGCTGGACCTCGAACTGGAACCCACCGTGACCGGAGAAGGGTGGACCGCCTCGGTCGACCCCACCGCGACGCGGCTTGAACCCGGCGCCACGGCACAGGTCAGCGTCTCGCTCACCGCGCCGCCGCTGCTCAGCCCGATGGTGCAACCATCGCTCACCCTCACGGCCACCGCCGGGGCTTACTATGCGACGCAGGTCGCCAGTGTCCCCCTGTCGCCCGATGCCCCGGCCCGGGATGGCTTCGTCCATTGGGACGCCCCCGAGGCCCTGCGCGGCGGGTTGAACCTGCTGCATTACGGGCTGGGCGCGCGGCTCGTCCGCATGGACGGCAAGGAACTCAACGAGCGCGACCAAGGCGATCGGGCCTACGTGCACGACGGCGTCGCACCCCATGCCAATGCACGGGAGGTACACCGCGACCTGGTCTTCAAACTGCCTGCGTCCGCCCAGATCACCGGGGCGATGCTCCAACTTCGCAGTTCGGTCAATCCGACAGGCTGGCCGGGTGAATACGAGATTTTCACATCATCCGACGGAATCGCCTGGACCAAGGCCGCGGAAGGAACGCTGCGCCCGGTGATGGGGCCGCAATACACTGTCTTCGACGCCCCTATCGAGGCAGCCTACTTCCGCATTCTGTTCCCCGACTGCCCGGCCCGTGGATGCAATCGGATCTCGATTCAGGAGATTCAGGCCATCGGTGTGCCGGGTGAGCATCCCCAAGGCTGGCCGTCGATCAACGCAGCAGCCCGGCCGTTGGGCGGGCATGTGGTCTACGCCCAACCCAACCATTCGGGCGATTGGAACGCGGCTTTGCTTCATGCCGATCCCGAACGTTCCAACGGCGACTGGCGCATCCGCGAAGAAACCCTCAGCGCCGTCATCGGTTTCCACCAGAACCGCGCCGCGCTGCTTGAGCGGATTGCGTGGGTCGGCAACCCCAGGGACGAGCTTCGCGCCGAAGGCACCACGGTCGAAGCCAGCCTCGCCGGTCCCGACGGTCCGTGGACACCGCTGGGCATCCTGCCCTCTCCGCCGATTGGCGAGGACCGGGCGGAACTGGTCCTCGACCAGCCCACCTGGGCCCGCTACCTGCGCGTCACCATCCCCCTGCCGCATGACACCCGGCCCGTCGGCCCCGACGCGATCGAGGCGATCGAGGCGCCGGGCACCTCGGTCATCGGGCTGTGGGAGGATGACCGGGCGCAAGCCGCCTATGAGTACCAGACCGAAATCAAGGCCCTTGCCCCCGTTGAACCGGCAGGCGGCCCGGATCGGGACAACGCCGTGCGTCTTGCAACCGACACCGTAGTGGATTCGTCCGTCCTGCTGGAACGCAACGAAGATTGGTGGGTCGTCACCGTTCCCGATGGACCGCCGCAGGAAGCGGTCTTCGATTTCCGTTCCGTCCCGCTGGAGATCGCGGTCGAGGTCATGGACATCGAATCCGGATCGGTGGACCTGAAGCAGGAAGAATACGACGAGGGCACCCGCCTGAGCGGCCTCCTGTTTCCCGGCGACTACATGATCCGCGTCTACGAGCCGCCGCGCTCGGTCGTCATCTCGTGGGATACCTCCGGCAGTGTCGGTGCCTATATCCCGCGCACCTTGGCGGCAGTTCGACTGTGGGCCGAATCTTTGCAACCGGGCCGCGATGCGCTGCAGTTGCTGCCATTTAGTGACCGCCCCGACAGGCTGCTTCTGCCCGAATGGGCGGAACGGCCCGAGGATGTTGCCCCCGCCCTGCGCGACCTGCCTGCCACCGGGTCGAGCGCGGCGGAAGAAACCCTGTCCTTTGCCGCGAAGTCCCTGATTGAGCGTGAAGGTGCGCGCGGCGTTGTGATCATCACCGATGCCGAGACGGGCCCTGACGGCAACCTCTGGCCCTACCTCCTGGCCTCCAAGCCGCGGGTCGTGTCGTTGTCCATTGACTCTGACGGGCGCCAGAACGCTGCGATCATGATGGACTGGGCAAACCTGAACGGCGGTCGGTTCCAGCGCGTCGTCGGCGTGGCGGGCCTTGCGGACGGGCTCGACATGGCGGCTGCGCTGTTCCGGGCACCCAAGGCCTATCGCGTGGAGGCCACGTTCACCCCCTTCGTGGAGCCGGAGGGCGAGGCCGTCCTTTCGATCATGGCCCCGCCCCGGGAAGAGGGTGCGCCTGCCCCGGCGCCCACCGGCGCGATCGAGGTGATCCTGGATGCCTCGGGCTCGATGCTGAAGCGGTTGGACGGCAAGCGCCGCATCGCCATCGCCCATGACGCCCTGTCGCGGCTTGTGACGCAAACGCTCCCCGAGGGCACACCCTTTGCCTTCCGCGCCTTCGGCCTCGAGAAGGACGCCTGCCGTACCGAGTTGCGGATCCCGGTCTCGCCGCTGCAACGCAAGGCCGCCGAGGCGACGATCCGTGACGTGCCCGCGATCAACCTGGCCAAGACCGCCATCGCCGCCAGCCTTCTGGCCGCGGCCGAGGATCTGAAGGACGCCAGCCCCCCGCGGGTGGTGGTGCTGGTGACCGACGGCGAAGAGACCTGCGACGGTGATCCCGAGGCCGCCATCGCCGCGCTACGCGCCCAAGGGCTGGACGTCCGGGTGAACATCGTCGGCTTCGCGATCGACGACGCGGAACTGGCGCAGACCTTCGCCGCCTGGGCCGAGGCGGGTGGCGGCGCCTATTTCGACGCGAGCAACGCCGAGGGGCTGACAACCGCCATCGACAAGGCAATGACGCCACGCTTCGAGGTGCATCGCACCCATATCGACGGCCGGGTGGAACGCATCGGCAGCCTCGCGCTGGGTGAAAAGCTGACGGTTCCCGCCGGACAGATCAGCGTAACACCCGGTGCCGCCGCGCAAGGCGAGACCGTGACCTTGCGCGTCGCGCCCGAAGAAAACGTGCGACTGACCTATGGAGGCGAGTCCGGACTGGGTTCGGAGTAGTATCGCAATGGTTGCGAGCGTCCAATACGTGACATTCCGGAGAACTGTTTCCAAAATACCCGGGCGACCCCTGCATATTTGATGATTTTTTCTGGCTTTGGTCATTTTTCTGCCCTGTTGTCTTGGCAGTTTCTTGCCTAGGGACAGATGAGAAGGGTAGGAATATGCACTTCACCGACATCAGCTTCGATCAGATCGTTTTCGCCGCAATGACCTGCATCGCTCTGCGCGAAGCGATGATCATGACCCTGCCGAACAGCATCGCCGGACCCGGCGGCTGGCTCGTCGACACCTCCGAGCGGGACATCTGATCCGCTCTATTACCTGATCTGGTAATAGATCCACAGACTGGCCAGGTAGGCCAGGATCACCAATCCTGAATCGATCCCCAGGCGCCCCATGCGGGGCTTGCGTCGCCAGATCATCCCCATGATGAAGATGGCGGTCACCAGCATTCCGAAACAGATGGACAGCATTGCCGTGGTGCCCACCCCGGCAAGGATCGGCCCGCGCGTGAACAGCATGTCCGCCGGAAGCACCAGAACCAGCATGATCAGGTTCGACCCGAAGATATTGGAAATCGCCATCGTATAGGCACCAAGGCGCACCGCCGCGATGGTGGTGGACAGCTCCGGCATCGACGTCGCCGCCGCCAGAAGCGTAACGCCGATGAAGCCCGCGCCCAGGCCCGTTGTCTCGGCCACCGCTTCGGCCGAGGCGACCAGCGCCAGGCCGAAGACAAGAATCGCCACGCAGGCCGCCACGGATTGCATGATGATCATCCGGGTGCTGGTGTCTGCGGAGATACTCAGGACCTGCAACGGTACCGGGGTCTCGTCGGGCAGGTCCACCGGCACCCAGTCGCTGGCATCGTCATAGCGCCGCAGCAGGTAGATCGTGCCGCAATAGGCGATCGCGATCACGATGCCCCCCAGCCCGACAGGGCCGAAACTCACCGGCTCCCCCAGAACGATCACGATGAGCATCATCGCCATGAGCATCATCAGAAGTGTCGCTTCCAGCGCGTGATTGGCCTTGCGCGGGTAGTTGGTGATCGCCCCCGGCGCCCAGAGATCCGCCGTGGCAAGGATCGCCGTCTGCAGGGCGATCCCGCCAAATAGGTTGTTCAGCACCAGCGACTGGTTCTGCCTCAGCGCCGCGCTCAGGGTCGTCGCGACCTCGGGCAGCGAGGTGGCCAGCGACAGAACCAGCAACCCCATCAGGGACTTCGCCAGCTTCAGCCGGTCGGCCAGCGCGTCGATCAGCTGGGCAAGCCGCGTGCCCGAAAGCCAGACGACGGTAGCCACCGCCACGAACACGGCAAGGTTCTGGCTGGCAGAGGTCTCGGATAGCAAACGCTCGATTAGCATGGGTTTCCCGCCAGTTGGGTCCGCGCAACCTGCGCCGGGGCGACCGGCCCGGTCGTTGATCTGGCGCAAGGCCGTTAACGCCAAAGGCTCTATTCTGTCATCGCGCACAGAATGACAGGATCGCCGATGTTCGCCAATGCCGTACGCCTATTCGATATCATGGGGTTCGAGATCAAGGTCGACCCAAGCTGGCTCATCATCGCCGGGCTCATTGTCTGGAGCCTGTCGACAGCCTGGTTCCCGATGGACGTGCCCGGCCTCACGCAGGCCACCTACGTCACCGCCTCTGTCATCGCGATGCTGGGCCTCTTTGCCGGGCTGATCCTGCACGAGCTGTCGCATTCGCTGATGGCCCGGCGCTTCAACGTCCGGGTGGGCGGCATCACGCTGTTCATCTTCGGTGGCGTGGCCGAACTGGACAACGAGCCCGAAAGCGCGAGGTCGGAATTCTGGATCGCCATCGCCGGGCCTGCCATGAGCTTCGCGCTGGCCGCACTTTTCTGGGTGATCACCGGATCGGCGTCGCAGCTTGGGGCGGGCGACCTGACGGTGAGCGTGCTGTCCTATCTGTCGACGATCAACCTGGTGCTCGCGATCTTCAACCTGGTGCCTGCCTTCCCGCTGGATGGGGGCCGGATCCTGCGCTCGGCCCTGTGGCACCGCAAGGGCGACGTGGTCGAGGCCACGCGCATCGCTTCGGGCGCCGGGACGGTTTTCGGATACGCGCTGATCGCCATGGGGCTTCTGTCGCTGTTTTCCGGCGGGTCCGTGGGCGGGATCTGGCAGATCCTGATCGGGACATTCGTGGTCTCGGCCTCGCGCTCCACCTATCGGCAGGTGCTGTTCAACGCCTCGCTCAAGGGGCTGGTGGTGGCCGACGTGATGACCCGCCACCCGGTCACGGTTGCCCCCGACATGACCCTCGACCGCGTGGTCGAGGAGGTGATGATGCGCCAGGGCCTGTCCTTCCTGCCGGTCATCGCCCATGGCAAGGTTCTGGGCCACGTGGAAAGCGCCGCCATCCGAACGGTCGAACGCGAGAAATGGCCTGACCTGAGCGCCGAGGATGTCATGGCCCCGGCCAGCGAGGCCACCGTTGTCGATCCGGGCCTTTCGACCATCAAGCTGCTGGAACGCATGGGCCAGGCCCAGCGCCGGAAATTCATCGTGGCCCGGAACGGAGAACTGCTGGGCGTCGTGTCCCTGTCGGACATGCTGGGCCATATCGAAGTGATGCAGCTTTTGGGGCAACAGGTCCGGTGACGGCCTGCGCCTTCTGTCTGAGCACTGTCCGCGGGGCCACGGCCCGTGCTAGGAAAGTCCCGAGGGCTTGTGCATGACCGAAACCATTTTCCGCACCGAGGGCCTGACCAAGGTCTACGACACCGGCACCGTGAAGATCCACGCGCTGGCTGGCGTCGACCTAGAGCTATTCTCGGGCGAGCTTGCCGTGCTACTGGGGCCATCGGGCAGCGGCAAGTCCACGCTTCTGAATATCCTGGGCGGGCTGGATCATGCCACCGCAGGCCGCGTCTGGTTTCGCGATCTCGAACTCACCGGGTTGGGCGATCGCGGGCTGACGCGGTTCCGGCGCGATCACGTGGGCTTCGTCTTCCAGTTTTACAACCTCGTGGCCAGCCTGACCGCGCGGGAAAACGTGCAACTGGTGACGGATGTCTCGCCCAACCCGATGAACCCCGCCGAGGCGCTGGAACTGGTCGGGCTGGGCCACCGGATGGATCATTTCCCGGCCGAGATGTCGGGCGGCGAGCAGCAGCGCGTCGCCATCGCCCGCGCCATCGCCAAGCGCCCCGAGGTGCTGCTGTGCGATGAACCCACCGGCGCGCTCGACAGCAAGACCGGGGTGCAGGTGCTCGAGGCGCTGCGCGACGTGAACGAGAGGTTTGGAACCACCACCGCCGTGATTACCCATAACGCGGCGATCCGGAAGATGGCGCATCGCGTGATCCGCTTCCAGGACGGCAGGATCAGCGCCGTCGAGGTGAACAAGACGCGCATCGCCCCTGCGGAAATCGAGTGGTGAACATGGACGCGCTGGACCGGAAACTGCTCAGGGATTTCCGCCGCCTCTGGGCACAGGCGCTGGCCATCGCGCTGGTGCTGGCCTGCGGGGTGGCGATCCTGATGACGACCTTCGGCATGTACCAGGCGCTGAACGAAACGCGCGCCGCCTATTACGAGCGGAACCGTTTCGCCGACCTCTTCGCCCAGACCCGCCGCGCGCCCCTGACCCTGATGCCCGAGATCCGCGCGATCGAAGGCGTCTACGCCGTGGAACCCCGGGTCACCGGGGCCGCGATCCTGACGATTCCGGGCCGGGCGGAAAACGCCGTGGGCCGCATCCTCTCGCTGCCGGCCTCCGGGCCACCGACGCTGAACGAGCCGATCCTGCGGTCGGGCCGCTACCCCGATCCCGGGGCGGCGAACGAGGTCATGGTCAACGAACCCTTCGCCCGGGCCAACGGCTTTGCCCTGGGCGACACGTTCGAGGCCAACCTGAACGGCTCGCTCCGGCCCCTCACGATCACCGGGACTTTCCTCTCGCCCGAGTTCATCTACACCATCGGCCCCGGCGCGCTGATGCCCGACAACGAGGGCTTCGGCATCCTTATGATGCCCGAACCCGCCGTGGCCGCCGCCTTCGACATGAGCGGCGCGTTCAACTCGGTCAGTCTCAAGCTCACCGCCTCGGCCCGGCCCGAGGCGGTCAAGGACGCGCTCGACCGGATACTGGAACCCTATGGCGGGCTGGGCGCCTATGACCGGATACGGCAGGAATCCCACGCTTTCATCGATGCCGAGATCAAGCAGCTCCGATCCATGTCGGTGATCCTGCCGCCGATCTTTTTCGGCATCTCGGCTTTTCTCGTGAACATGGTCATCGGGCGGATCGTGATGCTCGAACGCAGCGAGATCGGGCTGATGAAGGCCATCGGCTATTCCGACACCACGGTGCTGACCCACTACGTCCTGCTTGCGGTGTTGATCGCCGTGGGTGGGCTGGCGGTCGGCTGGCCGATGGGAAGCTGGCTGACCTTCCTGCTGGCGCGGCTTTATGCGCAGTTCTTCGACTTTCCGTTCCTGATCTTCACCATGTCCTACGAGCCCTACGTGGTCTCGGGGGTGCTGGCGCTGCTCACGGCCGCGCTTGGTGCCGCGCAAAGTGCCTTGCGCGCCGCGCGGATGCCGCCCGCCGTAGCGATGCTCCCGCCCGCACCGCCGCGGTTCCGCCGTTCCATGACCGACCGCCTGCTGCAATTCCTGCGCCTGTCGCAGCCGGTGATGATGATCCTGCGCAGCCTGATGCGGTGGCCGCTGCGCTCGTTCCTGAATGCGCTTGGCCTGGCGCTGGCGGTGGCGATCCTTGTCTCCTCCAGCTTCTTCACCGACGCCATGGAAGAGATCATCGACAGTGCCTTCTACCAATCCAACCGGCAGGACGCGATCCTGCTGCTGTCGGGCGACATCAAGGAAACCGCGCTGGAAGAGGTGCGCCGCCTGCCCGGCGTTATGCAGGCCGAGGGGCAGCTCAGCGCGCTCGCCATCCTGCGCAACGGGCACCTGTCGAAACATGTGCCGATCGAGGCCCGCCGCGCCGGCGCCGACCTTGCGCGCATCGTCGATGGCGACGGCCACCCGCGCGAGGCCCCCGGTCACGGCATCCTGCTGGCCGAACGGCTGGCCGCCCAGCTTGACCTGCAACCGGGCGAGACGGTGGAGATCGAGTTCCTGACCGGTCGGCGCGAAACCGTCGAGGTCACCGTCGCGGGCACGGTCCCGCAATATTTCGGCCTTGGCGCCTACATGGACTTCGAGGCCCTGAACGCGCTCTTTCGGCAGACCCCGCAGATCACCATGGCCCATGTGACGCTCGACAGCGCTGCGGATACCGAATTCCACGCCGCGGTTCAGGACCTGCCCAAGCTCGTCAGCACGATCATGCTGACCGACACGCGCAGCGGGTTCCAGGACACGATCGAGCAGAACATCGGCTACATGACCACGATCTACATCGTCATCGCCTCGCTGATCACCATCGGCGTCGCCTACAACGGCGCGCGCATCCAGCTTTCGGAACGCGCCCGGGAACTGGCAAGCCTGCGCATCCTCGGCTTCTCGCGCGGGGAGGTGTCGTTCATCCTGGTGGGCGAGACGATGCTGCTGGCGCTGCTGGCGCAGCCGTTGGGCTGGCTGATCGGGGCCGGCATCGCCAAGGCCGCCGTGGAAGGCTTCACCAGCGACCTTTACCGGATTCCGCTGGTGCTGAAGCCCGACACCTTCGCCAAGGCCAGCATCGTCGTGCTGATCGCCGCGCTGGTCGCGGCCCTTGTGGTGCGGCGGCGGCTTGATAACCTTGACCTCGTAGCCGCCATGAAAACGCGGGAGTAACCCATGAAGCCCAAGCTACGCACCCTGCTCGTCAGCCTCGGCGGCGCCGCCATCCTGGGCGGGCTCATCTACGTGGCCACGACCGAAGAGCCGGTGCCCGTGGACCTGACCGAGGTCGCGCGGGGCGAGATGATGCGCACCGTCAACGCCGACGGGCGCACCCGCATCCGCGAAGTCTACGAGGTCTCTGCCCCCTTCACCGGCACCGCGCGCCGCTCTCCGGTGGAGGTCGGTGACAAGGTCGTGGCCGGGGAAACCGTGGTCGCGGTGGTGGAGCCCGTGGCGCCCGCCCTTCTGGACACCCGTTCGCGACTCCAGGCCGAGGCCGCCCTGCGCGAGGCCGAAGCCGCCCTGCACGTGGCCGAGACGCGGTTGCACCAGGCCGAGGAAGAACTGGCCTATGCGCAGTCCCAGTTCGACCGCACGAAGACATTGGTGGAGCGCGGGGTGGCCTCGACCTCGCGGCTCGAGGATGCCACCCAGGTCCTCGATCTGCGCGAAGCCAGTCGCGACGCCGCACAATCGGGCCTCGAAATGGCCGAGGGCAGCGTCGAACGCGCCCGCGCGGCCCTGGTGGAACCGGGGAGTGAAACGAACGGCTCGGAAACCTGCTGCGTGGAACTCACCGCGCCCATCGACGGAACGGTACTCTCGGTGACCGAAATCAGCGAGCGTCCGGTTCAGGCTGGCGCGCGGCTGGTGTCCATCGGGCGGCTGGATGACCTGGAGATCGTGGCCGATCTTTTGTCGTCAGACGCGGTGCGCCTCAATCCCGGCGCGCGCGCCATCGTCGACCGCTGGGGCGGGGATGACCCGCTTGAAGCGCGGTTGCGCTCGGTAGATCCCGTGGCCGTCACCAAGGTCTCGGCCCTCGGGATCGAGGAGCAACGCGTCAACGCGGTCTTCGACTTCGTCTCCCCCCCCGAGGATCGTGTCGCGCTTGGCGACGGGTTCGCTGTGTTCCTCAGGGTGGTGGAATGGTCCGCCGAAGATACGGTGAAAATCCCACTCAGCGCCCTCTTCCGCCATGGCGAGGATTGGGCCGTGTTCATTGACGGAAACGGAGTCGCGCGCCGGATCACAGTCAAGATCGGCCAGCGCAACGGCAGCCACGCCCAGGTCCTGAGTGGTCTGGAGCCGGGCCAGCGTGTCATCACCCACCCGAGCGACCTGATCTCGGACGGCACCGAGATTGTCCAGCGCAGCGAGATGTGATCAGCTGGTCTTGTTTCCGGATTTCTCCTGCCAAGCCTTCAAAACGAAAAGCACGGCCTCCTGAATGAACATCCAGACCTTCGGCGCATTGAAAAATATTGTAGCCAGATCAAGATAGGGCTTGTATTGAAACTACCCAAGATAGTTTACCAAGATCTCGTCGCTTGATCTGTTCAGACCCAAGAGGATCCACGCATGCTTTTTGAAGCCCCGTCCAGCCGACGCACATGAGAAATACACCATTGTCAGAAAAGAAGAAACTCCAGATAGGAACTGTATTCCTCTACGTGGTTGCGCAGTTTCTCGTTATCTACATGTCTCTTGGCTATACGAACGGGAAGTTCATATACGCATTGGATGATCCCTATATTCACCTCTCAGTGGCAGAAATGATCCTCGAGGGTGGCTACGGGATAAACGTTGGAGAGTATGCTTCTCCATCGTCTTCGATTCTTTATCCCTTCCTCCTCGCCTTCCTGTTGTTAACGGGCCTGGGGGAATTTTCGCCTCTGGTAATTTCGTTCGTTTTCTCTGTTTTATCCCTCTGGATCCTGTCCGGGTATTGCGCGAATTCTGACGTGATGCGAGAGGATCGGTTTTCGAAAATATCTTTTTTCATTCTGCCCCCGGCCCTCATACTCGCCACAAACTCCATCGCCCTGACAATGACCGGCATGGAACACTCAATTCACGTTTTCGCCACCATATCGGCGCTGACAGGTTTGAAGGACCTCGTCGAAAACCGCGCGACTTCGGTGTCATTAATCAAGGTAGTCCTTGGCGTGCTACTGTGTTCAGTCATTCGTTTTGAGGGGCTGGCGCTGACAGTCGCCATGATCATTGCGCTCTTCATTCTGGGGCACCGCCTTATGACCTTGGCGCTGGCATTTCTCATACCAGCGATACTCTCCATTTACGTTGTCGGCATGATGTCACTGGGGCTTCCAGCGATACCAAGCTCGGTCATGGTAAAATCGGGCGTGGCAGCCGAGGTCGAAGGCGGCAGTTTTTTCAAGGTATTCTTAGAGCTGTTCGAGAACTTCCGGCATTCTCTTGACTTCGGCTGGGGGATCGCATTCTTCTTTTCCGGAATCTTCTTCCTTTACATTACGTTTGCCCACTCATCTCTTACTCGAAACTATAGAATTTTCTTTGCCGTTCCGACCTTCATACTGCTCGCCCATGTTTTCGCGGGAAGATATGGGTGGTTCGGCAGGTATGAGTCCTACGCCGTTGCCGCTCTGATCATTGGAATTTTTTCTGCGCCAAGAAGGATTATTCCATTCCCACTCCCCCGCATCGGCCATACCCTTGCTGTTCTTGCCATCGGCCTGACATATGTCGACCATATTCGGATCGCACCACTCGCATCTCTGAACATCTACCAGCAGCAATACCAAATGCACAGGTTCGCGACGGAATTTTATCCAGAAAAGGTCGCCGTCAATGACCTGGGATATGTTTCTTTCAAGAATGATTCCTATGTTCTGGACCTCTACGGACTAGGCTCGGAGTATGCCCGGCAGCTCAGCCGTCATGACGAATGGACACCGGATCTTCTGACTCAAATCACGGAAAAATATGACATAAACTTTGCCATGATTTATGATCACTGGTTCGAAAACATTCCCCCGAGCTGGTGCAGAGTAGGTGTTCTGCAAACCAGCATGACCTCGACTGCATCCAATCATGTCGCATTCTACCTGTTTAAGCCCGAGAGCGAAGGCAGGATGCGATCGGCTCTGGAGTCTTTCTCGGATAGCTTACCGAACGGGGCTTCTTTTCACAGCTTCCCTTGCCGTTCTTGGTCCTGATTTCAAGAAACCTGGGAACCCACACCTAAAATCGCGCCGACGGCACACATGGGGCTTCGGCCTACCGCCGATAGGCGACAGAGATGAGATAGATCACCACCGCCGCCGCAATGATCGACGGTCCTGCGGGCGTGTCGAACCTCAGCGAGGCTTGCAGACCGCCAATCGAGGACAGCGCCCCGCAGCCGATGGCCGCCAGCGCCATCGCCTCGGGCGTCGTGGTGAAGCGACGGGCCGCGGCCGCCGGGATGATGAGCAATGCCGCGATCAGCAGCGCGCCCACCACCTTGATCGCCACGGCCACCACCAGCGCCAGCGCCAGCGTGAGCCCCAGCCGCTCGCGCGCGGGGTCGATCCCGGCCGAGGCTGCCAGTTCGTCGTTCAGCGTCGCCGTCAACAAGGCCTGCCAGCGCCAGACCAGCAAGAGGCCTACCGCCAGCGACCCGCCCCAGATCACCGCAAGATCCGCCCGGCCAACCGTTAGGATGTCGCCGAACAGCAGCGCCTGCAGGTCCACCCGCGCCCCCGGCACCAGCGAGATCGCCACCAGCCCGAAGGCCAGCGCGCCATGGGCCAGCACGCCCAGCACCGTGTCCATCGCCTGCCCGCGCCAGCTCAGCCCCGAAACCGCCAGCGCCACGCCCATCGCGACCAGCACCGTGCCAAGGAAAACCGGCAGTCCGCTTGCCACCGCCAAGGCCACGCCCAGGATCGCCGCATGGGCCGTGGCATCGCCGAAATAGGCCATCCGCCGCCAGACCACGAAGGCCCCCAGCGGGCCGGTGGCCAGCGACAGGCCGATCCCGGCAAGCGCCGCGCGGATCAGGAAATCGTCCAGCATCACTGCGCCTCGTCCAAAGCGGGGGGATGATGGTGCACATGATCGTGGTCGTGATCATGGCCGTGGTCATGCGCATGCTGGTAGAGCGCCAGCGTCCCCCCTGTGCCCAGCCCGAACAGCGCCCGGTATTCCGGTGCGGCCGAGACCACGTTCGGCGCCCCTTCGCAGCAGATATGGCCGTTGAGGCAGATCACCCGGTCCGAGGCGCTCATCACCACGTGCAGGTCGTGGCTGACCAGCAGAACCGCCACCCCGGTCTCGGCGCGCACGTCTTCGATCAGCCGGTAGAACCCGGCGATCCCGGGCTGGTCCAACCCCTGCGTCGGCTCGTCGAGGATCAGGATGTCCGGCTTCGCGAGCAACGCACGGGCCAGCAGAACCCGCTGGAACTGACCGCCGGACAGGTCCGCCATCTGCCGCGCCCCGACGCCGGTCACGCCCACACGCGCCAACATCTCAATGCGCTCGGCCTCGGTATGGCGATGGGGCAGCGAGAGAAACCGCATCACCGTCATCGGCAGGGTCGGATCGATATGGAGCTTTTGCGGCACATAGCCGATGCGCAGCCCGTCGGCCTGCCGCACGGTTCCGGCGGTGGGTTTCAGCACCCCCAGAAGCGCCTTGATCAGGGTCGACTTGCCCGAGCCGTTCGGCCCCACCACCGTGACGATCTCGCCCTTCTCGATGGCGAAATCCACGTTGCTCAGAACCGGCACCGCCTCATAGCGCACCGTCATGCCATGGGTTTCGATCAGGCTCATGGCGCGTGCCCGGCGCAGGCGGGGCAGAGGCCCAGCGCCTCCACGTTCACCCGGTCGATACGAAACCCGATGCGCGCCGCCGCGGCTTCCATCTCGGCGCGGATCGCGGCCTCGGGCGCCTCGGCCACGGCGCGGCATTCGGAGCAGATGAAGAAGGCCGGCGCATGCGGCTCACCGGGATGCATACATGCGGCATAAGCATTGAGCCGCCGAACCCGGTGCGCCAGCCCGTGCTCCACCAGGAAATCCAGCGCGCGATAGGCCACCGGCGGCTGGTTGCCGAACCCGTCCTCGGCCAGCCGTTCCAGGACCTCGTAGGCGCCCAGCGCCCGGTGTTCTTCCAGCAGGATCTCCAGCGCCCGACGCCGCACCGGCGTGAGCCGCAAGCCCGCTGCCGCCGCGTGGTGCTCGGCCTGGGACAACACGTCCTCGGCGCAACCGCCGTGGTCATGGTCATGGAAAGCGATCTCGGCCGGGCGGGGCATGCGGATTCCTCTTGTTACACTATAACATGTTATATTATATCGCGCCCAATCTCGACACAAGCGCGGACACCGGCCATGCGGCACACCCTCTTTGCAGTTCTGACCAGCCTTTTTCTTGCCCCGGCGGCACGGGCCGAAGCCCCCACAATCCTGACCGATATCGCGCCGGTGCAGTCCCTGGCCGCGCAGGTGATGGAGGGGATCGGAACGCCCGAGCTTCTGATCTCGGGCGGGGGCGATCCGCATCACGTGCAACTGCGCCCGTCGCAGGCGCGGGGCCTGTCGCGGGCGGACCTGGTGATCTGGGTCGGCCCGAGCCTGACCCCGTGGCTGGGCGAGTCGCTCGACAGCCTGCGCGGCAACAAGCCGGTGCTCACCCTGTCGGAGGCCGATGGCCTCACCCATCGCGCCGCGATGTTCGGCGACGATCACGATCACGCCCATGACGACGATCACGGCGACGAGGCCGACGACCCACATTTCTGGCTCGACCACGGCAACGCCAAGGTCTGGCTGGGCGCCATTGCCGAGGCGCTGGCCGAAGCAGATCCCGCGAACTCCGCGCTCTACCGCGCGAATGCCACGGCGGCCGCAACCCGTCTAGACGCAACGGTGACCGAGGCCGCCGCGATCCTCGCCGCCGCCGGATCGCGCCGGATCGTGGTGAGCCATGACGGCTGGGCGCATTTCGCCGCCGCCTTCGACGTGTCGGTGGTCGGCGCAATCTCCGAAGGTGACGCCGCCGCGCCGGGCGCGGCCCGGCTCTCGGAGCTGCGCGAGATGATCGTCGGACACGGCGCGGATTGCCTCTTCACCGAGGTCCAGCAACCGGGCGATTTCGCCGACACCCTGGCCGAGGGCACCGGGATCGGCCGCGGCACCCTCGACCCGACCGGCGCATCGCTGGGCGCGGGGCCGGACCTCTATCCAGCGCTGATCCTAGCGAACGCCCGCGCGATCGCGGGGTGCCGTTGAGGGGCACAACGCAAATCGGGCGCGAAAGTCCGACGAAAACCCGATAGAATTCCGATAGTTTTCCGATTTGGATTTCGAGGGGGCCGGGCTGGACTGGCGCCCACGAATTCCGGGCGGCATGGCAGCGCATTCCGCCCGCAGTCATGGACGACGAAAGGACCCCGATGCCCATCGTCCTGATCATCCTCAGTGCGATCCCGGCGTTCCTGATGGTGCGCGGAATCTTCCGCCTGGGCCGGGAGAAGGCCGTTGCGGGATGGGTGTTCTATTGGCTTGCCGCCGTCATCGCCGTGGTTATCAACCCGATCCTGACGATCCTCGCCATCGCCTTTCTGGGCATGTTCCTGCCTTTGGGAGATACGGAGCTTATCTTCTTCGTCGTCGGCCCGATCGGAGGGCTGGGCGCGGTCGGTGGGGTTATTGGGGCGACCGCGGCTATCATGTTGGCTTTAAAGGCAGAATAGGCCGACGCTACCCCTCTACCGCGCTCCGATACCAGGCGACGATGGCCGCGCGTTCGGCCTCTTCCATGTAGGACAGGTTCGCGGGCGGCATCGCGTGGGTGACGCCCGCCTGCAGGTAGATCTCGCGTGCCTGGCGGGCGATTTGTTCCGGCGTTTCCAGCCGCACCGCCTTCGGCGCCCAGGCCAGCCCGTCCCAGCCGGGTTCCGCGGCGTGGCACATGGAGCAGCGGCCCAACACGATGTTCTCGACCTCGGCAAAGCCCTCGGCCTCGGCGAAATGGCGGGCCTGGCCGGTCAGCGCAGCGTCCTCCTCGCCGCGGAAAAGCGGCACGGTGGAGAGCCACGCGATCACCAGGAAGATCACCGCCGTCGCCAGCCAGGTCCATGTCGGATCGCCTTTCCGCGCGTGGACCGTGTTGAAATAATGCCGGATCGTCACGCCCATCAGGAAGACAAGGCTCGCGATGATCCAGTTGTATTCGCTCGCAAAAGCCAGCGGGTAATGGTTCGATAGCATCAGGAACAGCACCGGCAGCGTCAGGTAGTTGTTGTGGGTGGAGCGCTGCTTGGCGATCTTGCCGTATTTCGCGTCAGGGGTACGGCCCGCGATCAGGTCGGCCACGACGATCTTCTGGTTCGGGATGATGATCATGAACACGTTCGCCGACATGATCGTCGCGGTGAAGGCGCCCAGGTGCAGCAGCGCCGCGCGGCCCGAGAAGACCTGCGTGTAGAACCAGCTCATGCCCACCAGCACCACGAAAAGCGCCGCCATCAGTGCGGTCTGGTTTGCCTCGACGAAGACCTTGCAGAGCGTGTTATAGGCCAACCAGCCGAAGGCCAGTGAGGCGACGGAAATGGCAATCGCCTGCCAGACGGCGATGTCCAGCACGTTGGGGTCCACCAGGTAGAACTCGGCGCCCAGGTAATAGACCAGCACCAAAAGCGCGAAACCCGACAGCCATGTGGCGTAGCTTTCCCATTTGAACCAGACCAGGTCGCCCGGCATCGTCTCGGGCGCGACCAGGTATTTCTGGATGTGGTAGAAGCCACCGCCATGCACCTGCCATTCCTCGCCATCGGCGCCCGAGGCCAGGTTGCGGTCCCGGTGCAGCCCCAGGTCCAGCGCGATGAAATAGAAGGACGAGCCGATCCAGGCGATCGCGGTGATCACATGGGTCCAGCGCACCGCAAGTTCGATCCAGGCGCCGAGGACGGTCAGGTCATACATGATGGTTTCCCTCGTGGTTTGACGAAAACTTACCGCAAGGGCGGTTTTCTTTGCTATTCTGAAAATCCGTACGCAGCTTCAAGAAATGCGGGATAATAAGATGGCCTACGTCGATTGCCTGAAAATGTTCGTCCGCGTCTACGAACTGGGCAGCATGAGCGCAGCCGCGCGCGACCTGCGCGCCTCGCCCGCCGTGGCGTCGAGCCGGATCTCGGAGCTTGAGAAACACCTCGGCGTGCGGCTTTTCAACCGCACCACGCGGGCGCTGCAACCTACCGAGAACGGGCGCATCTTCTACGAGGGCGCCTGCAAGGTGCTAGCAGCGATCGACGAGGCCGAGGCCACCGTGATGGAGGCCAGCGACACCCCGCGCGGCACGCTTTTCGTGGCGGCCCCGCTGGGGATCGGGCGGCGGTTCATCGCCCCGGCGGTGCCGATCTTCAAGGACCAGTATCCGCAGATCGACGTGCGGCTACGCATGTCGGACCGGGTGATCGACGTCACCGGCGAGGGGCTCGACCTGGCCTTTCACCTTGGCATTCTGGAAGACAGCGACCTGAAGGTCCGGATGATCGCCGAATGCCCCCGCGTCTTGTGCGCCGCGCCCGCCTATGTCGCCCGGCGCGGGAACCCTGCCGATGGCGAAGCGCTGGTGCGCGACCGGCATGAATGCCTGACGCTGCGCTTTCCCGGCGCCAAGGAGTTCCAATGGACGCTGGTCACCCCGGATGGCCCGCGCCGATACGAGATCTCGGGCCCGTTCGAATCCGACGACGGCGACGTGCTGACCGGCTGGGCGTTGGATGGGCGGGGTATCGTGCTGAAACCGCTCTTCGAGGTGGCCAATCACCTGGCCGAGGGGCGCCTTGTTCCGGTGGCCGAGCCCACGCCTCCGATGCCGGTTCAGCTTTCGGCCCTGTCTCCGCATCGCAAGCTGAAAGATCCCAAGGTGCAGGTCTTCACCGATTTCATGGTGACCCGGATCAAGGCCGACCTCGAGGCCCGGATGGCGACGGCTCAACTGCCCCGGTAGGTGGAATAGCCGAAGGGCGAGATCAGCAGCGGCACATGGTAATGCGCGCCCGCATCACTGATCCCGAAGCGGATCGGAATCTGATCCAGGAACCGCGGCGCCTCGGGCGGTACGCCCGTCGCATCCAGGTAGGCCCCCGCGTGGAACACCAGCTCATAGGTCCCGGGCGCGAACTCCGCCTTCGGCAGGATCGGCGTATCCGTGCGCCCGTCGGAATTGGTGGTCATGGTCACCAGATGGGCGCGCGTGTCCCCCTCGACCCGGTAAAGGGCGATCTCCATCCCTGCCGCCGGACAACCGCGCGCGGTATCCAGAACATGGGTCGTCAGATATCCGTCTGCCATGGGATCGTCCTTTGCGCTGCGGGTCGGGCAATCTTCTGCATGAATTATTGTCCCGCGCCACCCCCATGAAATCCAAACGGTGCTTTCGGAATTTTTTGAAAATAATTTTTCCGAAACCGGCCTAGTCTCGGCCGACCGAAACCGGGGGAACCGATGAACCGATATCCGCGCGACCTTTATGGCTATGGCCCGAACCCGCCCGACCCGGCATGGCCCGGCGATGCGAAAGTCGCCGTGCAATTCGTCCTGAACTACGAAGAGGGCGGCGAGAACAACCTGCTGCACGGGGATGCGGGCTCCGAAGGGTTCCTGTCCGACATTCCCGGCGCCGCGCCCTGGCCCGGGCAGCGCCACTGGAACATGGAGTCGATCTACGAATACGGCGCCCGCGCCGGGTTCTGGCGGCTGCATCGCCTGTTCACGGGCGCGGGCATCCCGGTCACCATCTACGGCGTCGCCACCGCGCTTGCCCGCAGCCCCGCGCATGTGGCCGCCATGCAGGACGCCGGTTGGGAAATCGCCAGCCACGGGCTCAAGTGGATCGAGCACAAGGACATGCCCGAGGCCGACGAACGCGCCGCCATCGCCGAAGCGGTCCGCCTCCACACCGAGGTCACCGGCGAGCGGCCGCGCGGCTGGTACACCGGCCGCTGCTCCATGAACACCGTGCGCCTCGTGGCCGAGGAAGGCGGGTTCGACTATATCTCCGACACGTATGACGACGACCTGCCCTATTGGCTCGAGGTCGGCGACCGCGATCAGCTGATCATCCCCTACACGCTCGAGGCCAACGACATGCGCTTCGCCGGTGCCCCGGGCTGGGTCAATGGTGAGGATTTCTTCCAGTACCTCAAGGATGCCTTCGACACGCTCTATGCCGAGGGCGAGGCCGGTGCGGCCAAGATGATGAGCATCGGCCTGCATTGCCGCCTGATCGGCCGCCCGGGCAAGGTGGCGGGCCTGAAGCGCTTCATCGACTACGCCCAGGCCCAGGAAGGCGTCTGGTTCACGCGCCGCATCGACATTGCCCGCCACTGGCAGGAGCACCACCCCGCCCCGGCGCGGCGCGCGCGCCCCTCGCAGATGGACCGGGAGGCCTTCGTCGGGTCCTTCGGCGGGATATTTGAACATTCCCCCTGGATCGCCGACCGCGCCTTCGAGCTGGAACTGGGCCCGGCCCATGACACCGCCGTCGGGCTTCACAGTGTCCTCGCCCGCGCGTTCCGGGCCGCCTCCCCCGAGGAGCGGCTCGGCGTTTTGACCGCCCACCCCGACCTTGCAGGCAAACTTGCCCAGGCCAAACGCCTCACCGAAAGTTCCACGGCCGAACAGGCCAGCGCCGGGCTCGACGCCCTGACCGACACCGAACGGGCCGAGTTCGAGGACCTCAACGCCCGCTACACGGCCAAACACGGCTTCCCCTTCATCATCGCGGTGAAGGACCACACCCGCGCCTCGATCCTCGAGGCCTTCCGAACCCGCGCCGACCAGGACCGCGACACCGAATTCGCCGAGGCCTGCCGCCAGGTCGAACGCATCGCCTACCTGCGCCTGAAGGACATCCTGCCATGAGCCGCTACGCCTTCCCCCCGGGCGGGTTGCCGCCGCAATCCGGCGACCCTGCCGCCGCCGGCGCCGTCTTCACCGAGGCCTATGCCTTCATCCCCGCCTCCACCATGCGCGACATCGTCACCAGCTTCCTTCCCGGCTGGGCGGAAACCCGCGCCTGGATCATCGCCCGCCCGCTCACGGGCTTCGCCGAGACCTTCGCCCAATACGCGGTCGAGGTCGCCCCCGGCGGCGGCAGCGCCACGCCCGAGCCCGACACCGGCGCCCAGGCCGTCCTCTTCGTGGCCGAGGGCCGCATGGACCTCACCATCAGCGACGATGCCCCCCAGGTCCTCGGCCCCGGCGGCTACGCCTACCTCCCCCCGGGCACCGGCTGGGAGGTCTGGAACCGCGGCGACACCGACCTGAAATTCCACTGGGTCCGCAAACGCTACGTCCCGGCCCAGGGCATCGAAACGCCCCCGGCCTTCACCACCTCCGACCGAGAGGTCGCGCCCACACCAATGCCCGACACGGACAAATGGGCCACCACCCGCTTTGCCGATCCCGCCGACCTGCGCCACGACATGCATGCGAACATCGTCACCTTCCAACCGGGCGGCCGCATCCCCTTCCCCGAAACCCACGTCATGGAACACGGGCTCTACGTGCTCGAAGGCACCGCGCGCTATCTGCTGAACCGCGACTGGGTCGAGGTCGGCCCCGGCGATTTCATGTGGCTCCGCGCCTTCTGCCCGCAGGCCTGCATCGCCACCGGAGACGGCCCGTTCCGCTACCTGCTCTACAAGGACGTGAACCGGCATCCGGGCCTGATCCTCTGATGCTTCTTCTGTTTCCAAATATCCCGGGGGAGTCGCGCCTCGCGCGACGGGGGCAGAGCCCCCTCCCCCGCCCGGCAAGAGCGCACCCATGACCCAACGCATCCCCATCGAACCGCTCACGGCTGACGCCTTTGCCCCCTTCGGCGAGGTGCTCGAGGCTGCGGGCGATCCGGACAAGCTCATCAACCGTGGCCTGTGCGGGCGCTGGCATGATCGGGCCGCGCTCGATTTCGGCCCCCAAGGCCGGGCGGGAATCTCGATCTTCCGGGCCGAGCCGCGCGCCCTGCCCTACAGCCTCGACATGGTCGAGCGTCACCCCGAGGGCAGCCAGGCTTTCCTGCCCATGGCTCACACTCCCTTCCTCGTCATCGTGGCCGAGGATGAGGACGGCGTCCCCGCACGCCCCCGCGCCTTTCTAACGGCGCCGGGGCAAGGGGTGAATTACCGTCGCGGCACCTGGCACGGGGTGCTCACGCCGCTCTCCGATCCCGGCCTCTTCGCCGTGGTGGATCGGATCGGAGACACCCCAAATCTCGAAGAATATTGGTTTGAGACACCATATCTGGTAGAATTTTCGGAATAACTATCAAAAAAACACCCAACAGAGAGGGACAAGATGGCTGACACATCCATAGCGACACCGGAGCAGCTTCGCGATCCGGACTACATGCCGCCACTCGAGAAGGCGATTCCACTGGGCATCCAGCACGTGCTGGCAATGTTCGTCTCGAACGTCACACCCGCGATCATCGTCTGCGGCGCCGCGGGTTTCGGCTTCGGCTCGAACTCGCCGGACTTCCCGCAGATGCTTTACATGATCCAGATGTCCATGCTCTTCGCGGGCATCGCGACGCTCTTCCAGACCATGGGCTTCGGTCCCGTGGGCGCCCGGCTTCCGGTGGTGCAGGGCACGTCGTTTGCCTTCATCCCGATCATGATCCCGCTGGTGGCAGGCAAGGGCGTTGACGCCATGGCCGTTCTCATGGGCGGGGTCCTCGTGGGCGGCGTGTTCCACGCCTGCCTCGGCCTGTTCATCGGCAAGATCCGTTTCGCGCTGCCGCCGCTGGTCACCGGCCTCGTCGTCACGATGATCGGTCTCGCGCTGGTGAAAGTGGGCATCCAGTATGCCGCGGGCGGCGTGCCTGCCATCGGCACCCCGGAATACGGCTCGGGCCAGAACTGGTTCGTGGCCAGCGTGGTGATCCTGGTGACGCTGGGACTGAAGTTCTTCACCCGCGGGATGCTCTCGGTTTCGGCAGTGCTGCTGGGCCTCGTGGCAGGCTATATCGTCGCGATCCCCATGGGCATGGTGAACTTCGGCAATATCGGAAATGCCGCCTATTTCGCGCTACCCAAGCCGTTCCATTTCGGGTTGGAGTTCTCGGCCGCCGCGATCATCGGCTTCTGCCTCATGGCCTTCGTCTCGGCGGTGGAAACCGTGGGCGATGTCTCGGGCATCACCAAGGGCGGTGCCGGGCGCGAAGCCACGGATACCGAGATCCAGGGCGCGACCTATGCCGATGGTCTGGGGACGGCGGTTTCCGGGCTGTTCGGCGCCCTGCCCAACACCTCGTTCAGCCAGAACGTGGGCCTCATCGCCATGACCGGCGTCATGAGCCGCCACGTGGTCACCATCGGCGCGATCTTCCTGATCGTTGCAGGCCTCATCCCGAAGATCGGCGCAATCATCTCCACCGTCCCGATCGAGGTTTTGGGCGGCGGCGTCATCGTGATGTTCGGCATGGTGGTGGCCGCGGGCGTGTCGATGCTGGCGGATGTCACCTGGAACCGGCGCAACATGGTGATCTTCGCCATCGCCCTGTCGCTGGGCCTGGGCCTTCAACTCGAACCGGGCGCGTTGCAGCACATGCCCGATACGCTGAAGGTGCTGGCCACCTCGGGCATCCTGCCCGCGGCGCTGATCGCCATCGTGCTGAACCTCGTCCTGCCGGAAGAACTCGCCGCGGAAGCGACCGAGGAAGTTTCCGGCGGCATGGCCGGAACCTCGGCCAAGGACTGATACACCCCTGCGCCCCTGCCACGGCGGGGGCGCAGATGTCATGCTAAGCGTCAGGCCAGAACCCGACCCAGCCAGGCGGCGACCGAGATCGCCAGCGCATCCTGCCCTTTCGGGGCCACCACCTGCATCCCGATCGGACGCCCGTCCGCCGCGCGCAAGCCCGGCACGTTCACGCAGGCTGCGCCCAGCAAGGTCCAGAGCACGTTGAAGATCGGCTTGCCCGTGCTGTGATCCCATTTCGGCGCGGCACCCGGGGCGCTTGGCGTCAGCAGAACCGGGATATCCCCCAAGTCTTGCGCGAACGACGCGCGGAGCCGTTCGAGCAGGTCGATATCCGCCCGGTGCTGAACCTCGTCCTGCTCGTGCCCTGCCTGCAGCAGCGTTGCCAGTTGCGGGCTCAGCAGGTCCCGGTGCAAACGCCATTCATGGGCCAGGGCCTGGGACGCCTCACGCGGCAAGATGCGCTGCTGCGCGGTGATGGCATCCCCATAGGCTTGCGGCAGTTCAACCTCCACCGAGGGAACAGCCGCTGAGACCCGCTTGCAGGCCTCCTCCCACGCGGCGTGCAACTCGGGTTCCGCCTCAGCCTCCCAGACCGGCGAGCGGCAGAGGCCGATTTTCGCGGGCGCCTCTCCGGCGCGGGCTTCCTTCAGCAGCGGCAGGCCGGTGATCGCCTCGACGATCAACGCGCAATCCTCGGCGCTGCGGGCCAGCACGCCCAGCGTGTCGAGGTTACGCGACAGGGCCTTCACCCCGGCCAGGTCGATCAGCCCGAAACTGGGCTTGAACCCCCAGACCCCGCAGAACGAGGCCGGGCGTACCACCGAACCGGCGGTCTGCGAGCCGAAGGCCAACGGCACCATGCCCGCCGCCACCGCCGCTGCCGATCCGGCGGATGATCCGCCCGGCGTATGGCCCGGGGCTGCCGGGTTGTGCGTGGGAGAGGGTTTGAACGTGGCGAACTCGGTGGTCGACGTCTTGCCCATGGGGAAGCCCCCCGCCAGCCGCGCCAGCGCCACGGATGACGCATCCACACGTGCCACGGCGTCTTCGTGAATGGGCGAGCCGCAGGTCGTGGGCATGCCAGCCACGTCGTAGATGTCCTTCACACCGAAGGGCAGCCCGTGAAGGATGCCCCGGCGCGGGCCGGCATCCAGCGCGCGGGCCTCGGCCAGGGCAGTCTCGGGGTTGAGATGCGGCCAGGCCTGAACCTCGGGTTCCTTCTCGGCACAGACGGCCAGCAAGTCCCGGGCGTAGCTCTCGGCGGTCAGGGAACCGCCCTCGATCCGTTGCAGCGCTTCGGTGGCGGTCAGGTCTGCGGACGTCATGGCCGGATGCTCCTCTGTGTCGTTGAACGAGAACGGGCCGGAGAAATCCTCCGGCCCGTTGTCTGCGTTTCAGTCCCGAGCGGGCATCGCCGCTCAGAAGTTCAGCGAGATGTCACGATGCTCGGCGTTGCACGAGGCCACGTAGAGCGCCTGCTCCTTCGGAAGACGCGGCTGCTTGCGCAGGCCGATCGTCGTCTGGATCGCGGCGTCATACTCGGCCAGTGCCGGGGCCAGCTCGGTCGCGGCACGGGTGCGCCATGCGACCTCGGAGGTCAGCAGCGCCTGAGCCTCGGCCACCAGTTCGGCTGCAGCCTCGTGATCCGGTGAACGGTCGTCGATCTCGCGACGGGCATCCGACAGCAGCGAGCGGATGTCACGGGCACCGGCGACTTCGCCGATGGCACGCTCAAGCGCGCTGAACTGCTCGTCGGCCTGTTCCGGCGTCATGTCGGGAACAGCGGCCGCGATCTCGGCCAGATCGTCGTCGAACTCCGCCAACGCATCCGCACCCGCGACGATCGCCCGCAGCTCAGACACCGCTTCATAGGCTTGGTCGGCCGCCCGGCGATAGAGGTTGCGGGACCGGCGATCGGCATTTGTGATCTTGCCGTACACCGCCTGGGTTTCTTCCCAAGTGTCGGGGATCTGGGCCAGAATCTCTTCCTTCTCGGCCTTGAGATCGGCGACCTCGGCCTCCATCTTCGCGACGTCACCGTTATCCCTGCGAATGCGGGTTTGCAGTTCGGAAATATGCACATCAATCCGATTTGCGTCCGCCTGGAGACGGCGCACGACACGATGCAGCGGGCGATAGTCCACGGCAGCCTCGGTCAATTGAACCTGAAGCTCCTGGATTTCGGCCATGCCGTCCATGGCTTCACCAGCCTTGCTTACGCCACGACCGAAGTCGTTTGCGATGCTTTCAGGCAGGTAGGACAGATCGAGGTTCGCTGCCTTCTCAATAGCGGCCCTGATGCTGTCACCGTTCTCGTCAAACTCCTCGGAGACATACTTCTCGATGCAGTACTGAAGCGCCGGGTTAACCGGGGGCGGCGCCGTTTCCGCAGTCAGCGAGACCCGCATCGGCAGGTAGTTCACCAGCGGCGGATTGAAGGCCACGATCACCAGCGCGAGCAACTGCAGCCCGATGAACGCGATGACGCCCTTGTACATCTGGATCGTCTTCACAGCCTTGGGCGCCACGCCGCGCAGGTAGAACAACGCAAAGCCGAAAGGCGGCGTCAGGAACGAGGTCTGGATGTTCAGACCGATCATCACGCCCAGCCAGACGGCGGTCACGTTCGCCTCGGGGTCCGCCAGCAGGATCGGGGCTACGATGGGCACCACGACCACGGCGATCTCGATGAAGTCGAGGAAGAAGCCGAGGATGAAGATCACGAGCATGACGATGATGAACTTCGACCAGAAGCCACCAGGCAGCGAGTTCAGAAATTCACGTACAAGCTCTTCGCCACCAAAAGCGCGGAAGGCCGCGGTCAGCATGGCAGCACCCAGCAGGATGATAAAGACAAGCGACGTTGTCTTGGCCGTCTCAAGCATCACGCCCTGCAGAGTGTCCTCAAGCTTGAACACGCGCCAACCGGACCAGACCAAGGCCGTGATCAACATGATCGTGCCAAGGATGCCAATGGCGATCCCGATTCGGTCAGACGCCGTGTCCACTGCCTTCAGGTTCATCTCGAAGTTGGCAAGGACAAAGGCGAGCAGCAACAATGCTCCCATTGCAAGAAGAGCTGGATAATAGGTCGTCGGGCCTGCCTTTGGCAGGCGGTACCCGGCCATGACAAGCGCGCCTGCGGCACCGATCGCACCAGCCTGGTTCACCGTGGCGACGCCGGAAATGATCGAGCCGAGCACCAGGAAGATCAGCGTCAACGGGGGTACGAGCGTCAAGAAAACCTTGCGCCAGAACGCGCCGTCGAACTTGCCCTCATACGGCACCGCGGGTGCCGATGACGGGCGAATTATGGCGAAGACCAGAATATACACCATGTAAAGGCCTACCAGCACGATGCCGGGCACGAAGGCACCCAGGAACATCTCGCCTGCAGAGGTCGAGGCAACGTCAAGGACAGACGGCATCATGACGTCGCCCGTGGCGTCCTTGTAGAGATCCTTGCGCATCGACGATGCTTGGTCGGTCGCGCTGGCAAGTTGGTCAGCAAGGATGATCAGAACAATCGACGGCGGGATGATCTGGCCTAGGGTGCCGGAGGCAGCAATCGTACCGGTCGCGAGAGACGGCGAATACTTATTGCGCAGCATGGCAGGCAGGCTGATCAGGCCCATCGCCACCACCGTCGCGCCGACGATACCGGTTGTGGCGGCCAGAAGCGCACCCACGAAGACGACCGAAATGCCCAAGCCACCGGGAACCGGGCCAAACAGTTGCGCCATGGTGACCAGCAGATCCTCGGCGATCTTCGACCGCTGCAGCATGATACCCATGAAGATGAACAACGGAATGGCGATAAGCGTGTCCCGCTCAACCTCCCAATAGACCCCTCGAAGGTTGATCACACCGGCAGACAACCATTGCTGTGGCCCACCCGAGTGGAAATAGGCATCGGTCGAACCGGCGAATAGGTACCCAGCCCCGGCAGCAAGACCGATTGTGATAATCGCGGCCCCGGGCAAGGCGAAGGCCACAGGGTAGCCCGAGCCAAGGGCTCCGGCCATGATCAGGACGAGCAGTGCAAGAAAGAAGAGTTCCATATGTCAGGCCTTGATCAGTGGGCTGCGGGCGTAGCTTCGCGGTGACCGGGTTCATCCCTGTGGTCTGCGACGGCTTCGAAGAAATAGCTGACGAACTGAACCAGCATGGTGATGGCGAACAGGCCGATGAAGGCAGCCATCTGGTATTTGATGAACATTCCGACGCTGCCGGTCTGCGACACCTCGAAATTCATCACAGGGCTGTTGATCATCGATTGCTTGCCGTTGAAGCCAACAGCGATGATGACCCAGCAAGTGGTCATGCCCAGCAGGACCGAGCCCATTGCATTGACGAAGCCGCGCTTGGTCACGCCAAACCCGGCGTAAAGAACATCGACGCGGACGTGGCCGTCTTCGAACAGCGTGTAGGCCGAGGCGAACAGGAACAATGCCGCGTACCAGTAACGCACCAGGTCCCCCATGAGCGCCTGTTCGTAAGAAAAGACGAAACGCGAGATCACGATTGCCAGTTCCGCCGCGACGATCAGAAGCGCCAGCCAAGTAAAGCCCAGCGTGCGAGTAAAGAAGGCAATAACGAAAGCGGCGGCAATCAAGGGCATGTGAATGCGGGTGGCTACCCAACTGGCCTTGCCGAATATGCGCGCGGTATCTTCGTCCATGAAGAACAGAAACAACTTTTCAACCCGCATGAGGGCGATCGTCGAGTCCGCTATTCCGACCAGAAGAACTGACCAGAACAGTGCGCGTATCACATAGATGTTGAAATCGTGGAGGCACATCGCATCCCAACGCAGCGCGCGAGTCGGGGTCCGCAAGACGTATCCAACCGCGATGGCGGCAACCACGACGTATATTAACGGATGCAGCCAAGCGCCGGCGGCGCCGGAAAACAGTCCCCGGATGCCTGGAAAGCCAAATCCTACCACAAGGACATTGTTGATCAAAAACGCCACGAGGAAAGCCAATACAGTCCACCCAAAAACTCTTACCGCGCGGGCAGGTGCGCCTTCAGGCTCAAGACCAAACTTCAAGGCCGTGCTGGACATGGATTTCCCCTCTGTTTCCAACAATCCCGGTCAGCAATTTTCACGCCGACCGCGAAGAGCGTTTGGCAATACCCTGTAATACGTCACCCGGGCAAAGCGAAATGCTCTAGGACAAGAGCGGGGCCGGAGCCCCGCTCAATCTTCTTTTCGTGATTTGCCTATCAGATAAGGCCGAGCACCCGGTTACGCTGGTTGACGAACGTCCCTTCGAACTTCGCCATGGTGCCACCGATATTGCGCAGGGATGCCTGGAACTGGTCGTCGATCTTCGTGGCCAGTGCCGAGTGATCGCGCGTTTCCGCGAACACTTCTTCGGCGGCTTCACCGAAGGCGTCCCAGATATCGTCGTTGAAGGCACGAACCTGAACGCCCTGCTCATCGACCAGTTTGTTCATGTACTGGCCGTTCAACGCCATGGCTTCTTCGAACTGGGCTGCGTTTTCTTCCATGCAGGCCGCTTCGATGATTGCCTTTTCCCAATCGGTCCGGGCTTCGAACCACGATTTGTTCATGCCGAAGGCCAGGCCGCCGCCGGGCTCGTGCATGCCGCCAGTGTAGTAATACTTGGCGGCCTCGTAGAACTTCATGAAGTAGTCGTTGTACGGACCAACCCACTCGGTCGCATCGATGGAGCCCGAAACAAGGTTTTCATAGATCTGGCCGCCCGGAAGCGACACGGTCGAAGCGCCCAGTTTGGACAGCACGTTGCCGCCAAGGCCCGGAATACGCATCTTCAGGCCTTTGAAATCTTCGGGGCTTTCGATTTCCTTGTTGAACCAGCCGCCAGCCTGCGTACCGGTGCCACCACAAGTGAAGGCCTTGAGGCCGAACTCACCGGAAATCTCGTCCCACAGCTCTTGGCCGCCAGCGAATTTGATCCAGGCGTTCCACTCAACCATGGTCATGCCGAACGGCACTGCGGTGAAGTAGGCAAAGCCCGGGTGTTTACCAACCCAGTAATAGTCGGCAGCAACGTAGGCCTGGCTGTTGCCCGAGGCTACTTCGTCGAAGACGTCGAATGCACCAACGCGCTCACCGGCTGCGAAGTACTGTACCGCGATGGCACCGTCCGACAGCTGTTCGATACGCGCGGCAAGACGCTGAGCGCTGGTGCCGAGCCCGGGGAAGTCGCGGCCCCAAGTAGACACGATAACCATTTCGGTGCGCGACTGCGCAAGCGAAGGTGCCGCAAGCGTGGTCGACGCAGCAGCACCGAGCGCTGCGCCTTTTAGAAATTTCCGACGTTCCATAGTTCCTCCCATCTGGATGGTCGTTTGTATACACAGCGAAATGTGTAATGTGCGGGCGGCGCAACGCAACCTGAATTTTTCCCGATCTTTCGGATTCATTGAGAAATACCTGTGTCAGACCACGACATGATCAAAAAACGGGCTGTGCTCATAATGATTTATCTGAATGTTTACCCTATCGGGTCAGGACACCCCGAAGAGCAGCGGCGAGAGGTCGCAGCCGCGTGCGCCTAACACAATGATGCAGGAACGAGCGAACTGTCGCAGAGATGCCCGATTCCTGCCCTGCACAAACACCCCTGTCGAAAGCGCAACTTCCCCCTTGACGCCTCCGCGCGGCTCCCCTACCTACGCCCTCGCCTGTGGCGGAGTAGCTCAGTTGGTTAGAGCAGCGGAATCATAATCCGCGTGTCGGGGGTTCAAGTCCCTCCTCCGCTACCATCCCCCCAAAGAATCAAGAACAGTTTCGAATGCTCACGCGTCGGCCAAACCCGCGCTGATGTCAGTCGGGAATACGCGTGCGCAGGAAAAGGTAGAGCGGCAGCCCGCAACTCACCCCGATGCACCACGTCGCGGGGATCGCCCAGAGCGCGCTCCAGTTCCGGCGCACACGGGTTTCGGCCACGATCCAGACCGTGAGCGAAATCGCCGCGATGGTCAGGTCCCAGGTCAGGCCGGTGGCGCTGTCGTTGACATACCAGGCGTCGATCATGCCGCCCCAGTCCCAGTCGTTGGCCGAAAGCCAGGACATGAAATAGTACATCGGATGCACCGCGCCCCAGGCGGCCAGCCCGAGGTAGCTCATTCTGAGTGGGGACATCAGCCGCCCACCTTTATCCCGATGCTTGCGCTGCCGCTGATCGTCAGCCCTGCGTCCCGGCTCGGCGGGATCGGGGGGCCGTCCACGCCACAGGCGCTTAGCGTCATGGCAAGGGCAAGCAGAACCAGTGCCGGCTTCATCCGAGTCTCTCCTTCCAGCGGTCGACCTGGACGCGCACCTGGTCCGGCGCCGTCCCGCCATAGGAGGTACGGCTGCGTACCGAATTGTCTACCCCGAGCACGTCGAAGACGCCTTCGGTAATGGCATCGTGAACGCCCTGCATCTCGGCCAGGCTCAGGTCGGGCAGGTCGCAGCCCTTCTTCTCAGCCAGAGCGACGAGGCTGCCGGTGACATGGTGGGCATCGCGGAACGGCAGGTTCAGCTCGCGCACCAGCCAGTCGGCAAGGTCGGTCGCGGTGGAAAACCCGCTGGCCGCCGCGGTTTCCAGGGCCGGGCGGTTGGCGCTCATGTCGCGGACCATGCCTTCCATGGCAGCCAGCGCCAGCATCAGGTTGTCGGCGGCGTCGAAGACCTGTTCCTTGTCTTCCTGCATGTCCTTGGAATAGGCCAGCGGCAACCCTTTCATCACCGTCATCAGCGCGACATTGGCCCCGAAGATCCGGCCGATCTTGGCACGGATCAGCTCTGCCGCGTCGGGGTTCTTCTTCTGCGGCATGATCGAGGAGCCGGTCGAGAACCGGTCCGACAGGGTCACGAAGCGGAACTGGGCCGAGGACCAGATCACGAGCTCTTCTGCGAAGCGGCTCAGGTGCATGGCGCAGATCGAGGCCGCGGCCAGGAACTCCAGCGCGAAATCCCGGTCGCTCACTGCATCCAGCGAATTCGCCGTGGGCCGGTCGAAGCCCAGCGCCTGCGCGGTCATCAAGCGGTCGATCGGGAAAGAGGTCCCCGCCAGCGCCGCCGAGCCCAGCGGGCTTTCGTTCATCCGCGCCCGCGCGTCGCGAAACCGGCCCATGTCGCGGCCGAACATCTCGACATAGGCCATCATGTGATGGCCCCAGGTCACCGGCTGCGCGGTCTGCAGATGCGTGAAGCCCGGCATCACCCAGTCGGCCCCGGCCTCGGCCTGCTCGAGCAGCGCGCGGATCAGCGCCTCGAGCCCGGCTACGGCAGCGTCGATCTGGTCCCGCACCCAGAGGCGGAAATCAGTCGCCACCTGGTCGTTGCGGCTGCGCGCGGTATGAAGCCGCCCGGCAGGTTCGCCGATGATCTCTTTCAGGCGGGCCTCCACGTTCATGTGGATGTCTTCCAGCGCCTTGGAAAACGGGAAATCCCCCTGCTCGATCTCTGACAAGACCGTGAGCAGCCCTTCCCGGATCGCCTCCGCATCGTTATCGCTGATGATGCCTGTCGCGGCCAGCATGGCCGCATGGGCGCGTGAGCCCGCGATATCCTGGGCGTAGAGCCGCTTGTCGAAATCGATCGAGGCGTTGATCGCCTCCATGATCGCATCCGGACCGGCGGCGAAACGCCCGCCCCACATCGCATTGGAAGACTTGTCAGCCATTTGGCACCCGGGAGAAAAAGATGAATTGGTTTCGGTCTGCAGTCCTCTACACGGCGCTTGCACTCGGTGCAAATACGGCGATGGCCGATACCGCCGCGCTCGAGGCTCTGCGCGAAGGCACGATGAAGAAGCTCGTCTTTCATACCGAGCCGCAACCGGTGCCCGAAGCGATCTTCGTCGATGCCGAGGGTAGCCCGGTCGACCTGGCCGAGTATCACGGCAAATACGTTTTGCTGAACTTCTGGGCCACATGGTGCGCGCCCTGCCGTGCGGAAATGCCCTCGCTCGCCGCACTGCAGGCCGAGTTGGGCGGCGACGGCTTCGCGGTGGTGACGGTGGCCACGGGCCGCAACTCAGTTGCCGGTATCCGTCGCTTCTTCGAGGAAACCGGCGTCACCAACCTGCCTCAATACCGGGATCCGAATGGCGCCGTGGCGCGCGAGATGGGCGTTCTGGGTCTGCCGATCACGGTGCTTCTTGACCCGGAAGGGCAGGAAATCGCCCGGCTGCGCGGTGATGCGGAATGGGACAGCGAAAGCGCCAAGGCGATCATCTCGGCGCTTCTTGTCGGCGAAAGCTGACGCAGGTCAGCCCCGACCGCCAAGTTCCCCGTGGCGCGGGCAACAGGTCAGGTGGTCGTTCACCATCCCCGTGGCCTGCATGAAGGCATAGGTGATCGTCGGGCCGCAGAACCGGAAGCCTTCTGACTTCAGGTCCTTCGAGACTTGCCGCGAGAGCGGCGTTTCCGCCGGAACCTCGGCCATGGAGTTGAACGCGTTCTGGATCGGTACGCCGCCGACCCGGCCCCAGAGGAATTCCGAAAACCCCTCCCGGCCTTCGATCTCCAGATAGGCCCGGGCGTTACCGATGGCGGCCTCGATCTTGCCCCGGTGCCGCACGATGCCCGGGTCAGACAGCAGGCGCGTGATCTCAACCTCGCCCCATTCGGCAATCTGCTCGGGGTCGAACCCGGCGAAGGCCGCGCGGAAATTCTCGCGCTTGCGCAGAATGGTGATCCAGGCCAGCCCCGCCTGAAACCCGTCAAGGATCAGCTTCTCCCAAAGCGCCCGGCTGTCATATTCCGGAACGCCCCATTCTGTGTCGTGGTAGTCGACATAAAGCGGATCGCTCCCGCACCAGTCACAGCGTTGTTCCATGAGGCCTCCGGACGGCGTTTACCGAATCTTCGTCATCTTCGCCGCAGTGTCGGACCTGCAATGACGGAGAACTGAAATGAACAAAACAGGAACAACTGGCAATCGTCAAGCAGAGCCTGGCATGGACAGCCCCCTCTCCGTCGCCATGTCGATGCGGGATCGCGAAACCCTGGACATGGTGAAGGACGCGCTGCGGCGCCGCAACGTGGTGTTGGCCTACCAACCCATCGTCAACGCGGCCCGCCCGGACCGGCCTGCCTTCTACGAAGGTTTGCTGCGTGTGCTGGACCCTTCGGGCCGAATCATCCCGGCCCGGGACTTCATCGGCGCGGTCGAAACCCATGAAACCGGCCGCATCCTGGATTGCCTCGCGCTGGAACTGGGTCTTGCGGCCCTAGCCGACAACCCGACCCTGCGTATCGCGATCAACATGTCCGCCCGGTCCATCGGCTATGCCCGCTGGAATGCGGTGCTGGAAGAGGGGCTTTCACGCGACCCCACGACCGCCGAACGCCTGATCCTGGAAATCACCGAATCCTCGGCCATGCTCATGCCCGAGATCGTCACCGCCTTCATGGCGGACCTGCAGGGCCGCGGCATCGCCTTCGCGCTGGATGACTTCGGTGCAGGCTACACGGCGTTCAGGTATTTCAAGGAGTTCGACTTCGACTTCGTGAAAATCGACGGCCAGTTCATCCGCGGCATCCCGCACTCTCCGGACAACCAGGTGCTGACCCGCGCGCTGGTTTCCATCGCCCGGCATTTCGGGATGTTCACCATCGCCGAAAGCGTCGAAACGGCGGATGAGGCGGCGTTCCTGACGGCCCTTGGCGTGGACTGCCTGCAAGGCTACCACTTCGGCGCGCCGACGATCGAACCCGTTTGGGCAGAAGGCAAGACGCAGCGGCGCGCCGGGTAAATGCCGCAGCGCAGCATAGTTTGGTTGCTAAGCAAGTTTCGAACCTGTAGGAACTCTCGCGACGGGCGGGGGATTGGATCTGTCGTTGCCCGGCAGACTCTCTTCAGACTTCGCCCAGCCATCGCTCTGAGCAAGAGGAGAGACCATGACCAACGTCGTAATCGCATCAGCAGCCCGGACGCCTGTCGGCAGTTTCGGCGGTTCCTTCGCGAACACGCCTGCCCATGACCTGGGTGCAGCGGTGCTGGAGGCCCTCGTGGCCCGCGCCGGAATTGAAAAAAGCGACGTCTCCGAAACGATCCTCGGCCAGGTCCTGACCGGCGGCCAGGGCCAGAACCCGGCCCGCCAGGCGCACATCAACGCAGGCCTGCCGATCGAAAGCGCCGCCTGGGGCATCAACCAGGTCTGCGGCTCGGGCCTGCGTGCCGTCGCGCTTGCCGCCCAGCACATCCAGCTTGGCGATGCGTCGATCGTCGCCGCGGGTGGGCAGGAAAACATGTCCATGAGCCCCCATGTCGCGAACCTGCGTCAGGGTCACAAGATGGGCGACATGAAGTTCATCGACTCGATGATCAAGGACGGCCTGTGGGACGCGTTCAACGGCTACCACATGGGCCAGACCGCCGAGAACGTCGCCGAGAAGTGGCAGATCAGCCGCGACCAGCAGGACGAGTTCGCCCTCGCCTCGCAGAACAAGGCCGAAGCCGCCCAGAAGGCCGGCAAGTTCGACGACGAGATGATCGCCTTCACCATCAAGACCCGCAAGGGCGACATCGTGGTGGACAAGGACGAATACATCCGCCACGGCGCGACGATCGAAAGCATGCAGAAACTGCGCCCGGCCTTCACCAAGGACGGCTCGGTCACCGCGGCGAACGCCTCTGGCATCAACGACGGCGCTGCCGGCGCCCTGCTGATGAGCGCCGACGAGGCCGAGAAGCGCGGCATCGAACCGCTCGCGCGCATCGCCTCCTACGCCACCGCCGGGCTTGATCCGTCGATCATGGGTGTCGGCCCGATCCACGCGAGCCGCAAGGCGCTCGAAAGGGCTGGCTGGAAGGTCGAGGATCTGGATCTGGTGGAAGCCAACGAGGCCTTCGCCGCCCAGGCCTGCGCCGTGAACAAGGACATGGGCTGGGATCCGGCCATGGTAAACGTGAACGGCGGCGCCATCGCCATCGGCCACCCGATCGGTGCGTCTGGCGCCCGGGTGCTCAACACGCTGCTCTTCGAAATGAAGCGTCGCGACGCGAAGAAAGGCCTCGCCACGCTGTGCATCGGCGGCGGCATGGGCGTCGCCATGTGCGTTGAGCGTCCGTAACACCCGCATAGCGGCCATGCAGGAAAAGCGCTGCATGGCCACAACCTTGCCGGGTATAGGACCGGCAACCTGAAACAACATCTCAAGGGGGAATTTGAAATGGGACGAGTGGCACTTGTCACCGGCGGCTCGCGCGGCATCGGTGAAGCAATTTCCAAGGCACTGAAGGCGGAAGGCTACGACGTGGCCGCCACCTACGCTGGCAACGACGAGAAGGCCGCCGCCTTCACCGAAGCCACCGGCATCAAGACCTACAAGTGGAACGTGGCCGATTACGAAGCCTCGAAGGCGGGCATCGCCCAAGTCGAGGCCGACCTGGGCCCGATCGACGTGGTTGTCGCGAACGCCGGCATTACCCGTGACGCGCCCTTCCACAAGATGACGCCCGAGCAGTGGAACGAGGTGATCGACACCAACCTCACCGGTGTCTTCAACACCGTCCACCCTGTCTGGCCCGGCATGCGCGAGCGCAAGTTCGGCCGCATCATCGTGATCAGCTCGATCAACGGCCAGAAGGGTCAGTTCGGCCAGGTGAACTATGCCGCGACCAAGGCCGGCGATCTGGGCATCGTCAAGTCGCTGGCCCAGGAAGGCGCCCGCGCCGGGATCACCGCGAACGCGATCTGCCCCGGCTATATCGCCACCGAGATGGTGATGGCGGTTCCGGAGAAAGTGCGCGAGTCGATCATCGGCCAGATTCCTGCCGGTCGTCTGGGTGAGCCGGAAGAGATCGCGCGCTGCGTGACCTTCCTTGCCTCCGACGATGCGGGCTTCATCAACGGCTCGACCATCTCGGCCAACGGCGCGCAGTTCTTCTCGTAAGAACTTCGTACCGGAACGATTCTTGCGCCCCCGCTTCGGCGGGGGCTTTTCTTTGTCTGGCCGTCTTTCTGACCGAGATCGGGTTCAGGTTCTTTACTGGGGACAAGGGTTCGTGACAGTGCGCCGTCGCATCAGATGCGGCACCGCATTCAAATACTTGAAGCCCTGTCGCGGCGGGCTCGTACAAGACGCCCCCCGCACGGATTGCTGGTCGCGCAGTGTTTGCCGCGCGCACCAGCTTGGTGTCACGCCGCGTTAGTGCGAAAGACGCTCGATTTCTTCCTTGAGGCGCAATTTCTGCTTCTTGAGCTCGGTGATATTGAGATCGTCACTCGCCGGACTTCGTTGTGCGAGTTCAACCTTTTCGGAGAGGGCTTGGTGTTTCTTCCGGAGTTCCTGCAGATGCGAACTCAAGCTCATCGTCGTCCTCCTCTCAATGATGTAGGATTTCAGTCCAGCATAAAATCCGAGTCGTGTCACGCGCGCTTACGTCGCATGTGCCATCAAAGTTGACAGACAGGCCTTTCCAAGAGGTGAATCCCGCTACGCGAGAGGCAGCGGCGCAGCCTCGCGCAGGATGTCCCGCACCTCGGGGCGGTAGCTTTCGCCATCCTTCTCGTGCCGGTCACCCTCGTGCAGGATCAGAGGCGCCAGAAGCCGCAGCGCGCCACGACCACCCTTACGGACCTGCAGAATCACCAGTTCCGCCGCACGGTCCAACCGCGGTGCGAGCGGCTTGATCAGCAGGCTGCCGGCGCGAGCGTCACAGGCGCAAAGCGCATCCTGCAGCCGCTCGGCCTTGAGGATAAGCGTCAGCCGCCCGCCCGGTTTCAACCGCCGCAGTCCCGCGTCGACCCAGTCCGCCAGCGGCACGTCTTCGCCCAACGCGGTTTCTCGCCCCCCATCCGGGGCAGCCGTGCCGCGATGGCGCAGAAAGTAGGGCGGGTTGGCCATGACGTGATCGAAGCTGCGGGACTTCAGGTCCACAGGCAGGGTCCGCAAGTCCGAAGTCACGACCTCCAGGGCGATCCCGTTGGCGCTGGCATTTTCGCGTGCAAGATCCGCGTAGGCGGGTTGCAGTTCGACACCGACCTGGCCCAGCCCGGGCACCCGTGCGGCGAGGCAGAGGCTCGCTGCCCCGACGCCGAGGCCCAACTCCAGCACCGACTCGCCGGGCCGAGCCGGAACCGCGGCCGCCAGGAACACGGCATCGACGCCTGAGCGAAACCCCTTGGCGGGCTGGGCCAACGTCAGACGCCCGCCAAGGAACCGATCCCGCGTCAGCCCGTAGATCATGAAGAAACGGGGATATCGTTGTCGCGCATCACCGCGGCGGCCATGAAATGATCGGCGTCGCGGACCATCAGGCGGCGCGGCAGGATGCCGATCGATCCTTCCAGAACGCTCATGTGGACGTCCATCGGGAAGCAGTCTATACCCTCGCCCTGAAGGAGCGCCGAGGCATAGGCGATGACGGTCGGGTCCGTGGTTCTGAGCAGCTCTTTCATCATTCCGACTTAAGGACAAAGGCCCCCCTTTGTCGAGGCAAGTGACGAGACGGTGATGGGACTGGACGAAGCCGCTTTGAAACCGCATGAGCGTCTGGCGGGTCTTCTCGCCGAGGAACTTTCGGCGGTGAACGACCTCATCCGCGAACGCATGGCCTCGGAACATGCGCCGCGCATCCCCGAGGTCACGGCCCATCTGATCGAGGCTGGCGGCAAGCGGCTGCGCCCCATGCTGACGTTGGCGGCGGCGCGGATCTGCGGCTACGACGGACCCTATCACATCCACCTGGCCGCCACGGTGGAGTTCATCCACACCGCGACGCTGCTGCATGACGACGTGGTGGACGAAAGCGCCCAGCGGCGCGGGCGACCGACGGCGAACCTGCTGTGGGACAACAAGTCCAGCGTACTGGTGGGCGACTACCTGTTCGCGCGGTCGTTCCAGTTGATGACGGATACCGGCTCGGTGCGGGTGCTGCGGATCCTGTCGGATGCCTCGGCCACCATCGCCGAGGGCGAGGTGCTGCAACTGACCGCGGCGCAGAACCTGGCGACCACCGAGGAGATCTACCTCAAGGTGGTGCGCGGCAAGACGGCGGCGCTGTTCTCGGCGGCGACCGAGGTTGGCGGCGTGATCGCCGGGGCGCCCGAGGATCATGTCAAGGCCCTCCATGCCTATGGCGACGCACTCGGGATCGCGTTCCAGATCACCGACGATCTGCTGGATTACTGGGGCTCGGATGCCACCGGCAAGAACGTCGGCGACGATTTCCGCGAACGGAAGCTGACCCTGCCGCTGATCAAGGCGGTGGCGAAGGCCGACGAAGAAGAGCGCGCGTTCTGGAAGCGCGTGATCGAGAAGGGCGACCAGCGCGACGGCGACTTGGATCATGCGCTGCACCTGCTGAACCAGCACGGCGCGCTGAAGGCCACCCGCAAGGAGGCACTGGCTTGGGCCGAAAAGGCCAAGGCGGCCCTGGCGCCCCTGCCGGAGAGCGAAGTTCGCCAGATGCTGAGCGATATCGCCGATTACGTCGTGGCGCGGATCACCTGACCGGGGTCAGACCGGCCGCCTCGACCCACCAGTCCGGATGCCGGGCCTTTATCTCGGCAGCGGCGGCGTCCGCTCCGACCCGGTCCGCATAGAGCCCGAAACAGGTGGCACCAGATCCTGACATGCGCGCCAGAAGGCATCCCGGGGTCGCTTCCAGCCGTGCCAGCACAACACCGATGGCCGGCGCCATGGTGCGGGCAGGCAGTTCCAGGTCGTTCCGCTGTGCTGCCAGCCAGGCGCAGAATGCCTCGGCATCGGGCCAGTCCGGGAAAGGCCCGGGCATCGGCGCGTTGTCCTTTTGACGCAGGGCGCGAAACACCTCGGGCGTCGACACCGAGACGCCGGGATTGACCAGAACAATGTGCAGCGGCGGCAGCGACGGGACCGGCGAAAGCCCTTCTCCCACCCCGGACATCCGGACCGGCTGACCGGCAAGGCAGACTGGCACATCCGCGCCAAGGGCCAGAACCGCATCCTCATCCGGCAGGGAAACACCCCATAGCCGCGACAGCGCAAGCAGCGTCGCCGCCGCATCGGCGGACCCGCCACCGATCCCCGAGGCGACAGGCAGGCGCTTGGTCAGGGTGATCACGGCGCCGCGCGGCGCACCAAGGGACCGGGCCGCGCACAGGACAAGGTTGTCGTCCGACAGCGGCAGGGCCGAGGCAAACGGCCCCTCGATGGACAGGCCAAGCTCATCGGCTTCGGTCGCCCGGATCGTATCGCCGATGTCAGCAAACGCCACGAGACTGTCGAGAAGATGATACCCATCATCCCGCAGCCCAGTCACATGCAGGGTCAGGTTGATCTTTGCAGGCGCGAAGACCTCAACCGTCTTCGGAGGCATGGAGCGGCTCGGCGCCTTCTTCTTCGAGAACCTTGTCGAGACCGACCTCGAGCTTGCGACGGATGCGCTCGGCCTCGTCCTCTTCAGGATCGAAGCTGAGCGCACGGCGCCACTGGAACTGCGCTTCGACTTCGCGCCCGACGGCCCAGTAGACGTCACCGAGATGGTCATTCACGATCGGGTCAACGGGCATCAGCTCGGCGGCGTGTTCCATGTGTCCGACGGCCTCGTCATAGCGGCCAAGGCGGTAGAGCACCCAGCCAAGACTGTCGGTGATGTAGCCGTCGTTCGGGCGTGCCGCGACAGCCCGCTCGATCATGTTGAGCGCCTCGTCCATGTTCTCCTGCATCTCGACGAAGGAATAGCCCAGGTAGTTCAGCACCTGCGGCTGGTCGGGGTTCAGCTCCAGCGCCTTGCGCAGATCGGCCTCGGCCTCGGGCCAGCGGTCGGTGCGCTCGTAGGTGATGCCGCGCGCGAAATAGGTGATCCACTGCGTGGCATCCGGCTCGGGAAAGAGGTCGATCGCACGTGTATAGGCGGGCGTCGCGTCAGCGTAGCGCTCTTCCCGGCGCAGGAAATCACCCAGCGTGATGTGAACCGTGGGGATCTCGGCATGGCTGCGCCCGAGCGCGGTCAGCACGTCTATCGCCCCCTCGACGTCGCCGGTTTGGCGCATGGCTTCGGCGCGCCCGATCTCGGCCACGTAGAACGATGGGTGATCCTTGGAGATACGGCTGTAGCTTTCGGTGGCCAGTTCGAACTGCCCGAGATCCTCGAAGACAGCGGAGGTCAGCAGGATCGCATCGGTGTGGTCAGGGCGCAGGTATTCGACCATGCGGGAATAGATCAGGGTGAAGACCTGGTTTGCCTCGCCGCTGAGGGCGCCCGCGATACCGTAGAAAACTTCGGCAAGGCCGTCCTGGGCATTGCGGATTGCCTCATAGGGAAGGGTTTCCCCGTCGGCCAACCTGCTGCGGATGTCGCTCAACTGCGGATCGGTCACCGCGCCGAAACTTCCGTCGATCAGGTCCAGCGCGTCGGCGTTGCGCTCAAGCTGGCTGAGGATCGCCGCATGGGCGATCACGCCGCGACGGGTCAGCGACAGGGCGGGCATGTCCTGCCCGGCCAGAATGGCGTCGGCGCCTTCGAAATCCCCGACGGAGGCCAGCGCCAGCGCCTTGTGGAACAGGCCGAAGGCCATCATGCCATCGGTCTCGATCACCGCGTCGAAGGCTGCCAGCGCCTCGGACATGTGGCCCTGCCCCAACTCGGCCCAGGCAATGGCCAGCCCATCAACCAGCGGGCTGATCGCCATGCCGGCCTCGTAATCCTCGAGCAGCCTGTCATAGGAGTTCCCCTTGGCCGCCTTCGCCATCAGGACAAGGTTCGCAAGCTGGCTCTGCGCCCCGGAGCTGAGCATCCGGCGTGCCACGGCCACGGCGTTGTCGACCTCTCCCAGGCCGATCTGAGCGGTCATCAGGTTTTCCATCAGGACCGGGTTGCCCGGATCGGCGACAAGGGCCCGCGCATAGTAACCGACGGCCTCGCGGTAGTCGGTGTCGATGCTGGCCTGGCGCGCCGCGAGATAGGCACCCGCATCCTCGGTCGCGCTTGCGACCGGGGCCGCCAGGGCGGTCAAAACGGCGATCAGGACTGGGAAACGAACTGGCACTGGCTCTGCCTCATGAAAATTCAATTGAGGTGAACCTAGCCGCCCCCCCGGGCCAAGGCAATGCGGCGCGGCATTTTCGCCGCACCGCAGTTTCAGGGTCACATGTTCGGGTAGTTCGGCCCGTCGCCACCCTGTGGAACCGTCCAGTTGATGTTCTGGCTCGGGTCCTTGATGTCGCAGGTCTTGCAATGGACGCAGTTCTGGAAGTTGATCACGAAGCGCGGCTCTTGGCCTTCCTCCTCGACCACCTCGTAGACGCCCGCCGGGCAGTAGCGCTGCGCGGGTTCGGCATATTTCGGCAGGTTCACCGAGATCGGCACCGAGGCGTCCTTGAGCTTCAGATGCGCGGGCTGGCTTTCCTCGTGGTTGGTCATCGAGAAGCTGACGTTGGTCAGCCGGTCGAAGGACAGCACGCCATCAGGCTTGGGGTAGTCGATCGGCTTATGATCCGCGGCAAGACCGGTGGATTCGGCATCGCTCTTGCCATGCTTCAGCGTGCCCAGGATCGAGAAGCCCAGCAGGTTGTTAACCCACATGTCCAGACCGCCAAGGCTGAGCGAGGCGAGAAGCCCATATTTCGACCAGAGCGGCTTCACGTTGCGAACCTTCTTCAGATCCTTCGCGATCGGGCCTTTGCGCAGCGCGCTTTCATAAGCGTCCAGCACATCGCCCGAGCGCTCGGCCTTGATCGCCTCGAAGGCGGCCTCGGCTGCGTGGATGCCCGAGAACATGGCGTTGTGGTTGCCCTTGATCCGCGGCACGTTCACCAGACCGGCCGAGCAGCCCAGCAGAACACCGCCGGGGAAGGCAACTTTCGGGATCGACTGCCAGCCACCCTCGGAGATCGCGCGGGCGCCATAGGCGATGCGCTTGCCGCCCTTGAGCAGATCGGCCACCACCGGGTGATGCTTGAAACGCTGGAATTCCTGGTAGGGCGAGAGATAGGGGTTGGCGTAGTTCAGGTGAACCACGAAACCCACGTAGACCTGGTTGTTGTCCAGGTGGTAGATGAACGACCCGCCCCCCGCGTTGCCGCCCAGCGGCCAGCCCATGGTGTGGGTCACGGTGCCTTCGCGATGCTTGGCGGGGTCGATCTCCCAGATCTCTTTCATGCCGACACCGAACTTGGCGACGTCGGAATTCTTGCCCAGATCATACTGCGCGATCACCTCTTTCGACAGCGACCCGCGCACGCCCTCGGCGAAGAAGACATATTTGCCGTGCAGTTCCATCCCAGGCTCGTAGGCATCGCCGGGCGTGCCGTCGGCATTCAGGCCGAACTCACCGGCAACGACGCCCTTCACTTCGCCAGTCTCGCCATAGATCACCTGGCTGCACGACATGCCGGGGAAGATCTCGACGCCCATTTCCTCGGCCTGCTCGGCCATCCAGCGGCAGACATTGCCCATCGATACGATGTAATTGCCGTGGTTATTCATCAGCGGCGGCATCAGGCTGTTGGGAATACGCAGCTGCCCTGCCTCGCCCAGCATGTAGAAGTTGTCCTTGCGCACCGGAACAGTGATCGGGGCGCCCTTCTTTTTCCAGTCGGGGATCAACCGGTCCAGACCCGACGGATCAAGCACCGCGCCCGACAGGATATGCGCCCCCACTTCCGAGCCCTTTTCCAGCACCACGACATTCAGATCGGCATCAAGTTGCTTGAGCCGGATCGCCGCGGAAAGCCCGGCCGGCCCCGCACCGACGATCACCACGTCGAATTCCATCGCTTCGCGTTCAATCTCGGCCATGCTGAGGCTCCTTTCGTGGCGGCAGTCCGGCGAATTATTCCTGACCGCGTTGGATAAGCAGGGTTTCCGGCCGGGTCAATGCGAACGCTGCGTGAGGTGTGCCGGTCGCGCCGCGCATAAAACCGCAACGCCGGGGCCGTCCTTCGCTTGCAAAGGCGCTGCGAATTTGATTGGGTCACCTCGTCCGGCACCAAAGCAGATACAGACGTTCCCCATGGACAAGATACCGATGACCCGCGCGGGCCACACCGCGCTGAATGACGAATTGAAAACGCTCAAGAGCGTTGAACGCCCTGCGATCATCAAGGCGATCGCGGAAGCGCGCGAGCATGGCGACCTGTCCGAAAACGCCGAATACCATTCGGCGCGCGAGAAGCAGAGCTTCATCGAGGGTCGGATCAAGGAAATCGAAGGCATTCTCTCGCTGGCCGAGGTGATCGATCCGAAAACCCTTTCGGGCTCGGTGAAGTTCGGCGCCACGGTCAAGATCGTGGACGAGGATACTGACGAAGAACGCACCTACCAGATCGTCGGTGAACCCGAGGCCGATATCGAGAACGGCAAGCTCAACATCAGATCTCCTTTGGCCAAAGCTCTGATCGGCAAGGACGAAGGCGATAGTGTCGAAGTGCGCACGCCCGGTGGCGAAAAAAGCTACGAGATCCTGAGCATCAAATACATCTGACCCCATGGGGAATAACGCCATGGCGGACAGGAAACCGACCCCGAAGATCGACCTGCGCAGAACGGCAGAGGAAAGCGACGAACCCCGGCTTGGCATGGTCGAATTCGTCGCGATCGGCTTGTCGTTGCTGTGGCTTGCCCTCCTCGCGGCCTTCTTCGTGGTTTTTCCCTCCAACGGCGACCCGATGCAGATGATCCTGCTCCTACTATCAATGAGCTTGCCGGTGGCGGTGATCTGGATGGGCGCAATCTCGGTGCGCAATGCCGCGATGATGCGCGAGCAGTCCGAGAAATTGCGCGAAAGCGCGAAGCTTTTGCGCGACGCCACGGCCCAGCAGCAGGAAGACATCAAGCGCTACGGGCTGAAAGGGCTGGCCGACAAGCTTGACCTGCTCGAAGAGGCGCAGGACCGGATCGAACTGTCGATCTCCTCTCTATCGAGCGTCCGCCAGCCGGCGCGGCAACCGCTGTCCTCGATGGTCGCCCCCTCCCGGGACGCCGATGCGGCAGACCAGGGCAGCCTGGCCCTGGGTAATCCTGCCGATGTCCTGTCGAAACCGCTCGACAATCCCACGCTGATCCGGGCGCTCAACTTCCCCGAGGACGTGGACGACAACGACGGGTTCAAGGCCCTGCGCCGCGCGCTGCAGGACCGCAAGACCGCACAGCTGATCCAGGCCAGCCAGGACGTGCTGACCCTGCTCAGCCAGGACGGGATCTACATGGACGACCTGACACCCGACACGGCCGCCCCGCCGCTCTGGCGGCGGTTCGCGCAGGGCGAACGCGGCGCGGCCATGGCGGCGATCGGCGGTATCCGGGATCGTTCCTCGGTCGCGCTGGCCTCGGGGCGTATGCGACAGGACACGATCTTTCGCGACTCGATGCACCACTTCCTGCGCCGCTTCGACGATTTCTTCAGCCGGTTCGAGAAGATCGCCAGCGACGAAGAGATCGCCGAGATGACCGATACCCGCACCGCCCGCGCATTCATGCTGTTGGGGCGGGTTGCGGGCACGTTCAACTAACGGTTTGGAAGGTCAGATCCCGAAACCGGAATAGGGCAGGAACGTCACCGGATCGCCGGGCTTGATGTGCCGCGCACCATCGCCGATCTCGACCAGCCCCGTGGCCCAGCTCAGCCCCGAGATCCGACCAGACCCCTCGGATTTGAACACTTCCGCCGCGCCCTCGGGCGTGAGGCGCGCGCGCAGGTATTCGCGGCGACCGGGTTTCTTGTTCTTCTCGAAGGCGGCAGGCACGGTAAAGGCCTGCGGCGCTACCCAGCCCGATCCGGCCAGAACTGAAAAGGCAGGCCGCGCGAAAATCAGTGAGCAGACCAGCGCCGCCACCGGGTTGCCTGGCAAGCCGAAAACCGGCACCCCCTCCCACAACGCCAGCGCCAGCGGGCGCCCGGGCTTCACCGCGATCCGCCATTCGCTAAGCGCGCCGGTCTCGCGCAACAGCGCCGAGACATGGTCTTCGTCCCCCGCCGAGGCCCCGCCCGAGGTCAGGATTACGTCCGCCTCCTGTGCGCCACGATCAAGCCGGGCGCGCAGCGCCTCACGGTCATCCGGAACATGGCCAAGATCGACAGGGCAATACCCCCAGGCTTTGGCCAGGGACAACAGCATCGGCCGGTTCGCATCGAATGTGCGGGCCGGGTCCATGGTGCTGCCCGGCGGCGCGATCTCGTCGCCGGTGGACAGAACCCCGACGCGCAGCGGCTCGTAGACCCGCGCCTCGGTCAGGCCCAGCGCGGACAGAAGCGCGATATCAGGGGGGCGCAGCACATGGCCCTGCGGCAGGGCCAGCGCGCCCTCTTCCACATCCTCTCCGGCGCGGCGGGTATTCGAGCCGCGCTTCACCGGCCCCCGGAACGCCACACGGGCGCCATCCACGGCGCAGTCTTCCTCGAGCACGACCGTATCCACACCTACGGGCAAGAGCGCCCCGGTCAGGATGCGGATCGCAGACCCTTCAGGAACCGCCCCACCATAGGGCACGCCTGCCGCTGCGCGGCCCTCGACAAGTGGCAGAAGCTGGTCACCCTCGCCCGTGGCCGCATGGGCAAAGCCATAGCCATCCACCGCCGAATTCGGCCCCGGCGGGTTCGATCGCCGCGCCATGTGATCAGCGGCCAGCACGCAGCCCAGTGCCTCCGTCACCGGCTTGGTCGTCTCTGCCACCACACGGCTCAACCCCGCGCGCAGATGGTCGAGCGCTTGGTCCACCGGCGTCCAGTCCACACCAGGCGGCAAGGCGAAACAGTCATTCTGCAGCGGCGGCGGGCGCAGCCGCTCCGACGCCTTCGTGGCATCAAGAAGCGTATCCTCCAGCCCGGCACCCAGAATCCAACCTTCCTCGCCCGCCGCGCCACCCACCTGCGTGAACGCCTCGGTCAGCCCTCCGTTCCGACCCATCTCGAGCAAAGCCTGTGCGAGACGCCGGACCTGAACCTCGTCCTTGATGGCCGCGGGATCACGGGTCAACTCCTCCTGAACCACCGCATCAATCAAGGACGGGTAGACCTCGGCCAGTACGACAGGCGCATTGGGCGCCTCGAACGGCCAGACGGCAAGGTCGGCACCGAACCTCTGGCGCAGGGCGGTCAGGCGCGGCAGGCCAAGCAAAGCCTGCGACCCGACCGAGCCGGTTGTGAAAAGCTTCCAGACCGGCTGCGCGCGCGGCATAGCCTCTTCCACGACACGGCGCTCGGGCAACCCGTGACCGGAACGATCCGTCCCGCGTTCGGGCAGACCATCGATCCCTGTTCCCGCCGGGCAACCCCAGAAAGGTCCCACCCCGGGGAACGCGCCATTCATCCGGGCGGCCACCTCGAAACGGTTGTTCGAATTGTCCTCGCCGTCCGCGACCTCGGCCGCCAGCCAGTCCCAGACCGCGAAAGCCGAAGCCTTGCCGGTCAGCGCCTTGGCGAAGCCAGCGGGGTAGCCCAGCGGGAAATCCACCCCCACCAGAAGCCGCTCGCCCGCGCCGATTGCCTCGACCACCCGCGCCTCGAGCGCGGCCATCGCTGCGGACCGCGTGCGGTGATAGTGGGAGGTCACGCCGCGCGAACCGGCCTCGCCGATCCAGATCGCATCCGCCGTCGGCGTCGCAGGAGACGGCGCCGAACGCGCCGACCAGTCCACAACGATGACAGCGTCGAACCCTGTCACAAGCCAACCTCTCTCAGGATGAAATCCGCCACGGCCCGCGTGTCGTTCAGATCGAAAACCGGAACCCCCACGCCCTCAACCGCGCAATCGGCGGCGATGGCCTTGATGGTCGGATCCTCGGGCGCGATCAGCGGGTTGCCGGTTTCCTGCCGGTGCGCCTCGACCTTGGGGTGCTCGTCACGCTTGTAGCCTTCCACCAGCACCAGATCGACGGGCGAGAGCCGTGCCAGAAGGTCCGAAAGCGGCGGTTCCGCCTCGCCCCGCAACTCGTGCATCAGCGCCCAGCGCTTGCCGGACGAGAGCAGAACCTCGGTCGCGCCTGCCTCTCGGTGGCGGAAACTGTCCTTGCCGGGCTGATCCACGTCAAAGCTGTGATGCGCGTGTTTCACGGTCGAGACGGTGATCCCGCGCCCGGAAATCTCGGACACCAGCCGCTCCATCAACCCGGTTTTCCCGGCGTTCTTCCAGCCGACAACTCCGAAGATTCTCATGCGGCCCCCTCGGAAATCAGTGCCTGCGCCACTTCAAGATCCTCCGGCGTGTTGACGTTGAAAAAGGGATCGATGCGCCCCACCGGGAACATCGCCTCGGCGCAGCCGTGCTTGTCGGTCCAGAGAACCACCTTGCGCAGCCCGTCGGTCAGAGCTTGCCGCAGATCGTCGCGCAGCGCCACCGGCCATAGGCCGAAGGTCGGGTGCCTCACCCGCCCACGTTCGGGGTGCGGGGTCGCGGCAAGGGCGATCACCGTGCCTGCCTCTTCGGCCGCGGTCAGCAGCTTGGCAACCAGATCTTCTGGAAAGAACGGCGTATCCGCCGCCGCCGTCACGATGGCCTCGGCGCCCTGCCCAGCGGCCCAATCGAGCCCGGCCAGAACCCCGGCCAGCGGCCCCGCGAAACCCTCGATACTGTCGGCCAGCACCGGCAGGCCGAAGTCGTCGAACCGCGCCGGATCGCCATTGGCGTTGAGCGCGAGACCCGCCACCTGCGGCGACAACCGATCGATGACCTGGCCCAGAATCGTGCTTTCACCCAGGGGCAGCAGCCCCTTGTCGCCGCCGCCCATACGCCGCGCCTGCCCGCCGGCCAGTATGACACCGAGCGGCGCGGTCATGCGGCGTCCCTCCATACGTCAAGCCGCGCGCGGAACTCCTCAGGGCCCATCACCTCAGGCAAGGCCGTGTCGGGCACCGAAACCATCGAGATCCCGGATGGAAAGATCGCGGCCCATTTCAACTCGCGCCGCGACACCGCGTCGACCAACGGGGTGGAGCCATCAGGCATCGGGCGCCCCTTTGCGGCGGCTCTTGCGGTCTTCCTCGGGCACCGATTTCGGATCGATGTCGCGCACCAGCCGCTCCTCGCCCGCCAGGCAGACAAAGCGCTGCCCGCGCATCCGGCCGATCAGCGTCAGCCCCACCTGCCGCGCGATCTCAACCCCCCAAGCGGTGAAGCCCGAGCGCGAGGCCAGCACCGGGATCCCCATGAGCGCGGTCTTGATCACCATCTCGGACGTCAGACGGCCCGTGGTGTAAAGGATCTTGCCCTTGGGCGAGACACCTTCGGAGAGCATCCAGCCCGCGATCTTGTCCACCGCGTTGTGGCGACCGACATCTTCCATGTAGACGAGCGGCCGGTCCTCTTCGCACAACACGGTTCCGTGGATCGCCCCGGCCTCCAGATAAAGGCTCGGCGTGCGGTTAATCTTGTGCGCCAGCGCATAAAGCCAGCTGGTGCGCACCTCGGCGGGCGGCAGGGTCAGCCCCTCCAGCCCCTCCATCATGTCGCCGAAGACGGTGCCCACCGCGCAGCCCGAGGTGCGGGTCTTCTTCTTCAGCTTTTCCTCGTAGGTGGTCTGGCTGTCGGTGCGCACGACGACGGTCTCGATCTCGTCGTCATATTGCACGGCGATGACCGCTTCCCCCTCGCGCAGCATCCCCTGGTTCTTGAGGAAACCCAGCGCCAGGTACTCGGGGTAATCGCCGATTGTCATGGCAGTGACGATTTCCTGGCTGTTGAGGTAGATCGTCAGGGGCCGCTCCTCGACCACCGAGATCGCCGCGCGATTGCCCTCGTGATCGACACCCTCCACCGCGCGGGTCAGGCCCGCCCGACCCGGATCCGGCGCAATCAGATAGTCATCGAAGCTATCATGATTTGTCATTTGAACCTCCTCCGCCGCTTCGGTATCGAGGCGCGGTCAACGATATCTAGGATAAGGCAATGCCCGCCTCCACCCCGAAATCGGCCTTTTGGCGCGGCTTCCGCGGCGGCCTGCCATTTATTCTGGTAATCGTACCCTTCGGGACGCTGTTCGGCGTGGTGGGAACCGAGGCCGGGCTGGATATCTTCCAGGTCCTGGGATTCAGCTTTCTGGTGATTGCCGGGGCCGCGCAATTCACGGCGGTGCAGCTCATGTCGGAACACGCGCCGACGGTGGTCGTACTGAGCACGGCGCTGGCGGTGAACCTGCGCATGGCGATGTATTCCGCCGCGCTGACACCGCATATGGGCGCGGCACCGCTGTGGCAGCGGGCGCTGGCCTCCTATTTCATGGTGGACCAGACCTTCGCCGTCGCCCACGGAGAATTCGAAAACCACAAGCGCCCCGCGCGCGAGAATGTCGCCTTCTTCCTCGGCGCGGCCTTCGCGATCGCGCCGCTGTGGTACCTGGCGACTTTCGTAGGCGCGGCGGCGGGCACGCGGATTCCGCCGGAATTCGCACTCGATTTCGCGGTGCCGATCACCTTTCTGGCGATCGTCGCACCGATGCTGAAGTCGCTGGCCCATGTGGCCGCGGCAGTGACCTCGATCGTGCTGAGCCTTTTGCTGGTCTGGATGCCGTTCAGCGCCGGGCTTCTGGTGGCGGCAGCCGTCGCGATGCCGGTGGGCGCCGGGGTCGAGATCTGGATGGAGGCACGCCGTGATTCAGCTGAGTAGCCTTGAGATCTGGACGATTATCGTCCTTCTGGGTGCAGGAACCTTCCTGATCCGGTTCTCGTTCATCGGGTTGATCGGTGAACGGCAGATGCCGGGCTGGGTGCTGCGCCTGCTGCGCTTCGCGCCGGTGGCGGTGATGCCCGGGCTGGTGGCGCCGCTGATCCTGTGGCCGCCCGCGACCGGGGGCGAGACCGACCCCGCGCGGCTTCTGGCCGCGGCGGCTGCACTTGTCGTAGGGCTGATCACGAAAAACGTGCTGGCCGCCATCTTCGGCGGCGCAGTCACGCTTTACGCGGCATTGTTCCTGATCGGGTAGGGTCGGCGGATCAGCCGTTGATCATCGCCAGAAGAACCAGCGCGACCAGAATCACGACAGTCGTCTTGATCGTCCAGCTAATGAAACCGGCAAAGGTCTTTTCCTGTTCGGCGATATCCATCGTGCCATGCTTGTGCTCAGCCATCGGTCACATCCTCTGAGTTCGATTGTTGCAAGCCGGGATAGACGATTTGCACGGCCCTGTCACGGGGCCAAATCGCCGCAAATTGGCGCAGGTCGTGGGCCTCAATCCTTGCGCTGCCAGAGCCATGCGCCATCCTCGCGCAAACGCCGGGTGATCTTCCCGTCATGCATCAGGTGGTTGAGATGGGCCACGGCCTCCACCAGCGCGAGCCCGTATTCCCCCTCGCCGATATGCCGGTGGAAGAGCGGCGGGAAACACTCGCCGGCGGTGCGCGGCTCGGTCAGGTGATCCAGAAGGCGGTTCAACGCGCCGTGGTGATTCTCGACCAGTTGATCGATTCGGGACGGAAGTCCGGTGAAGGGCAGCTTGTGCCCGGGTAGCACCAGTTGGCTGTCGCGGGCGAAGGGGCGGAACCCCTCGCAGGATTCGAGCCATTCGGCCACCGGGTCGGCCTCGGGCTCGGTGGCATAGACCCCCAGGTTGGGCGAGATCGTTGCCAGCAGCTGATCGCCCCCCAGCACCAGGTCCCCGTTATCGGACCAGAGCGTGGCATGTTCCGGCGCGTGGCCATTGCCGGTGCGCACCAGCCAGCCGCGCCCGCCGATACGGATATGATCGCCGTCCTTGATGCGGCGGAACCCCAGCGGCAGCGGCGCCACGATATCGGCGAAGTTGAAGGGGCGTTCCTGCGCGCGCTTTTCCAGAAGCTTCGGATCCATCCCCGCCGCCGTCCAGTAGGCCAGCGTCTCGGAGGTGGGCAAGGGCTGCTCGTCCAGCGTCAGCATCCGCGCGAACAGCCAGGCGGTGCGGGTGGTCCAAAGCTCGGCCCCGTGCTCGGACTGGAACCAGCCCGCCAAGCCGATGTGATCGGGGTGGTGATGCGTGACCAGAACCCGACGCACCGGCAGATGCGCCAGCGGCCCGGCCAGCAGAACCTCCCAGATCGAACGGCTCTTGCGGGAATCGAAGCCGGTATCGACGATGGTCCAGCCATCGCCATCCTCGATCGCGTAGCAATTGACATGGTCGAGCTTCATTGGCAGCGGCAGCCGCATCCACAAGATGCCCTCGGCCACCTCCACCGCGTGGCCCGCGGTGGGCGGTTCCTCGTAGGGAAAGCGGATCGGTCCCCGGGGCGCCGGGCTCACGCCACCAGGTCCTCAGCCGAGACGGCATAAAGCCCTTCGGCGCCTTGGGTGGCATGGGCGAGCAGCGCGGAATGTTCGGGCAGCAATCGTTCGACATAGAACCGCGCGAGCCGGCTGCGCGGCCCCTCTCCGCCCTCGGCCAGCGCGGCTTTCAGGTGGTAGTGCGCGCCCAGAACCCGGGCGAAGGCCGACAGATACGGCACTGCCCCGGCGAAGCGGTCGTTGAGGTCCTGCTGGCCGATCAGCGTTTCCGTGGCCTCGCGCAGGGTCTCGGCCGCGCTCCAGACCTGCTGGGCCAGTTCCGGCATCGTGCCACGCGCGGCCTCGGCGCCAGCTTCGATCTCGTCCAGCAGGCGATAGGCGGCTTCACCCCCGTCCATCATCTTGCGTGCCACAAGGTCCATTGCCTGGATGCCGTTGGTGCCTTCGTAGATTGAGGTCACCCGCACGTCGCGCAGGTATTGCGCCGCGCCGGTTTCCTCGATGAAGCCCATGCCGCCATGGACCTGCACCCCAAGGGTCGCCACCTCGATCCCCACATCGGTACCGAAGGCCTTGGCAATCGGCGTCAGGAAGGCCGCCCGGGATTTCCAGTCGGCATCGCCCGTGGCATTGCCCATGTCGATCGCCACCGCGCAAGCCAACGCGATGGAGCGGGCCGCGAAGATCTCGGCCTTCATGGTCGCCAGCATCCGGCGCACGTCCGCGTGGTCGATGATCGCACCGCCACCCTCGACCGGGGTGCGGCCCTGCTTGCGGTCCGTCGCATAGGCCAGCGCGTGCTGATAGGCGCCTTCGGCCACGCCGATCCCCTGGATGCCCACGCCAAGCCGCGCGTTGTTCATCATGGTGAACATCGCCGCCATTCCCTTGTGCGGCTCCCCCACCAGCCATCCGGTGGCGCCGTCGTATTCCATCACCGCCGTGGGCGAGCCGTGCAGGCCCAGCTTGTGCTCAAGGCTCACCACACGCAGCGAGTTCGCGACACCGGGTTCGCCATTTTCATCCGGGATACGCTTGGGCACCATGAACAGGCTGATGCCCTTGGTCCCGGGCGCCCCGTCGGGCAGCCGCGCCAGAACCAGGTGGCAGACATTGCCCGCAAAATCATTGTCGCCCCAGCTGATGAAGATCTTCTGCCCGCTGATCGCATAGGTGCCATCGCCGTTCGGCTCGGCCTTGGAGCGCAGCGCGCCCACGTCCGACCCGGCCTGCGGCTCGGTCAGGTTCATGGTGCCGGTCCATTCGCCGCTGATCAGCTTCGGCAGGTAGAGCGCCTTCATCTCGTCGCTTGCATGGTGTTCCAGCGCCTCGATCTGGCCCTGGGTCAGAAGCGGGTTCAACTGCAGCGACAGGCAGGCGCCCGACATCATGTCATGCACGGAGGAAGACAGCGCCTGCGGCAGCCCCATTCCGCCGAACTCTGGGTCCGCCGCCATGCCGACCCAGCCGCCCTCGGCAATCGCGCGATAGCCTTCCGCAAAACCCGGCGAGCTGCGCACGACACCGTTTTCCAGGACCGCGCCCTGCAGATCGCCGGGGCGCTGCAGGGGGGCCATTACCTCGTCGCAGAGCTTTGCCGCCTCGGTCAGGATCGCTGAGGTCACGTCCTCTCCGGCCTCGGCGAATTGCTCGCATTCGGTCACCTGACCGTAGTCCACGACGCGATCGAGAATGAATTGGAAATCCTGGACCGGGGAACGATAGGGCATCGAGGCCTCCTTTGGCTGCGGCTTGGCATCTGAACGGTGGCGCAGTATTCACGAAACCTGCGGATATTCCAGACCGTACCCGTTGCACCGCCACCATCAACAGAAACGCCGCGTCATCCGATGAGCCTTGCCCGACCGATCCTGCTGCCGCCCGACGAGGCGGGCATTGCCCGCGCCGCCGAGATTCTGCGCGAAGGCGGGCTCGTGGCCTTCCCGACCGAGACGGTCTACGGGCTTGGCGCGGATGCGACCAATGACACAGCCGTGGCCCGAATCTTCGAGGCGAAGGGGCGGCCGCGGTTCAACCCGCTTATTGTGCACGTGGCGGATCGCGCGGCGGCGGAAACCATCGCCGAGTTCGGTGACACGGCGCGAAGACTGGCCGATGCGTTCTGGCCGGGGCCGCTGACGCTGGTGCTGCCGTTGAAACCCGGCGCCGGGATCTCACCCCTTGTCAGCGCGGGCCTCGACAGCGTGGCAATCCGGATGCCCGATCACCCCCTGGCGCGCAAGCTTCTGTCCACAAGCGGCCGCCCCGTGGCCGCGCCCTCGGCCAACCCCTCGGGCAAGCTCAGCCCGACTGCGGCGGCGCATGTTGTGGAAGGACTCGACGGCCGGATCGAGGCGGTTCTGGATGGCGGGACCTGTCCCGTGGGGCTGGAATCGACCATCGTCGGGTTGCTGCCGGAACCAACGCTGTTGCGCCCCGGCGGCCTGCCCGCCGAGGCGATCGAGAAATGTCTTGGTGCTCCGCTTGCACAACACCAAGGGTCCGACACACCCAACGCCCCGGGTCAGCTCGCCTCTCACTATGCGCCCGACGCTCTGATGCGCCTCGACGCCGAAAAGGCGCAGGAAGGCGAGGTGCTGCTTGGCTTCGGCGCACTGGAGGGGGCGTTGAACCTGTCGGCCTCGGGCGATCTGGTCGAGGCGGCAGCAAACCTGTTCCACCACCTGCGCGCGCTCGATTCGATGGGCACGGGCCGGATCGCCGTGGCGCCGATCCCCGATCACGGGCTGGGGCGCGCGATCAACGACCGCCTGCGCCGGGCCGCCGCCCCGCGCGACGGCTGATCAGGCGCGCCCGCCCTCGGCCGACAAAAGCAGCGGATCGACTCCCATGGATTTCAGCGCCGCGGACCATTTGGCGCCATCATCGCGGCCAAACACCAGGTCGGGCGTCGCATCGCACGTAAGCCAACCGTTGCGCTGAAGCTCGCCTTCCAACTGGCCCGGCGCCCAGCCTGCATAGCCAAGCGCCAGGATCGCGTTCTCGGGACCCTGCCCGCTGGCAATGTCCTGCAGGATATCGAGCGTCGCGGTCATGCCGAAACTGTCGTTGACTTCCATGGTCGCTCCTTCGCCCGCATAGTCGCGCGAGTGAAGCACGAACCCCCGCCCATGTTCGACCGGCCCACCGAAATGCACCGCGGCACCCTTGCTGCCTTCGCCGGTGGGGATGGAAAGCTGGGTGAGCAACTCGTCCAGACTGACGCCGCCAGCGGGCTTGTTGACGATCAACCCCATGGATCCCTCGGGGGAATGGGCACACATGAAGATCACGGATTTGTCGAACCGCGGATCCCCCATGCCGGGCATAGCTATCAGCAGTTTTCCGGTCAGATCGGTCGAGTCACTGTGCAAGGTCATAAGGTCAGCTTTTCAATCTGTATCCGCCATGGCAAGGCGCTTCGCCGGGCCGGGTCGCGGAATATCGCTCAAAAGTGATTTCTAATTCAGTCGCGCTTACCTACATATCGACGCATGAAGAAAGCAATGATTCCGGCCCTGCTCGCCGCTCTTTTCACGCTCACCGCCCCGGCCTCTGCCGGTGGGTTCGATCCCTCCGATGCGGCGGAGTTTTCGGTGCTTCCCGGCTGGCGGACCGAGTCCGGCACCCATATGGCCGCCATCGTCGTGGACCTTGCCCCGGGCTGGAAGACCTATTGGCGCTCTCCGGGCGAGGCGGGGATACCCCCAAGCTTCGACTGGGATCGGTCTTCGAACCTCGAAGCCGTGGCGCTGCACTGGCCTGTGCCCGAGGTATTCTCGCTGAACGGATTGCGGACGATCGGCTACGTGAACCGGTTGATCCTTCCCATCGAACTCTCGCCCAGCAAACCCGGTGCGCCGATTGCCCTGCGCACACGGATGGAACTGGGCCTGTGCAATGAAATCTGCATTCCGATGCAGGTCACGCTCAAGGCCGATCTGTCCGCGGATCCAGCCGCCAAGGACCGGGGCATCATGGCCGCGCTGGCCAGCGGGCCCCGCACCGCGCGAGACGGTGGCGTCCGCGACGTGCGCTGTGACGTAGCGCCGATTTCCGACGGCTTACGCCTGACGACGCGGATCGACATGCCCCGCCTTGGACGGGACGAAGTCGCGGTGGTCGAACTGAAGGACCGCTCTATCTGGGTGTCGGAAGCAATGACCGAGCGCGGGAACAGCTCGCTCGTTGCGGAGGCGGACCTCGTGCCGGTCTCGGCGGCCCCCTTCATGCTGGATCGCTCGGAGGTGACGATCACCATCCTATCCGGCGGTGAGGCAGTCGAAATCCGCGGGTGCAACGCGGGCTAGGCGGGACTCCGGGCGCGCAAAACCGCCGTCAGCAGGTAGATCACCAGCATCACCGCCAGAAGCGCTCCGGTCAAAAGCGCCAATGCGACCGGCATCTGCGGCAATGTCTCGGGCAGACCAAGCGCTTGCGGAAGCGCCCCCGTCACCGCCACCGAACCGACCGTGCCAGCGAAGATCAGCGCCGCCAGAAGCGCCATCACCGCCGTCGCGACACCCGTGCCCCCGGATCGGCGCAATCGCTGCAGCGCGCGACGTGCAGCGGTGATGTTGCGGGAAATGTCCTGCCCCACCGCCAGCAGCGCCGGGACCACCAGCAGCACCAGCACCATGCCGAACCCAAGCCCGTAGACCAGCGTGATCACCGTGGGCTTGAGGAACTGCGCCTGCGAAGAGCTTTCATAAAGCAGCGGCGCAAGCCCCAAGACCGTGGTCATCGTGGTCAGCAGCACCGGCCGCAGCCTGTCCGCTGTCCCGTCGATGATCGCGGGAAACAGCCCGCGTTCTTGCGCGTATTCGTCGACCGTGGTCACCAGAACGATCGAGTCGTTGATGATGATGCCCGTCATCCCGATGAGCCCCACCACCGAGAACATCGAAAGCGGCACCTCCCACAGGGCATGCCCGTAGAGCGCGCCTACAAGACCGAAAGGAATGATCGCCATGACCACCGCGGGCCGCGACCAGCTCGAGAATATCCAGGCCAGCGTCAGGTAGATCCCCAGCAGGCACAGGATCAGCCCCGTCCGCGCGTCGTTCAGGAATTCGTTCTCCTGCTCGGCCAGCCCCGCCAGCCGCCAGGACACACCAAAGCGGCTTTCGATATCGGGCAGGATAGAGGTTTCCAGCGCCTCCATGATCGCGGCGGCGCGGTCGGCGTCATCCTCTGCCAGGTCGCCGGTGACCGAGACCACCCGAACCCCGTTTTCACGCCGGATGGTGGAGAAGCCCGAGCGCGACTGGACCGTGACGATATCGGCGAGGTTCACATACTCACCGCCTGCCGTGCGCATCTGCATCCGGTCGAGGAAATCGGCGCTGAGTTCGTCGTCAGGCAGTTCCACGCGGATCGCGGCGGATCGCGTGCCATCCGGGTAGGTCGCAGCCTCGATCCCGTTCAGCCGGTCGCGCAGAACACGGCCCAGCCCGTCGATGTCAAAGCCCAGCGCCACGCCCTGCGGCGTCAGGTCGAGGATCAGTTCCTCCTTGTCGTAGGACAGAGAGTCCTCCAGAGCCGAAACCTCAGGGTATACGGAAAGCGCCGTCTTAGTCGCCTCGGCGGCCGCCTTCAGCACGGTGGCATCAGCCCCGAAAAGCTGCACGTCAAGCGCATCGCCCCCCGGACCCGAGCGCCAGCTTCGGAAACTCAGCTCCTCCAGCAACGGGTGGTTCACGACCTCTTCCTGCAGGTCGGCAAGGAAGGCAAAGCTGGAATAGGGGCGCAGGTCCGGGTCGATCATCTCGATGGAGATCGCGCCAAGTTGGTCCGGCTCCTTGGTGTCAGCCCCGCTCAGCGCCCTTCCGGAATTGCCGCCGATCTGGCCCATGACATAGTCCAGCGGGTTGACCCCGTGCTCGTCCTCGTAGCGCTTGGCGACGGCCTCGGTCGCGCGCTGCAACTCGCGCATCATCGCAAGCGTATCGTCGCGACTGGCGCCGGGCGCCATGGCGAAATTGCCCGAGATCGAGCCGCGTTCCGGCGCGTTGAAGAACCGCCACTGCACGTCCCCGCGCAGGACCAGCGCCACCTGGCTTGCCAGTACCAGCACGGCCAAAGCCAGAACCGGATAACGCGCCCAGACCACCCCGGCCATCATCGGGCGGAACAGCTTGTCCCGCACCCAGCGGAACCCCCGGTTCACGAAGCGGCTCGGCCAGTCGTACCAGTGCTCCTTGGCCGTATGGGTCAGCGCATGGGCCATGTGGTTGGGCAGGATCAGGAAGCACTCCACCAGCGAGGCGAGCAACACCACGATCACCGTGAAGGGGATATCGGCGATCAGGCCGCCAAACCGCCCGCCGATGGCCACCAGCCCGAAAAAGGCGATGACGGTGGTGATGGTGGCCGAGAAGACCGGCGCAAACATCCGTCGCGCGGCGTTTTCGGCGGCCTGAACCGGCCCCTCGCCCAGCCGCCGCGCCCGGAAATCGGCGTGCTCGCCCACCACGATGGCATCATCCACGACAATGCCCAGCGTGATGATCAGCGCGAAAAGCGAGATCATGTTGAGCGTCAGCCCGAAGGCATACATCAGCGCGATGGCGGCGGTCATGGCCACCGGGATACCCGCCGCCACCCAGAAGGCGGTGCGGGCGTTGAGGAACAGGAACAGCAGCGTCACCACAAGCCCCAGCCCCAGCAGACCGTTGTCGAGCAGGATCGAGAGACGTCCCGAGATCGCCTCGGCCCGGGTCCGGATCAGTTCCACCGTGACGCCCTGCGGCAAGGTCAGGCGCATCTCCTCGGCCACCTCTTCGACCTGGCGCTGGATGCCGATGGCGTCCCCCCGGTCGGATCGGTCCACCCGGATCGAGACCGCCGGGTTCTTACCCACGAAGAAGGTCTCGCGCCGGTCCACGCCCTCGACCCTGATCCGCGCCACGTCCCCGATGGTGAGTTGCGATCCATCGGCCTCTGATCGCAGCACGATCCCGGCGATGGCATCGGCCCCGGTCTTGGCGATCCCGGTGCGGATCCGTGCATTGGCCCCACCCACATCGCCCGCCGGATCGGCCTCGGCCTCGGCGGCGATGGCGGCGGAAATCTCGCGCATCGTTACATCGTGCCGGATCAGCGCGAGCGAGGTCACCTCCACCACCGTCTCGGGCGCGGCAACACCGCTGATCGTGGCCCGCGTGACCCCTTCGGCAAAGAGCCGCGCCACGAATTCGTCGGCGAAACGGGCAAGCTGATCGACGCCCACGGGGCCGGTGATCACCACGTCGGTCACCCGGTCGCGCCAGGCATCGCGGCGCACGTTGGGATCCTCGGCGGCTTCGGGCAGGTTCACCACCGCATCGACGGCGGCCTGCACGTCATCGGCGGCGCGCGACATGTCCCAGCCGGGCTCGAACTCCAGCGAGATCGACGCGCTGCCTTCGCGCGACCGCGCCTCCGAGCTTTCGACCCCTTCGACGGCCAGTAGCGCCGGTTCCAGGATTTGCACGATGGCGGCGTCCACATCCTCGGCCCCGGCGCCGTCCCAGGCCACGCTGACCGAAACCGAGTCCAGCACCACGTCGGGGAAGAACTGCGCCCGCATCCGCGGGAAAGCCGCGACGCCCAGCGCGATCAGGATCACCAGCAGAAGGTTCGCCGCCGTCTTGTGACGGGTGAAATAGGACAGCACCCCGCCAATGGCCCCGTCGAACCGTGCCGCCATGGCCTAGCCCCCCATCCGGGATTCGATCCGCTCGACCATCTGGGCGGGGACCATCGGCTGGGCCAGTTGTGACAGGATCCGTTCCTTCACATCCTTGGGCATGTACTGGTTGCCCTCGACGAAGGCCACGAGCTTCGCTCGGCGTTCATCGTCCAGTTCCAGCATCTCGGGCTCGGGCGCCGGGGCCGCAGCGCCGTCGTTCTGGATCGACTTGACCCGGATGCCTGCACCCAGAAGCGGCGAGCGTTCGGCCACAACCTTGCGCCCTGCAACGCGGCCCGCACGAATGATCACGTCATCGCCCTGGCGGCGCAGGACCTCGACGGGGAGCGACTCGAGCCGATCCTCGGCCCCGATCACCAGCACGGTTCCCGCGGCATCCACCGCCGCTGCGGGCAGCAGCGCCACGCCCGACAGCGGTGGCTCCTCGATCCGGACGCTCACGAAATCCCCGGGGCGGAAGCCCGGCGCCGCGCCGATCTCGGCAAAGATCAGGCGGCCGGTCTGACCCTCGCCCACCGCCGCGCTTTCGCGGGTGATGCGCCCCGTGGCCGACAGGTCGACGCCAAGGATATCCATCACGATTTTCACCTCGGCCCGGATCAGGCGGCCGGTGTCATCCAGCAGCCGCGCATATTGCGGGGTCGAGACCCGGAACGCCACTTCCAGCGCCGCCGGATCGACCAGTTCTGCCAGCCGTTCGTTGGAGGAAACCAGCCCCCCCTCGACCACGCTCACGTCGCTCAGCGCCCCGGCGAAATCCGCGCGAATCTCGGTATCCGCGAGCCTACGCTCGGCCTCGGCCAAGGCCAGTTGCCGCCGCTCCAGCGCCGTAAGCGCCTGGTCGATCCGCGCCTCGGCCTGGGCCAGCGCCTGTCGCCGCGACAGAACCGCCTGCCGCGCCGAAGATGCCGCGAGTTCGGCGGTTTCCACCGCCGCCTCGGTCCCGACACCGCGTGCCAGAAGATCCTTTTGCCGCGTCAGGGCGCGGACGCGGATCTGAACCTGTTCCTCGGCCGCAGCCACCTCGTCGCGGGCCAGTTCCAACCCGCGTTCCGCATCGCGCTGCTCGGCCTCGACCTCGCGCAGGTCTGCCCGGGCAAGGTCGAGGGCCGATTGCGCCTCGGTTGGGTCGATCCTCAGCAGCAGCGCTCCGGCCTCGACCCGGCCGCCATCCACCAGTTCCGCGGCGATCTCCACCACGCGTCCCGAGGCTGCGGTGCGCAATTCCAGCGTCCGACGGCTGCGAACCTCGCCAAAGCTGGTCAGCACGGGCGAAATCGTTGCGGGTTCCACGGTCACGGTCTCGATCGCGAACACCCGTTCACGCGCCGGGCGGCGGGGCTGGTCTCCGGACATACGCTCCTGCACCGCGTCACGGACAAGAACGCCGGCCCAGGTCAACAGACCAAGGGTCATGGAGATCAGAAAGACGCCGATCAGGCTGCGACGCAGAAAGCGCATCCGGGCTCATGCTCCGTTACGAGAAACCGATGGTCTTAGATAGGGCCGACACCGCAGTCCGCCAAGGCAAATGGACGTGAGACCCGTTCTATTTCCGGCGCTTGTGCTCTTCCAGGCGCGGCAGGATTTCCACGAAGTTGCAGGGCTTGTGCCGGTAATCGAGCTGCCATTTCAGGATCTCGTCCCAGGCATCCTTGCAGGCGCCGGGGCTGCCGGGCAGGGCGAACATGTAGGTGCCGTTGGCAACACCGCCAGTGGCCCGGCTCTGGACCGCCGAGGTGCCGATCTTCTGCATCGAGACCATGGTGAAGACGGTGCCGAAGGCGTCGATCTCTTTCTCGTAGACGTCGCGATGGGCCTCGACGCTCACGTCGCGGCCGGTCAGGCCCGTGCCGCCGGTAGAGATCACCACGTCGATGCCCGGATCGACACTCCACGCCCGAAGCTGGGCGGCGATCTCGCCACGCTCGTCGCGCAGGATCCTGCGATCCGCCAGGACATGTCCGGCCTCGGCGATCCGATCCACCAGCACCTGGCCAGAGCGATCTTCCTCGAGGCTGCGGGTATCCGACACGGTCAGCACCGCGATGCGGATGGGGATGAAATCCTTGGTCTCGTCTACTCTGCTCATGTCTTTGCCTCTCTCAAACGAGCCTGCAGCATCAGAAGGTCGTGCCAGGCATCGCGCTTGGCATGGGGGTTCCGCAAAAGATAGGCGGGATGGAACATCGGCAAGGCGGGCAGGCCCAGCGCCTCGGTCCAGTTCCCCCTGAGCCGCGTGATCCCCTTGCGCCCCAGCAGCGCCTGACAGCTGATATTGCCCATCAGAACCAGCGCCTGCGGGGCGACAAGATCCACGTGGCGGCGCACGAAGGGCATCATCATCGCGATCTCTTCCGGCGTCGGGTCGCGGTTCTGGGGCGGGCGCCAGGGCAGGATGTTGGTGATATAGACCGCCTGGTCCGCGACCTCGGAGGCGCGGTCACGCCCGATCGCCGCCAGCATCCTGTCGAGCAATTGCCCGGCGCGGCCCACGAAGGGCCTGCCCTGGAGATCCTCGTCGCGCCCCGGCGCCTCGCCGATCACCATGATCCGCGCGGCGGGGTTGCCGTCGGCGAAAACAAGGTTGCGCGCGCCGCGCTTCAGCTCGCAATGCTCGAACCCAGCCATGGCGGCCTTGAGCCCGGCCAGGTCCTGCGCCGACGCGGCCGCGGCCTGCGCCACGGCGACCGGATCGTCTGCCGCCACCGGCGCTGACGCGGTCACCGGCGCCGCCGGTTTCGGCTTCGGCGCCTCTTTCGGGGCCTCGTAGCGGTTCACCGGCGCGTCCCCGATAGCCTCGGTTGCGCCCAGCTCGATCTGCCATTCGAGCAGCGCCTTCGCCGTGTGATAATCGAGCTGCGATTCCATGGGCCCGACCCTACCCCGGCGCCGCGCCGCCGGGAACCGGTTTTGCGGCCCGCGCGCATCAGTGCCGCAGGCCGGGGCCGGCCACGCTTGTCCGGGCCTGCAATGCTTCCTATAAGCAGGCAAATAAGGAACGAGACGGCATGACTTTCCGCCACAGGCACCTGCTCGGGATCGAACAGCTTCACCCCGAAGAGATTCGAACCCTCCTCGATCTCGCGGATCAGTACGTGGATCTGAACCGCCGCGAGATGAAACATTCCGAGGCGCTCGCGGGCCTCACCCAGATCAACATGTTCTTCGAGGCCTCGACCCGAACCCAGGCCAGTTTCGAACTGGCGGGCAAACGGCTGGGCGCGGACGTGATGAACATGGCGATGCAGGCCTCGTCGCTGAAGAAGGGCGAGACGCTGATCGACACGGCGCTGACGCTGAACGCCATGCACCCTGACCTGCTGGTGGTGCGCCATCCCCATTCCGGCGCGGTGAGCCTGCTGTCGGAAAAGGTGAACTGCGCGGTGCTGAACGCGGGCGACGGGCGGCACGAGCACCCCACGCAAGCCCTGCTCGACGCGCTGACCATCCGCCGCCGCAAGGGGCGGCTACATCGGCTTTCCATCGCGATCTGCGGCGATGTCGCGCACAGCCGCGTGGCACGCTCCAACATCATCCTGCTGGGCAAGATGGAAAACCGGGTGCGCCTCGTCGGCCCGCCCACGCTAATCCCGTCGGGCGCCGCGGATTGGGGGGTCGAGGTCTTCGACGACATGGCCGAGGGGCTGAAAGACGTGGACGTTGTGATGATGCTGCGGCTCCAGAAGGAGCGCATGGACGGCGCTTTCATCCCGTCCGAGCGGGAATATTTCCACCGCTTCGGCCTCGACGCCGAGAAGCTGGCCCACGCGAAAGACGACGCCATCGTCATGCACCCCGGCCCGATGAACCGCGGGGTCGAGATCGACGGCACCATCGCCGACGACATCAACCGCTCGGTGATCCAGGAACAGGTGGAAATGGGCGTCGCCGTGCGCATGGCCGCCATGGACCTGCTGGCCCGCAACCTGAAAGCAGCTCGCGCCGAACAGGGGGTGATGGTTTGACGGTCCCCGACGGCTGGCAGGGCATCCTCGACGAGGGGGAGCGGATCCTCTGGCAGGGGCGGCCGGATGGGCGGGTGGTGTGGAAGCCCCGGCATTTCGGATTGTTGCTTTTCGGCGGGTTCTTCGCGGGGTTCGCGCTTTTCTGGATGATCATGGCGTCCCAGGCGGGCGGGTTGTTCTGGATGTTCGGGCTTTTGCATTTCTCGGTCGGGATCGCGCTGATGCTGGGTGGTCCCTATGGCGGCGCCTATATCCGGCGGCATAGCTGGTACACGCTGACCGACCGGCGGGCCTTCATTGCCACCGACATGCCGATGGTGGGGCGGCGGCTGAACTCCTACCCGATCGACCGGGACAGCGTTCTGCAGTTTGCCGAGGGCGACCCGAGCAGCGTCTATTTCGCCACGATCCTGAAGCGCACCAAGAACGGCTCCCGCCGGGTGCCGGTGGGGTTCGAAAACATCGAGGACGCGCGCGAGGTCTATGGCCTGTTGCGTGACGTGCAGCGGGGCGAGGCCTCCGCCGAAGACGCAGGGTGACGGCGTGACGACGCGCCTCGATATCCCGGCCCATGAACGCGGCTACGTGCGTGTTTTCGCGCTGGACCTGCCGGACGAGGAAGCCGCCCGTTTCAATGCCGAGGCGCTGGCCACCGCGCTTGGGGCCAGGCATTTCGACGCGACCCGGGCCGAGGTCTTTCCGGTTGGCGACCTGGGCGAGTTGGGCCTGTCGGGCTATTTGGCCGAGGGCATGGGCGTTGCAGCGGAGGAGCTGGACCCCGATCGCGCGCGGCTCGACGCGCTGAAGGGGCACGTGGCGGTGGTGCCCTCGGTGGCCTTCGCGGGAAAGGCGCAGGCCGTGACGGTCACAGCGCCGCTGCGCCTGATCGGCACCTACCGGGAAGAAAGCGCGGCGGCCCCGGACCTTGCCCCGCTGATGACCGAAAGCGCCGAGGGTCTGCTGACCGGAACGCCGCCGCAGCCGCCCTCGCCCGCCCCTCGCGGCAACAACAGCGCCCTGATCGGGCTTGCGATCGCGGTGATTGTCGTGTTGACCGTCCTCGTCCTGAAATTCGGAGCCATGTGATGCGCACGCTGATCCGCGATATCCGGTTGATCGACCCCGAGGCCGGGCGCGACGCCCCCGGTGCCCTGCTGATCGAGGGCGACCGGATCGCCGCAACCTTCGACCGGCCCGCGCCCGAAGGGGTGGAAGCCGAGCGCGTGATCGAGGGCGGAGGCAAATGCCTGGCGCCGGGGATCGTGGATATCGGGGTCAAGGTCTCGGAACCCGGGGAACGGCACAAGGAAAGCTTCGGCTCTGCCGGACAGGCCGCGGCGGCAGGCGGGGTCACGACCATGGTCACCCGCCCCGACACCCTGCCCGCGATCGACACGCCCGAGGTGCTGGAATTCGTCACCCGCCGCGCCAATGACGCCAGCCCGGTGCGGGTTCTGCCCATGGCCGCGCTGACCAAGGGCCGGCAGGGGCGCGAGATGGTCGAGATCGGCTTCCTCAAGGACGCGGGCGCCGTGGCCTTCACCGATTGCGACGCGGTGGTCACCGACACCAAGGTCCTGTCACGCTGCCTGACCTATGCCCGGTCGCTGGATGCGCTGGTGATTTGCCACCCGCAGGAGCCGGGCCTGTCGGCCGGGGCCGCCGCCAGTTCCGGCAAGTTCGCCGCGCTGCGCGGGTTGCCCTCGGTCAGCCCGATGGCCGAGCGCATGGGGCTGGACCGCGACATTGCGCTGGTCGAGATGACGGGCGTTCGCTACCACGCCGACCAGATCACCACCGCCCGCGCCCTGCCCGCGCTGGACCGCGCCAAGGCCAACGGCTTCGACGTGAGCGCGGGCGTCTCGATCCACCACCTGACATTGAATGAACTCGACCTCGGCGACTACCGCACCTTCTTCAAGGTGAAGCCGCCGCTCAGGTCCGAGACCGACCGCATGGCCGTGGTCGAGGCCGTCGCCTCGGGGTTGATCGACATCATCAGTTCCATGCACACCCCGCAGGACGAGGAATCCAAGCGCCTGCCCTATGAAGAGGCCGCGAGCGGCGCCGTGGCGCTGGAAACCCTGCTGCCCGCCGCGATGCGGCTTTACCACGCGGGGCATCTGAGCCTGCCGCAGCTTTTCCGGGCGCTGTCGCTGAACCCGTCGAAACGGCTTGGGCTCGAGACCGGACGGCTGGCCGCCGGGGCGCCTGCGGACCTGGTTCTGTTCGACCCGGATGCGCCTTTTGTCCTCGACCGCTTCACACTGAAGTCGAAATCGAAGAATACTCCTTTTGACGGCCAACGGATGGAGGGGCGCGTCCGCGCAACCTTCGTCGGCGGAAAACAAGTTTTCGGAGAGACATGATACCCCAGATCACAACCGATTTCGGCGCGCTGGCAGGCGTTGCCGTCGCGGCCTACCTGTTGGGCTCGGTGCCTTTCGGCCTTGTCATGGCGCGGCTCTTCGGGCTGGGCGATCTGCGCAAGATCGGCTCGGGCAATATCGGCGCCACCAACGTGCTGCGCACCGGCAACAAGCCGGCCGCTGCGCTGACGCTGGTTCTGGACGCGGGTAAAGGCGGGATCGCGGTGCTGGTCGCCCGCGCCATGGTGGGTGAGGACGCGGCCCAGCTTGCGGGGTTCGCTGCCTTCCTGGGGCATCTCTTCCCGGTCTACCTGGGCTTTCGCGGCGGCAAGGGCGTGGCGACGTTCCTTGGCACCTTGCTGGCGGTTCAGTTCCCGCTGGGGCTTGCCGCCTGCGCGATCTGGCTGCTAACCGCCTTTGCCTTCCGCTTCTCGTCCCTCGCGGCACTGGTGGCCTCGGCGACCTCTCCGGTCATCGCGGCGGTGACCGGCAACATGCAGGTGGTCCTTTTGCTGATCCTGCTGGCGCTCCTCGTCTGGATACGGCATCACGCCAATATCCGCCGCCTGATGGTGGGCGACGAGCCGAAAATCGGGAAGAAGAACTGATGACACCGAGTGCCGCATTCCTGACGGGCTTCGACGCCCTGCCCACCGGCGGCTATGGCGCCACGGCCTTCGGGTCGCGCTGGCGCGTCACCAAAGGTGCCTTCGGGGGTGCGCGTAGCGAAAAGCTGGTGGCCGAGGAACTGGGCGGAGACCGCCTCTACAGCGTGATCCTCTACCGGCTGGCCGGGGGCGTCACCATGATCAACCCCGGCGACAGCGCGGTTGAAGATATCGAGGCCTTCCTGGGCGCCGTTGAAGTCGACTAACCTGAGGATTCGGGCCGGAGGATACCCCCGACCCGAATGTCTTACTTCTGAAGAGACTCGAGATACATGGCGAGCGACAGGATCCGCCCGCGCACCTCGACCACCGAGCCATAGCCCATCTGGTCCGCGGCCTCGGCCGAGAAGATCGCCCCATAGGTCGGCATCGGTCCACCGTGGGCGCGCACCCCGGTCCGCCCATCAATAATGTGAATCACCTGAAGCATCGGGAACTCGCCATCATTGTTCGCGGCAAGCTGCGTCAGGTCCCCGGGCTGTTCCATCATGATCTCGGTCAACGGGCCGTCACCGGCACCCGAACTGCCGTGGCAGGTGGCGCAGTACTGGTTGTAAAGCGCCTCGCCGACGTCCGGCCCCTGGGCCTGAGCGCCGCCAGCACCCGCAACGACGAAGCCGATGGCAATGAAAATTGAACTTGTTTTAAGCATAGTTACTCCCAATAAATTTTTACAGTTTCAAAAAGTAAAACAATCATATGCCTTGGGCCCAGCCAGATCATTGACATAGATCATTGGCGGAACGCATCGGAACGCCGAACGTGACCCGTAGGTTTTTTCGCCTGTTCGGACCTCGCGGTGATAGTGATGGAGCAGGGCAGAATCGGAGGAGATCATGGCGGAACTGAGCATCGCGCGCGACAAGGTCGCCGAGGTCATCGTGCTGGCGCGCGAGATGAACCGGGCCGAGAAGGAATTCGACGCCTTCGTGAGCGGCCTCAACGACGAGGAACAGGCCAGCCTCGTGGCGATCTTCTGGATCGGTCGCGGCAATTTCGACGCCGAGGACTACGCCGAGGCGCTGGAGACCGCCTATAATGAGAAGACGACCCCGACCCATGACTACCTCAAGGGCTCGCCGCATCTCGCCGACCACCTCGAGGCCGGGATGGAGGCACTTGGGATCGACGTCACGCAGGACGAGGAAGACCTCTACTGAGGCACGACCGACCCCGGCTGAACGGTCGGGGCGGCGTCCTTCTTGCCGGGAAACTGTCCACCGCTCGGCAGCGGCAAAAAAGTAAACAGTCTTGACTTATTGCCCCGCTGCGCCGATATGCGGTGCAACGTTAACGTTCTGCCGCGTGAGCAGAGTGCACCTTCCGTGCCCAGGCGAACGTTCATCTACATCTTTCCCACATCACGCAGGGGATTGCGCGACTAGGTCGCCGGACAGGGTCCGGGGGCCCAACTGGCGCGCGCCTTATATCGGACGGTGTCTGCCATGCGGCGGACCCGATCCGCAATGATCCGGCCATTCGGTCGGCAGAAAGGAATACGAGTCCATGGACTTCGAAACTCTGGGGGTTGCCCCCCGCCTTGCCAGGCATCTGGCGGAACAGGGCATCACCAAGCCCACCCCGATCCAGACCCAGGCCATCCCGCACGCGCTGGCCGGGCGCGACATCATGGGCCTTGCCCAGACCGGCACCGGCAAGACCGCAGCCTTTGCGCTGCCGCTGCTACAGGGATTGAACAAGACCGGCACCAAGCCTGCCCCGAAATCGGTGACGGGGCTGATCCTCGCACCCACCCGCGAGCTTGCCCGCCAGATCTGCGACAGCTTCGCCGCGCTTGGCAAAAGCTCGCACCTGCGCGTGACGCTCATCGTCGGCGGCGCCTCCATGTCGCGCCAGATCGAGACGCTGAAACGCGGCGCCGACCTCGTGGTCGCCACGCCCGGACGCCTGATCGACCTGATCGAGCGCAGGGCCATCGACCTGGGCCAGACCCGTTACCTCGTGCTGGACGAGGCCGACCAGATGCTGGACCTGGGCTTTATCCACGCCCTGCGCCGCATCGCGCCGCTGCTTCCCGCGGATCGCCAGACCATGCTCTTCTCGGCCACGATGCCCAAGCAGATGGCCGAGCTTTCCAAGGCCTTCCTCCGCGATCCGATCCGGGTCGAGGTGGAACGCCCCGGCGTTGCCGCCGACAAGATCACCCAGTCGGTCCATTTCGTCGCCCAGAGCGACAAGTTCCGCCTGCTGACCAAGCTGCTCGCCAAGACGCCCGGCACCCGCTCGATCGTCTTCGCCCGCACCAAGCATGGCGCCGAGCGACTGATGAAACAGCTCGACCGCGAGGGGTTCTCGGCCGGGTCGATCCACGGCAACAAGAGCCAGGGCCAGCGTGATCGCGCAATCCGCGCCTTCCGCGCCCAGGACATCGACGTGCTGGTCGCCACCGACGTGGCCGCCCGCGGCATCGACATCGAGGGCGTCGCGCAGGTCTTCAACTTCGATCTGCCCAACGTGGCCGAGAACTACGTCCACCGCATCGGCCGGACCGCCCGCGCGGGTGCCTCGGGCACCGCCATCGCCTTCTGCTCGCCCGACGAGGTGTCGGAACTGAAATCGATCCAGAAGGTCATGAAGATCGAGATCCCCGTCGCCGGCGGCACCCCGTGGCAAGCCCCCCGCGCCGAAAAGAAACCGGCCCCCAAGGGACAGCGCCGCCGTCCCCGCGGCCGCAGCGGCATGAAGCGCGCTGCCTGAATGAAAAGCGCGCCCCGGGACTTGGGTTCCGGGGCGCTTGCCCAGCCAGCGACAGTCCGGACCCCGGGCAAGGGTATGGAATACCCCACCAAGAAAATCCGCCCGAATCCTCTATCATCGCACGAGTTATGATTGTCCGACCCTCGCCCCAGATGTGGCTTGCCCCATCGCACAGGAAGGATCGGACGTGTGCAATGAGTATGCGGGGGGTCTTTTGCCACAGAGATTCAACCAGTTCGCGCTTGAACAGTATCAGGTTCGCATAGTCGGGTTTCAGGACCTGGAGCCCGATGGACACCACGCCGAAAAAAGGCGTGACGGAAGCCTTTCGTTGGAGGGCTACCTGTCTTTCCAGGCCCTGGTCTCCCGAAACCGAAGGATCAGCACGTGCCTGGTTCTTGTCATCGCTGCCCTCTTGTTCGCAGCCAAGATGTGAATAGGTCCTCCCAAGGGGGAAACTGACGGGAACGAGAAAATTTCCGTCAGGAGTTGGCGTCTGAGGCGTCATTCAGGAACCGGGGCATCCCAGACACGACAGGAAATCCGAAGTCTCCCTTCTCGAAGGTGGCAAACCTGTCGCCTTTTTGAGCTCGCCGGTCAGAGGTAGGCGGCGGCCAGCTCGGCGCGGTGGCGAACGCTCGGATCATCTGACTCCAGCCGTGCCCTGACCCGGTCTCGGAATTCTTCGGTTTCGATCTTGGGCATCAGGCGACAGATTTCGCGAAAATTCCTCAGCGCCCTAGTGTTGATGCGTTTCAGGATCAAAGCCTGAACTATGGCCTTCTGGGCATCCGTGAACTCGAGCTTCTTCAGCTTTCGAACGATGCGTTCCAGAAGATAGCCAGACCGAAAGAAATACGGGTCGACCTCCAGATAGCAGAACGCGAATTCCCTCACCTCGCGGTTCTGGTTGATCTCCCCCGCGAGGAATCTTTCCACAAGGTCATGAACTTCTGTTCGATGCTCGTGAAAACGTTTCGCGGCAAGTTTCCAATCCTTCCATGCCAGATCGGACGTGTTCCGTCGCTTGATCGCCTCCCGCAACTTCTTTTCGAGCAAATTTTTTTCCTGCTCATGTCTTCGGATCAAACCCCTGAAATCTCTCATGCACATCAGGCTACCGGAGAAATATTTTTCCGACCAAACCCCAGATATCGCGCGCAGGAATACGCTTCAGGCTCGCCCGTTCAAAACCGTTGAACGGCGTAGCGAGATCGCCAAATCCGTAGACATCTTTGGAAGGAAAATGGCGCGCTGGGGAAGCGCCATTTGGGATTCCCAACCTTTCCGGGGGATTCCTATAATGATACGTTTTACCTTTTATTTCTTGACGTTTGGCGCCTAGGCGTTCTTAGGTCGTCTCGGGCCTTCCACGATTTTGTGGGGGGACGATTGAGGGGATATATTATGGCGCCCAATCGCAAACCGGGGCCTCTGACGGCCGCTTTCGTGCGCCAGGTGACCGAGCCTGGCAAGTACCATGACCGCCAAGGGACCGGGCTTTTTCTTCTCGTGAAGCCAAGCGGCGCGCGATCCTGGATTCAACGCACGACGATACGAGGCAAGCTGCACGATTTGGGGCTTGGCAGCCCGCCGGTCGTGTCCCTGGTGGAGGCCCGTGAGCAAGCCGTCCTGAACAAACGGCTCATTCGCCAGGGGGGCGATCCCCTGGCTGAGAAGCGCCAGGTCGCGCGGCAGAAGACGTTCGAGGAAGCGGCGCGGCTGGCCCATGAAGAACTGGCCCCCACCTGGAAGAACCCGAAGGACGCGGCGGCCTTCCTGACCACGCTCGAGACCTACATCTTCCCCAGGTTCGGGAGCATGCCCTTGCAGGAGGTCGGCACGGCCGAGGTGCGCCAGGCGATCCTGGCGGCCCGGGAACAGGTGCCGGGTGTGGCCAAGAAACTGATCTACCGCGTCTCGGCCGTGTTCAAATGGGGCATTGCCGAGGGGCTGTGCAGCGACAATCCGTCCACGGCCCAGGCGCTGGCCCTGCCCCGAGTGGAGCGCCAGGCACAGCACCGCAAGGCCCTGCCTTATGCCGAGGTGGCGGGCTGTATCGGAGCGGTGCATGGCTCCGGCGCCTGGCTGGGGACAAAGCTCGCCTTCGAGTTCGTCGTGCTGACCGCCAGCCGCTCTGGCGAGGTGCGCAATGCCCGCTGGGAAGATGTGGATTTTGACGGTGCCCCCCGTGCGACACGTGCGACATGTGCGACATGGGAGGTCCCGGCGGCACGGATGAAGATGAAGCGGCCGCACCGGGTGCCGCTCTCGGCTCGGGCCATCGAGATATTGGCCGAGGCCGAGAAGATCAGGGACGGCTCGGGGCTGATCTTCCCGAGCCCGCGCGGCAAGGTCCTGTCGGACATGACGCTCTCGAAGCTGATCAAGGAGCTGGGCTTCGAGGCGGACGTGCACGGCTTCCGCACCTCGTTCCGGACCTGGGCGCAGGAACAGACCAACTTCCCGCGCGAGGTGGCCGAAGCCGCCCTGGCCCACAAGGTGGGCGATGCGGTGGAACAGGCCTACGCGCGGTCGGACCTCTTCGAGAAACGGCGCAAGATGATGGAGAGCTGGGCGAGCTATTTGGCGGCGCGGGAAGCGGAGGTGATTCGCCTCGAAGGCACCTAGATTCACATGCCGCACACAGGCTAAGGGCGGTCCAGCGCCGCCCTTTATTTAGTTGTTTTTACTCCATATTTCGCCAGAAAGGCACAAGATGTTGTTTTCGATATAGACGCCGACAGATAAAGTTTTGCGAAACTTCATGGGCTTACGCAAAAATCGCAGACCGATGGTCTATATCCGGCTGATTTCATGAGGAAAATCGGTTGCCTCAGAACTCCGTTTCGGAATCTAATAGGCATACTCGGACCCCCTGAGCGGTAGTGGGTCGAGTGTCGGTCTCCGGCGCAGCAACGCCGAAGACCGACGGGGATTGTGAACACATGGAACGCCTTCACGTCTCCAGCCTACCGCGAGTCAGGCCATTCGCGCAATCCACCGAGCGCGCGGAATGAGTAGCATTGGAGACAAAATATGAACGACCGTATCTTGCGGCGCCCCGAGGTGGAGGCCCGAACCGGGCTTTCACGCAGCACGATTTACCTTCTGATGTCCCGGGGTGACTTCCCCAAGCCCGTGCGCCTGTCGAGCCGGGCCGTGGGCTGGCCTGAGAGCGCCATTGCCGCCTGGCTGGAAAGCCGGGCAACGTCCCTGACCTGATCCCATGCACAAGTTGGATAACCAGGGCGCTCCGGTATCGCCGGAGCGGACGGGAGAGCTGTGCCCCGCGAGTGCGGGCACGGCCTCCCAGGCAACACCAGGCCGAGCGCAAACCACCAGCCAGGAGACGGCCGAGAGCTATTCCGGCGTATTGATCCGGCTCGACGCCCGGCACCGGGTGATCGTCTGCAAGGACGGCATTCAATGGATCGTGCAGCGCAGGCGCGGTCAGAGGTGTGGCCGGGCGCGGTGGGCGGCGCTTGGCTACTGCACCACCCGCAAGGCCCTGATCCGGGTCTGCCACAGCTCCTGTGGCGTGCTGGACCCCAAGGCGCTTGCGAGCCTCGAGGCCCTGCCCGAGCGGATCGGGGGTGGCACATGAGCGAGGCGCAGCGATTGACCGAAGCACTCGGCGGGCACTGGTACGGCTCCTATGGGCTGGCACTGTGCCCCGCCCATGAGAACACCCAGACCCCGGCGCTCAGCCTGAGGCACGGGGAAGACGGCAAGCTTCTGGCCCATTGCTTTGTGGGCTGCCAGTTCCGCGATGTGATGGCCGCGCTCCGCGGGGCCGGGCTCGACCCGGCCGGGGGTGATCGTGACACGAGCGGCGCGTGGCAGAGGCCCGGCCAGGCCCGGCCGGGCGGGGCCGACCGGATCGAGGCTGCCCGCCGTGCACGGGTGGCGGATCGCGTGTGGCAGGAGGCGCGGCCCCTGCCGGGCACGCCAGGCGAGACCTACCTGCGCGGCCGCGGCATCACCTGCCCGCTTCCCGCTACGCTACGCTACGTACGGAACTGTTCGCACCCGAGCGGGCAACGGTTGCCCGCGATGGTCGCGCGGATCGACGGGACGGAGAGCTTCGCCGTGCATCGCACCTACCTGGCGCTAGGCGGCGCGGGCAAGGCCGAGGCCACCCCGGCCAAGGCCATGCTCGGGGTGACGCGTGGCGGCGCCGTTCGGCTCTCTATGCCTAGAGACGCGACGTGTCACGACACGGCAGGCGAGGCGGTGCCGCTCGTGGTGACCGAAGGCATAGAGAACGGGCTGTCACTTCGCTGCGGTTTGATGGACGGCCCGGCCGAGGTCTGGGCCGCGCTCTCCACCTCCGGCCTGAAGTCCCTCACCCTGCCCCGCGTACCGGGCCATTTGGTGATCGCCGGGGATAACGATCCGGCGGGCCGGGCGGCCGTGACCGCGCTCAGCCATCGCGCCACCGGGCTCGGCTGGCGTGTCTCGCACCTGACCCCGCCCGAGGGGCAGGACTGGAACGAGGTATTGCAGGGTCTGGGGGTGCGGTCATGACGAAGATCGAGCCTGTTCCCTTCCACCCCGAAGGACCGCAACCGCTTGTGGAGCCCGCGCCCGAGGCGCTGGCCTATCCTGTGGAGGCGCTGGGGCCGCTGAGAGACGTGGTGGAGTCCGTCCAGGGCCTGACGCAGGCCCCGGTGGCGATCCCGGCGCAATCCGCCCTGGCGGCCGCGTCGCTGGCCGTGCAGGGCTTTGCCGATGTGGAGACCCTGGACGGGCCAAGGCCCGTCTCGCTTTATTGCCTGACCATCGCCCGCTCGGGCGAGCGCAAGTCGAGCTGTGACGCGAAGTTGCTCTCCGCGCTTCGCGATCACGAGCGCACCGCCTCGAAGGATCACCGGGCCGAGGCGCAGAGCTGGCGCAACGCGCATGCCCTCTGGCAGGGCGAGCGCGAGAAGATCCTGGCCGAGGCGAAGAAGGCCAAGGGCGAGAAGCGCACCGCCGCACAAGCCGACCTCGAAGGCCTCGGGTCCGAGCCCGCCGCGCCGCCGGTGCCGGACCGCACCGTGACCGAACCCACCTTCGAGGGGCTGACCCGGAAGTTCGTGGAGGGGCTGCCCTCGCTCGGCATCTTCTCGGATGAAGGCGGGCAGTTCCTGGGCGGGCATGCCATGAACAGCGAGAACCGGCAGAAGACGGTCACGGCGCTCAATGACCTGTGGCAGGGCAACCCCATAAGGCGGACCCGGCAGGGGGACGGGTCCTTAACGTTATATAACAGGCGCCTTGCCATGCATCTCATGGTGCAGCCGGGTCTTGCGCGGCCGTTCCTTAACGATGCCACGGCGGTGGAGAGCGGCTTCCTGGCGCGCTTCCTGGTCTGCGAGCCGCCGTCCACCATCGGCACGCGGCTCCTTAACGGTAAGAGGCCCACCCCGGCCGGGCTCGACGGCTTCGCGGCGCGGCTGGGCGCGATCCTGGACACGGCCCTTCCGATGGACGCGGAGACACGGGAGCTCACCCCCCGCACCTTGCCGCTCTCGGCCGAAGCACGCGACCTCCTGACCCGCTTCGCCAACGTGACCGAGATGCGCCAGGCCCCAGGCGAGGACCTGGCCGAGCTCACCGGCACCGCGTCCAAGGTTGCCGAACAGGCGGCGCGGATTGCAGGGGTCCTGACGCTCTTCCGGGACCTGGACGCGCCCGAGGTGACGCCCGACGACATGGCCGACGCCATCGAGCTTGCCGGGTATTACCTCTCCGAGGCTCTGCGGCTCTCCCGCATGGCCGCCCTCTCGGCCGAGCTGGACCGGGCCGAGCGGCTCCGCACCTGGCTTCTCGACACCTGGCCGCACGACACGATCACCCCGCGCGAGGTGCAGAAGAACAGCGCCCTGCGCACCGGCCCCGGCGCCCGCGCGGCGCTCACGCTCCTGGAGCGGTATGGCTGGATCGTGCCATTGCCACCCGGCACTGAGATACGGGGCGCGGCGCGGAAGGAGGCCTGGCGGATCGTGCAGAGCGGGGGCGAGGAGTGATACCAAAACCGGCGAGAAAGTGCCGGGCAGATCACAAGGGTTGATCGGCAGCGTCAATAATTGTCTAAGACAGCTATATCCGGCTGATCTAGCCACCACTCACAAAGCGCCGCCCAGGTATCCACCGGGCGGCGCTTTCCTTTTGCGCGCGGCAGTCCCGAAATGTGCGACGCCGTGCGACACGGACCCAAGTCAGCGTTCCGGCAACGTCCCAGGAAAGCCGCGTGTCGCACATGTCGCACGGTCGCACGGGCACGGTTCACCTAGGAGACAATACCCCCAAACCGCGCTCACTATCGCCAATTTTTGGTAAGAACGGCGAGACGGGTAA
>JABURR010000065.1 GCA_014762635.1 Paracoccaceae bacterium
AACCCTCGACCCGGACGCGTGTCAGCTTCGACGTGGGCGTGCGCCAGATGGGCGGCCAGACCATGGTGCTCTCGGGCACGGATATGCAGCTTGGCCATGGTGAGACCATCGCCGATACCGCGCGCGTCCTCAGCCGCTATGTGGATCTGATCATGATCCGCACCTTCGAAGAGCAGACGCTGCTCGAGATGGCCGAATACGCCGATGTGCCGGTGATCAACGGGCTGACCAACCGGACGCATCCCTGCCAGATCATGGCGGACGTGCTGACCTACGAAGAACACCGTGGCCCGATCGCCGGGAAAAAGGTGGTCTGGTCGGGTGACGGCAACAACGTCTGCGCCTCGTTCATCCACGCGGCGACGCAGTTCGGCTTCGACCTCACCTTCACCGGGCCTGAGACGCTGGACCCCGAGGAGGGGTTCGTCGATGCCGCCCGCAAAAAGGGCGTGAAGGTCGAGATCGAGCGCGATCCGGTGAAGGCAGTCGAGGGCGCCGACCTCGTGGTCACCGATACCTGGGTCAGCATGCACGACCCGCAGTCTGCACGCGAACGTCGCCACAACCAGCTCCGCCCCTACCAGGTGAACGACTACCTGATGTCGAAGGCCAAGCCGGACGCGCTGTTCATGCATTGCCTGCCCGCGCACCGCGATGACGAGGCGACCAGCTCGGTGATGGACGGCCCGCATTCGGTGATCTTCGACGAGGCCGAGAACCGCCTGCACGCGCAGAAGGCCATCATGCGTTGGTGCCTCGGGGTCTGAGACCCGCGCAGCCCTCAATGATCATGAGGGCTGCCGCCGCGCGCAATCGCAAGGTGGTGGTTTTGGTGATGCATCCCGCTTGCCATGATGCCGAAGAAGCCCAACCCGCGGATGTGCATGGCACCGTTGTCCGGACCGGTGACGGTCAGCAGGATGCCGTTCTCCGTGGCCTCGGTCTGATAGGCCCAGCCATCGACCCCTGACATGACTGCCGCATGGGCGGTGGTCATGCGCGCGATGGATTGGCGGACCGCGTCATCGCCGGACGTGATGGCAAAGCTGGCGCCGCCGGGTACATCCCTACTGGTCACATCCGCCCGAAGGGTGACGTTATCCATGTCCACCAGATGCGCGCGGAGGGCGTCGATGTTAACGCGAGCCCAGTCGGTTGACGGGTCGGCGTTCAGGATCGTCACCACCTCCTGGATCGCGGCAAATGCTGACTGGCCTGGCTCACTTGGGCCTGCGATGGCCGCCATGTGCTGTGTTTGTTGGGAATGTTCGCTGTGCTGCGCGGATACCGCGAACGGGGCAAGGGTAACGGTCAGAATCAGAACTGCAAATCGCATGGGGTCTCCTTCGGATTTTGGGCGGAACTTGCCCGAACGCGGCACAGTGATACATGATACCTATCATGCCACATTCGATTTCGACGATTTTCGATCAAGCCGCGCGCCGCGTGGTGGACAAGGGCGCGCCCCTGTTCTTTCTGGGCGACCCCGTGACCGAGGTCTTTTTCGTCGAGGAGGGCCGGATCGGGCTGCGCCGCGTCTCGGCAGAGGGGGGTGAAATGTTCCTGCAGATGGCCGTTGCGGGTGATCTTCTGGCCGAAGGTTCCGTCTATTCCGAGAGGTACCACTGCGATGGCGTGGCCATGGAACGAAGCCGGGTCGCGGTACTGTCGCGCCGGGCGTTCCGCGACAGGCTGCGGCGCGATCCGGACCTAATGGAACACTGGGCATCCAGGCTGGCCCATGCCGTGCAGTCCGCGCGGCTGCGGGCCGAGATCCGGGGGCTCAGAACCGTTGCCGAACGGCTGGACATGTGGCTTGCTCTCAGGGGCGGTTTGCCTGAACGCGGCCACTGGCAGGAGGTCGCGGCAGAACTCGGGGTGAGCCGGGAGGCGCTCTATCGGGAACTTGCACGGCGACGGGACGCGGATCAAGATGGAGAGGCCTGATGTGCCCGGTATCGGACAGGGATGCGATGATCGCGGGGATGTCGCCCGCGCTTGATGCCAAGACCTATGTCTTTGCCTCGGTCGAGGACGAGGAACTCCTGCCCCGGGCGATCGCGATGATCCGCGAGGCGGAGGGGCTGTCGCTGATCCTGCCGCTGGAGACCGCGGCGGAGCTTGGGCTGCCCGTTGACCTGCCCATGCGGCGGATCATCCTGAACGTCCACTCGGCGCTGGACGGGGTCGGGCTGACGGCTGCGGTTTCTGCCACGCTGGCCGGGCTGGGCATTCCCTGCAACGTTGTTGCGGGGTTTCACCATGATCACGTCTTCGTCCCGGCAGATCGGGCCGACGAGGCGCTGGGCGCCCTGCGCGCCCGGGCCGCAGTAGGGCGAGAGGGGTGAGCGCCCGTCTCGCGCCACTCCGAAAGGACATCATGAGCAGGATGGTATATAGGATCGGAGAAACGGCCCTGTTCCCGCCTGCGCGCGAAAGGAAAGTCTCATGCCTGTCCAATCCGAGGTAGCGCCTGCCTATCGCTGGGTGATCGTCGCCGTGGCGGCGGCAGTTCTGTGCATCGCGCAGGGCCAGATCGTGAGCGGCTTTTCGGTCTACGTCCTGCCGCTGGAGGCCGAGTTCGGCTGGGCGCGGGGATCCGTGGCTTTCGTCAATACGGCGGGCCTTCTGGGGCTTGGAATCGGCGGCATTGTTATGGGCAGCCTGGCGGACCGGGTCGATGTCCGCCGGATCGCTCTATTCGGGGCGATGTCGCTGGGGTTGGGGGTCATGGCGGCCAGCCGCGCGACGGAACTGTGGCACCTCTACCTCGCGTTCTTCTGCGCGGGCATGTTCGGGTCGGGGTCGCTCGTGGCGCCGCTCACGTCTCTGGTCGGCAAATGGTTCGTGCAGGGGGCCGGGCTCGCGCTTGGGCTGGTCGCCGCGGGGCAGGCCCTGGGGCAGGGCGGTGTGCCATTCGGCGCGGTCTTCCTGATCGAGTCCTTCGGCTGGCGCGGAGCCATGGCGGCGCAAGGGGCTATCACCCTGGCCCTGGTGATTCCGCTGGTTCTTACGCTGAGACCCGCGCCGCAGCGTCCGGCGGGCTCAGGGGCGTTGGGTGGGGACTATCCCCTGCCGACCAACACGGTGATCCTCTGGCTCAGTGCAGCGGTGCTGATGTGCTGCACCACCATGGCGGTGCCCCTGATGCACCTCGTACCCCTGATTCAAGGGCGGGGCTTTGCGGGAACCGAAGCGGGATCGGTGTTGTTCGTCATGCTGCTGGTTGCGATTACCGGGCGGATCGCCTTCGGCAAGCTTGCTGACGTGATCGGCGCGGTCCCGGCCTATTTCACCGCCAGCGCCTGGCAGACGGCGCTGGTGTTCTTCTTCACCCAGATCGAGACGCTCGGCGGGTTCTACGCCTTCGCGGTGATCTACGGCTTCGGCTATGCCGGGGTGATGACGGGGGTTCTGACCTCGGTCAGTACGCTGACGCCGCCCGAGCGGCGCGGGCAGGCGATGGGCGTGATCCTGGCCTTTGCCTTCCTCGGCCACGGGATCGGAGGCTACCAGGGCGGGGTGTTCTACGACCTCACCGGCGCCTACACGGTCAGCTACGCCAATGCCGTTCTGGCAGGGGTGATCAACCTGATCCTTGTCGGATCGCTGTTTCTGACCTTGCAGCGTCGGCGGCTTGCGATGGCCTGATCAGACAAAGACCGCGTTCAGGCCCAGGAAGATCACGCCAGACAGGAGTGCCGCGGCGGGCACGGTAATGACCCAGGCCGCGATGATCGTCATGAAATGCGAGCGGCGAACCAGCTTGCGGCGGCGGCGTTCCTCGGGGGCGATGCGCTTGGCTTCGGGCCGGTTCTTCGAGTTGTTTCGGGCGCGCCGCTCGGCGTGCCATTCGCGGAAAAAGCCCACGCCGAAGACACCGCCCACCGCGATATGGGTGGAACTGACCGGCAGGCCCAGCCAGGACGCCACGATCACCGTGATCGCCGCCGAAAGCGCCACGCAATAGGCGCGCATCGGGTTCAGCTTTGTGATCTGGCTGCCCACCATGCGGATCAGCTTCGGCCCGAACAGGACGAGGCCGAAGGAAATCCCGAAAGCCCCGATCACCATCACCCAAAGCGGGATCGAGACTTTGCCTGCGAATTCGCCGAACTGCTCGGCATGGACGATGGCGGCCAGCGGGCCGACCGCGTTGGCCACGTCATTGGCGCCATGGGCAAACGACAGCAGGCCCGCCGAGATGACCAGCGGAAGACCGAACAGGACCTTGAGCGAGCGGTTGCGGTTTTCCAGCCCCTCGGACTTGCGGCGGATGTAGGGTGCGCTGATGGCATAGGCCGCGACCGCGACACCGGCGCCGATCATCAGGGCGGTGGGCATGTCGATCTTCACGATCTTCTTCAGGCCCTTCAGCGCAAGGTAGGAGGCGAAGACCCCGGCCATGATGCCGACCAGCACCGGAACCCAGCGCCGGGCGGCGGCGATCTTGTCGTCCTGGTAGATGATGTAGGTCTTGATGAAGGCGAGGAAGAGCGCCGCGATCGCGCCGCCCAGAACCGGCGAAATGACCCAGCTTGCGGCGATCGCGCTCATGTTCGGCCAGTTGACGGCTGAAAAGCCCGCGGCGGCGATGCCCGCACCCATGACGCCACCCACCACCGAATGGGTGGTCGAGACCGGTGCGCCGACCCATGTCGCGAGGTTGACCCAAAGCGCCGAAGAGATCAGCGCTGCCATCATCGCCCAGATGAAGACCTGGCTGTCCTGCACGCTGGTCGGCGCAATGATGCCCTTGGAGATCGTCGAGACCACGTCGCCGCCCGCAAGCAGCGCGCCGGCGCTTTCACAGATCGCGGCGATCACGATGGCGCCGCCCATGGTCAGGGCATTGGCGCCCACCGCCGGGCCCATGTTGTTGGCCACATCGTTGGCGCCGATGTTGATTGCCATGTAAGCGCCGAAGACCGCGGCGGCCACGACCACGAAGGACGAGGACTCCTGCCCCAGCAGCAGAGCGGCGCCAAGACCCGCGAGAACCATGAAGGCCATCGCGACACCGAACCCGACCATGGGGCGCGACACGTATTGCGTGGCGTATTCCAACTGGCTGATCCGGTTGAGGTCCCGGTCCAGGGTCTTCCACTGATGTGTCGGCTTTTCGTTTGGCATAGGATTGGTCCCGCGACGAACTATGTCCGGCGGGGGCTAATGCCCTTTTGTCTTGGAATCAACTGTGCTCTTCGCCGCGTCGGACCTAGAAATTGAGCAGCAGTTCGGCGAGGCCTTCGTCTTCGACCAGCCCGGCGGCATCCTTGGCCGAGACCCAGCGGCGCTCCCGCTTCTCGGCATCGGGATATTCTTCCGCCATTTCCTGCACTTCCACCGCGAAAACCTCGATCTCGCACGGGGCATCGTGGCCTGCGTCGAAGCGCTTGACGGTCTGGTAGCAGCCAATCGGCTCGGGGCTGGCCTTGCCCGATTTCACGCCAGCTTCCTCCCAGGCTTCCTGCAGGGCGGCACCCTTGGCATCCAGCCCGTCGATGGGCCAGCCCTTGGGCAGGATCCAGCGGCCACGGCTGGAGGTGATGAGGAGCACTTTGCGCGCGTCACCCTCGCCCTGGTAACAGAGCGCCGCGACCTGAAGCCGGGGCGGGCGGCGAAGCAAGGGAGAGACGATGCCCTCCCAGGCATTTCGGAAAATCGACGTCATCTTGGACCTGCCGTTCTTTATTGTGTTTATGGCTCAGATTTTAGGCAAACTTGTCCCTACAGGCAAGTTATCCACAAATCCCGGCCGGTTTCCGGCATGAACTCGCGGAATTCGACCCGGTTTCGACACCGGTCGGGCGTTGCGCCGTGGCGGCAATCGCCCTAGCGTCTGTCGCGAAAGGAGCCGCGCATGGTCAGGACGCCGGGACGTATCACGCTGTGGGGGATCGAGGTATTCGTCGCCACCGCCGACGAACGGTCGATTTCCGCGGCGGCTCGTCGGCTTGGGGCGTCGGCTTCTTCGGTCAGCCAGCAATTGACGAACCTTGAGGCCGCCGTGGGCGCGGTGCTGCTCAACAGGAACGAACGGCCCGTGACGCTGACGCCCGCAGGTGAGCTTTTCCGGCGCCGCGCGCAGTCGATCCTGAACGAGGCGACGCAGGCCCGCGCTGAACTGGCGATGGAGGACCTGGCGCCGCTCACGCGGTTCCAGCTTGGTATGATCGAGGATTTCGATGCCGCCGTGACGCCGCGTCTCCTGACCGAGATGGCGGAAGAGTTGAGGGGCTGCCAGTTCATCCTGGAAACCGGCGCCTCGCATCGGCTGATGGATCAGCTCGAGGCGCGCGCGCTCGACGTGATCGTGGCGGCAGAAATGGGCGCCACGGCGGAATGGATGGAAGTGCATCCGCTGCTGGAGGAACCCTTCATTGCCGCCGTCCCCAAGGGGTTCGTGCCCGAGGGTGCGGATGCGCTGGCCGTTTTGCGGCAACTGCCGCTCATCCAGTACACGACGCGGCACCAGATGGGGCGGCAGATCGCGGCGCACCTGGTTCGGCAGAACCTGACGCTGTCCCACCGGTTCGAACTCGACAGCTATCACGCGATCATGGCGATGGTGGCCAGCGGTCAGGGCTGGTCGATCCTCACGCCGCTGGGGGTGATGCGGGCGCAGCGGTTCCAGGACGAGCTGGACGTGCTGCCGCTGCCGTTCGAGCCGCTCACGCGGCGGATCGCGCTGACCGCGCGGCGGGACGTGCTGAAAGACATCCCCGCGCGGGTCGCGGCGCACCTGAGGCCGCTCTTGCAGGAACTCGTGGTCGGACCCGCCACCGAGCGGATGCCGGCCCTTCAAGGCCGGCTCCGGGTTCTCTGACGGTCAGGTGCCGTAGGCGCGTGCCTCGCCCTTCACATCCTCGGCCGCGGCGATCAGCGCCTGGGCGATGACGTCGCAATCCTCGGGCGTCAGGCGCGCGGGCAGGCGCGCATCGCAGGCGCGCTGCAACATGCCGCGGGTCTGGGGAAGCTCGGGCGTGTCGCCCAGGAACTGCCAGTTCCAATAGGCGCGCGCATTGTCCTTGGTCAGCCCGAAGACCTGCACCGCCACGCCGCGTGCCTTGGCGGCCTCGGCATAGGAGAGCACTTCCTCATCGGTGAAATCGACGAGGTTGAACTGGATCGAATCCGGCGCGCGCTGTTCCGGGCCAAGCGGTGCCGGGACACGGATCCAAGGGGTCTGGTTCAGTTGCGCGGCCACGTGGTCGTGGTTGCGCCGCCCGTCGCGGACCCGGCGCGGCACCTCGGCCAGCTGCGGGCGCACGATGGCCGCCGACATGTTCGACAGTCGCGTGTTGTAGAGCGGCAGCTTGTTCTGCCAATGCTCGAACCGGTCGCTCAGGGCCGGGTGTTTCTTCCAGTTATGCTCGTAGGCGCCCGACATGATGACCGCACGCGCAATCACGTCCGGATCGTCGGTGATCATGATGCCGCCTTCGCCCGAGTTCAGCAGCTTGTAGCTCTGGAACGAGAAGCAGCCGATCTTGCCGATGGTGCCGATCTTGCGTCCGCCCCATTCGGTGCCCAGCGAATGGGCCGCGTCCTCGATCACCGGGATGCCGCGCGCTTCGGCCAGTTTCATGATCGCGTCCATGTCCGAGGTGTGGCCGCGCATGTGGCTGATCATGACGGCCGAGATCTCGTCGGTGAGCTTCGCTTCGAAATCGGCCATGTCGATGCGGTAATTATCGGCGACCTCGACCAGGACCGGCACGCAATCGGCGTGAACGACCGAGGAGGGCACCGCCGCGAACGTGAAAGCCGGGATCAGCACCTTGGCACCGCGCGGCAGCCCCAGCGCCTTGAGCGACAGGAACAGCGCCGCCGAGCAGGAGGCCACGGCCAGCGCGTACTTGCTGCCCATCATCTCGGCGAATTCCTTTTCCAGCAGGGCCACCGGCGAATTCTCGGGCGCGGTGTAGCGGAACAGGTCTCCGGTCTTCAGCAGCCGCTCGATCTCGGCCTTCGCGGCCTCGGGGATGGGCTCGGCGTCGTACACGTTCGGGGGAAGCGCCATGTTTTCACCTTTTCCGAAATTTATCTTCGGAAAAACCGTAGACGACCATTGTGAAATTTTCGAGACAAAAACGACGGATTTCCCGCCACGCGCGATCAAGGCGAGAATCCGCTACTTTTTGCTATGTCCCAGGGTCAGCGACCGAGCTTGTCGCGCAGAGCGTACCAGGTCATGGCCAGCACGAGCAGGGGCGAACGGAACTTCGGCCCGCCGGGGAAGGGCATCGCCGGAACCCGCGCCATGGTGTCAAAGCCCTCGGCATTGCCCGCGACCGCCTCGGCCATCAGTTGCCCCGCATGGGTCGCCGTGCCGACCCCGTGGCCGGAATAGCCCGACGCGCTCAGGATATTTGGGGCGAGCCGCGCAAGATAGGGCATCCGCCGCATGGTGATCGCCAGTGTTCCACCCCAGGCGTAGTCCACCCGCACATCATTCAGATGCGGGAAAACGCGGGCCATCGGGCGGCGCACAACCTGTTCGATGTCACTGGGGAAGCGGTAGCCATAGCTTTCGCCGCCCCCGAAAAGGAGTCGCTTGTCCTCGGACAGGCGGAAATAGTTCACCACGAATTTCGTGTCCGCCAAGGCCACGTCTCGGGTCAGGACCTCTTGCGCGCGGTCGCCCAGCGGTTCGGTCGCCACGATGAAGTTGTTGATCGGCATGACCCGCGTGGCCACCCGCTGCTGCAGCGTGCCCAGATAGCCGTTGCAGGCCAGGATCAGGTGCCGCGCGCGCAGGCGCCCGTTTGCGGTGTGAACCGTGATTTCCGGCCCCTCGTCGATCCGCTCCACGACGCTGCGCTCGAAGATGCGCGCCCCCGCGCCCGAGGCCGCCCATGCCAGGCCGAAAGCATAGCGCAGCGGATGCAGATGGGCCGCGCCGTGGTCGATGAGCCCACCCACGTAGGCCGGAGAGGGGCAGAGCGCCTGCATCCCGTCACGGTCCAACACCTCGATCTGGCCGTAGCCGAAGGCGTCTTGCAGGTGGCGGGCGTGGTCGTGAAGCTCCCGCACCTCCGCCTCGGAATAACCCGCCTGCGCCACGCCGGGCCGCAAGGCGCAGTCGATCCCGTGTTTGGCGATCAGGGATTTGACCAGTGCCTTGCCTTCTTCAGCCAGGCGCCAGAGGTCGGCGGCATGATCCTGACCCAGCCAGCGTTCAAGGGTTTCCGGGTCCAGCCGCTGGCCGGATCCAAGCTGCCCGCCATTGCGGCCAGAGGCCCCAAACCCGACCCGGTGCGCCTCGACCAGGGCCACGTCGAACCCGCGCTCGGCCAGATGCAGCGCGGTCGATAGCCCGGTGTAGCCGCCGCCCACGATGCAGATATCCGCCTTGGCCTCCCCCTCCAGCGCCGGAAACGGATCGGGCGGCTTGGCCGTGGCGGCATACCAGCTTTCCGGGTATTCCCCGGGCTGGTCGTTGGCGAAGAGCAGGTTCATACGTTCAGCAGCAGGTGCTCGCGTTCCCAGGGCGAGATCACCTGCAGGAACTCGCGGTTCTCCAGTTCCTTGACCGTCGCATAGGTGCTGCAGAACTCCTCGCCCAAAACCTCGTGCATCACCGTTGCCTCATTGAAGATATCGAGCGCACTGGCAATCCCGCGCGGAATATCCGTCTCGGTGCGGTACGCGTCGCCGGTGAAGGCCTGGGCGGGCTCTTTCTCATCGAGCAGCCCGAGGTAGCCGCAGGCAAGCGAGGCCGCGATCCCCAGGTAGGGGTTGCAGTCCATGCCCGCGAGGCGGTTTTCCACCCGGCGGCTTTCGGGGTCCGAGATCGGCACCCGGATCCCCGTGGTCCGGTTGTCGCGCCCCCATTCCAGGTTGATCGGTGCCGCGAAGTCCGGAACGTAGCGCCGGTAGCTGTTCACGTAGGGAGCCAGCAGCGCGATGACCGAGGGCAGGTGGTTCTGCATCCCGGCGATGAAGTGGAAGAAGGCTGCGGTTTCGGTGCCGTCCGTGGCCGAGAAGATGTTGCGCCCGGTCTTGGTGTCGATCACCGAGTGGTGGATATGCATCGCGCTACCGGGTTCGTCCTGGATCGGCTTTGCCATGAAGGTGGCAAAACAATCGTGGCGCAGGGCGGCCTCGCGGATCATGCGTTTGAAATAGAAGATCTCGTCGGCCAGTTTCACCGGGTCGCCGTGGCGCAGGTTCATCTCGATCTGGCCGGCGCCGCCTTCTTGAAGGATGCCGTCGATTTCAAGGCCCTGAGCCTCGGCGAAATCGTAGATGTCATCGATCACTGGGCCGTATTCGTCCACCGCCGACATGGAATAGGCCTGCCGCGCCGCCGCGCGCCGGCCCGAGCGGCCCATCGGCGGCTCGATCGGCTGGTTCGGGTCGATGTTGCGGGCGACCAGGAAGAATTCCATCTCCGGCGCGACGACGGGCTTCCAGCCCTTTTTCTTGTAGAGGTCCACGACCCGCTTCAGCACGTTGCGCGGGGCCATCCCGGCGGGTTCCCCGTTCTGATCCGAGATGTCGTGGATCACCTGAAGCGTCCAGTCCGCCGTCCACGGCGCGGCCGTGGCGGTCGAGAAATCCGGCGTCAGGATCAGATCCGGTTCGGTGAAGCTGTTGTCGCTGTCGGCCCAGTCCCCGGTGATCGTCTGCAGGAAGATGGAGTTGGGAAGGTAGAAATGCGACTGGCGCGCGAATTTCGAGGCGGGCATCGCCTTGCCGCGCGCAACTCCGGCCAGGTCGGCCACGAGGCATTCCACCTCGTCAAGCTTGCGCCCCTCGATGAATTCCTGTGCCGCTTCCGGCAGGCGAGCGGTCCAATCAGACATGGGCGTCCTGCCTTGCGTTGATGAAGAATTCGGCCATTCGCCGCGCCATGAGATCACTGTCCGTGCCCTGGGCCAAGCCCTGACTCGCCTGTTCGATCAAGGGCGGAGGAACGAGGCCGGGGGCACGATAACGGATCAGCCCGTCGATCATCGCCTCGTCGAACTCGGGGTGGGGCTGGAGGGTGAAGATGTGGCCACCATAGCTGAGCGCCGCGTTCTCGCAGAACTCGGAACTTGCTTCGAGCTTCGCGCCCTCGGGGCGGCGGGTCACCTGGTCCTGGTGCCATGCGTTGAGCGCCAGCTTGTTCCCGCCGAAATCGTATTCCTGGCGTCCGACCGACCAGCCGCCCGGGAATTTCTCGACCTTCCCGCCGAGCGCCTGGGCGATGATCTGGTGCCCGAAGCAGATGCCGATCATTGGCCGCTTCCCGGCATGGGCTTCGCGGATGAAGTCTTCGAGCGGCGGGATGAACGGGTGATCCTCGTAGGCGCCATGCTTGGAGCCGGAAATCAGCCAGCCATCGGCGGCCTCCACGCTTGCGGGAAACGCCATGTCGACCACGTCCCAGGTCGAAAAGCTGAAGCCCCGTCCTTTCAGAAGCCGTTGGAACATTTGGGTATAGTCGCCGATGTCCTCGCGGAGTTCCTCGGGCGAATGGCCGGTCTGCAGGATGCCGATATGCATTGATAAACCCATGAATTCTTTTGAGGCAAAGCTACGCTCGGGCCGCATCCGCCGCAAGTGGAGCCTGCCTCGGCCTGATTGTCAGACCCGGTCGAGGTAGAGCGCCATCTGCTCGGACGGGGAGAGTTTCGCGATCTTTTGCGCCTCCTGCCGCTTGGTGCGGACCATGTTGGCCACCAGCTCGGACGGCAGGATGCGCGCGATGGTCTTGCCAGCCTCGAACCTCTCGATGGCCGTCTCCCAGTCGGGCGCAAGGCGGGGCAGGTCCTGTTCGTAGGCATTGCCGCTGACCGGTGGCGGCGGCGTCATCTCGTCCTCGATCCCGATGAGCGCCGCGCCAAGCACCGTTGCGAAAAGAAGGTATGGGTTGATGTCGCCCCCGGCCACGCGATGCTCGATCCGGCGGGCGGCATTCGGCCCACCGGGGATGCGCACGGCCGCGGTGCGGTTCTCATAGGCCCAGGCGATCCCGGTAGGGGCGTGGGCCTCGGACACGAAGCGGGCATAGCTGGAATGATGCGGAGCAAAGATCAACGTCGATTCCGACATCGCCGCAAGGCACCCCGCCACCGCGTGCCGCAGCACGTCCGAACCCTTTTCCGTGCCGTCGTCGAAGACGTTCCGGCCTTCGGCATCAATCAGCGAGAAATGGATGTGCATCCCGTTCCCGGCCTGGTCCGGATAGGGCTTGGCCATGAAGCTTGCGCCCATGCCCTGACGCCGTGCCAGCCCCTGCACCATTTGCTTGAAAAGCCACGCGTCATCGGCGGCCTTCAGCGGATCGGTCTGGTGCAGCAGGTTGATCTCGAACTGGCCCGGCCCGGATTCCGAAATTGCCGTGTCGGCCGGAATGTCCATTGCGGCGCAGGCGTCGTAAAGTTCGGTCAGGTAGCCGTCGAAAGCGTCCAGCATCCGGCTCGACAACAGGTTCGCGCCGGTGCGCCGCTTGCCCGACCGGGGCGAGCGCGGCGGGCGCGGGGCCTTGTCGTTGTCATCGACAAGGTAGAACTCAAGCTCGGTCGCCACAACGGGCGTCAGGCCCAGGGCCGCGAACTGCCCGACGACGCTGGCCAGGGCCTGGCGGGGATCGCCCGCGAAGGGGATGCCAGCGTCCGTATACATCCACGTGGGGCAGAGCGCCGTCGGCGTGTCGAGCCAGGGCATCGGCACCGGCCCGCGCCCGGTGGGCATCAGCACGCCATCGGCGTCACCTGTCTCGAACAGAAGCGGGCTGTCCTCGACATCTTCGCCCCAGATATCCACGTTCAGGGCGGACAAGGGGCAGCGCGAGCCATCGGTTTCGAATTTCTCGGCCTGGGCCGCGGGCAGGCGCTTGCCTCGTGCCTGGCCATTCAGGTCCGAGACCGCCACGCGGATTGCCTGGATTTCGGGGTTTGCGTCGAACCAATTTTTCATCTGATCACCATTGTGCGCATCCGCGGACGGCGGCGGCGTTCGGGCGGAAGGTGGCGGTTCAGGCGCCGGTTCACAAGCCCGAAAATGCCGATGATGATCAGCGTGAGCAGGATGAAATACCCCGCCACGATCGGGTAGGGGACGAAGGGGTTGAAGGTCTTGTCCGCGAAGTAATTCGCATAGTAGAGCGCGTCGCCCTTCTGCTGCAGGGCCGGGAAGCCCGAGAAGAACACCAGCGTCGTCGCGTGGAAGAGGAAGATCGCCTCGTTCGTGTAGGCGGGCCAAGCCAGGCGCAGCATGGTCGGCCAGATGATCCGCCGGAACCGTGTCCAGCCGGTGAAGCCATAGGCATCGGCGGCCTCCACGTCACCACGCGGGATCGACTGCAGCGCGCCGTGGAAGATCTCGGCCGAATAGGCGGCGGTGTTCAGGAACAGCACGACCAAAGCGCCCGTCGCGGCGGCGGTCAGGACACCGAAGGCCGGGTTCACCGATTTCAGGCTGAGGAACAGGAAATAGGCGAAGAAGAACTGGATGAAGAGCGGCGAGCCTCGGAAGACGAAGATGAACCACTCGGACGGCTTGCGCAGCCAGCGGTTTTGCGAGGCTTTCCCCAAGGCCACGGTGGTGGCGAGGAAAAACCCGGTAATCAGCGCCAGTGTCCCGAAGTAGATGTTCCAGATCATCCCCGAGCCGATCAGCGTCACCTGTTGGCAGAGCGTGAAATCCGAGCGCGGCAAGAGCCGCTCCCCGATCCCGAGCGAGCGCAACCCGTAGTCGGCGATGGTCTCCCAGCAGCTCATGAGTGCTCCTCTTCGCGTGGCGAAGCCGCGCGACGCGCCCGACCCGCCCCCCACCCCCAGGGCGGGCGCGTTCCGCACCCACCCTCGGGCCGGGCGCGGCGATGGGTGTTGACGTGCAATCTC
>JABURR010000092.1 GCA_014762635.1 Paracoccaceae bacterium
AGCCATTGGTCAGGCGCACCTTGGCAACCTTCCGCATGGCCGAGTTCGGCTTCTTCGGCGTCGTGGTATAGACGCGGGTGCAAACACCACGCTTCTGCGGGCAGGATTCGAGGTGCTGAGACTTCGAGCGTTTGATTTTCGGCTGCCGCGGCTTGCGGATCAGCTGCTGGATCGTTGGCATTCCGGTTCGTTCCCCGTGTTGCAACACTTCTAATTTCGACAGGGCGCGCGCCCCAGTGACAGATTCATGCGCCTCGCGCGTCCGCAAAACGCAAAAACCGCATGCGTCCCCTCGTTCGCGGGAACGACGCGGTGGAATTCCAGAGGATCGGGGCCATCAAGCCCGGATCTTGACCACTTCAGTACTGTAAGAGGCCAGGACAGAGTCCTTTGATGGCCCGAGTGCGCGCCGTATATGGTGAGTCTCGGGGGTTGTCAACAGGCCCCGTCGTGGCCTAGCGCACCCTGAGTGGCACCGGCCCGGCCGCCCGCGCAAGGCGCCGTTCGCGCCACAGGGTAAAGATGCCCATCGCCGCCACGATCGAGGCCCCGATCACCGTCAGGACATGGGGCGTCTCGCCGAAAATGAAGATGCCCAGAAGGAAGGCCCAGATCAGGCTGGTGTACCGGAATGGCGCGATGAAGCCGATCTCGCCCACCCGCATGACCATGATACTCATCAGGTAGCCACACAGAACGAAGAGTGTCGCTCCAAGAAGCTGCAGGGCCGCAGTGGTGCTGACCGGCACCCACTCGATCGTCAGGGAGCCGATCCCAGTAAAGGCGGTCACACCGATCGCCGCACAGACCGCGACGGTCAAAGACGGCACCTGTTTCGACAGCCGCCGGGTCACGAGGTCGCGGACCGTGACGACCACAACCGCGATCAGCGCGTAGATCGAGTAGAAATTGAACCCGTCCGCCCCGGGCCGGATGATCAGAAGCACCCCGCCGAATCCCACCAGGATCGCGGTCAGCCGCCGCCACCCCACCGGCTCCCCAAGGAACAAGGCCCCGGCCAGCGCGATTGACAGCGGCAGGACCTGCAGGATCGCCGTGGCATTGGCGAAGGGCATGTTGAAGATCGCCGAGATGAAGAAATAGGCCGCCAGCGCCTCGGCCGTGGTGCGCAGGGCGATCAGACCCCAGTCCCGCCGCGGCAGATCAAGGCGCAGATGCCCCATCCGCCGCGCCAGCAGGACCAGAATGACGATCGTCGCGGCCCCACGCAGGAACAGGGCCTGGAACAGAGGCAACTCGTCCGACAACGCTTTCATGAAGGCATCGTTGAAGGTGAAGGCGGCCATGCTGAGCATCATCAGCACCGCGCCGCGCATGTTGTCGGACAGGTTTGTCATTGGAGACTCCTCAAGCCCCGATAGCAGCGCAACCGGCACACGAAAAGCCTTAACGCAGAACCCGGGCCCGGCAAGCAAAAAGCCCCGCCGTAAGGCGGGGCTTTTCCTGTCAGTCTATCCGGGATCAGGGCTGCTCGTCGCTGCCCATTTCCGGGGTCTCGACCAACCCGCTGTCGGCCTCGACGTCCATCGGAGCAGCCAGCACGGCCGCGGCCTCTGCCTCGGCCCGGGCTTCCTCGATCACCTTCATGTCGCGCTCGGTGGCGATACGGCGGACGCGCTGGGTGGCGCCGCCGGTACCCGCCGGGATCAGACGACCGACGATGACGTTCTCCTTCAGGCCGACCAGCTTGTCGCGCTTGCCCTGCACCGAGGCTTCGGTGAGGACGCGCGTGGTCTCTTGGAAGGAAGCCGCCGAGATGAACGACCGGGTCTGCAGCGAGGCCTTGGTGATACCCAGCAGGACCGGTTCGCCCGTCGCCGGACGTCCACCCTTGGCCTCGACCTTGGCGTTCTCCTCGTCGAACTCGGCCTTGTCCACATGCTCGCCCTTGAGCAGCGTGGTCTCGCCGGAGTCGAGGATCTCGATCTTCTGCAGCATCTGGCGAACGATCACCTCGATGTGCTTGTCGTTGATCTTCACGCCCTGCAGTCGATAGACGTCCTGCACCTCGTCGATGAGGTAATCGGCCAGCGCCTCGATCCCCATGATCCGCAGGATGTCATGCGGCGCGGGGTTGCCGTCCATGATGTAGTCGCCCTTCTGGACGAAGTCGCCCTCGGCGACGGGGATGTGTTTCCCCTTGGGCACCATGTATTCGACGGGATCGAGCGAGTCGTCGGCGGGTTCGATGCTGATCCGGCGCTTGTTTTTGTAGTCCTTGCCAAAGCGCACGTAGCCGTCGATCTCGGCGATGATGGCGTGGTCCTTCGGACGACGGGCCTCGAACAGTTCCGCCACGCGGGGCAGACCCCCGGTGATGTCCTTGGTCTTGG
>JABURR010000016.1 GCA_014762635.1 Paracoccaceae bacterium
CACCCAAGGCATCGAACAATTCGCGCCCGGTTCCGGTCATCCAGGCCTGGGCGCCCAGGGCAGTGATCTCGTCATAGAGGGCCGCGCGGCGGTCGGCGTCTAGATGCGCGGCGACCTCATCCAGAAGCAGGATCGGCGGGGCGCCGAAATCCTGCGCCAAGGCGCGGGCGTTGGACAGAACCAGCGAGATCAGGAGCGCCTTCTGTTCCCCCGTGGAGCATATCTTCGCCTCCACGCCTTTCTCGGTATAGACAGCCCCCAGATCGGCCCGGTGAGGCCCGACGAGCGTCCGGCCCGCCGCCATGTCGCGCGGGCGCCCCTTGGCAAGCGCACCGAGGAACTCCGCCTCGCCCTCGGGCGGCTCCTGCTCATCGGGGGCTATCAGCGAAAGCTCCGCCGCCGGGAAGGCTGTTTCGGCATTCTCCTGTGCCGCCGCGATGCGCGACAGCGCCGCGCGCCGGTTCGCCATGATCGCCGCCCCCGCCCGCGCCATCTGAACCTCGAGCGCGCCGTACCAGCCGGGATCGCCGATCTGCTCTTTCAGCAGCCGATTGCGTTCGCGCATGGCCTTTTCGTAGTCGAGCGACACTTCCGCATGGCCGGGTTCAAGGCTCAGCGCGATGCGGTCGAGGAACCGCCGCCGCCCGTCCGCGCCCTCGATCCAGAGACGATCCATGGAGGGCACCAGCCAGAGCACCCGCGCAATCCGGCCCAGCGCCGCCTGGGGTGCGGCCTTGCCGTCGATCCGCACCTGCCGCGCGCCGCGCGCCTCGGACCAGGTTTCGATCTCGTGCACCTGGCTAAGGCTTTCCAGTGCGGCTCGGATCTTCCAGCCCAGCGCCTCGGGGCGGCGGGCGATCTCTTCGGCGCTGGCCCGGCGTAGCCCCCGTCCGGGCGACAGCAGTGAGACGGCTTCGAGGATGTTGGTCTTGCCCGCACCGTTGGGCCCGTAGATCGCCACGGGCTCGGGGCCAAGTTCCAGCCGCGCATGGCGATGGGATCGCAGGTGCGAAAGAACCAGTTCGCTCAGCGAAAGACGAGCCATCGCCTGCCCTTCAGTTTGGCGAAATCATTCCCGCCGGTGCGTTGAGCCCGCGCAGCGCGCCGCCCGGTCACACGCGCATCGGCATCACGACATAAACGGCCGAAGTGTCGTTGCCTTCGCGCATCAGCGTCGGGTCGCCCGAGGAGTTGAACAGGAAGACCGCGTTTTCCCGGTCCACCTGGCTGGCGATCTCGAGCAGATATTTCGCGTTGAACCCGATCTCGAGATGTTCGTCGGCATAGGCCACGGCCAGTTCTTCCTCGGCCGCGCCGCTGTCGGGCGCGTTGACCGACAGGACCAGCTTGTCCTCGTCCAGCGACAGCTTCACCGCGCGGGACCGCTCGGACGAAACCGTCGCGACCCGGTCCACGGCCTGGGCGAATTCCGAGGCATCCACCTCAAGCTTGCGGGTGTTTCCCGTCGGGATTACGCGGGTGTAATCGGGGAAGGTTCCGTCGATCACCTTGGAGGTCAGGGTGATGCTCGGCGTGGCGAAGCGAACCTTGGTCTCGCTGACCGAGATCGCGATCTCGGCCTCGTCGTCATCCAGAAGCTTGCGCAGCTCGCCCACGGTCTTGCGCGGGACGATCACACCGGGCATCCCGTCGGCGCCCTTGGGCAGCGGCGCGTCGATCCGCGCCAGGCGGTGGCCGTCAGTCGCCACGCAGCGCAGCACCTGTCCGCCATCGGACTCGGAGACGTGCATGTAGACGCCGTTGAGGTAATAGCGCGTCTCCTCGGTCGAGATGGCGAATTTCGACTTGTCGAACAGGCGCCGCAAGGCCGGGGCCGCGCAGGCAAAGTTCGAGCTGTATTCCGAGGTCGCCATGACCGGGAAATCTTCCTTGGGCAGCGTGGCGAGCGAGAAGTTCGACCGCCCCGCCTCGACCGTCAGGCGACCGTTGGCCCCATCGTCGGTCAGTTGCACCAGCGCCCCGTCGGGCAGCTTGCGCACGATCTCGTGCAGGGTGACGGCGCTGACCGTGGTGGCGCCCGCTCGATCAACCTTGGCCGGGGCCTTGTCGAGTACCTCGATATCCAGGTCCGTGGCGCGGAAGGTGACCGTGTCACCCTCGGCCTCGATCAGCACGTTCGAGAGGATCGGGATGGTGTTCCGCCGCTCCACGACCGACTGGGCCTGCCCGACCGCCTTGAGAAGCGTGCCGCGCTCGATGCTGAACTTCATGTCAAACGACTCCCTGCCGATAACCGGGGCGGCGAAGGTATCCCATTCGCCGCCCTGCTCAAGTGTTTTTTGGACTGTCCGATTGTTTCACGGGGGCGTCAAGGCCCCCGCGTGCTCAGGACTCGAGTGCGCGCCGCAAAAGCTCGATATCTTCGGCGATTTGCGAGTCTTCGCCACGCAGTTCCTCGATCTTGCGTACCCCGTGCATCACCGTTGTGTGGTCTCGCCCGCCGAAGCGGCGCCCGATCTCGGGCAGGCTGCGCGAGGTCAGTTGCTTGGCCAGGTACATCGCCACCTGCCGGGGCCGCGCGATGGTGCGCACCCGCTTGGGGCCGATCAGGTCCGACAGGCGGATGTTGTAATGCTCGCTCACCCGGCGCTGGATTTCCTCGACGGTCACCTTACGCTCGGACGCGCGCAGGATATCGGCAAGGCAGTCCTGCGCCAATTCCATCGTGATCTCGCGCCCGACAAGCGAGGCGAAGGCGAAGAGCCGCATCAGCGCGCCTTCCAGCACACGGACGTTGGTGCTGATCCGGTGGGCGAGGAACTCGAGCACGCCATCAGCGATCACCAGCCCCGGGTATTTATCGCGGTAGAACTCGACCTTTTTCTGCAGGATGCCGAGGCGAAGTTCATAGCTCGTGGGATGCAGGTCCACCACCAGCCCGCATTGCAGGCGCGAGCGGATGCGCTCCTCCAGATCCTTGATCTCACCCGGCGCGCGGTCCGCGGAAATGACGATCTGCTTGTTCTGGTCCACCAGCGCGTTGAACGTGTGGAAGAACTCTTCCTGCGTGCTTTCCTTGCCGGCGATGAACTGCACATCATCGACCATCAGCACATCGACTGACCGGAAGAGCTGCTTGAAATCCATCATCTGCTTGTCGCGCAGGGCCTGCACGAAGCGGTACATGAACTGCTCTGCCGACAGGTAAACGACGCGCAGGTCCGGCTGGCGCAGTTTCAGGTCCCAGGCGATGGCGTGCATCAGGTGCGTCTTGCCCAGCCCCACCCCGCCGTAAAGGAACAGCGGGTTGAAGGTCGCCGAATCGCCCTCGGCCACGCGGCGGGCGGCGGCATGAGCCAGTTCGTTTGGCTTGCCGACAACAAAGCTGTCAAAGGTGAAGCGCGAATCGATCGGCGCCCCGGGCAAATCGCCCTCGTCCCGCGTCGGCTCTGCGGTCTTTTTCTCGGCAGCCGGGCGCGCCTTGGGAGCCATCTTGGCCACGGTGAATTCCACCCGTTTTGCCGCGGCTCCCACAGAGTTCAGTTCCGAGAGAATCTTCTCGCCGAAATTGCGCGACACCCAGTTTCCCATGAATTGCGTCGGCACGCGGAAGGTAACGACACCATCCGACACACCGTCATATTCGAGCGGTTCGATCCAGTTGCGATAGTTGTTCTGCCCCACCGTCTTGAGCAGCTCCGCGCGCGCCTGACCCCACATGTTTTCCATTTGCCCTATCAATTCGTCCCGACGTCTCTAGCTTCACGACTGCCGCCACGGCAGGCCACGGAATTTCCATCCGTTGACCCGGCCACGATGACCGTCCGCGTCCAGATCGCCCTCGAATCCCTCGGCCACGTTCAAATACGTGAGACGCGCACCTCCAGCCGGCGCACGTGCCGCGACCGCCTCGGCGGCGCGGAGGGATCTGACCCCGGAACGACAGATGAAAAGAAGTGGGCCGGACGCCCCTTCGTCCAGCTTCTCCATCAAGTCGTCCGCGAAGTCCGGGTTGATGGACATGTCCGGAAATCGGGCCCATTCGGCAAGAATAACCGATTGGCCCAACTCGGAAATGTCAGGTTTGCCGACGAAAGACCATTCCGCCTGCGTCCTGACATCTATCAGACGCGCGCCCGGCTGAGATTTCAGTATCTCCCAAGCGTCGGCTGGCAAAACCTCACCGACACCCGGCGCCAAGCCTGTGTCCATTTCATGTCCCCCAAGACGATGTGAATCGCATGGGCAAGTTAGCCGGGTCGGTTTGAGCCGCGCAACGGAACTTACCGCTTGACCGAGATTTTGTCGCAGCGAATCTCGCAATCCCTTTGCGACTCGGGGCGGCGGGTGTCGAAAAGACACAGCACAACAAAAAAGCGCGCCCGAAGGCGCGCTTTTAACTGTTCGGTCTAAGTCGCGAGGATCAGCCGATGGCCTTTACGCGAGCAGCCAGGCGCGACATCTTCCGCGCGGCGGTGTTCTTGTGGAAGACACCCTTGGTCACACCGCGCATCAGCTCGGGCTGGGCGGCGCGCAGGGCGGCAGCGGCGACATCCTTGTCGCCCGAGGCAATTGCCTCTTCAACCTTGCGAAGGAAGGTGCGGATGCGCGAACGGCGGGCTTTGTTGACGGCGAAGCGACGCTCGTTCTGGCGGGCGCGTTTCTTGGACTGGGGCGTATTAGCCATGTGATCGGACCTTTACTCGGGTTCGTTGCAATTCGGTAGCGCAATGCCAAACCCGATCCGGCCGAAAGACCACGGATGATTCTAGCCAAAGCGGGCTGCACACGCATGTATGGCGCGGTCTATAGAGCAGTTTCGCGCCCAATGGAACCGGAAATTGCCGGTTCCGGTGACAGGCGCTACTTGTCGCGGAACTGCGCCTCGCGCTTTTCGAGGAAGGCGGACATGCCCTCGCTCTGATCCTCGGTGGCGAAGAGCGAGTGGAACAGGCGCCGTTCGAACAGAAGGCCTTCACGCAGCGTCATCTCATAGCTGCGGTTCACCGCCTCTTTCACCGCCATCACCGTGAGCGCAGATTTCTCAGCGATCTTGTTGGCAGAGGCGCGCGCCTCGTCCATCAGTTTCTTGGCGGGCACCACGCGGCTGACGAGGCCGGAACGCTCGGCCTCCTCGGCATCCATGAAACGACCGGTCAGATGCATTTCCATCGACTTCGACTTGCCCACGAACCGGGTCAGGCGCTGGGTGCCACCGATACCGGCGACGACGCCCAGGTTGATCTCGGGCTGGCCGAACTTGGCATTGTCCGCCGCAATGATGAAGTCGCACATCATCGCCAACTCACAGCCGCCGCCCAGGGCGTATCCCGCCACCGCCGCGATGATCGGCTTGCGCACGCGCAGGATCGCCTCGGTCTCCTCGGCAAACATGTCGCCCGAGAACACGTCGACGAAGGACTTCTGCGACATTTCCTTGATGTCTGCCCCCGCGGCGAAGGCCTTTTCCGAGCCGGTCAGGAGGATCGCCCGGACCTTGTCGTTCCGATCCGCCTCGGTCAGGGCCGCGCACAGCTCCTTCAGCAACTCGGCGTTGAGGGCGTTCAGGGCATCGGGACGGTTGAGCCGGATCGTGGCGATGTAGTCATCGACGTCGACGATGATCGTCTTGTAGGCCATGTCGGATTTTGCCTTTGTTGTTCCGCGTCCCCCGAGTCCATACCAAGCGAGACGCGGCGATCAAGTCATCTTTGGCACACGGGGCAGTAAAAGGTGGACCGGCCGGACTGCACGATCCGCCCGATGGTTCCGCCACAGCCCGGGGTGGTGCAGGGCTCGCCCTCGCGCCCATAGGCCCGGAACGCGTGCTGGAAATAGCCCAGGTCCCCGTCGGCCTGGCGATAGTCGCGCAGGGACGATCCGCCCGCCTCGATCGCTTCGGCCAGCACCTCGCGAATGATCGGCACCAGCCCCGCCAGCCGCGCCTCGGAGATTTTTCCGGCCTTGCGTTTCGGCGAGATACCCGCGCGGTGCAGCGCCTCGCAGACATAGATATTGCCCAGCCCCGCCACCACACGCTGATCCAGCAGCGCGGACTTGATCGGCATGGCCCGGCCCTTCAGACGGGCAACGAGGTAAGCCTCGCTGAAGGCATTTCCCAAGGGCTCCGGGCCCAGGTCCTTCAGCAACCAGTGATCCTCGACCTTCGCGGTCTCGGCCAGGTCCATGGCGCCGAACCTGCGCGCATCATTGAAGGTGATCCGCGCCCCGCCCTCCATGTCGAAGATCACGTGGTCATGCTTTTCCGGCGCGGGAAGATCGTGATGGAACTGCCCCGCCTGCACGCCCGAGATCAGCATCCGTCCCGACATGCCCAGATGGATGATCAGCGTCTCGCCCGAGGACAGATCCGCCAGGATGTATTTTGATCGGCGACCAAGGCGCTCGACCCTCTGGCCGGTCAGCCGCTCGGCCATCCGGTCTGGCAGGGGCCAGCGCAGGTCCGGCCGCCGCTGCTCGGCGCGCAGGATCACCCGGCCCTCCATCACGGGGCTCAGGCCGCGGCGCACTGTCTCAACTTCGGGCAATTCCGGCATCTTGCGCTTTCCTTCCAGGCGGGCCGCATTGTATCGCCCTGCAAGCGCCCTATAAGAGAGGGGAGTTTGGAAGGATCGCAACCCCGATGAGCGACGAGACCCGCAAAACCACGCATTTCGGCTTCGAGACCGTTGCCGAAGAGGAGAAGGCCGGAAAGGTCCATGGCGTCTTTTCCAGCGTCGCCTCGCGCTATGACGTAATGAACGATGTCATGTCCGGCGGCGTCCATCGCCTGTGGAAAGATGCGATGATGGATTGGCTCGCCCCGCGCGCGGGTCAGCGCCTGCTCGACGTGGCGGGCGGGACCGGCGATATCTCGTTCCGTTTCCTGCGTCGGGCCCCCACGGCCAGCGCCGTGGTGCTCGACATGACCGAGGCGATGCTGACCGAGGGCCGCAAGCGCGCCGAGGCCGAGAAGCTTGCCGACCGGCTGAACTGGGTGGTGGGCGACGCGATGGCGCTGCCGTTCCCCGACAACAGCTTCGATGTCTACACGATCAGCTTCGGCATCCGGAACGTAACCCGCCCCGAGGACGCGCTGGCCGAGGCCTACCGCGTGCTGCGCCCGGGCGGGCGGCTGATGGTGCTGGAGTTCAGCCAACTGCCCAACGAGGGGATGCAGAAGCTCTACGACCTCTATTCTTTCAACGTGATCCCGGCGATGGGCAAGGTGATCGCCAACGACCGGGAAAGCTACAAGTACCTGGTGGAATCGATCCGCCGCTTCCCCGACCAGGAAACCTTCGCGGGCATGATCCGCAAGGCTGGGTTCGAGCAGGTGAAATACCGCAACCTCACCATGGGCGTGGCCGCCCTGCATTCCGGCTGGAAGCTCTAGGTGAAGGGCCCGCATAACATCTGGCGCCTGATCCGCACCGGCGCGACCTTCGAGCGCACCGGCGCCATGCGCGTGGTGCTGGATGCCTTTCACGCCCCCGCACCGCTGCGCGTGGCCGCGCGGCTGGTCGGCTGGCCGTTCAAATGGCTGGGCTACAAGGGCGACCCCACGCTGCCCCCGGCCACCCGGGCACTGACGGCGCTGGGGCCGGCCTATATCAAGTTCGGCCAGATCCTTTCGACCCGGCCCGACGTGGTGGGCGACGACATGGCACGGCAATTGCGCGTCCTGCAGGACGAATTGCCGCCCTTCCCCATCGAGGTCGCCAAGAAGATGGTCCAGGCCGAACTGGGCCGCCCGGTCGAGGAGCTGTTCTCGGAATTCAGCGAACCCGTCGCCGCGGCCTCCATCGCGCAGGTGCACCATGCGCGGCTTGCCTCGGACGGTCGCGAGGTGGCCGTGAAGGTGCTGCGCCCGCGGATCGAGAAAGCCTTCCGCAAGGATATCGACGCCTTCTACTTCGCCGCATGGGCCATCGAGGCCCTGTCCCCCGCCTCGCGCCGGTTGCGCCCGCAGGATGTGGTCGCCCATTTCGAAGGCGTGGTGATGGGCGAGTTGGATCTGCGGCTGGAATCCTCGTCCGCCGCCGAGTTCGCCGCCAATACCACCGGCGACGCAGGGTTCCGGGTGCCACCGGTGGAATGGCCGCTGTCGGGCCGCCAGGTGATGACGCTGGGCTGGGGCGAAGGCGTCCCGATCCACGAGATCGCCGCGATCGACGCCGCCGGGCATGACCGCCGGGTGCTGGGCTCGCGCGTGCTGGAGCTGTTCCTGCAACATGCTCTGCGCGATGGATATTTTCATGCCGACATGCACCAGGGGAACCTGAAGGTTGCGCCGAACGGGGATATCGTGGCGCTGGATTTCGGGATCATGGGGCGGATCGACGAATACACGCGCCGGGTCTATGCCGAGATCCTCTTCGGCTTCATCCGCAAGGATTACCACCGCGTCGCCGAGGTTCATTTCGAGGCAGGCTACGTTCCTGCCGACCAGGACGTGGATGAATTCGCCCGCGCCCTGCGCGCGGTGGGCGAGCCGATCTTCGGCATGGACGCCACCGGTATCTCCATGGGGCGGCTGCTGAGCCACCTCTTCGAGGTGACCGAACGCTTCGGAATGGAGACCCGCACGGAACTGATCTTGCTGCAGCGCACCATGGTGGTGGTGGAAGGTGTTGCGCGTTCCCTTGACCCGCACATCAACATCTGGGAGGTCGCGCGGCCCATCGTCGAGAATTACATCAAGGAAAACATCGGCCCGCGGGCGCTGGCACGGGACCTGGCCAAGACCGCGCGGGTCGTGGCGCGCTTCGGGCCGAAGCTGCCGCGCATGGCCGAGGCCGCGCTGGTGCGCCAGACGCAAGGCGATCACCCGCCCCGCCGCGAGTCGATTCTCAGGCCGCTGGGCTTCATGGCGCTGGGCGCCGCCCTCATGGGGGCGGGGGTGTTTCTGGGCACGCTCCTCTGACCTGCGCGACAGCCCTTTGGCCTAGAAGATCTTCGGATTTTCAAAAGCTTCACGATCTCGACAAGAGCGGTGGAGCGCTTGCACCCGCGTTCATCGAGCGTTCAACCATGCCCTGCTAGAGACTCAATCGTAGTTGAGCGTGACGAGGTTGAATTGTGAGCGGAAGCAGGATGAAATTGCCGGGTATGAACCCTGCCTTCGGCCTGCTCACCGCGACCTCGTCCAGCAAGCTGCATACATCGCTCATCTCCTGCTTAAAGACAGATCCCAAAGTCATTTCCAAGGCCGCTTTGGCTCGCGGGTTCTTCAGCAAGACTGACATCGGCGTTTGCATCCACGCCCGATCTTCCGGAGACGAAATGACAGAACGTTGATCCCTCCATGGCAACATGGCGTTCTGGAACTGGGCCCGTCCGATCCGTCGGACGGGCCCGAATTCTTTCCGGCCCTATTCTCTCCGATCCCGACACCAGCCCCGAGCCCGTACGTCAGCCCGGTTCACCCACGACGGCTGGTTTGCTCCGAATAACGGGTTAACGTGCTGAAATAACTTGGTTTTACAAATCGGAAAACTATCGGACTTTTATCGGAATTCCATCGGACTTTTGCGCCGGGTTGCCCAGGTTAACGCGGCGGGCGCTTCCTGCATCGCCTCCCCCGTCCTGCGCACCACCTCGGCGATCTGTTCGAGTTGCGGGGCGAGGGGGCTGGCCTTGCGCCAGACCATGCCGATGCTGCGCGAGGGCTCGGGCGGTTCGAATTCCGACACGGCCACGTCGGCGGACCGGGTCTCGACCGGGACCGCCATGTCGGGGATCAGGGTCACGCCGATGCCCGCGCCGACCATCTGCACCAGGGTCGAAAGGGTGCTGGCGTCCAACCCGTCGCGCGGCAACGCCGATTTCACGTTGCAGAACGAGAGCGCCTGGTCGCGGAAGCAATGCCCCTCTTCCAGCAGGAGCAGGCGCATTTCCTGCAGGTCCTCGCGCCTTGGTGGCGGGGTCGTGGCCTCGGCCGCGGGGCGGACCAGCACGAAGTTCTCGGAAAAAAGCGCGACCTCGGTCAATGACGGCTCCGAGACCGGAAGCGCGACGATGGCGGTGTCGATCCGGCCCTCGTTCAACTCGTCGATCAGCGTGGTGGTGAGCGATTCCCGCACGTGGATATCGATGCCCGTGTGACTGCGCGAGAGGTTGCGGATCAGCGAGGGCAGCAGGTAGGGCGCGATGGTGGGGATCACCCCGATCCGCAGCCGCCCGATCAGGCTATCGCGCGAGACCCGTGCCAGATCGCCCAGCTCATCGACCGAGCGCAGGATATCGCGGACCCGGCCCGCGAATTCCTCGCCGAAGCTGGTCAGGCGCACCTGTCGGGCGCCGCGTTCGAAAAGCGCGCTTCCCAGTTCCTCTTCCAGGTCCTTAATCTGGACCGAGAGCGCCGGCTGCGAGATCGAACAGGCCGCCGCGGCCCGGCCGAAATGACCGTGCTGGGCCAATGCTTCGAAATAGCGCAGCTGTTTGAGGGTAAAGTTCATGATAACCTGAGATTATCGTCACGATCAGAAAATTCAACTTAAACATATGGATTTGGTTTGTTAGAACCGTTCTAGGAAATGCGCGGAGGGGGCGCGTCGGGCCATTTTCTGGCCGCGCGATGTGTCGCCCTCCAATCCACCCACAATAGCAGCTACCATCGGAGAGAAGAATGGACGGAAATGACGCTCCCAAGGGCAAATGCCCGGTCATGCACGGCGGGATCACCGAGACCGGCACATCGGTCATGGACTGGTGGCCGAGCGCGCTGAACCTCGACATCCTGCACCAGCACGACACCAAGACCAACCCGATGGGCGAGGGATTCGACTACCGCAAGGAGCTTGAAAAACTCGACGTCGAGGCCCTGAAGAAGGACATGCACGCCCTGCTGACCGACAGCCAGGACTGGTGGCCCGCCGACTGGGGTCACTACGGTGGCCTGATGATCCGCCTCGCCTGGCACTCGGCCGGGTCCTACCGCCTGGCCGACGGGCGTGGCGGTGGCGGCTGCGGCAACATCCGCTTCGCGCCGCTGAACTCCTGGCCGGATAACGGCAACCTCGACAAGGCCCGCCGCCTGCTGTGGCCGCTGAAGAAGAAATACGGTAACAAGGTTTCCTGGGCCGACCTGATCCTGCTGGCCGGGACCATCGCCTACGAGAACATGGGCCTGAAGACCTTCGGCTTCAGCTTCGGCCGCGAGGACATCTGGCACCCCGAGATCGACACCTACTGGGGGGCCGAGCGTGAATGGCTGGCGCCGTCGGACAATCGCTATGACGACGTGGCCAAGCCCGACACGATGGAAAACCCGCTGGCCGCCGTGCAGATGGGCCTGATCTACGTGAACCCCGAAGGCGTGAACGGCCAGTCCGATCCGCTGAAGACCGCCGCCCAGGTGCGCGAGACCTTCGCGCGGATGGCCATGAACGACGAGGAAACCGCGGCACTGGCCGCCGGTGGCCACACCGTCGGCAAGGCCCACGGCAACGGCGACGCGGGTGCGCTGGGCGCCGAGCCGGAAGCCGCCGAGATCGAAAACCAGGGCTTCGGCTGGATCAACCCGAACATGGGCGGCAAGGCGGCCAATGCCGTGACCTCGGGCGTCGAAGGTGCCTGGACGACCAACCCGACCGTCTTCGACATGGGCTATTTCGAGCTGCTGTTCGGCTACGAGTGGGAGCTTAAGAAAAGCCCCGCCGGCGCCAACCAGTGGGAGCCCGTGGGCATCAAGGAAGAGCACATGCCGGTGGACGCCTCGGACCCGTCGATCCGTCGCATGCCGATCATGACCGACGCCGACATGGCGATGAAGATGGACCCGGCCTATCGCGCCATCTGCGAAAAGTTCATGGCCGATCCGGACTACTTCAAGGACACCTTCGCCCGCGCCTGGTTCAAGCTCACGCACCGCGACATGGGTCCGCGGGTCCGTTACATCGGCCCCGACGCCCCTGCCGAAGACCTGATCTGGCAGGATCCGATCCCGGTGGGCTCGACCTCCTATGACGTGGACGCCGTGAAGGCGAAGATCGCCGCGACCGGCCTCAGCGCCGCGGACATGATCGCCACCGCCTGGGACAGCGCCCGCACCTATCGCGGCTCGGACCTGCGCGGCGGCGCCAATGGCGCGCGCATTCGCCTGGCCCCGCAGAAGGACTGGGAAGGCAACGAACCAGCGCGCCTTGCCAAGGTTCTGGCGGCGCTCGAGCCCATCGCCAAGGAAACTGGCGCCTCGGTCGCGGACGTGATCGTGCTGGCCGGTAACGTCGGCCTGGAACAGGCGATCAAGGCCGCGGGCTTCTCGGTCGAGGTGCCCTTCGCACCGGGCCGGGGTGACGCCACGGACGAGACGACCGATGCCGCCAGCTTCGACGTGCTCGAGCCGCTGGCCGACGGGTTCCGCAACTGGGTCAAGAAGGACTACGTGGTCACGCCTGAGGAGATGCTGCTGGACCGCGCGCAGCTCATGGGCCTGACGGCGCCTGAGATGACCTGCCTCATCGGCGGCATGCGCGTGCTGGGCACGAACCACGGCGGAACCAAGCATGGCGTGTTCACCGACCGCGAAGGCGCGCTGACCACCGACTTCTTCGTCAACCTGACAGACATGGCCTACAAGTGGGTGCCGGTGGACGGTGGTAGCTACGAGATCCGCGACCGCAAGAGCGACGCGGTGAAGTGGACCGCCAGCCGCGTCGACCTCGTGTTCGGCTCGAACTCGATCCTGCGCGCCTATGCCGAGATCTACGCCCAGGACGACAACCAAGAGAAGTTCGTCAAGGACTTCGTCGCGGCCTGGACCAAGGTGATGAACGCCGACCGCTTCGACCTGGCCTGATCGGTTCAGGGCTGAAGCCACGAAAATCGGGGCGGCGCGGACCAGGGGGTCGGCGCCGCCCCTTTCATTTTCTGCACACAAGTTCCGGTAGAGGCCCGCCCCTGAAAGGTACGCGTTCCTGACCACAAAACTTGCGCCCGGCCTCCGGACCCGGCAGAGATGGCGCAGAGGAGAAAACGGGAGGGCGGCGGATGTTCACCGCAACGATGAATTTCGGGCTGGGCGAAGAGATCGAGGCGCTGCGCGACATGGTGCATCGCTGGGCGCAGGAGCGGGTCAAACCATTGGCCGCCGAGATCGACCGGACCAACGAGTTTCCGCCCGAGCTGTGGAAGGAAATGGGCGAGCTGGGGCTGCTGGGCATCACCGTGCCCGAGGAATACGGCGGCGCCGACATGGGCTACCTGGCCCATACGATCGCGGTGGAGGAAATCGCCCGCGCTTCGGCCTCGGTCAGCTTGTCCTACGGGGCGCATTCCAACCTCTGCGTGAACCAGATCAAGCTGAACGGCACCGAGGAGCAGCGCCGGAAGTACCTGCCGCGCCTGATCTCGGGCGAGCACGTGGGCGCGCTGGCCATGTCCGAGGCGGGCGCGGGGTCGGACGTGGTGTCGATGAAGCTGCGCGCCGAGAAGCGCAACGACCATTACCGACTGAACGGCACCAAGTTCTGGATCACCAACGGCCCCGACGCCGACACTCTGGTGGTCTATGCCAAGACCGACCCTGAGGCGGGATCGAAGGGGATCACCGCCTTCCTGATCGAGAAGGAGATGAAGGGCTTTTCCACCTCGCCGCATTTCG
>JABURR010000028.1 GCA_014762635.1 Paracoccaceae bacterium
GGGCGCTGGTGTCGGTCTTCGCATCGCTGCCGGAGTTCGAAATCACCTGGGTCGATACCGGTACCGACCGGTTTCCGGAGGATATTCCGGCAGGTGTGACGCGGCTGGTGGCGGCAAACCCGGCCGAGGCGGTGCGGCACGCGCCGATCCATGCCGAGCACCTGGTCCTGACCTATTCCCACGCGCTGGACCTGGAGATCTGCCACCGGCTGCTGGGACATGGGTTCGCGCGGGCGGGGCTGATCGGGTCGGCAACGAAATGGGCGCGGTTCCGCACCCGGCTGGCCGCGCTTGGGCATGGTCCTGCCCAGATCGCGCAGATCGACTGCCCGATCGGCGATCCGTCGCTGGGCAAACATCCGCAGGCCATTGCGGTGGGGGTGGCGGCACGCCTACTGTCACCGGTGCAACAGGCGGACATCGCAAGGGATATCAAGGCATGACCCAGACAGACGCACCGCTCCTGTCAGTCGACGGGCTGACCAAGGCCTATCCGGGCGTCGTGGCCAATGACCACGTGTCCTTCGAGATCCAGCCCGGCGAGGTGCATGCGCTTCTGGGCGAGAACGGGGCTGGGAAATCGACCCTGGTGAAGATGATCTACGGGCTGGTGCGGCCCGACGCAGGTGGGATGCGCTGGCAGGGCGACGCCTACACACCCGACAGCCCGCACGCGGCACGCGGCACCGGCGTGGCGATGGTGTTCCAGCATTTCTCGCTGTTCGATGCCCTCAACGTGGCCGAGAACGTAGCATTGGGGATGGAGAACCCGCCGCCCATGGCCGAGCTGTCCACGCAGATCCTTCGGGTCAGCATGGACTATGGCCTGCCGCTGGACCCGGAACGTCTGGTGGGGGAGTTGTCGGCGGGCGAACGGCAGCGGGTCGAGATCATCCGCTGCCTGCTGCAGGACCCGAAGCTTCTGATCATGGACGAGCCGACCTCGGTGCTGACGCCGCAGGAGGTCGCGATCCTGTTCGACACGCTGCGGCAACTCAGCAAGGAGGGGATGGCGATCCTCTATATCTCGCACAAGCTGGAAGAGATCCGCACACTTTGCGACAATGCCACGATCCTGAGGCTGGGCAAGGTGGTTGACCGCTGCAACCCGCGGGAAAAGACCGCCCGCGAACTGGCAGAGATGATGGTGGGCAAGCTGCTTCACAGCCCGGAACGCGCGGGCGCGACGCCCGGAGAGATCATCCTGAACGTCACGGGGCTGACGCAAGCCTCGCCGCGACCCTTCGGGGTAGGGCTGAAGAACGTGCGCCTCTCGGTACGGGCGGGCGAGGTGCTGGGCATAGGTGGTGTCGCGGGCAACGGGCAGGACGAGTTACTCGACGTGCTGTCGGGGGAGATCAGGACCGTGCCCGGAACGATCCAGTTCAAGGGGCAGACCGTGGGCCACCTGGGCCCCAATGCGCGCCGCGCGCTTGGGCTTCTGGCCGCGCCCGAGGAACGGCTGGGCCATGCCGCCGCCCCGGACATGAGCCTGACCGAGAACGCCGCGCTGACCGGAACCATACGCGAGGGGCTGTCGGACCGGGGCTTCATCCGCTGGGGGGCGGCACGGGAATTCGCCGAGCGGATCATCGAACGCTTCGATGTGCGCACGCCGGGGCCGGACACGGCGGCGCGGGCGCTGTCAGGGGGCAACCTGCAGAAATTCGTGATCGGGCGCGAGGTTCTGCAGCGCCCCGACCTTCTGGTGGTCAACCAACCGACCTGGGGCGTCGATGCCTCGGCGGCGGCGGATATTCGGCAAGCGCTGCTCGATCTGGCGGCGCAGGGGGCGGCGGTCATCGTGATCAGCCAGGACCTGGATGAATTGATGGAGATCTGCGACCAGTTCGCGGCCCTGAACGAGGGGCGGCTGACGCCGCCGCGACCGACCAAGGGGCTCACGGTCGAGGAGATCGGCCTGATGATGGGCGGCGCCCATGACATGGAGGTGGCCCATGCCGTTTAATCCATCTCCACGACCCAAGCTGGAGGGCTGCCGATGATCCGCCTCGAGAGACGTCCGACGCCATCGCGGCTCTGGGCGGCGGCGACGCCGATCCTGGCGGTCGTTCTGACTATGATCGCCGGGGGCATCTTGTTTGCCATCCTCGGGAAAGACCCACTGGAGGCGATCCGCACGATCTTCTGGGATCCGCTGTTCAACGAGCAATTCGCCAGCTACTCGCGCCCGCAGCTTCTGGTGAAGGCCGGACCGCTGATCCTGATCGCGATCGGGCTGAGCCTGGGGTTCCGGGCGGGCGTGTGGAACATCGGCGCCGAGGGGCAATACATCATCGGCGCGATCTGCGGCGCGGCGGTTGGCTTGGCCTTCTACCCAATGGAGGCACGCTGGATGATCTTCCCGCTGATGGTAATCGCGGGGGGGCTGGGCGGGCTGCTCTGGGCAATGATCCCGGCGATCCTGAGAACGCGCTTCAATACCAACGAGATCCTCGTCTCGCTGCTGCTGGTCTACGTGGCCGAGCAGCTTCTGGCCTCGATGGCGCTTGGGGCGCTGCGCAACCCCGAGGGCGGCGGGTTCCCGGGCAGCCGGAACCTGCAACAGTACCCCTCGGCGGCGAATGTCGAGCTGATCTCGGGCACGGGGATGCACTGGGGTGTGGCCGCGGCCTTCATCGCGGTGATCGTGGCCTATGTTCTGCTGACCCGGCACACGCTGGGCTTCCAGGCCCGGCTGCTGGGGCAAAGCCCCCGGGCGGCCCGTTTCGCGGGCGTCAGCCCCAATCGGCTGGTGCTGATCTGCATGGCGATCTCGGGTGGGCTTGCCGGTCTGGCGGGGTTGTTCGAAGTCACAGGCCCGGCGGGCCAGATCAGCATCGACTTCAACTCGGGCTACGGCTTCACCGCGATCATCGTGGCCTTCCTGGGCCGGCTGCACCCGATCGGCATCCTGCTGGCGGGTCTGCTGATGGCGCTGACCTATATCGGCGGTGAGTTGGCGCAGTTCATGCTGGGCCTGCCCTCGGCGGCGATCCAGCTGTTCCAGGGGATGCTGCTTTTCTTCCTGCTGGCGGTGGACGTGCTGTCCAACTTCCGGATCCGCATCGGTCGGCGTGAGGTGGCATGATGGATTTCTCTGCAATCAACCCGACGGTCCTGATCGCCTCGCTGATGGTGGCCTCGACCCCGATCCTGCTGGCGGCCCTTGGCGAGTTGATCGTCGAGAAGGCGGGCGTGCTGAATCTGGGCGTCGAGGGGATGATGATCACTGGCGCGGTCTGCGGCTTCGCCGTGGCGGTCGAGAGCGGCTCGCCCTGGCTGGGCTTCCTTGCCGCGATGGCGGGCGGGGCGGTGCTGGCGCTGCTGTTCGGCGTGCTGACCCAGCTTCTGCTGTCGAACCAGGTTGCCACGGGCCTGGCGCTGACGCTCTTCGGACTGGGCCTTTCGGCCCTGATCGGGCAGGGCTATATCGGCATCAAGCCGCCGCCCGTGGGCGATGTGAATTTCGGGCCGCTGGCCGATATCCCGGTGCTGGGGCGCATCCTCTTTCGCCATGACATCATCGTCTATTTCTCGCTGGCCATGGTGGCCGGGACCTGGTGGTGGCTGAAATCCACCCGCGCCGGGCTGATCCTGCGCGCCGTGGGCGAAAGCCACGAGGCAGCCCATGCGCTGGGTTACAACGTGATCGGCATCCGGCTCGCCGCGATCGCCTTCGGCGGGGCGATGGCGGGGCTTGGCGGCGCCTACCTTTCGCTCATCCGGGTGCCGCAATGGACCGAGGGCATGACGGCAGGCGCGGGCTGGATTGCACTGGCGATCGTGGTCTTCGCCTCATGGCGGGCTGGCCGGGTTTTGCTGGGCGCCTATCTCTTTGGCGGGGTGACTGTTTTGCAGCTCAACCTGCAGGCGGCGGGCCTTGCGGTGCCTGTCGAGTATTTGTCCATGTCACCCTATCTGATAACGATCCTGGTGCTGGTCATCATGTCATCCGACCGGCGAAAGGCGCTTGGCGCGCCCGCTTCGCTTGGCCGGGTTTTCCACGCCTCGAGCTGAGGCCAATTCACAATCCGACCGGGACATCCCGGCAATGACAGGGGAATGAAATGAGAAAACTGAACTTCTTTGTGGGTCTCGTACTCGCCGCGGGGCTTGCTGGTGCCGCAACCGCACAGGACACCGTGAAGGCGGGGTTCATCTACGTGGGTCCGATCGGCGACGGTGGCTGGACCTATGAACACGATCAGGGCCGCCTCGCCGTCGAGGAAGCCTTCGGTGACAAGGTCGAAACGATCTACCAGGAAAGCGTGCCCGAAGGCGCTGATGCCGAACGCGCGCTGACGCAGATGGCGCTCTCGGGGGCGGATATCATCTTTACCACCTCCTTCGGCTACATGGACCCGACGATCAACGTCGCCGCCAAGTTCCCCAACGTGGTGTTCGAACATGCCACCGGCTACAAGCGGGCCGCCAACGTCTCGACCTATTCCGCCCGCTTCTACGAGGGTCGCGCGATCCAGGGCCTGATTGCCGGTCACATGACCAAGACCAACAAGATCGGCTACATCGCGTCCTTCCCGATCCCCGAGGTCATCCGTGGCATCAACGCCGCCTATATCCACGCCAAGAAGGTGAACCCGGACGTCGAGTTCTCGATCATCTGGGCCTACACTTGGTTCGACCCGGCGAAAGAGGCTGACGCCGCGACTGCGCTGATCGAACAGGGCGCCGACGTGATCCTGCAGCACACCGACTCGACCGCACCGCAGGCGGCCGCCGAAAAGGCCGGTGGCGTCATCACCTTCGGTCAGGCCTCGGACATGGGCGAATACGCCCCACTGCCGCGCGTCTCTTCGATCATCGACAACTGGGCGCCCTATTACATCGACCGCGTGCAGGCGGTGATGGACGGCACCTGGGAATCCAAGGACACCTGGGACGGCATCGCGCCGGGCATGGTGAAGATCGGTGAGATCACCGACGCCGTTCCCGCCGAGGTGAAGGCCGATGCGCTGGCGCTGCGCGACGCGATCGCGGCGGGCGACTACCACCCGTTCACTGGGCCGCTCAACAAGCAGGACGGTAGCGCCTGGCTCGCGGAGGGCGAGACCGCCGATGACGGCACGCTGGCCGGCATGAACTTCTACGTGGAAGGGCTGACGGCGCAGATCCCGAACTGACCTGCCACGCAGAACATAGGAAACCCGGCTCCTGCGCGGAGCCGGGTTTTTTCGTTTTCAGAGGCCCCGCTTCATGGCAGTGTCCGCCCCGCAAGGCAGCAAACGACAGGTGCAGAGATGATCGATTTTCTCGTGATCGGTGGCGGTATTGCGGGCATCTCCGCAGGTGCACGTCTGTCGCATCTGGGACGGGTGGTCTTGCTCGAGGTGGAAACCGGGCTGGGCTACCACGCCTCGGGCCGGTCTGCGGCGCTTTTCGAGGTACATTACGGCAGCGTGGCGGGTCTGGCGCTGAACGAGGTCAGCCGCGACTATCACATGACGGCCAACGGCGGCGTCCTGTCACCGCGTGGCATCATGCTGGTGGGCGGCATCGGACAGGAAGAGCAGTTCGAGCGCGACCGCGCGAAGATGAGCTTTGACAAGATCTCGATCGACGAGGCCCGTGGGCACGTTCCGATCCTCAACCCCGAAACCATGGTGGCCGCCGCCTATCGCGAGGATTCCTGGGACATTGACACCGATCGGCTGATCCAGAACTTCGCGAAGGAAATCCGCGCGAATGGTGGGGAGGTGCGCACCTCCGCCCGCGTGGAGCAGATCGTGCGCACGGCCAACGGCTGGCAGGTCACGGCCGGGGGAGACACGCTTGAGGCCCGGATCCTCGTGGATGCCGCAGGGGCCTGGGCGGACGAGGTCGCGCGCATGGCGGGGGTCATGCCGCTGGGCTTGCAACCGATGCGCCGGTCCATGGCGCGGCTGCCCGCGCCGGGCGGGCTCGACATTTCGCGCTGGCCGATGATCCTGGCCGCAGGTGAGGATTGGTACGCAAAGCCCGATGCCGGAAAGCTGCTGGTCTCGCCCGCCGAGGAAGACCCGGTGGAGCCGCACGACGCCTGGGCCGATGACATGGTGCTGGCCGAGGGTCTGGCGCGCTATGAGGCGATGGTGACAGAACCGGTGACGCGGCTTGAAACCTCATGGGCGGGGCTGCGCACCTTCACCTCCGACCGGCAACCGGCGCTTGGGTTCGCGGCGGATGACCCGGCGTTCCTCTGGGTCGCAGGCCAGGGCGGCAGCGGCTTTCAGTGCGCCCCGGCTGCAAGCCAACTGGTGGCCGACCTCGTCGCAGGGCGCGAACCGGAGGTTTCAAAAGATATCGTGAAAGCCGTAGACCCGGCGCGGCTTCAGCCCTGAGCGGGAACCAGAGGGGCATCGGTCAGCACGGTGTAGTCAAGCGTCGGGTAGATTTCCTGATTCTTCCGAAGTCCCGGATAGACCTCGGACACCTCATCCTGCAGCGCCTTGTCCAGCGCATCCAAGGTATGGCGCGTCGGGCGGAAACTTTCGACAGGCAGCCCCTCGACACAGAAGATATGATGGGCATCGAAGATGATCTGAACGAATGTCACCGGCTGATCGCTACGCTTGAACATGCTCCCGTCATCCGAATGGGCGATGTCCCGCGCGGCCATCAAGCAAGGCCGCGAGTCGGACCGATCACGAATCCGGTAGGCAGGTACCAGAACATGCTGGGCAGGCGCGAGCATCACCGGACGCTGCGGCATCATTGGCCCAAGCGCCCGTGTCGCAAAACGCACCGGCGCGAGTGACGGATCAGCGACCAGAGCACGGGATTCCAACGTCCGCTTCCAGACCATGCGGACCGGCTGCAACCCCGCATCGCGCGTGACCACTAGATCACCCGGGCGCAACATTTCCACCCGGCGCCCACCACATGGCGTGCGCACGTTCGCACCCTCGGCAACACCGCCGGGAAAACTGCATGCATGGTCCAGTTCGGACTTGAGTGAGCGGTAGTAGGACATTCGGCCATTGATTCCCTTTGGCGCAGAACTCAGCATGGAACAGAATCGGACAGCAATATGGCACCTGGATTTTTTCGGCTCGAATCCGCCGAAATGTGCACGAAATGGGGGGGTAAATGGCAAAGAAACGGCAATTGCCGAGCACCGCGTCCATCGCGGACCGGCAAATGGATGGTCGGCTGGTGGCCCCGTCGGCTGCGCGCAACGTCGATCCGATCCTCGAGGTTCTGCAACGGGTCGCCCCAACCGAGGGCACCGTTCTGGAGATTGCCAGCGGCACCGGGCAGCACGCCGTGCGTTTCGCCGCAGCCTTGCCGCATCTTACCTGGCAACCGAGTGACGTTGAGAAAGAGCGCCTCGCTTCGATCAGGGTCTGGGCTGCCGAGGCGGGGTTGGAAAACCTTCTCTCACCGGTCCACCTGGACGCGACGCGCCAAGGATGGGCCGGGGATCACACCGCGCACGCGATGGTTTACCTTTCGAACCTTCTTCACCTGATCAGCGCGCCCGAGGCAATGACACTGATCACGGAAGCCGCGCTATGCCTCGCACCCGGTGGGCAGTTCTTTCTCTACGGGCCGTTCAGGCGCGGGGATCGCTTTGCCGGCGAAGGTGACGAGCGGTTCCACGCCAGCCTTGTCGCGGCCGATCCGGACATCGGCTACAAATCCGTCGAAGAGGTCGAAGACTGGATGACCGCCGCCGGGCTGGATCCGAAGAACCGGATCGACATGCCCGCGAACAACCTCGTGATTCTGGCCGCGAAACCGGGCCAGGCATAAATTCTCAAAATGGTAAGGTTTTCGATACCAGCGCCGAAGGAAACAAGGTGATAGACTTGTCATGAGATGCACGCGGTGGTGTTCGTGAGGGACCGCGCATCGAGGCGGCGGGTCCAATCTCCCTGCGGATCCGACGTGCTTCACCCTTTCCCCAGGACGCTGGGGAAAGGGTTTTTTCTTTGCGGTGAGGGCCCGCCCTCCACGCCTCCCGATTGCATTGCGGCTTTCTCCCCATTCCTCGGTCGGTCGGGATTTCGCGACCTGCGGAGATCTTTCTCGGCGGATAGGATCATCCCTGCAGGGAAAATCTGGAGGACGTTCCAATGGGGCACCCTGTTATTTCGAAATTCCCTGCCACTTGGCTTGCGCTGGCCGCGCTGATCCCAGCCTGCACCAGCCACCCGCGGATTGAGGCCGGTCGGCTCGCGGCCCGTTCCGCGATCGAGGTTCAGGCCCATGTGACCGACAGGTTTTCACTTGAGACCACGGCCTATTCCCGAAGCGAGGGCATGGCCAAGGGCGCCGTCGGGGGTGCGGCCGGAGGAGCGGCGATCTGGATGAATGAACTTGGCTTCTATGCGCTGGTGCTGGCGCCCGCAGCCATCCCCCTCACCGTGGCCGCCGGGGCCGGTATAGGGGCGGTCGGCGGGGCCGTCACCGGAACGTCTCACAGCCGGGAAGACATCGAATTGGCGAAACGCGCGCTGGCGCAGGAGTTCCGCCCGAAGCGCTACGAACGGCGGCTCGAGGCATACATGAGCCACACCCTGCGCGAAGACCATTTCGAAGATGGCGCGCCCTGCATAGCCAGCCGTGCCCAGGGGCGCCGCTGCCCCCGCGACACGGGCTACACGGTCCTCAACGTCCAGTTCGCCTTCCAATTCGAACCGCCCCGCAGTGGCGGCGGCAATGGCGCCCTGGACTTGGTGAGTTACGCAAGCGTTTGGGCGGACCCCCACGGCGTTCTCTCGCCGGAGTGCATCACGTGGAAATACCGGCATCGCGTCGGCAACCTGTTCGATCTGGCCCAAGGGGGCGAAGAGGAACTGGACCGCGTGATCCACGAGATTATTCCAGATTTCACGGCGGGGCTCGCCCAAAGGGTCTTCGACCCAAGGCGAAGCGGCGCGCAAAACTCACCCAGACCATCCAAGTCCGGGCGATGGGAACGGCAGGGCTGTCACACGGTGGCAGCGCGGTCGCGGGGCTAGGCCTCCGCGACCCGCATGTTTCAGCCGTCGACGCGGATTACCGCGTTCTTCGGATCGTAGGGGCTATCCTCGGTCACCTCGGCATCCCAAAGCTGGTTGAACATCCGGACCTTCAGCTTCTGCCCCGTCTGCGCCAGGTCAGGCCGCACGTAGCCCATGCCGATCTGCTTGCCGAAATGGACCGAGTAGCCGCCCGAAGTCAGGCGCCCGACCCGCGTGTCGCCATCATAGAGCGCCTCGCGACCCCAGGGATCCGCATCCTCGGGCCCGTCGATCAGCAGCGTGACGCATTTCGAGCGGATACCCTTGTCCAGCATCGCCTGCTTGCCCTGGAACTCCTTGTCGAGGTCCACGAACCGGTCGAGCCCCGCCTCCAGCGGCGTCGCGTCGCGGCCAAGCTCGGTGCCGAAGGCGCGGTAGCTTTTCTCTTGCCGCAGCCAATTCTGCGCCCGGGCGCCCACCAGTTTCATCCCGTGCTTCACACCGGCCAGGGCCAGGTGATCCCACAGGTAGTTCTGCATCTCGATCGGATGATGCAACTCCCACCCAAGCTCCCCGGTATAGGCCACGCGGATCGCGCGGACCGGGCACATGCCCAGCTCGATATTCCGCATCGACAGCCACGGGAAGCGCTTGTTCGACAGCACCGTCGCGGGATCGGCATCCTTGACCAGCTCGTTCAGTATGTCGCGCGACTTCGGTCCCGCGATGGCGAAAACGCCCCACTGGGTGGTCACGTCATGGATATCCACGTAGCCGCCCCCGGCGCCCATGAAATCCTCGGCGGCCTTCGTCAGGAAATCCGCGTCATAGGCCGTCCAGGCCCCGGCGGAGACGAGGTAGTACTCGTCCTCGCCCAGCCGCACGATCGTGTACTCCGTGCGCGTCGTGCCCGCCGCGGTTAGCGCATAGGTCAGGTTGATCCGCCCCACGCTCGGCAGCTTGTTACAGGTGAACCGGTCCAGGAACGCCGTCGCCCCCGGTCCGCGCACAAGGTGCTTGGTGAAGGCGCTCGCGTCGATCAGGCCCGCGGTTTCGCGGATCGCCTTTGCCTCGTCCCGGGCAAATTCCCACCAGCCACCCCGGCGGAAGCTGCGGCTGTCGTGGTCGTTGAACCCCTCGGGCGCATAATAGTTCGGCCGCTCCCAGCCGTTCACATGCCCGAACTGGGCGCCCGCGACCTTTTGCCGATCGTAGGCGGGCGCCGTACGCAAGGGCCGGCAGGCTTCGCGCTCCTCGTCCGGGTGATGCAGGACATAGACGTGCGAATAGCATTCCTCGTTCTTGCGCGCGGCATATTCCGTGGTCATCCAAGAGCCGTAGCGCTTGGGATCGAGGCTCGCCATGTCGATCTCGGCCTCGCCCTCGGTCATCATCTGCGCCAGGTAATAGCCGGTGCCACCCGCCGCGGTGATGCCGAAGCTGAAGCCCTCGGCCAGCCACATGTTGCGCAGCCCCGGCGCCGGGCCGACCAGCGGGTTGCCATCGGGCGTGTAGCAGATCGGGCCGTTGTAGTCGTCCTTCAGACCCACCTCTTCCGAAGACGGGATCCGGTGGATCATCGACATGTATTCCTCTTCGATCCGCTCCAGGTCGAGCGGGAAGAGGTCAGCCCGGAACGAGTCCGGCACCGCGTATTCGAACCGGGCGGGCGCGCCCTCCTCGTAAGGGCCCAGGATCCAGCCGCCACGCTCCTCACGCACATACCACTTGGCATCGGCATCGCGCAGCACCGGATGCTCGGGGTTGCCCGCCTTGCGCCACTCCACCAGCGCCGGGTCGGGCTCGGTCACGATATACTGGTGCTCCACCGGGATCGCCGGGATCTTGATCCCCAGAAGCTGCGCCGTGCGCTGCGCATGGTTGCCGGTGGCGGTCACCACGTGCTCGGCGGTGATGACGGTCTGCTCCTCCGAGGGCACCAGGTTGCCGCCCTTCTCCACCATCTTGGTGCAGGTCACGCGCCATTCGGAGCCGGTCCAGACATAGCTGTCCACCTGCCACTTGCGCTCGATCGTGCAGCCCAGCTGCCGCGCGCCCTTGGCCATGGCCTGGGTCACGTCGGCCGGGTTGATGTAGCCATCCGTCGGGTGGTAAATCGCGCCCCTCAGATCCTCGGTCCGCACCAGCGGCCAGCGCTCCTTGATCTGCGCTGGCGTCATCCATTCGTATGGCACGCCCACCGTCTCGGCGGTCGAGGCATAGAGCATGTACTCGTCCATCCGGTCCTGGGTCTGCGCCATGCGCAGGTTGCCCACCACGTAGAAGCCTGGGTTCAGCCCGGTCTCGGCCTCCAGCCCCTTGTAGAACTTCACCGAGTAGTCGTGGATGTGGCTCGTCGCGTAGCTCATGTTGAACAGCGGCAGCAGCCCCGCCGCGTGCCAGGTGGAGCCCGAAGTCAGCTCATCCCGCTCCAGCAGCATGGTCTCCCATCCGGCCTTGGCCAGATGATAGGCGATACCGGTTCCGACGGCGCCGCCGCCGACGACCAGGGCTTTGACATGGGTCTTCATCACCGCGACTCCCCTCGGGCTGTTCCTGCGCCTAAATTGCCGATCGCCCTCGCAAAAGCCGGGAAAGAGCCGACCCAACATGGTGCAAAACCGACAGGCCCCTTCTTCTGTTGAAAAATATCCTCGGGGGTGAATTGCCCCGCAAGGGGCAAGAGGGGGCAGACAGCCCCTTGGCCACGCTTGCCGCCACCCCGGCGCAGGGGTAGAAGGGCGCCGTGATATCCGCGGAGAGGAAGATGCTGATCTGCCCCACGAAATCCGAGATCCGCACGGCGGTCGCAGGCTACCGCGCTGCCGGAGAGACGGTCGGGCTGGTGCCCACCATGGGCTTCCTCCACGAGGGCCACATGGAACTGGTGCGCGGCGCGCGGGAACGGGCCGATCGGGTCGTGGTCTGGATCTTTGTGAACCCCACCCAGTTCGAGAACGCGGGCGACCTCGCCGCCTATCCGCGCGATACCGAGCGTGATCTGGAAATGCTCCGCGCCGAGGGCGTTGACGCGGTCTACCTGCCCCAGCCCGAGGAGATCTACCCCGAAGGCGCCGAGACCATCGTCGAGACCACGCGGCTCGCCAACATGCTGCACGGGAAAGTGCGGCCCGGTCATTTCCGGGGTGTGACGACCGTAGTCACCAAGTTCTTCAACATCATCCAGCCCGATCTCGCCATGTTCGGCGAGAAGGACTACCAGCAACTTCAGGTCATCCGGCGCATGGTGCGCGACCTGCACATGCCGATCGAGATCGTAGGCCTTCCCACGGTGCGCGAAGCCGACGGGCTGGCCATGTCCTCGCGCAACGTGCGCCTCACACCCGAGGATCGCGCTGCCGCCGTGGTGCTGAGCCGCGCCCTTGACGCGGCCGAGAGGCTTGCCGCATCCGGCACCACCCTCGAAGAGCTTCGCGACACCATCACCGAAACCATCGCCGCCGAGCCCCGGGCCGCGCTCAAGGGGCTCGATGTCGTGGCCGCTGAGAGCCTAGAAGAGATCCCCGGGCCGCTCACCGGCCCCACCGCCATCATGCTTTCCGTGGCCTTCGGTGAAGTGCTACTTATCGATCAGCGCGTCGTGACCCCAAAGGAGACCTGACATGTCGACCCAGAAACCCGTTCGCCGGATCACCGTGCCCCAGATCGCCGCGCGCAAGGGGGGCGACCCGATCGTCTCGCTGACTTCCTATCACGCGCATACTGCCGCCATCGTGGATAACTACGCCGATTTCATCCTCGTGGGCGACAGCCTCGGGATGGTGATGCACGGAATGGAGACCACCATCGGCGTGCCGCTCGACCTGATGATCATGCATGGCCGCGCCGTGGTGCGCGGCACCAAGCGCGCGCTGATCGTCGTGGACATGCCTTTCGGCACCTACGAGGAAAGCCCACAGGTGGCCTTCCGCAATGCCGCGAAGATCCTGAAGGAAACCCAGTGCGGCGCGGTGAAGCTGGAAGGCGGCGCCCGCATGGCAGAGACGATCCGCTTCCTGACCGAGCGCGGCATCCCGGTGATGGCCCATATCGGCCTGACCCCGCAGTCGAGCCACGTGATGGGCGGGTTCAAGACCCAAGGGCGGCAGGAAGACACCTGGCCCCTGCACGAGGCTGATGCCAAGGCCGTGGCCGAGGCCGGCGCCTTCGCGCTGGTGCTCGAAGGCATGGTGGAACCGCTGGCCGCCAAGATCACCAAGCAGATCGACATCCCCACCATCGGCATCGGCGCCTCGGCCGAGTGTGACGGTCAGATCCTGGTGCTTGAAGACATGCTGGGCCTGAACCCCAAGCCGCCGAAATTCGTCAAGGTCTACGGC